>CAZIKN010000021.1:0-57736 GCA_964539805.1 uncultured Saprospiraceae bacterium | reverse complement strand
TCAATACTGCTCGCCCAAATGGTTATGACGCAGGCCTGAAATGGGAAGAAACGACCTCTTGGAATGCAGGTCTTGATTTTGGCTTCTGGGGTGGGCGCCTGACTGGTACCGTTGATTACTACGTAAAGCGTACAGATGATTTGCTGTTTACCGTTAACGTTCCTGCAGGTACCAACCTCACTGACAGGGTATTGACCAACATAGGTGAATTGGAAAACAAGGGTTTGGAGCTGACACTTGAATTAGCCGCCATTTCCAAACCAAAATTCTCTTGGAACATTGGTTTTAATGCCGCTTTCAATAAAAACGAAGTATTGGCCATTGACCGTATCAGCGATAAAGGCATCCTGACAGGAGGTATCTCCGGTGGTGTTGGCAACAATGTCCAGATTCTTCAAGTAGGCCAACCTATTAACTCCTTTTTTGTTTTCAAGCACAAAACCAGTACCGATGGGAAACCTTTAGCCGACAACAAAGACCATAATGAGGATGGCACTATCAACTTATTGGATATTTATGAAGACTTGAATGGGGATAAAAAAGTGGACGACAGCGACAAACGGCCCTTTGAAAAGCCTGCAGCCGACATCATCTTAGGTATTACAACGAGCCTCAACTGGCATAACCTGGACTTTGGCTTCACCTTGCGTGGAAGTGTAAACAACTACGTATATAATAACAACGCCTCCAATGGAGGTTATTTTAACAGGGTAAATGAGCGTGGAGATCTCTTTCTCAACAACCTCCATACCTCTGCTTTGGTAACCAACTACCAAGCACCCCAATACTTCTCTGATTATTATATTGAAGACGCCTCTTTCCTGCGCATGGACAACGTAACACTCGGCTATACCTTTAACCAGCTTAAAGGAGGCAGAAGCATACGTGCTTACGTCACCTCACAAAACCCGTTCGTTTGGACCCGCTATTCAGGTCTTGACCCGGAAGTTGGCAACGGTATTGACAACAACCCTTATCCACGTTCACGCAGTTTCCAGGTTGGCATCAGCCTGGGGCTGTAATATCAACACTTTCCATCATTTACAAATAATTGAAAAATATGAAATTTTCAATCAAAACACTGGCATTGGCCCTCCTTTTAATGGGTGGAGCCTGTACCAAATTGGATTTGGAGCCTCGCAGCGATGTCACTCCAAACCTCTTTTTTGCAGACGAGTCTGCTTACCGCGCTTTTATTGCCAAGGTTTATGCAGGCCTTGCCGTAACAGGGCAAAGTGGCCCTGCTGGCAGAGCGGACATATCCAGCTTGGACGAAGGCTTTTCAAATTACCTGCGTCAGTATTGGCAATTGCAAGAACTGCCTACGGACGAAGCTATTTTGGGCTGGGGCGATGAGGGTATTCCAGACCTGAATTTCCAGACATGGACACCCGCCAATCAATTCATGAGAGCCATGTACTACCGGATTTTTTTCCAAGTAAGTATGGCTAATGAATTTCTGCGTGAAACCACTGATGAAAAACTCAACGAGCGCTCAGTCAGTGAGGCAACTCGTAAAGAGATCAAGGCCTATCGCGCAGAAGCTCGTTTTCTCCGTGCACTCTCTTATTGGCATGGCGTTGACATGTTTGGAACGATCCCCTTCTACACCGAAGCATTATCTGTAGGCTCAGAAACCCCTGCTCAGGCCAGCCGCAGTGAAGTGTTCAACTTCATTGATAGTGAATTAAAGGCCATTGAAAATGATATGGTGGCACCCGGCGCCAATGAATATGGCCGTGCTGACCGTGCCGCATTGTGGATGCTACAGGCAAAATTATATTTGAATGCCAAGGTATATGTTGGTACCGATCGCAATACTGACTGTGTAACAGCATGCAAAAAAGTGATCGCAGCCAATTATATCTTACAGGACAACTGGCGCCACTTGTTTATGACAGATAACCATAATTCTGAAGAGATTATATGGGCTATTCCTTTTGACGGTGAAAGTACCCAAACTTGGGGCGGCATGACCTATTTAGTGCACGCACCAGTAGGGGGTAGCATGACTCCGGGAACTTATGGTATCAACGGCGGCTGGTTTGGCCTCCGTGCGAAACCACAATTGGTTGACCTGTTCCCAGATGCAAGCGGAACATTTGATGAAAGGGCCAATTTCTATACAAGTGGTCAAAACAAACAAATCAATGATATTGCAAACTTTAGCGACGGTTTTGCAGTACAAAAGTTCACAAATGTATCCTCAGAAGGCGATCCAGGTCAGGACCTTGATCACCCTGATACCGATTTCCCAATATTCCGCCTGGCTGATGCTTACCTGATGTATGCTGAGGCTGTACTGCGTGGCGGCACCGGTGGCGACCGTGCAACCGCTCTGGGTTATATCAACAAGCTTCGCGAACGCGCCTATAACAACCAAAATGGCAATATCAAAGACAGTGATCTGACGTTGGATTTCATTTTGGACGAACGCGCACGTGAACTGTATTGGGAAGGTCATCGCCGTACGGACTTGATCCGTTATGACAAGTTTACCACTAATGGCATCTGGGCCTGGAAAGGTGGTGTAAAAGACGGTAAGGCCACTGAAGCCTGCCGCAACGTATTTCCCATACCAAGCAACGAACTGCTTGCCAACTCCAAGTTGCGCCAAACAGCCGATTGCTATAAATAAATTGGATAAGATGACGTGATGCCCAAAACTGGTTTTGTGCGTCACGTCATGCAAGTCAAGTTCATTTTCTTCGCACAACATTTTCAACATCAACTAAATATGAAAAATATTTTAAAAATTTCCATGCTGATGCTAAGCCTTGTGGCTTTAGTATTCTCTTGCCGGAAAGAAGAGTTAGACGTGGATGCACTGACGGATTTTGCACCAGGTATTCTTGAACTCTCCCCATCCGACAAGCAGGTCATGGCTAAAGGCGATGCTTTTAACCTGCGCGCCAAGTTCGTCTCTGGTAGCATTTCTACTTTGTCATCAGCCACCCTCAAACTGACGGATGGTACCAACAAAGAGATCAAAACCGTTACCAAAGCCATTGCAGGCACAGCAGATTCTCTTATCGTAGCAGCCGCTGATTTTGGTGCCGCATCTCTTGCCGAAGGCGACTACAAACTCGTCGTGGAAGTAAAGGACGTAAAGGGCAAATCACAAACCCGCACCAACAACTTCAAAGTAGGCATTATCCCTAAAGTGGGCATTATTGGCTCAGCCACGCCAAAAGGCTGGGGAGAAGATACCGATATGACACACATCGGTAATGGCGTATATGAAATTACTGTCACTTTGGTTGATGGTGAGGTCAAGTTCCGCCAAGATGATGCATGGACAACCAACTGGGGCGCGGCTTCTTTCCCAAGCGGGAAAGGCGTTCAAGATGGCCCAAACATCCCATCAAAACCAGGCACCTGGAAAGTAACCTTCAATATCACTACAGGTGAATTCAAATTTGTTTCGGCGGTGACTTATGCTCAAGTGGCCAAAGACCTTTATCTCCTCGGAACCTTCAATAATTTTGAAGGCACCTTGTACAAGTTTGGCCTCGTAGCAGACAACACATGGGTTTTGGATAATTTCCGCATCAAACCAGGTGATTTGTTCAAGTTTTCTGAAGGCCCCAATTTTATGGGCAACAACTGGGGTGACGTAGAAGGCGATGGCAAAGCAGAAGTATTCGGTCCTAACATCAAGTTCAATGACCCTAAAGGAGAGGCATACTACAAAGTCACCTTCAATGATAAAACCCGCCGCTATACTTTTGATTTCCTGCGTTATCCAACATTAGGTATCATTGGTTCCGCTACACCAGGCAACTGGGATACTGAAACCCAAATGCAGGACAACGGCAATGGCATTTTTGAGATCACCATGGATCTGAAAGAAGGTGAGGCTAAATTCCGTGCAGACAACAGCTGGACCGTTAACTGGGGCGGAGATGCCTTCCCGGAAGGTACTGCAACACCCGGCGGTGCCAACATTAAAGTATCGCCTGCTGGTCGTTACAAAGTCACTTTTGACCGCGCAAATCTGAAATACAAATTTGTAGCAGATAATGGTTTTACGGATATAGGAATCATCGGCGATGCTACACCTGGTGGCTGGGCTACCGATACGGACATGAAACATAATGGGGATGGTACTTTCACCTTGGTAATCGGACTGTCTGATGGCAAAGTAAAATTCCGTGCCAATAACGACTGGAAAGACAACTGGGGGGGCACTACCTTCCCAAATGGTACAGGTACCCCCGGCGGGGCGGATATCGCCGTAACCAAAGGCATTTACATCGTTAAATTCAATTCTAAAACAGGCGAATATTCTTTCCAAACTGCTTCAATCGGCCTTATCGGAGATGCCACTCCTGGCGGTTGGAGTACGGATACGGATATGACTGTTGATGCAGCCAATGCCGGATTGGTCAAATTGACTATTGACCTTACGGCCAATAATGCCAAATTCCGTGTGAATGATGATTGGGCCATCAACTGGGGTGGCGACACTTTCCCTTCTGGTATTGGCAAACTTGACGGTGCCAACATCAAAATACCAAGCGCTGGCAAGTGGAATATTGAATTCAACGTCAACACATTGGAATACAAGTTTAGCCAATAACTTAAATTGGTGATTCCTTGTTAAAGGTTGATTGAGGGTGATAAGGGTTGATAAAGGTTTAGGAAGGTTTATTTTTGATGACAAAAATGTATCAATTTTTACATTTTACCATCAATATAAACCTTTATAAATCCACATCAACCTTTATCCCCCTATTTTTTTAGTGCCTTTATCCAATCCCGAATCAAGGTTACGCCTTCGCGGTGCATGAGTTGCCTTCCTAGTTCGGGCATCCTTATCCCTGGATCATCTTGCTCCATCCTGAACAGCAGGATACTTTGATCCGGTTTCCCGGGCACAATGCCATACTTCCTGTTTCCGCTACCACGTCCTGCTGCCACAGGTGGTTTACCTGCACCCAATCTTAACCAGTGCAAGGGTTGCCATTCGTTTGACGGGCAGTTTGTGCCTATTGGCGTCAGTGCCCGGCAATTGAATCGCAATGCCCACAATTGGCATCTAAATATGCGCGTGCGCGTGCTGTGAGAGCATCTGAGGCGCCACATTGTGCGTTGGGATAATGCGTAAAACCGCCATCCGGGCTACGATAATCAGCTAGTCTGGGGGCAGTATCCGGATTAAAATCAGGCGGCAAAGTCAGATAGCCTTGCTTGGCCCATGTTGTCAGTTGGTCATTGCGATTCAATTGCCGGGCACTGACGCCAATAGGCACAAACTGCCCGTCAAACGAATGGCAACCCTTGCACTGGTTAAGATTGGGTGCGATATAGTTGATTTGCTGCTTATCGCCTTGCGCATCATTCCATCTTACCGGAAAAGAAGCGCCCGCAACCTCCAGAAGGGCTTCCGTTTGACTATCATTCCACACATATTCCAGAGGCTTCCAGCCTTTTTCCTCCTTTATCAATAATCTGGTTTCCAGTATCTTACGCCCATTTTCAGGGTTATTTGCTTCATTGTAATAGTAAAAATTTTTAATTATAACGGCCCCCACAGGAAAGTCAAACTCCCGTTCGGGATGATAGCGCATAGAATAACCACCAGGCAAATAAATGAATCGCGCCTTTTCAGCGTAATCACTGAACAAAGGAGCATTGACCTCATAAGGAAAAACTCCCGCAGCGGGAAGTAAATCCGCCAATGGCTCACGGAAAAAACCATATTCCGAAAGCCGCAAGCGAGGTGGAGCAGTTGGCTTTTGATAGGCAAGCAACAGGATGCTCGCACCAATAATTCCTAAAAAAACAAACGGTTTGTGTATCATAATTCTTTTTTATGCCTAATTCTTATAAAACAACTAATTCAAGGAGATAATTTGGAACTCAACACGTCTGTTGAATTGCCTTCCTTCATCCGTCTCATTGGTTGCAATAGGCTTACTTTCTCCCCAGCCTTTTGAGCGCAATCGCTTGGGACTGATTTTGTTTTCCAATAAAAAAGACATAACCGAGGTAGCCCTTCGGCGCGAAAGATCAAGATTGTAGGTATCATCCCCTACATTATCGGTATGGCCTAGTATTTCAATCACCATTGCGGGCTTGTCGCGCATAATCTTTAGCAACTTATTCAATTCCACATAAGATCGGGGCATCAATTCATCACGGTCAAACTCAAAATAAATATTTTTCAGGCGTATTGTTTTGCCTGCTTCAAGCGCTTGCAAGCTCAGGTCGTCTGGTTTTACAGGTATGGGACGAAAGGGTGGAATTTTTTTCAACAAAACATCATCAATGTAATAATAGGCATAGTTAAAGCAGTCAGGACTCCAAGCCTTACTCAAAGTGTGGTTGTCATCCTGAAAATTACCGATAAGGAGGTACTCTGATTCTTCCGAAGCCACAAATTGGCCACTTACTTTGACCCAGCGACCTGCAGGGGCCACCACCAAACTTTTAGAAACAACTACAGGAGCAATTTGAATCAGTTCGTCCGTTTTTCGCTCCACTTTAGTTGTGGACAATGCAATACCCAAGTTGTTAATTTGCAAAGATTTGAGTAAGTGAGTTGTCCAAAATTCAGCGTAATAGGATTGCCCCGGCACTAATGGCTCTGCCAATTGGATCTCAATGTATTCCCTACAGTGGGGTTTGCCATTGATACAGCCCCAAAGGGTAAGCCCTGCCATACTTTTACCACCATGCGCCTTTTGATCGCCAAACCCTTTCTCGGCCCAATCCTTTGGCACCTTTACAGAAGGGCCATATACATCTGGGCTGGCTGTTGTGGCGCTAAACCAATACTTCATAACCTGGCCAAAGTACGCCCCCCGATAGGCCCAGCCCACTGGTGGACCCGCATATTTTTCAAAACCGGGATTGGGCACAATATTTTGTTGGGCAAAAATTTGTGCAATTAAGGAAATAAAAAACAAATAAAAAAAGGCTGTCTTCTTCACTGCCCGGATCAAACGCCAACGATTTTCCCGCGCTAATGTTTGGGCCAATAAGCCTTCCCTGAAAATTTGATATGAATTTAACATGACACTAAAATACTATTAGATCGTAAAATACGGATGTTTGAATAATTAGACGCTTCTTAAAACCGAAGATAATTCTGAAACAGGCATTTGCAAACGTAATATTAAAAATAGTGTTTGGCGCATTAAAAATTATTCCCGCGTTGTACCTTTGCACTGGTACGGTATTTGTACAAAACTTAAAAAAGACATTTGTTCTGTTTTTTACCCATATTTGATTGCTTATAATCATGCAATCTTGGGGAAAGGAACATGCTGAAGTCCTTTTGGACATCCTTAATCCCTGCCTATTTAAGATTTTATGCAACAGATTATTGCTTGTGTTGTAGCGATGATCTGCTTCGTATATATCTTTTTTTTTACTTTAATCCTCTTTTTGCAATTTTGCAACAAAATACAAAAACCTGATTGTCAGATCATTAAACTTTACTCATTATTATGAATATCGCCGTCGTAGGAACCGGATATGTTGGATTAGTAACCGGTACTTGTTTTGCAGAAACCGGAAATAACGTTATCTGCGTTGACATTAACGAAGACAAAGTAAAACGCCTCCGCAGGGGCGAAATTCCAATTTTTGAACCAGGATTGGATGTTATTTTTGATCGGAACACCAAAGAAGGTCGCTTGCATTTCACAACTGACCTTTCTGAGGCCATAAAAGATGCAGAAATTATTTTTTTGGCGCTCCCCACCCCCCCAGGAGAAGACGGCAGTGCCGATTTGTCCTATATTTTGGGTGTTGCCAACCAATTGGGCGATATTATTACGGACTACAAAGTGATCGTTGACAAAAGTACCGTACCCGTGGGTACAGCCGAACAAGTGGCTGCCATTTTGTCCAAAAAATTGAGCAAAAAATTATTTGACGTAGTGTCTAATCCAGAATTTTTGCGCGAAGGAGTAGCCGTAGAAGACTTTATGAAGCCCGACCGAGTGGTCGTAGGTACAAAAAGTGAAAAAGCCCGCAAAGCCATGCGCCGCTTATATGAGCCATTTGTAAGGCAAGGTAATCCCATTTACTTTATGGATGAGCGTTCTGCAGAATTGACTAAATATGCAGCCAATTCCTATCTCGCAGCGCGCATCTCCTTTATGAACGAAATTGCAAACCTTTGTGAAAAAGTGGGCGCAGATGTGGATATGGTTCGTATCGGAATGGGCAGTGACAGCCGTATAGGCAGTAAATTTTTGTTCCCCGGTATTGGATATGGAGGCTCATGTTTCCCAAAAGACGTACAAGCTCTGGCCAAAACCGCCAGTCAGTTTAGCTATGATTTCAAGATTTTGAAATCCGTAATGAAGGTTAATGATCGCCAAAAAGGCATCATGGTTAAAAAAATCACGAAGCATTTCAAAAATAACCTTGCCGGAAAAACCATAGCAGTTTGGGGCCTTGCCTTCAAGCCTGATACCGATGATATACGGGAAGCACCAGCTTTGGTCGTCATTGATCAACTACTTGCTGCAGGAGCGCAAATTCGCGCTTTTGACCCCGAGGCAATGAACAACGTAAAAATGCAGTACGGGAACCAAATTCATTTTTGCAATGACCTCTATGAAGCATTGGCAGGAGCTGATTGCCTTTGCATCATGACGGAATGGAGTGAGTTCAGAAATCCTGATTTCCAAAAAATGAAGGCGCTGTTAAATGAAGCGGTCATCTTTGATGGTCGCAATGTATATGACTTGGCCGAAATGAAGACACAAGGATTCCATTATGCCAGCATTGGCCGAGCAAAAGTAAAAGCCAAACAGAATGTACCCGTGCTTGCATAGATTTTCAGGCCTGTAGCGTTGCACAAAACTTAGCACAAACAAGGGTTGGGATTGCATTATCACAAAGCAAAAGCCTAAAGGCAAATTGTAGAGTCAGATTGATCCCTTATATTCGCCGTAAAGAAAATTGCTTTACGGTGTTAAAAAAAACATTACTCCTTGTTTTTCAGGTACTTGCGTTTTGTCTGTATAGTCAAAACGATACCACCCTCATGCTCGAACCCGAACGCCTTGGGGAAAAAGACCTCGTGCCACGTGATGAAAACTATCAAGTTTTAAAGGCAATTTCGGCCACCCGAACCCTTGATAACGTAATTGATTTGCCATTCAGGGTTTGGGTGATCACCGCTGAAGATATTCTGCAAAATGGTTATGTCACTTTGGCCGATGTGCTTAAGGCTGTGCCGGGTATGCGCGTATCCCAGCCGGGCAGTGCTGTGGAAGGCGAGCTGACTATGTTCCGTGGCCTTAATGGCAATCAGTACATGAAAATACTCCTTAATGATGTGCCTATTAAAGCTACCGTTGCTCAAGGCTTTGGCATTGGCGCACAATTGCCTATCCGGCAGGCAGAGCGCATAGAAATTGCCTTCGGCCCTTCCAGTGCTATTTATGGCAATGAAGCCTGTGCCGGCACCATCAACATCATCCTTAAAGAGTCCGAGAGGCCGCTGTTCACTCAGGCACATCTTTCTTTTGGCAATAGTGGGTTCAATAATATTGATGTCATGTTTGGTGGCAAGTTGGGCCGTGACAAAAGAATCCTTCGCTTTAGCATATACGGCAGCAGTACCGTACGCAACCGCAATGATCTCTATGAAAATATAATACCCTGGGCTGAAGCAAGTGATGGGATGATTCCCTTCGGGCTTGGTCCTCTGACCTATTACAAAAGCCCCAACCTGTATTATAACAATGGATCTGAACGCTTAACAACACTTAACCACGAAAGCAGGCTCCTCGGGCTCAATGTCAGTTTTCGCGGCTGGCGGTTTTCCTATCACCGGATGCAACGCAATGACCATAATGCTCTGGGATTAAACGCTTTGGCTTCTACCGCTACCAACCCCGGCAACTTGCTAAAAGAAAACAGTGATATTTTCATGCTCACCTTTCGCAGGCAACGAAAAAAAAGAGAAAGTTTCACAGCATTCTCTTTTAACCGTTATGCCATTGATGGCTATTCCAGCTCTACCCATATTCTACATCACTTGAGCAATGCATTTTTAAAAATCAATGAGGCAGATCTCGTGGACCGTATTTTGGCTGAAGATCTTGTGGATACCCTGTTCCGACGTTTTGCTTCAGGCCCGAGATTTAGCTACGCCAACGGCTTTGACGGCCGCTTTGAAACCCGCATCCAATGGCGAATAGGAAAAAGATTGTACTGGAGCAATGGCATAACGGCTATGATAGGTGGCGGATTTGCAAGATATTCATACCTGACAAAGCGTATCGAATCCGGTTTTTTTGGCAGTCCCACCAATGTTAACCCCATTACACCCTCAAGTGATGGTGATGGAGAATTAGGCTTACAAAATCAATTGCGATGGAAAGGCTCAAGACTTAATGTTGTTTTGGGCACAAATGCACTCGGCAATTTGAGTAATTTATTAGAGGATTTTCCCAGTTTCTTGCACACACCAAGGTTGGGACTTTCATTCAAAATTGATACTAACCTAATTTTTAAAGGCAACTACTCTACCGGATTTCGCAGGCCACCAATTTTTGCCGCCAGCAATTCCTATACCCTGGTTCCGGATGTAAATTTTGTTGATTACCCCTACGCATTCGATAACCCAAAGATTTCCGGCATTGCACTAAATTTGGAGAGAACACAATCCTATGAAGCAAGTTTAGCGTATAATGTACCCACGCTGTTTGCAGAAGCGGGCGGTTTTCATCAGCAGGTATTCAATAAAATCAGCCCCGGGCATTTAGAGCAGTATAACACTTATAATCAGGGCCCCCAGTGGCATTATGGCTATATGTCCACTCCCGGACTTGCCCAACAGGCTTGGGGTTTGTTCGGCTTAATTCGACTTCAAAACATTGAAACCGAAAAAATTAGGAACCGAAAAAAAGAACGCGCCTCTGCTTACATGGAATATTTTATCCAGTACTTCCGAGGCAAAGAAATCCGAAGAACAGGCCCTGGTACACAAATTGAAATCAATGAAATACCTAATGCCCCAAGGTGGCTGAACCAATTTCGCTGGTCTTTTAATCCTACTGACAAGATACACCTCGTTGTAGCATCCACACGCATGAGCTCCACCCTCAGCCAGTCTATATTTTATCGGGATACCTATAAACTGGTGGGAAGGCAAGAGCGTTATGACAAATTCCGCAGCTGGGACATGACCGTGCGTTGGGCATTCAATAAAAACTTTGCCCTCCAAGCTCAAATCCTCAATATATTTGGAAAACAATACGCTGGTATTGATGCCACGGGTACTACTGATGATATGGTTTACAACCCCCAACATGGTCGCCTTTGGCGCGTAGGAGCAAACTACAATATGGACAGATAAAGCCAAACATTCAAAAATATTTGTTAAAATTGATTGTTTTTTGTGGACAAATTTACCCCTTGTGCCGTTACCATGTTTTAGTGTATGTACCTTTGTTCATGGTACATAAGCGGAGAAATAATCCGTCGTACAAATATTTTTAAGATGAAAAAACTACTCATTCTCTTCATACTTACCGCACTTTGGGGGCAATCAGCCCTAGCACAAGACCCCATTGAGGCTGATGAAAATGGTCCTATCCTGATTCAGTTTTCAGGGTTCATTCTGACATCATCAGATCGGGGCCTTATCCCCGTACCATGGGCCACTGTATTTCTCCCCGGCAAAAGCAGGGGCACCTACGCCGATCACAGAGGCTTTTTCACCTTAGTGGTAGAAAAAAAGGATAAAGTACGCTTTAATTGTATCGGTTTTGATCCGGTAACCATCACCATACCAGATACGCTCACTGCCGATCGTTATTCCATCATACAAATGATGACACAGGATACGATCAACCTACCTGTGACCGAAATTTTTCCCTGGCCATCCAAGGAGCACTTCAAGATAGAATTTCTAAAAATGGACGTGACTCCAGAACTTCAACGACGCGCCACAGCCAATTTGGCCAACGAATATCTTGCAGAAGCACGAAAAAATCCGGATATGGTCCCATATAGCGGCCGCGAAAGCTCTTCTTTTTATTTGCGCCAACAGTCTCGCGAATATGTTTATCTTGGGCAAGTGCCTCCCATGAACATTTTCAGTCCTTTGGCATGGGGCCAGTTTTTTAAGGCCTGGAAAAATGGTGATTTTAAAAAGAAACCTGAAAAGAAAGAATAAAATGACAAAAGCCAAGATCAGCCTCGTTGTTTTTCTGCTCAATACATTGGTATTAATCTGGGGAGAAATCATTTTTAGTCGAGAAATTATATTGGTTACCAAACCCTTATTGATGCCCCTATTGGCTATCTGGATCTGGTTCGAAAGCAAAAAACTTCAACATGTCAACATTTGGGGCGTTCGCAATATATGGCTGTTGGGCCTTGCTTTTTCCACTGCGGGGGATATATTGCTCATGTTCACCGGCAAACAAAGTGGTGGCAACTTTTTTCTTTTAGGCTTATGCTCGTTTTTATGTGCGCACCTTTGTTTTATTAAGGCATTGAATCAATGGCGCGCACCCGATAAAGGTCTTGTGCAACGAGAGCCTGAGTGGATTTTACCTTTTTTAGGCTATATCGTCGGCTTTTTGTGGTTCCTCTGGGCAGGAATACCCTCAGCTATGAAAGTCCCCGTTACCATTTATGCCATTGTGATAAGCATTATGATGATTAGTGTATTGCAACTTAGGGATATGCTTCCAAAAGCCATCTTTTACCTACTTTTTTGTGGTGCCGTTCTCTTTGCCTTATCTGATAGTATGATCGCGCTCAACAAGTTTGGTTCAGCCTTTCCCATGGCTCGAGTAGCCATCATGCTGACCTATATTTTGGGGCAAAGCCTTATGGCATACGGCATCGTGCGCTTGCTGCAAACACCCGAAAAACGCATGCATACAGCCTAATCTTAGTTCAAATCCTTAGGAAAACAAACAAAGTATTTGGTTACCTCTTGCGTAAAAAGGGGCACATCGGAGCATTCTGTTATAGGCTTAACCATTCCGTTTTTAAATAGTATCCGGATTTGCTCCCTGGAATCATCATAAGCGCGATTGGTCTCTACGCCGGAATAAACAAAATAATCAACTGGGAGATCAGGGCCCAGAACCTTTTGTACTTGCATTTTTTTGCCCTCGATATAACTTTGTGGAATGGGTTCATTGGACCATTCCAAGCGCATTAATTTGCGCTCCAAAAGACCTTGTGATAAATAGGCCAACGTAAAATCGTCTGCTTCTGACCAGTATTTGATGGCTGCTGTAATATCCGCATCATCTAATTTGGTGAAATGGCGCAATATCTCTGATTCATCAGCAACTGTGCTGGTCTTTCGGAATAAAAACCACCCCAAATGACGTGGCGCTTCCAATTCCATACCTCCAAGTACCAAACTACGTGCCCTCTTTAGTATATGCGTTAGCATTTGTTCCGCGCACACCCCCGTCTTATGGAGATAAACCTGCCAATACATCAGGCGCCGTGCGATAAGGAATTTTTCAATGCTGTAAATACCTTTTTCTTCTACCACCAATTCGCCCTCGTGCACGGACAACATTTTGATGATCCGGTCATAACCTATCACCCCTTCGCTTACCCCTGTAAAAAAACTATCCCGATTTAGATAATCCATTCGGTCCATATCCAACTGACCGGAAACCAATTGATGCAGAAACTTTTTGGGATGCCGATCTTCGAAAATATCAATCGCCAAATCAAGTCGCCCTTCAAACTGGCGGTTTAGTTCGGTCATCAACAACGTGGACAAGGTTTCGTGGTGAAGATCAACCAAGGTATGCTCCAGCGCATGTGAAAAGGGACCATGGCCAATGTCATGGAGCAGAATGGCTACACACACAGCCTCGGCTTCTTTATCCGTGATGGGGATACCCTTGTCCTGCAATACTTTAATGGCCAATTGCATCAGGTGCAAGGCCCCAAGCGCATGATGAAAACGGGTATGCAAAGCGCCAGGGTAAACATAAGGGGCTAAACCTAATTGGCGAATTCGGCGCAAACGTTGAAAAAAGGGGTGATCCACCAAATCAAGCAAAAGGCCTCGCGGAACCTCCACGAAGCCATACACAGGATCATTGAATATTTTTTTGGGCTGAAGCATGCTCAGATCACGGCGAAACGCGGTTTTTAAATGCACAACGGAACACCATTCCTTTAACGTAAGAAACGCTTGAGTGTTTCAACATATAAGGTATGGTATTCCGGAAGTGCAATTTTTAGAGCATGTCTGAAACTTATGCCCCAACATGTTTCTGATAAGCCTCAGATGTCATCAGTTTGTCCAAATCAGCGGCATTACTGATTTCCACCTTAGCAATCCAACCAGCGCCATAAGGATCACTGTTTATCAAAGAAGGATCATCACTTAAAGCCATATTGATTTCCAACACCTTGGCACTCAATGGCATAAAAAGATCAGATGTGGTTTTAACCGCTTCAACGGTACCAAAAATAGCGCCAGCGTCCAACGTTTTGCCTAAGCTGTCCACTTCAACATATACTAACTCGCCCAATTCTCCTTGGGCATAATCTGTTATGCCTATATAGGCTATGTTGCCGCCTTCAGTACGGATCCACTCGTGGTCTTCCGTGTACTTGCAATTGTCAGGGAATGTCATTGTATTAATGTGCTGATTGATAATTATTTATTCGTAAAAATGGCTGATGACAAAAATGTCGGGTGCCTATAGTTTCAGTTTAAAACGGCAAGTCGTCACCTTCTGCAGGTGGCGGTGGCGCTGGTGGCGGGTTGTCATTGTTTGATACTGCGGCATTATTTCCGCCAGTAAACGATGTCTCGGAGCTTGGGAAACGACTATCCTGTGCGTTAGCACCATCGCGTTTTTCCAAAATACGAACGACATTAGCCACAATATCTGTTGCTGTACGCTCCTGATTGTCTTTGTCTGTATATTTCCGGTAAGAAATTTTACCTTCTACATACACCATCATTCCTTTTTTGAGGTTGTTTTTGGCACGGTCAGCCAAGTCTCGCCATACCACCACATTGTGCCACTCTGTTTGGCTTTGCCAGTTGCCATCCTTGTCTTTGTAGTTTTCATTAGTAGCCAAAGAGAAACGTCCAACAGGAGTGCCGCTGTCAAGTGTGCGAATTTCCGGGTCTCCGCCCAGGTTGCCGATAAGGGTTACTTTGTTAATCATGGTTTGATTAATTTGAATGTTAAGAAAAAAGTGTGAAAGTTTGGTTCCTGCCACGCAGATAGGCATCTATCGTTTTAGGAAAGGCAAATGTATTTTTAATTTCTTTCTGTTTAACTAAAATCCAGTCAGAAGAGCATTTTTTTAAAAAAATTTCTTGCTTTTCATAGCTGACATAAACTTCCTGGAACAAACTTATGATTTCCTGATGTGTAAGCAGCTGTCGAGAAGGATGGGAAAGAAGGCCCTTTTCAACCCAAGGCATGCTGGCTAACATGTTTTTTTGTAGATAAAACATGGCCTCGTCGCTACTCTCTGGCAAGTGGTCCAGTTCAAGCATCGGGAATTCATAAAGGTTTCTCCATATATCTTTCGCTGTACGCTTTTGGATAAAGGTTGCTTCTCCAAAATGAATAACAGCATATAGAAAAATACGGGTTTTCCGTAGTATTTTCTTGGATTTTTTAGGCAACATAGCCACCAATCCTTGCTTTAGGGCAACACAATGCGCTTGCATAGGGCATTTGGCACACTGGGGTTGCCTAGCGGTACACCATGTAGCCCCAAAATCCATCATGGCCTGATTCCAAGCTGCCGGGTTTGTATCGTCCAAAAGTTGTTGAGCCAGTCCAGCAAACTCCTTCCTGGCAGAAGGCTGGTCAATAGGATCTTCTATACCGAAGTAACGAGCCAATATACGATATACATTGCCATCAAGCACTGCATAAGGGAGATCGTAAGCAAAAGAGGCAATAGCCGCAGCCGTATAATCGCCAACCCCTTTTAATGCTCGGATGGTATCATAAGTTGCAGGGAATTGCCCCCCTAAGGTGTAGGCAACATGTTTGGCACTGGCATGAAGGTTGCGCGCACGGGAATAGTAACCCAATCCTTCCCAAAGTTTCATCAGTTCAGTCTCAGAAGCATCGGCTAAATGCCGAATGGTAGGATAAGCCGACACAAACCGCTCATAATAGGGTAGCCCTTGCTCTACTCGGGTTTGCTGTAAAATAATTTCTGACAACCATATCTTATATGCATCCCGTTCGCCTTTCCAAGGCAAGGGGCGTGGGTATTGGGCTGTCCATTGTAATAAATGCTGGCGGAAAAAAGGAATATCCATACACAAAGAACACTCACATCCTTAAATCTTCCACACGAATTCCCGGATATTTCTTTGTATCAAAAGTGAAATATGTGGCAGCAAACTTTTTATTCGGTGTTAACTTATTGATTGTGAAGGCATAACGTGATCCATCCTTGGCAAATGCTTTTACCTCCTCTATAGTCCCCTGCTTTTCATCAAGGCTTACCCGAAGTTTAGAATAATCCGATTTTTTATCCTTGGGCTTAAATTCTATTTGGGTGAGCACTTTCCCTCCAGCGCTTGTTTTATCCACAATGGCATAAATAAAGTCACCTTTCTGGTATCTGCTGAGCAGTTCCTTTGGTGTAAGGAAGTCATTGCCCTCTCCACCTTTCGCGCTATTGTTAATTTGCACCTCATTATTCTTTTTTAAATAGACCCAAGTGGTTTTGGTATCATTCACAATCATTTGTTGGTCCATATCCAACTTAAATTTATCCCCTTCCTGTCCAATGACTCCTTTTTGCACCTCTTTTTGTTGTCCCGGCAACTCGATGGAAAGGGAAAATGTGGCTTCCATGGTCTTGTACCCTTCGTACTTTTTCCTGACTTTATCCAAAGCCTTCTTGGCTTGCTGGTCATTCTTTTCTGCAGGAGCAGGTGATTGTGCTAATATTTGGGTATTCATAGCAGCAATGGCCAAAAACAACAAAAATATTTTTTTCATATTACTTTAAGGTTACGCTTGTTTTGCCCTTAAAACGCCAGAAAACAGTCCAAGTTGCTCGAAAAGTGGTTAAAGATTAGTCAATGGAAAACCATTGCTTGTGCTTTGGGGCTAGTTTTATGTGACCAACCCTTACCATTCGAGTTCAAATAAAACTGACTTGAAAGACGTTCTTGCTTTTTTGTTATTAATTGATTGTTTTTTGCTCCTGCATGAAAAAAATATTTGTGTCCGCGCTCAATATTATTATTCTGGTGTTACCCCTTCTTGCACAAGAAGCCAAACCTAAATCCACGACTCCCCGACAAGTTGAAAGCACAGAGGAATCCGCAGAAACTCTTGATTTTGAATCTTTTAAACCCAAGCCGATTGATACGTCTCAGGCGGTTACTACCATTGCTTTTGGTTCCTGTAATAAAGTACAGATGCCACAGCATCATTGGAGTGCAGTGGTCACCAACAAGCCTCAACTATGGATTTGGCTGGGTGATATTATTTATGCTGATACCAGTGACCTTAAGGCACTTGCCGCCCACTATAAATTACTGAAAACCAATCCTGAGTACAAAAAATTGCGTGCCATATCCCAAATCGTTGGGGTTTATGATGATCATGATTACGGCATCAATGACGGTTGTCGTTACTACCCCGCCAAAAAAGGCGCTAAAAAATGCCTGATGGATTTTCTGGATATACCCACCAATAGCCCCATACGCAAAAGAGAAGGCGCATATCAATCTTACACTTTTGGCAAAGCCCCTCAATCCATTAAGGTCATCATTTTGGATTCCCGTTATTTTCGCGACAGCCTGACCGAGGATCCTGATCCCAAGCGCAGGTATTTCCCTAATATGGAAGGCGATATGCTGGGCGAAGCCCAATGGAAATGGTTGGAAAAAGAATTGAAAAACAGTACTGCCAATCTCCACCTGCTTTGTACCAGCGTACAAGTAATTTCTGATGAACATGGGCATGAAAAATGGGGTAATTTCCCTAATGCACGCAAGCGGTTGCTGAGCCTGATCGTCAACACCAAACCGAATAACCTGATGATTCTGTCCGGAGATCGGCACATGAGCGAAGTAAGCAAAATGGACCTTCAGGGACTGCCTTACCCTCTTTATGACTTTACATCAAGCGGGCTTACGCACACGCGCACCACTGAAAAAGAAGCCAACAAATTCCGGGTAGGTGATATGATGGTAAAAAAGAATTTTGGCCTTTTAAAAATCCGTTGGGAAGGCACAAAACCCATAGTAAGTTTAGAAACGCGCGGAGACAAAAACGAATTATATCAGCAACTGATTGTAAAGTACTAACTGTGGTTTATCCTGTACCAAGATGCTCCCAAACTAAAAGGGCAAGTCATCGGTATGTGGCGGTGCCTCTGAATAGTTTGGAAATGGGTCTGCCGGGAAATTATTTTCGGTTGCCGGTGCCTTAGCAGAAGATTTACTTGTCGCTGTGGCCCCGTTTCCTCCTTCACCAGCTCTTTCAATACGCCATGCGTTCAGATTAGTCAGATACTTACCATTCCATTCACGGCCACGCAGATCAAAAGATACTTTGATGTTTTCGCCTTCACGATAGTCGTCTAACATAGCACAACGCTCCTGAACGGATTGAAATTTGATTAATTGTGGATAATTGCCATCAGGCACCTCCAATACAAATTCACGGGTTTGAAAACTGGCCGACTTCTGTTCAGTCGGAAACAAGCGATGCAGTTTTCCTTCTACTTCAAATGCCATTGGGCGTGGAGAGCGTTATAAGGGTGAAAAATTAGAGTAGCAAAAGTACATATTATACCCTAAACATTTGTTTGCTTGTCTTTTATTTTATACAATCAGCAAAAATCATTTTCTGTTCCAATCTCGAAGATCAAAATGACCACACCTCTATGCCTTCTGAATTCATTAAGAATAACTTCCTGATTCCCAACCATTTACTTGTTTTATTTATTGCTTTATGGGCAAATTTGACCAATCTTGGAACAGATAATCTACCTTGATGGATTACAATGCTTGAGTCCGTCAACAAGTAAAATACCCCGCCTTGCACAAAAAAATCACTGAAAGGCATCTCTGGTTTGAAACTCTGGTCAAATTGGGCAAAGGCATCAAAAATACCAATTCCCGCTGAGCCATCGGCCATAAAAAGCGCATTTCCCTCCTCTATCATACGAAAAGGGGTTTGTGGGGTGTAGTCCATTTGGTTTAAGGGCAAGCTTTCAAAGCGTTTTTCTCCTTCTGGTGTAATTTTGATTACGCGGAAGTTCATCTCATCATATATCCAAATATTGCCATCTTGAGCTGCGGCCATACAACGCACCTCCGGGAAACCAGCCTTAATCAGGTTAAGTGTACCCAATGGCGTCAAACTTCGGTCTAAGAATAAAATCTCCCGGAAATCAGGATACCAAACCAACACTTTCATTGGGTTGGACACATCTAACCAAAGAGCCTGGCCATTTCGGTTTCCGCTATAGCGCGTCATTAAATGCCCGGAAGAAGAATATTTTTCTATTCCATTCTCTAAGGTAATGATGTACATGTTCCCTAAGTTATCACTCGTCATGTACCTTGCCTGTTTAGGCAAAACCATCGAAAATTGTAGTGAATCATCCTGGGCTTGTACGCTTAGCGACAGGTAAAGACAAAGCACAAAATAGTAATGGCGCAACATAAGCCTATAAACGAAAAATGAGCCATCCCTGATTTGGAATGACTCATTATTTTTTATTCAGAGGTCTAAAATTTACTATTCGCCTTCCGCTACTACTTCAAATTTTGCAGTAGCGTGTACTTCAGGGTGAAACTTAACCGTTGCTTCGTAGTGCCCCAACTCCTTTACCTCTTCTGGCATTTCAATGATGCGTTTATCTGCATCAACGCCAATAGCCGAAAGTGCTGTGGAGAGGTGTTGCGCTGTTACGGAACCAAAAAGGCGACCGCTTTCGCCAGCTTTAGCTGCAATTTTGATATTGGAAGCGTTAATTTTTTCGGCTAATGCTTTGAAGTTATTGATCAGCACAGCTTCTTTTTTGGCATTTTGTTTTTTCATGCCTTCTAGTTTAGCCAGGTTGGTTTTATTTGCAACCAATGCCAAACCTTTGGGTATCAGGTAGTTACGGCCATAGCCATCTTTCACTTTCACAACTTCGTGTTTAGTGCCTACCTTTTCAATATGATCGAGCAGAATGATATCCATGTTTGAATGTATTTTAAAATATAAAAAAGGGGATTTGGTTGATTTGCCTGTCTTTTTGGACAATCAAAAGGCAACCAACTTACTTATTTCATCAAGTCCGCCAAATATGGCAACATGGCGAGGTGACGGGCGCGTTTAACTGCGGTAGCCACACGACGTTGGTACTTCAGGCTATTGCCTGTGATACGGCGCGGCAGCAGTTTACCTTGCTCATTGATGAATTGAAGGAGAAAATCCGCATCTTTATAGTCAATATGTTTGATACCGAATTTGCGGAAACGGCAGTATTTTTTGTTTTTCAGCCCGATCTTAGGGTTGCTGAGAAACTTTACATCTTCTCTTGTTGCAGCCATGATATGCTAAGTTTTTTTTAATGGATGAAAGGTTATTTAAGCGTCAAGGTCAACTACTGCGGGGCCTTCAACTACTGAATCTTCAACTTCAGCAGCAACAGCTGCTGCTTTATCAGTGGCCTTTGTGCGTTTTCCAATACGTCCGTTGCGTTTGTCATCATTGTACTTCACACCGTATTTGTCTAATTTCACCGTCAAAAAACGCATGATCTTTTCATTGCGCTTAAGGTTCAATTCAAACTTAGTGAGCCAGTCTGCGCCTTCGCACGAAAACTGTGTACAAAAATAAACGCCCGACGAGCGCCTGTTAATCGGGTACGCCAATTGGCGGATACCCATTTCATCCACATACTCAACATCAGCACCAAAATGCTTAAGGTCAGCCAAGATGTGGTCTGCTGTCGACTTTACTTCATCGCTCGACAGCACTGGATCTACGATGAAGGTGACTTCGTAATGTCTCATTATCAGTCAGTTGTAAAAAAATTAATGATTTTTTTTAAAAACGGCTGCAAAAGTACAACCCTTAAACGGTTCGGCAAAGCCATTTTTAAAGTTTTTGCACATTTTTTTTATCAGTTTGATTTAAAATTCAAATTGTCGTTTTACCTTTGCCCGCCCAAAAGAAAAGCCCTGATGAACTCGCAATCTTAAATTAGAAAATTTAATTTTCGAGTTCCGCTCAATTAGTTTATAACAAGAACACACCATAGCAAAATATGGCACATCACAAGTCAGCCCTGAAGCGCATCCGCCAGACAGAAAAGCGTCGCCTGCAGAATCGTTATTACAAAAAGTCAACTCGTACAGCTATCAGCAATTTGCGCGAGTTGAAAGATAAGGCCGAAGCAGAAACATTTCTGCCTAAAGTTGTCAGCATGATTGACAAATTGGCTAAGCGTGGCAATATTCATCGCAACAAGGCCTCCAACCTTAAAAGCGGTTTGACAAGGCACGTGAACGCATTGGCATAATCGCCTAAATGCTCACACCTTTAGAAAACCATTAAAAGTGTATCCCGAAGCTCATCGGGGTACACTTTTTTCGTTTTCACTTCATTTGTCTTCAAAGGCTATGTCCAACACCCACTTTTATACACTCACTGTGCGCGAGGTGCGTCGTGAAACGGTTGACACCATATCTGTGGCATTTAACGTTCCCGCCGAATATGTGGACGCATTTGCCTTTACGCAGGGCCAATACCTAACCCTGCGCGCCACTATCAATGGAGAAGACCTTCGTCGCTCATATTCCATTTGTTCGGCCCCTCACGAAGGCGAACTGCGCGTAGCCATTAAAAAAGTGGATGGCGGCATCTTTAGTACTTGGGCCAACACCTCCCTGAAAGTAGGCGACACCCTTGAGGCCATGCCTCCCCAAGGTCGTTTTTTTACACCTCTTAATCCGGACAAAAAGTCATGGTATGCCGCTTTTGCCTCAGGTAGTGGCATCACTCCGATTATTTCTATTTTGAAAACGGTCCTTGTCCAAGAACCCCTGAGTCGTTTTACACTCTTTTATGGCAATCGGGGTTTTGATCATATTATTTTTAGGGAAGAATTGGAGTCCCTTAAAAATATTTACCCGGAACGTTTTGCCGTTCACCACGTGCTGAGTCGGGAATCATTGGGCAGCGACCTTTTTCATGGCCGTTTGGACGGCTCAAAATGCCAGTCTTTTGCGCGGTTTTTGTTTAATCCCACTGAAATAGATGCGGTTTTCCTTTGTGGGCCAGAAGAAATGATCTTTTCCATAAAAGATACGCTGACAACGTTGGGCACTCCACCCAAAAACATACACTTCGAACTTTTCACCACAGCGGGCAGTATTAAAAAGACCAAAGCCCCACAGGAAGAAACTCCCTCTTTTGAAGCAGAAATAACCGTTATACAGGATGGAACCCAATTTGACTTCCTGCTTCCATCCAAGGGCAGCACGCTGCTGGATGCCGCCATGAGGGCCGGGGCTGATCTGCCTTTCTCTTGCAAAGGGGGCGTATGCAGCACCTGTAAAGCTAAAGTATTGGAAGGCTCCGTGAACATGGAGATCAATTATGGTCTTGAACCTGATGAAGTGGCGGCAGGTTATGTACTTACATGCCAGGCACACCCTGTTTCCAAAAAAGTAGTTGTATCATTTGACGTATAGCCTTTGTGCTACAAAACAATCAAAAAAGCAATTCAGATCCCATTTGAAATTAGCACATTTGCGCCTTAATACACTTGAATATCAATAATCATGCGCGCAATAACTGCTTGGGCCGAAGAAGATAGGCCAAGGGAAAAATTGATGCTAAAAGGAAGGCAAACGCTCACTGATGCTGAATTATTAGCCATTTTGATCGGATCAGGTACTGTTGGGCAAAGCGCCGTGGCATTGGCACAAGAAATCTTAGCCTCCGTAGCCAATAACTTACACGACCTTGGCAGAATGAGCCTCAAAGACTTGCAAGCATTCAAAGGCATTGGTGAAGCAAAAGCTATAACTATTGCAGCCGCTTTAGAATTAGGACGTAGAAGGCAACGTACCGACCTTCGGGAAAAGCCCAAGATCACCAGTAGCCAAGATGCTTTTAACCTAATTGCATCTATGCTAAACGACCTCCATCATGAAGAGTTTTGGCTCATCTTGCTCAATCGCGCCAACGAGGTCATCCACTGCCACGCTGTCAGCAAAGGGGGCAGCGCAGGCACCGTAGTGGACATCAAGCAAGTGTACAAAATAGCCCTGGATGCCAACGCCACCTCTATTATAGCTGTTCACAATCACCCCTCGGGCAGCCTAACCCCAAGTCAACAGGATAGGGAAGTGACGCAAAAATTAAAGTCGGCGGGGCAGGTGTTGGAATGCCCTTTGTTGGATCATTTGATTGTATCAATAAGAGGGTATTACAGTTTTGCGGATCAAGGTTTTTTATAAATGTCATCTCATTGCACTAAAACGATGCCACAGATTACACAGCAGCAGGACAATTCGGATGCTATCACACAACTTACAACACTCTGGGCATTTAGCGAATGTGCTCTAGGGGGGGTTATGCATGCTTTGAAATTGCCCTTTACTGCAGTTTTTGTTGGCGGATTTGCTGTTTTATGTATCGGCCTTTTGGCGCATTATAGCGGACAAAAAGCTTCTGCTGTATTGCGCGCAACTTTATTGGTAGTGTTGATTAAAGCCGCAGTCAGCCCGCACTCGCCTCCAACGGCATATTTAGCGGTAGCTTTTCAGGGCATTAGTGGTGCTATATTGCTTTGTTATGGCCGCCCATTAATATTTATGGCATTGCTGTTTGGCGGATTGGCCTTACTTGAATCCGCTATGCAAAAACTCCTTATGCTTTGGCTCTTTTTTGGGAAAAGCCTTTTTGAGGCCATTGACATCTTTATCCCTGACGTGCTTGAAAACTTTGGGGTAAAGAGCACGGTGTCCTGGTCAAAACTTATTGTTATTTCCTACCTGATCGGATACACCCTGTGGGGCATTTTTCTTGGCTCTATTATTCCCGAGCTCCCACAGCGCATTGCTCAAAAAACATTGGAATACAACGATTTAGACAAAGAATCCTGGAGTGTACCCGCAAGCGATGCAGATAAAAAAAGGGGCCGGAAGTGGCTGTCATACACTATTATTTTGTTGTTCATATGTCTGACTTTTTGGGTGTCTGGAGGAAAGGTATCTGGAGCACAAAAGGCACTTTATGTACTTTGGCGCACTACGGCTGCTTTGTTGGCTTGGTTCTTTTTGGTTCAGCCAATTATTCACTGGGCCCTGCGCAAATGGGTCTCCAGCACTGAAGCCAAAGACAAATATGAAACTGAAAGAATTATTGCTAATTTTCCTGATCTGCAAAAACTTTCTTTCCCGCTCTACGCACGGGTCAAGGAAAGGTATCCGGGATGGCGTTGGATACCGGAATATGTACTGGCTTTATTCGTATTGGTGCTGAAACGAGGCAATAAGGGGAAGGGCTGATCAGAAAAACTCACGCAAATTGGTACCTAAGCCTACGTGAAAAATACCTCCTGCCAAATGATAAGGCGCTATACCTACATCTAATCTGAAGCGGTTTATTTTGACGCCAAGGCCTGCGGTAAAACCTGCCATGCTGCGATAATTACGGACGGAAAGCTCTTTTTTACGGAGGTGATTGTAACCGAAACGAATGCGAAAACCCTCATTCCGGCCTAACAGAAATTCTCCATTAAAAACCAAATGCCTGAAAAAGTTATCCACTATGGCATTGCCTTTGTTCTCTTTGGGTTCTTCATCGCCAAAAAGCAGCACATCATCATCCTGTAAATTGGGGTCATCATAGCGTATATCCCAATCGTGCAAGTGATGTGCGATGATGGAGAAGCGGAAGGGCAAATGGGTCAGTCGTTTGCTAATCCCTAATTGAAGGTCAAAGGGCAGCTCTTCTCGTTTGTTGAAATATGTTTGCATTTGTACCCCCACATTGCGAAGCACAAGGCCGATGGTAATCCTGCGGCTTGTATCTGCAAACAGCAGCCCCGCATCAGCAGCCAGGGCGCTTGATCTGTTGGCATCCAGGGCCGAAAATCCCATGCGCACGTTGAGCCCCAAACTCACTTTATCCGTCAACACCTTGGATCCACCCAGGGTAAGGGCTGTCTCTGAGGCTGCTACTTCGCCCCCAAGTAAAGTGCCGAACTGATCCGTGCGTTTAATTTCGCCGTAATTTACATACTGAACAGCGCCATGAACCGTAAATCCTAATTTTGGAAGGTGCTGCGCATACGCAGTATAACCGTGTTGCACATCAGATAGAAAGAAATTGTGCTGAAAGGTAATTCCTCCGCTCATTGACTCATTAAGTGCGGCAGGATTGGCTGCTGCGAAAGCAAGATCATTGTCCTTAACGGCTATTTGCATACCTCCTAAGCCTGATATTCGAGCCGATGGAGAAAGTGTCATGAATTGAAACACGTGACGGCCTCCGGTAACCTGAGCATTTACTGAAACAGGAATTAACCAGGAAAGCAATAACACAGTGCACAGTAGCATTCTTAACATAATTATACTGGGATTTAAGTGATTGGGGAAATTTCCATGATTGAGTTTCAAAGATTTACCGATCTGAGTAGGCCCCTAACCACTTTATTTGACTACAATAAGGACTAAGGTTGTTCAATCCTTGTTAAAGGACATTTGATGGCATTATTTTTTCCATTTTGTGCTACATGCCCCATTGACACAATCCGCTATGCGCACAAGTTCCCCATTTTCATCATATTCCTTTAACTCCCCATGTTCCACAGAGCCATCTTCTGTAGGTTTGTAAAACCCTTCGGCTTTGATCTTCCCATTTGGGTAATATTCCGTAAATGGTCCATCTTCTTCATTATTTTTAAGCATGACCCTTTCTTTTACCACTCCATCGGGGTAAAAGGCAATGCTTGCGCCGTTTAAAGCGCCATTGACATAGGTCTGTTCTATTTGGAGGCTGCCAGTTTCATAAAATTTTTGAAACTTGCCATCAATGATCCCTTTCTTATAAAATTCTGTGCTTTCTACCGTTCCATTGGCATAATAATATTTGCGTTCTCCCTCAAGTGTGTCTGCAATGTAATGGGCCTCTTCAGCCAAAGAACCATCAGCTCTGTACCTTTGATAAAGGCCTTGTTTGGCAAAATCGGACTTTCGTCGTTCGAAGCGTTCACGACTGCCATCGGGATTGGAGTTTTCCACCACTTCGGTGGCTTTCCCTTGATCGCAATTAGATAATAGGGTAGCTCCGAAAAGAATCAAAGCATAAGAAACCATAAAAAATGGCATGCGTTTCATAAGAATACCGTTTTTTCAAAAACGTACCCATGACGCACAAAGTGTAGTAACGGATGCTTTACAAAAATAAATTTGTTATTTTTTTACTTCTGCCAATTGATTGTTAAGCATTTCAACCTTCAAATCTTTGGGGACGAATACCACAAAAGAGAGTACTTCTTTCAGTACTTCGCCCTTCAGTTTTATCTGTTTTTGCATAGAAGGGATATTGACGAACCATTTGTCGCCTTCTGTACGAGCGACCATGTTATACCGGCCTATATTTGCCAGCTCATTGAGCATGGCTGGATTGGCAGAGGGCAGCGAAACGCTCATCTCAATCTTTATGGTTGGATTGTTCCATATTTTGAGGTCAACAGCGCCGGGCAAATCAAATACCAAAGTTTCTTTGCCTTCTGTATTAAATGATTTACTAAATATTTTGGCCGGTGATTGTGCAGCTATTCCGCTTGAAAGCAAGGAAAGAAAAACAAAAAATGCTAAAAATTTATATTTTTTCATGGTGTACCTCCTTTTTATTGGTTCAAAATAACGATTGTTTTTTGAATACTGCAAATTTTTTTGCAAAATTTTATTTTAAAAAAAATTGATTGTAAAATATTTGTCATTGTTTTGTCTGTACCCAACCTTTTAAAAGGTCACTTTTTCAAAACAATACTGTCTTTACCTTGGTTTTGTGAACAAAAAATACGTTTTTTTAAAATTATCATCCCTTACTTATCATTATAATACTGATGTACCGACTCTTATTTATATTAAATCTTGGACTTGGTTTTGGATTCTGCTGCTGTGCTGGCAGCCCTGATTGTGGCCAGCTGGCTGGCTCATGGAGCAATGGTGAGGGACAGGAATGGGTTTTTTCTCCAGATGGGGAGGCCCTGCTTATTACTCGCTTTGGCAGCAAATCTGACACAGATTTGTGTAATTTTCAGCTCAGGTGCGATACCAAACCCACAATTTTAGACCTCAACAATTGCAAAAGTGGACCATATTCTGGAAAATCAGTCTTTTGCATCATTGACTGGACAAGTGACAGCACATTTAGGCTGCGATATGAGACCGGCACAAATCCTGAAGCACGCCCAACAACTTTTGACCCCGAACAAACTATTCAATTTGTACGCAGGAAGGCCACAAATTAAAGTCATAAGTTTATACCCGTTTCTTTGATTACCTTAGTCCAAAAATATTTTTGAAAACAACTACTTTTGCGCGTCCTGCGAAGCCGCTTTATTAAAACACATTTCACATTCACGGCATTCGGAAGGCAGCTTATCCAAATATGCAACAAATTGACGTCATCCTCGGCCTCCAATGGGGCGACGAAGGCAAAGGAAAAATTGTGGATTTTTTGGCCAATGATTACGACATCGTGGCTCGCTTTCAAGGTGGCCCCAATGCAGGCCACACCCTTAAGTTTGATGGAAAAAAATACGTCCTGCACACTGTTCCCTCTGGTATTTTCAGGCCAAGCATCACCAACCTGATTGGCAATGGCGTAGTGTTGGACCCCATCACTTTTCAGCGTGAATTGCGTGCATTAGAACAGAGTGGCGTTGAATTCATAAGCCGCCTTTTGATCAGCCGAAAAGCACACCTGATATTGCCTACCCACCGTTGGTTGGATGCAGCAAGTGAAGCCCACAAGGGAAAAAGTAAAATAGGCTCAACACTAAAGGGGATTGGTCCTACCTATATGGATAAGACCGGCCGCAATGGCATGCGTGTGGGAGACATTCAGCATGCAAGTTTTGAGCAAAAATACAATGCTCTGAAGGCTAAACACTTAGATCTTTTAAAGATATACCCTGAGACAGCTTTTGACCTTGATCAAGAGGAAAAATCTTGGTTTGAGAGCCTTGATACCTTGCGACAGCTGCTTATGGTGGATGGAGAATATTATATTCATGAGGCGTTGAAGGCTGGGAAAAAAATTTTGGCAGAAGGTGCTCAGGGAGCCATGTTGGATGTTGATTTCGGCACTTACCCCTTTGTTACCTCATCCAACACCATAACAGCAGGTGTTTGTACCGGCTTGGGGGTAGCCCCCCAGCGCATAGGACGCGTAATTGGCATCACCAAAGCATATTGCACCCGCGTGGGTGGCGGGCCTTTCCCTTCTGAATTGGACAATGAAATTGGCGCGCTACTACGTCAGGAAGGGCAGGAGTTTGGCGCTACTACTGGAAGGGCGCGTCGTTGTGGCTGGATTGATTTGCCACAATTGCGCTACACCATAATGCTAACTGGGACAACGGAGATTTGTATGACCAAAATAGATGTGCTCAACATATTTGATCAAATTTCAGCGGCCACGCATTATTCATACGAGGGACAAAGCCAAGAAAACTTGCCCTTTGATCTTTGTGAAACCTCGGTGACCCCTATTCTAAAAAGTTTCCCGGGATGGTCTTGCAGCCTCGATGGTATTAGTAGTTTTGACGAGCTCCCGCATGCAGCAAAAGCATACATACAATCGTTAGAACAACAGCTTGGAGTGCCCATTACTATGATTTCTACTGGCCCTGAACGAGAAAAATTGATTCTGAAATAGGAATTCCTTGTTTAAAGATACCCATGCTCGTTACCTTAAAAGCAATTACAGCGCTACAATCCAGGCTTCAGTGTTTGTTATTTCTGTTAGAAGGATAGATTGCATTTTAAGGAAAAAACAAAAAAAAACACAAGATTTTTGTTTGATAACAAACATTATACGTCCTTTGCTTTAAAATTTTCACTTAAACTTGTGACTTCTTTACAAATCAACGTTTGCTTTAAGCCTTATTCATTGACAGAAAATAAAAGTAACAGTATCAATGCGCGGTATCGAAGAAGAACTACAAACATCTAAATTTCAGAGCGAAATCCACAAAGCTCATGTGAACATATTGTTCACAGCCAATTGGTTAAATGAGCGAATCATAGGCGCTCTCAAACCATTTAACCTAACGCCGGAACAGTTTAACGTGTTGCGTATTTTACGTGGGCAGCACCCAAAAACAATTCGGATCAAGGACATCACCTATCGTATGCTGGAGCGCAATTCCAATACGACACGAATTATTGATCGCCTTGAAGCAAAAAACTTGGCTTTGCGCAGACAATCTGGAGAAGATGGGCGCGAGCGTTACGTCGAAATCACTGATGAGGGAATCAAGCTACTGAACAGCGTTGATCAAGCTTGGGCTCAAAAATCCCCCCATGAATGCAGCATGAATACAGATGATGCCAAAATTATCAATGGCATACTGGATCGTATGCGCCACTAAGTTAGCTCAACATTTTAATTACTTTTTTGTTTTTACAGGTATTTTTTGCAAAGTCTGCTGCTTTTTTGTGCGGAACAGATACTTTTGCGCTTCAATCAAAAACTCTGACAAAGACTACTAAAAAATGCCTGTTGTTGAACTAAAAATACCCAACCTGGGTGAATCAATATCCAGTGTAACTTTTTCAAAATGGCTCAAACCTGATGGTGCTACCATTGGAATGGATGAGCCTTTATGCGAAATAGAAACGGAAAAAGCGAACCAGGAGCTTTCTGCCGACTCAGCGGGCAAGCTTATTTGGGTAGCCAAAGAAGGTGAAGACCTGGCTGTAGGGGCCATATTCGCCAAGATTGACACGGACAGCAGTGGAGCCAATAGTAGCAGCAGTGCTACCCAACCAGCTCCCGTAGTGCCAAGTCCGGAAAAAACAGCGGCACCAGCTAACCAATCGGCTTCTTATGCTACTGGCACTCCAAGTCCCGCAGCCAGTAAAATATTGAATGAAGCAGGCATACCCGCGTCCTCCGTTAGCGGCACAGGCCGTGATGGTCGCATTACCAAAGAAGATGCACAAAAAGCAAGTACATCTGCTCCAGCAGCTACTGTTGCGCCAGAAAAAACTGCGGCTCCAGCACCAAACACCGTTGCAGTTCCTGCTGCTACAGCAGCGTTCGGCAGGACTGAACGCCGTGAAAAAATGAGCCGAATGCGCCGAACCATTGCCAAACGCCTGGTGAGCGCAAAAAACAATACGGCTATGCTTACTACCTTTAATGAGGTGGACATGAGCGCGCTTATGGAGTTAAGGGAAAAGTATCAAGAGGCGTTTGTCAAGAAATACGGAATAAAACTTGGTTTTATGTCCGTTTTTGCAAAGGCCTGCGCCAAGGTATTATTGGAAATGCCTGAGGTTAATGCCTTCATAGATGGAGATGACATCATTTACCATGATTACGCCGATATCAGTATTGCCATTAGCACTCCTACGGGTCTTGTGGTGCCGCCTATACGCAACGTGGAAAGCTTAAAATACAGTGATATCGAATTCAAACTGAAAGAACTGGCAGGAAAGGCCCGCGATGGCAAATTGTCATTAGATGAGATGAGTGGAGGTACTTTTACCATTACCAATGGAGGTGTGTTTGGCAGTTTGATGAGTACCCCCATCATTAATGAACCACAGAGTGCTATACTTGGTATGCATGCCATTAAGGAGCGCCCTATTGCGGTAAATGGGCAAGTGGTGATTCGCCCTATGATGTACCTCGCGCTCAGCTATGATCACCGGATCATAGATGGTTCTACATCTGTTACATTTTTGGTCAAAGTGAAAAACCTGATTGAGGATCCCATTAGCCTTTTACTTGACCTGTAAAATGGTAGTACCGAGTTACAGCCATGTTAAAAAACCGGCATCAGGATTTATGGGTTGAAGCAGGCTGTGATGAGGCCGGAAGAGGTTGTTTGGCTGGGGCTGTATTTGCGGCGGCTGTTATTCTTCCGCCTGATTATTTTCATCCTTTATTGAATGATAGTAAACAACTAACTGAGTATCAGCGCAATATGTTGCGAATTGAAATAGAGAGGGAAGCTGTGGCATGGGCCGTGGCTTCCCTCTCATCATCTGAAATAGATCGCTTAAATATTTTAAAATCTTCTATTGCGGCCATGCACAGGGCCTTGGCAAAACTGAGCCACAGTCCGGAATTCATTTTAGTGGATGGCAATCGTTTCACTGCTTTCCAGAACATTCCGCACCTTTGTGTGGTTAAAGGGGATTCCAAATATGCCTCAATTGCTGCTGCCTCTGTTTTGGCCAAAACCTACAGGGACGAAGCTATGAAGCAACTTCATTTGGAATATCCACAGTATCATTGGGCTGACAACAAAGGCTACCCCACAGAAGTACACCGACAGGCAATCCGAGACTTTGGCGTTACCCCGCATCACAGGCGAAGTTTCAGGCTTTTGCCGGATGGAGAGCAATTATCCTTGTTTTAGCCTATCAAAATATTATCAATTTCTAATTATATGCTTCGAGTCATCAATTTAAGCAAAGAGTATAAATCCGCCAATGGGCAAGCTTTAAAAGTACTGGATTCAGTAAGTTTTGATCTGGAAGCGGGCGATACCTTTTCCATTGTAGGGCCTAGTGGCTCGGGTAAAACCACATTGCTCGGTCTTTGTGCAGGTTTGGATAGAGCCAGCTCGGGTTCCGTATATTTGCATGATATTCCATTGGATGATTTGTCAGAGGATGCGCGCGCGGATGTGCGCAACCGCTACGTAGGATTTGTATTTCAGAACTTCCAACTTATTCCCACACTTACAGCACTGGAAAACGTAATGGTGCCCCTTGAGTTGCGTGGAGATAATAATGCAGAAGCTATAGCCAGTCAATGGCTCCAAAAAGTTGGCCTTGGGGCTCGATTGGATCACTACCCGGCACAGCTTTCCGGTGGGGAACAGCAACGGGTATGTATTGCACGGGCTTTTAGCACCAGCCCCAAAATACTTTTTGCTGATGAACCTACCGGGAATCTGGACTCAGACAATGCTACTGGTATTGTGGATCTGATATTTGACCTTAACAAAACAGCAGGCACTACTCTTGTGTTGGTAACGCATGATCTTGATCTGGCACACCGCACACGTCGCATCCTCAAGATAAAAGGAGGCAAAGCCGAAGAAATAACGCATTAAACCACTTACATATAATATATGCCAAACGCCGTTATTACAGGTGCCACCAAGGGATTGGGGCGCGCAATTGCTGAAAAATTTGGCCAACAAGGTTTCGACCTGTGGGTTTGTGCTCGCACAGAAGCAGATCTTGAGCAAATGGCTTCAGAATGGGCTCTTGAATACCCCAAAACACAGTTACATACCTTTCAAGCAGATGTGAGCAAAAAAGGAGAAGTACTGGAGTTTGCAGCACATGTAGGAAAGACATGCCCCAAGTTGGACGTTTTGATTAACAATGCCGGTATTTACTTGCCTGGAAATGTCATTGACGAACGCGAGGGCACACTGGAAACCTTGTTGGAAACCAATCTTTACAGTGCATATCACCTGACACGTGCCCTACTTCCTTTAATGCTACCCCAAAAAAAAGGCCACATCTTCAACCTGTGCAGTATAGCCAGCTTTATGGCCTATCCTAACGGAGGCTCCTACAGCATATCAAAATTTGCCTTGCTTGGCTTGTCCAAGGTGCTGCGCGAAGAACTCAAACCCAAAGGTATAAAAGTCACCTCCATAATGCCTGGCGCAACCTGGTCCGACTCTTGGCGAGGTGTTGATTTCCCGCAAGAACGTCTCATGCAAGCATCCGATATTGCTCATGCTATTTGGGGCTGTTATGATCTGTCAGATGCAGCCGTAGTGGAAGACCTCATTATACGTCCACAATTAGGTGATTTGTAAATAAACGGGTATCATCACTTTTTTGTGTTGTATTACAGCAAAATCCCGACTTTTGCCCTTTATTATCACACCCCGATTCAAGTTATAACATGAAAGTTCTCAAATTCGGTGGCACTTCCGTAGGCACACCAGCTACTATACGTGCATTAATTGACATACTTAAGACCTATCATGCACGTGGCGAACGATTCACCGTTGTATTTTCCGCCTTTTCAAAAGTTACGGACACCCTTATTGAAATGGCTGTGAAAGCATCAAAAGGAGACAACGGCTACCGCGAATTATTGGACAAGGTACATCAAAGGCACATAGAAGCTATTGAGCAGTTGCTCGATAATGCAAACCGCGCTATGCTTGAGCAAGAGATAAACAAGCACTTTGAATCTTTGGCCAATGTACTTCAAGGCATTTACCTGCTTCACGAGGTATCAGCTCGGTCCCTGGACTTTGTCATGAGTTTTGGTGAGCGCAACTCCGCACTCATTATTGCTCATGCCATGACGCAGGCGGGTATCCCTTCCTCTTTTTTGGATGCTCGCTCCATTATTCGTACAGATGCGCATTTCAGCAGTGCCAAGGTTGATTTTGAAGAAACCAATCGCCTTATTCAGGAGCATTACGGCAAAAATCAAGATGCCGTACAAATTGTTACAGGTTTTATTGGTAGCACACAGGACGGACTTACAACTACCCTTGGAAGAGGGGGATCAGATTATACAGCCGCCATCCTTGGTGCGGCATTGGATGCCAACGCCATAGAAATTTGGACTGACGTGGATGGTGTGCTAACAGCTGATCCTCGAAGGGTCAAAAAAGCTTTTACCCGAACAACAATGACTTACCGGGAGGCCATGGAAATGAGCCATTTCGGGGCAAAAGTAATCTATCCGCCTACCATTTTGCCCGCTTTGGCCAAGAACATACCCTTGGTTATCAAAAACACTTTTAATCCTAATTTTGGAGGTACCTTTATTACCAATACCCCGCAGGCACCCATTTTTTCTGATACTCATGCAGGCTGGGGGAGTGCTGTTACAGGCATTTCCTCCATCAATCAGATCAACCTTCTCACTCTTCAGGGGAGTGGTATGTTTGGTGTGCCAGGCATAGCAGCCCGCTTATTCAATGCATTGGGGCAAGCAGGTGTAAATGTGGTTATTATCACACAAGGCTCCAGTGAAAGCAGCATTACTTTTGCCGTATCACCCAATCAAGCCAAAGCGGCGAAAAGGGCGGCAGAAAAAGAGTTTTCTTTTGAAATCAGGGAAAACCTCATTGAACCTCTTCGTATAGAGGAAAATCTGGCCGTGGTAGCCGTAGTGGGAGAGAATATGCGTTACCGGCCGGGCATAGCAGGCCGAATTTTTGATGCCCTGGGCAAAAACGGTGTCAATGTAGTAGCCATTGCACAAGGTTCCAGTGAGCTCAATGTAACCATTGTTATACCTGCTGATGATGAAACCAAGGCACTAAACGCTATACATGAGGCCTTTTTCCTGTCGGACACTAAAACACTTCATTTGTACATGATAGGCGTGGGGCTAATCGGGAGTACCCTGATCAAGCAGATACAGGCACAAACGGCCTTTTTGAAGGAAAAACGAGAACTGGAAATAAAAATCGTGGGGCTTGCCAACAGCAGGAAAATGGTCTTTGATTTAGAGGGAATTGACCTTGACAATTGGCGCAGCGAACTGGAAGGCAGTGATGCCTTTGATATGTCACAGTTTGTATCACGTATGCGACAAGACAACCTTTCCAATGCCGTATTTATTGATAACACGGCATCGGGCAGTGTCGCCAGTTTTTACGAAGAAATTTTGAATGAAAATATTTCGATCAGCACCCCCAATAAATTGGCGGCATCTTCCCCTTATCCCAATTACCTCATACTCAAACAAACTGCTGCCAAACGAAATGTGGTATGGCGCTATGAGACAAATGTTGGGGCAGGCCTGCCTATAATTACCACGCTTAATGATTTGATCCACTCCGGTGATCGGATTATCAAAATTGAAGGAGTGCTTTCTGGAACGCTGTCCTACATATTTAATCTTTTTTGTAGTCCTTCTCCTGAAGCAGAATCGGGTACTGATTTCGCGGCCATTGTTCGCGAGGCCAAAAAATTGGGCCTTACAGAGCCTGACCCTCGAGATGACCTTTCTGGCTCAGATGTGCGGCGTAAATTGTTAATTCTCGCTCGGGAGACTGGCCTACCCTTGGAAATGGCTGACATAAGTGTACAAAACATACTGCCCCTTCCATGCCTTAACGCGCCAACGGTAGCATCTTTTTTTGATGAATTGGAAAAACATGGGTCCCATTTTGAGGCCATACGGCAAAAAGCAGCCCTTGAAGGCAAGGTGTTACGTTTTGTGGCCACCTTGGAGGGCGAGAAAGCCAGTGTAAGCCTGCGAAGCTTTGACCAGCAGCATCCATTTTATTTTCTATCCGGAAGCGACAACATGGTGGTTTTCACCACAGAGCGTTATCGGGAGCGGCCATTAGTGGTACGAGGCCCTGGTGCGGGAGCAGAAGTAACTGCTGCAGGCGTGTTCGCCGAGGTTATCGGAATGATGTTTTAGGGCTGGCTGGCGCCACTAATCAAAATTATCCAATCAGCACAATGTCGTCAGCATGGGCAACTTCCACATTTTGTTTGTTCAGATTTGCCTGCACTGTGGCGGCATCCAAACGCATGCGGGCAACCGCCAAGCCAATACCCTGTGAATCAGTTATTTCTACGATTTCGCCAGCCGTAAACTGTCCGATGATTTTTTGTATCCCTACAGCCAAAAGACTGTTGCGGCGGCGAAGGGCATCAGCGGCACCTTCATCCACCTGAATACGACCCGTTGTAAGGCCTCCACTGGCCAACCAACGCCTCTTAGCTGTTTCAGCGCTTTTTTGCGGCAAAAACAAAGTACCTATTTCACCACCAAGTGCCTTATCTATGGCTTCGGGTACTGTAAGCCCAAAAATGTGGGTTTGAACACCGAATCGGGCGGCCAATTTTGTAAATGTCAGTTTTGATGCCATTCCACCCAAACCGAGAGTTGACTTTTCTGATCTTACAAGGGAAAAGATTTTTTCATCAATTACCTTGATTTTGGGTACCACATTCCCTGATTCATCCAAAAGCCCCCCTGCGGAAGTACACAGCATGAGTCTTTCAGCCCCAAAACCTACGGCAAGCAAGGTCGCCAATTCATCATTGTCAGAAAAACGCAGTTCACGATCACTGACCACGTCGTTTTCATTAACTATAGGGACAACTCCATTTTGCCAAAGGCATTCAAAGGTTTCTTGTAATTGAAGGAACAGGCGCCTATCGGCAAAATGTCTTCGTTCGCACAGACTTTGGGCCACCGCAATGTCGTATGCCCCAAAATACTGAGCATATTGTTGCAAAAGTAAGGGATTGCCTACCGCTGCTGCTGCCTTCCGTTCCGTAATTTGTCCGGAGAATCCCCTAACACTTGCCCTGCCTGCAGCCACTGCCCCGCTACTGACAATTGCTATGCGCCACTTAGGGCAAAGGCGAGCTGTTTGACGGGCAATTTCAATCATCGTTTGGCGGTTTAGGGTCCCGTCAGCCTTGGTTAACGCTGCACTGCCAAATTTCAATATTAAGATGGGTTTGGTCATTTAAATCGTGCTTAGGAATGCTAAAAAACGCAGCTGTAAAGGTCGGAAAAGCGACATAAGCAGTTCAATTATTGGCCAAAATAAAATATGCCAGCCCATAAATATGGTACTGGCATTATTTTTGGTAACGATAAAAGAGAGCCACCGACGGTAGCCGCTCTAAAATTATTTCTGCTGTATATTATAATCTAGCTTATATTTGCACTTCAAGAGATTCCATTGTAATCCCATGCGCATCCCTTTTGGGTTAGGTCAGTCAACAAGACTGGCCTTTTTTTTTGCTTAGTTACATCGCGCGGTGAAAAGTCGTCTTTTTAGAGCGACTTTTCACCTTTTTTGCAGCGCGAGTAGTTGAAATCCCATGAACATATCCAAAACACATAACCACCGCTCTTTTGCAATGACCTTGCTTGTGCTTTTGATGATACAAAGGTGATGTGTTTGGAAACGGTGAGCAATGACATTTTTTTGCCTTTGTGAATAATATTCTTCTTTAAAATAAGAATTGTTATAAACACAATCAAATAATAATCAACACTTTAAATAAAGTTTTTTTGAAAAAAATATCATTGTTTTGTGAAAATAAATTCTTCTTTATCTTTTAATTTTTTTATTAAAAACCTAAAAGAAATGTCGGTTATCTTGCAAAAACAATCACTTCAAAAATCAAAAGTGTAGAATCATGGTGGTAGTTGTCCCAATATTTCAAAAATAAATTACGTTTGTGCGGTGCAATTTAGCCTAAAATAAAACATCTATGCGCAACGCTAATATTTTTACCCTTTTTGTGCTGCTAACCCTGATGAGCAGCTGTAGTCTTTTTAAAAAATCAAGTACTAGTGCCGATGTACCCGTGCAATACAGTGCCAAAAGCGGCAATGCCCAATTGGACTATATTCAAAATTATCGTAATGCGGCCATTATGGAGATGGATCGTGGTGGCATACCCGCAAGTATAATATTGGCCCAGGGAATTTTGGAAAGCAATTCAGGTCAAAGTGAATTGGCTATTCATGCCAACAACCACTTTGGGATCAAGTGCAGCAGTGGATGGAAAGGCAAAACATACCACAAAAAAGATGATGACCGCGATAAAAACGGCGATCTTATCGAATCTTGTTTCCGTCGTTACGATAATGTATCCGAGTCTTTTTATGATCATGGCGAGTTCTTGCGCGATCCACGAAAATCCAATCGTTATGGCTTTTTGTTTAACCTTGACCGCACGGATTACAAAGGCTGGGCACGTGGCTTGCAATCCGCCGGTTATGCCACTTCAAGTGATTATGCGGACAAACTAATCAATTTAATAGAGCGTCACGAGCTGTTTAACTTTGACCGTTCCAATTCTTCTGTTATCCTGAACCGCCCAAATCCGGGCCCAGTTCGCCCAAATGACCCGGGAACAAGTCCTTCTGGCACCAACAAGCCAGGCAACAGCTCCAACCTTCCTCCCCTGCAGCGCATTGGCAGGGTGAACGACGTAAAGGTAGTACTTAGTCAAAATGGCGAAACCCTGGATGATATTGCCCGCCTTTACCGCATCAAAACGGATAAAGTAGTAGCTTACAATGATCGTGGCTACCCCCCCGGTGTACGGTTACGTGAAAATACCCGCATTTTTATTCAGAAGAAAAAAAGCAAATGGCACGGTCGCGCCACGGAACACTTTGTCCAGGATGGCCAAACTATGTTTGATGTTTCACAAATGTATGGTATGTGCTTAGACAAGCTGCGCAGTCGAAACAATATGGTGCCCGGCCAAGAACCCGCAATTGGTGAGCGTTTAAAACTTAAAGGCAAACGCGGCAAATCAGATATGGTCCGCCTGCGTGATACCAGCAAGGATCCTGAAAAAAAACAAGACAGCAATTGGCCAAGTACCCCAACACCCAAACCTCCTACTACAACACCGGGCAATAAAGAAAAAATGACCACTGACAATGACGAACTGTTTGAAATAGAAGGTGGTGGAGCAGATAAAAAAACTACTGACCCGAAGCCACAACCAGTTGTGATCCCCAACAAGCCCTCAACATCGGACAATGCCCCAAAACCTTCCTCTAATACTACGCAGCCCACGAAGCCCAATCCGTCGCCGGTGACGCCCCCAATATCGGGCCAGGTGCCAGCCGGATACCACATGGTAGAGAAAGGAGAAACGCTTTTTGCGCTCCAACGGAAATATGGCACACCTGTAGCCAAGATAAAAACACTAAATAACCTAAAAAGTAATGATATAAAAGCGGGTCAAATCCTTAGGATAAAGGACTAAATAACCCTAAAATGGTTTATTTTTTACTATAAATGGAAGGCAACATTGATTTTTTGGTAAAAAATTTTGGAGAGAAGCAATGGTTTTCTACTTTTGTGGCTCCCCACCTAACCACAAAACCCGATTTTATCTAAGATCACAACCGCAGGGGTCATCCGCGGACAACTTTACATCCGAATAATTACACGCTTGACGCGTGGCCTTTAATCCATAGTTGTTCGTAGTCGGTTTTATTAAACATATTATTCATTCGGAGCATGAGCATTGTTCACATCGCTTGTGTTATTGACTCTAACGGTAAAACTAAACAGCATGGGCAGGAAAGAAAAGTTTGTTTACAACATTCACACCCTCACCTACGAAAAAGTCGTAGTCCCATTCAAAACCAGAATTCTTCAGTTCTTTGGATTTTTCTCCGTCGTACTGGTTACTTCTTTTGCCTTGTTGGCGTTGCTTTATACTTTTTTCCCTTCACCACGAGAGAAAGAATTGCTTCGCGAAATAGAGCAAATGGATTATAAATATGGCCAATTGAATAGCCAATTGGATATTATGTCAAAAGTATTGACCAATATTCAACAACGCGATGCCAATGTTCACCGCGCCGTATTTGGTATGGACCCAATTGACAAGGATATATGGCAGGCCGGTATTGGTGGCCATGAGGCACATCCTGAACTTGCAGCCTTTCAGTATGGAGCCAATACCATAGCAGCTTCTTTGGAGCGCGTGGACAACCTTAGCCGTCAATTGGCATTGCAAAGCCGTTCTTTGGACACTTTGCAACAACTCGCCAACAGTCAGCAAAATATGTTGGCCTCCATGCCAAGTGTGAAGCCTGTAAGAGAGGACAAATTGCAAAAAAGCATAGGTACGCTTTCCGGTTTTGGCTATCGCATTCACCCCGTTTACAAAGTGCGCAAGTTTCACGCCGGACTTGATTTCCCAGCCCGCGTCGGCACGGCCATTCAGGCATCAGGCGATGGCGTAGTTGTAGAAGCAGGCTGGCATCAGGGATATGGAAACTGTATCAAGATCAGCCACGGCTATGGTTATGAAACACTATATGGTCACATGAACCGTATGAGTGTACGCCCGGGTGAACGGGTGAAAAAAGGCCAAAAGATTGGCGAAGTGGGCGATACTGGTCTTTCTACCGCACCACACCTTCACTATGAGGTTCACTACAAAGGCAATCCGGTCAACCCTATCAGTTTTTGCATGGATAACCTTACGCCTCAAGAATACCAGCAAATGGTAAACAGTGCCAACCTGGCCAACCAATCATTGGATTAAAAAACAGGATCAATAAACAGCAGAATAATTTACAAAGGCGTTTTGGGTGTATCTCATCCAAAACGCCTTTATAATTTAGCGTAACTTTCCGGCCTCAAAAATAGACTAAGCGAATTTTGATGACTCATACAGCAAATTTGGTTTGTTCCCATAAATGGCAGCGTTTGGTATTTTGTTTGCTTTTTGCTTTGTTTGCCCACGCTTCATCGGCGTATGCCCAGCGCCCCGAAGCGGCCAGCCGCACTACCCGAACAATAGCGCCGGATACTACACCATTGTTGTTTACTTTTTCGCTTAGTCCCGAACGGTTTGAGCCTGCTCATGATACTTTGCCGGACCATAATTTTAGGATGTATGAACCGAGCCGTAGGGAAATGATTGATTATGGAACCTTGGGCAATCTTGGAAGTTCTGCGCGTTCCTTGTTTTATGAGCCCGTACAGCGCAAAGGGTTGCGCCTTGGTTACGAAGCCTATGACCTCTATCGCTTGAGGCCTGAAGCATTACGTTTTTACCGCAATGTTCGATCTTTTAGCGAAGTCTATTTTTCACAGGGGCGCAACCAATTGGATGGCCTGCTCAATGCCCGTTTTTCGCGCACCTTTGCTGATAGGGTCAATTTTTCCATGGACTACCGCACCATAAATAACAGGGGGGGCTTCCGGTACCAACGGGACAAGCACAACAGCCTTGCATTGGGTATTTGGGTTCCAAAAGGACGGAATTATGATGTTTTTTTGACCTTTTGCAACAATATCTTTAGGCAAAGAGAAAATGGGGGCATTGCATCCGATACCGTATTTCAAAACGACGATTTTTCAGGACCTGCTGCGGCCGCAATTCGTTTGCCTGACCTGAAAGCTGAAAGCCGTCATGCCGATCAAAGTTTGCAACTTACCCAGCACTATCGCTTTGTTGGAGGGAAGGAATCGGGTAAGAGAGCCTTGAGGGCTAGCCACAGCTTTTCGTGGGTACGCGAACAGTTCAAGTTCGCGCAACCCCAACTCTCACAGGACACAGCTTTTTTCCGTGATTTTTTAGTGGACAAGCGAGGGCTTCGCAATTATAATCGGTTAGATAAAATTGACAACACTTTTACCCTTAGTACCTTCAAGGTAAAAGGCAGGGGTCAGCCATCTGATATGCTATATGTCGGGGTAAACTATGCATGGTTTAGAGCAAACCTTGATGCCCGAGATAGTACGATGTCCAATTTATTCCTTACCGGAGGCTTATCTATTGCCCCTACTTCGCGCTTTGAACTGAATGCCAAGGGGAACTTGGCCTTACATGCCCCGGGTGAATTTAACCTCAACGGTAATCTGTTGCTTGGCTTAAGCCGATTTGCATCGCTAAGCGCCAAAGCCCTGGTACAGCGTTATACGCCATCCTTGTTGCAGCACGAGCTGTATGTCAGTCGCAGAAGTGTATGGAAGAACAATTTTGACAAACCATTTGAAACCTCTGTTTCCGCCACCTTGGCCATTCCGCGCCTCGGGATTTCTTTCTCCGGCCAAAATCACCTGATTGTTAACTATTTATATTATGATCAAATGGGCCGGCCCAAGCAGTTGACGGATGCTTTGAATGTGGTACAGTTTATTGCAAGGGCCAATCTGAAATGGGGCGTAATTCATTTGGACAATACCTTAGCCCTTCAACAGGTAAACAGCAACAACTTGCGCCTTCCCGGTTGGTTTAGCAAAAACAGTTTTTATTATGCCGGACGGGTTTTTAAAAAGCGCCTGATGCTACAGGCCGGTGCGGATTTTCGCGTGAATGAAAGCTTTCAGGCCGATGGTTTTCAACCCCTTACTGCCCAGTTTCATTTACAGGACTCTGTCAGGGCTCAATCGTATCCCTGGCTTGATCTATTCGCGGCTTTCAAGGTGCAAAACTTCCGTTTTTTTATCCGATATGAAAATGCTACACGCTTATGGGAAAAAAGCACCGTATTCTATCAGACAGCCCGCTACCCTGGTCAGTTCAACGGTATTCGTATAGGCATAGGCTGGCGGTTTATGGACAGTAATGAGAAAGAAGCCAACCAAGGAGGGCAAAATAGTGGATCCGGTGGAGCGCCAAGCGGCACTCAAGGGGGAAGAGGTGGCGCACCAGCGGGTACTCAGGGGCGCAACAAAAAATGATTACATTTTTTTGAGCAATAGTTGTCCGATCAAGGGGTCGGCATAAAGCCGTGCCAGTTCCGGCCTTTTGACCTCGCGGGTGAGTTCCTGGGCCATGCTAAGGCGAAGGTCATTAGGGAGCATATCCATGAGGATAAATTGGCGAAGGTTATCCAGTTCAAGCATCCCCATATCTTGAACCCGCACTTGTAAGTGATGCACAATCCGCATGATCAAAACTGAAAGCACATCCAACCTTTGCGTGTCTCCCTCTTTTACGATTCGGCTCAGTTTTTTCTCAATATTTTGAAAATCATTGGTTTGTAAAATTTCTTCCACAGACGGGAGTCTATCCAATCGCAAGTGAATAAAATTTAAAAAAGAACTAGTTGCTGTATTGTCCAAGCATGCATCGCCCAACATTTTAACTAGTGGCAAATTATCGCTTAAATTATCAATAGGCTCAATAGCCTGAAAAAATTGCACCAGTGAACGTGGAGTAGTTCTACGGTTATTAACCAATTCGGGATAGCTCAACACGAACTGTATGCCACGCGGGTCTATCCCCGCTCTGTCGGCCCAACGCGCCCATGTCCGCACATCAAACTCCATAGTAATGTGTAGCATTCTGGTTAGCATGGCATCATCCATAGTGGTGACGGAATAGTCCCCGCCATCGGGGTTTGCGGTCATGATGATGAGCCAGTGTTGTGGTAATGACCAAGACAGCAATTCATAGTTTTGCATCAGCTGCATAAGGCCTCGCAAAATGCGATCATCTGCGCGGTTGATGTCATCTAATAACAAGATGCCCGGACCTTCTGTGGTTGGCACCCATTCGGGGGGGGGGCAAAATGGGTAACTGAGCCTTGAACCAGATTTTCCACTATTTTGGGCATACCTACCAGATCGCCCATTTCTTCAAATTGTGCCGGGGCAACATACACAAAGGCACAGCCTCGAGCTTTAGCCAGGTCTCGCACCAGTTCCGTTTTTCCAATACCGTGCAGCCCCCAGATACAGATGGGCGTTGGCCTTGGGGCATTTATGCCAGATTGCTGCATATTATCCAAGGCATGGTGAATAAGCAATTCCACCATTTCGCCATTGACTTTAGAGCCGTAAGTGAGCATTTTTGATAAGTTTTGGGGGAGAATTTAAGGCATAAGGTGCTCTGATGAGGTCACTAAATGTCCCTGGAAACACTTAAAGCCCGAAAATAGCCTCTGCTTTTGTCCAATCCTGTTCAATTCCTTCTATTTCGAGTACTTCCCGGAACAAATTATTTTGACGATCATCTTCTTGCAATGCGATATGGTAGGGTGTATTGCTGAAAGAGACCATGGAATAAACAGGTAAAAAATCGGGATGCTTCTCGTGCAATTGTGCTGCAATTTTCTTGCGCAATAAAAATTTGGGGTCGGCTACCAAATCACGCATTTCAATAAAGTTTCGTTGCGCCAGTTCAGCAATTGCGTTGGCATCTTTTACCCTTGATGCAGCAAATTGCGGGATAATTTGGCTCCAATCCCCTTTTAAAGTATCATATAAGGTATCCAGAACAGTACAATCTTCAAATCCGGCATTCATACCCTGACCATAAAATGGCACTATGGCGTGGGCGGCATCCCCTATGAGCAAGATGCGCTCCTGCCATTGCCAAGGGGTGCAGTGTACGGTGAGCAGGGAAGAGGTAGGGTTTTGGGTAAATTGCTGCTCGATATCCGGGATTAAAGCCAGTGTATCCGGAAAATAACGCTGGAAAAAATCACGGGCATCAGCACTTGTTTTAATTTGTTCAAATGAGTTTTCTCCTTCAAAAGGAAGGAATAAGGTACAGGTAAAGGTGCCATCAGCATTGGGCAGAGCGATCAACATAAAATTGCCCCTTGGCCAAATGTGCAGGGCATTGGGATCCAAGCGGTGTGTTCCGTCAGCGTTGGGCTTGATGTTCAGTTCTTTGTAGCCGTGATCCAAATATTTTTGCGAATAGTTGAAGCGATCCGTTTTTTGCAGGGCATAGCGAACGGCGGAGAATGCTCCATCGGCAGCAAAAATGAGCGGTGCGTCTATCGTTTTTAAGGCCCCAGTCTGTAAATCCTCAAAAGTGATCATGGGGTTTTGCAAATCAACATCGGCACAGCGATGTTCAAAGAACATTTTAACATTTGGAAATTCGGCAGCAATATTGAGCAATTCCAGGTTAAGCCCACCTCTGGAAACAGAATAGATGGCCTCACCTGTTTTACCGTATGCCTGGTAGGTAAGCTCTCCTGACACAGCGTGCATCATGCGTCCGGGCATTGCAATAGCTACTTTTTCTATTTTTTCTCGTATCCCGGCGCGCTCAATGGCTTTCCAGCCTCGCTCACTCATGGCTAAATTGATGGATCGCCCGCCTTTATATCCTGCCTTGCGCATGTCCGGGCGACGTTCGTAAACTTCTACCTGATAGCCCCGGCGAGCCATCAAAACAGCCCAAAGAGAGCCGACCAAGCCTGCGCCAACGATTACAACTTTTTTCATCACTAATGCAATTATGTGGTATGAAACAACGGATAGTTGCTCAATAATAAGGCTTCAACATCAAATAGCAGATTGGACCTGTGATGGCCACGTAAAGCCAAAGCCAATACACCCAACGAGCCATGCTCCGATGCTTATCTACCTGTTGCGTAAATCCTCGGATAAAGGTAATCAGAATAAATGGCAAACTAATAGCCGCCAAAGCGATATGTGACAACAAAACAATCAAATATACAGAACGGCTTGAACCCGCAAGTGTTCTTTCTGCATCGTCCAGAATATGATCTCCATTAGTGTCGCCATAAATTACTTCAGGAGTGGTAAAATGGTACAAGACGTAGCACAACAAAAATAAGGCTGAGCAGGCCATGGCACCATAAATTGCCTTGCGGTGATTTTCGACCTGTTTGTTTTTGATGAAAAACAAAGCAGCTATCAAGAGTACAGCGCACAGGCCATTGAGCACGGCATGTACTGGTGGCAAAAAACTAAAATCAATGCCAAGGTCAATTTTAACACGGCGCATCAGGCCAACGAGCAATAAAACGACTACAGAAAGTACGTAAGCTACACGATTGAGCTTTTGTGCCAAAGCGAGATTGGGTTGCATAAGAAAAAGAAAATTTTGATGTGCAAAGGTAAATGCTTGACCCTTTGCTGCTGTCCTGACTTGCCTTATTTAGTTTTAGTACAAGTAAGAAGATGTTACTCTTTCTTGACCTTCTCATCCACAACGGGCAGCAAAATAGCAATTTGTTGTACCATACGCTTTACTTCTGCCGGATCCAAGGCATCATAATAACGCCGGATCATGCCGGTAGTATCCGCAAGGGCAAAGTAGTGTTTGACGTTGCTGTCACCAGTAGATTTTTTGTACATTTCATAGCCATTTTGAACCACCCCGCCCCATTTTTCCATGCCTCCATTTACCCACACCCAGGTCATGTGATCAATGTTGGATGGGTGGGTCTGTAGATATGATTTGAACTCGGATGTGCCACCGTCGCTGATAACTGCCAGGCGGAACATTTGGGTTTCATGAAATTGCTTGAACAATTCTTCGCAGGTGTTGATGATGTTTTTATTGGCTTCTGTCAAGTCAGGATTATTGCCAAAAAGGTGAACCACTGTCACTTTTTGGTCTAAGCGATCTTCTTTTGTGCCATCGGGCCATATTAGGTTGGCCGAAGGTATTTTACCGTAATTTCCAAACTCTGAAATGGCCTCTTTACGCCAATTAAAACCCTTTTTCATGTACATCCATGAAATAGCGGGCAACCCCACCAACAGAGCTAAAAGGAGTATGGTTGGAATAATTTTGCGCTTATTTTTTGTTGTATTGCTCATAAACTGTTAGGAATAAAAAATGGGCGGAGCTTGCAGCCTCGCCCATTTGAACAGGCTGCAAAAATGCCTGTGGGTGATGTATTTTATATCCGGGAACCCCTTTACTTAGCTTTTGTAGGTGCCTGGAATCACATAGCCCATAGGCTTGGATGCGGGAACCGGGCTTACCTGCTCTTCATTCTTTTGTTTGATCAGCTCGCGGCGAGCGCCCCAGGAACTGCCTTCCTGGAAAAAGGCAATAATAGCCCAAATCAACAATGTAGTGGGAAGTAGTACACTTAAAACCAGGCCGCGCACTTCATAGGCCATGTGCATGAAGTTGAAGATGATAAAGTACGCTTTGTAAAGGCTTGCCCCGATCATCGCGAGCATATAAACTGCCTGACCGAAACCGCCATCTTTCCCAAAATTAATACTATGCACAACATGGCCTTTGGCCAAGAGCGCAAAGAATACTTCAACAATTGTAATGAAACCCAATAGTTTAAGGCCGTAAAACACTAATTGTTTTTGTTCTTCGTATGTTTGATGTCCAGCCATTTTATAATGATGAATGATGAGAGTTATGTGATGAATTAAGAGGGAATCGGAGTTACAAAGGATTCAAGCTGCAATACCTAAACCAGGTATTACAGTAGATAGAATACCAAGAACACAAATACCCATACCAGGTCTACAAAGTGCCAGTATAGTCCAATTTTTTCTATCATTTCATAACCATTACGACGAGCAGCGTAAAGGCCGCTCATAGCATTGATCATAATAATGGTGAGGAAAACAACTCCGGAGAATACGTGGAAACCGTGGAAGCCGGTAATGAAGAAAAACAGGGCACCGAATGCTTTGGGGCCTTGTTCCACTTTGTGGGTCTGGCCAGCGTGGGTACCAGAGGTGTACTTGACGTATTTTTCTTCCAACTCCACTTTGCCATCATGTTCATGGCCATGAAGCAGGTACGATTGGTCTTTTTTCACCTCTGTTGGAGCGCCATTAGCATCCAAAACAGGATTCCCTTTCACATCCACTAATACCCCGTCCGCAATGTAGCGGCCAAAAGGGTTGCGTGTTACGGACACATTCTCATGCTTGATCAGTACGGTCCATTCGTAGGCTTGACACCCCAAGAATGTAGCGCCACCCAAAATGGTCAGGAACATCCAGAAAACCACACCTTTTTGGTTTTCACGATGCCCTTCTTGTACTGCGCGTACCATCGTTACCGAGCTGAAGATCAGCACAAAGGTCATAAACGTTACAAATACCAAGGGCCAATGCGCTTTCACGAATGGAAAGGATGCAAACACAAAATCAGGTTCAGGCCATGTCGGCATACTGAATCGGATTGCGCCATAAGCAATCAAAAATCCGGCAAAAGTGAATGCATCGGATACCAGAAAGTACCACATCATCAATTTGCCATAACTGGCCTTCATCGGCTCTTTGCCGCCTTCCCAAAGTTGGCTGTTTTCGCCCTCATGTGCATGGGTATCATGCGCGTGGGCCACAGAATTGTCTGCCATATCGTCAGTTAGTTAATAATCAAATTAGTACAAAAAACAATATAAGATACACCCAGAGCAAATCAACAAAATGCCAATAATTCAAGGTAATATTAAATCGCAATTTGCGTCGCTCTGTTGCCTTAAAGGGTAAAATATAAGCATGGGTTAAAGCCGCGATCAATGCTCCTACGCCACCCAAAACATGTGCTGCATGAAACCCGGATATTACATAAATGAATGAACTTGAAGGGTTTGCGGTAAACGTAGCCCCAATAGCACTCATATCCTGCCATCCCAAATATTGCAAAACAACGAAAGTGAGTCCTAAAATGAACGTAGTCAGCAATAGAGACTTATACCTTTTTTCCGCTCCATTAACAAAAGCCCTGTAGGACATGTGCAAGGTGACACTGCTCAACAGGATCACTCCGGTACTTACAAAAAATATATCTGGCAATTTAAACTCCAACCAATTACCCGCAGAACGTCTTACAACGTAGGCACTGGTCAGAGAGCCAAACATCATCACGATACTACCGATGGCAACCCACAAGGCAAATTTGTGCGGATGTATTTTACTTTGTTGATATTCTTTAGCCAGTTCAGCCATTTTTAAATCCAAGTGATAAAAAATGATGTGCGCAGATTAAAATACTATGCACAATCAGATTAAAAAAGTCTATCCAAGAACAAAATCAAGAGCGAAAAAGGCAGATGTGCAAAAGAGACGAACATCTGTGCCCTTGCTGCTTCTCTTGTATTGAATCGGAATAAAAGCCAACAGCGCCAAGCCCAGTATATATTTAGTAAATTCAACGCTACCATAGCTCCAAGCCCTACTAAACCAATAAAATAGGCAGCCAAAGCCCCAATTATCATGAACAAACAGAACAACATAGAAAATAAGCCTGTATTCCCATCTTTCTTCCCTGTCTTTGAGGGTAAAAAATACATAAATCCAGCTTTCTTATAATCTTCATCTGCCAGCCATGCAACAGCCCAAAAATGTGGAAACTGCCACAAAAATTGAAGCATAAACAACATTATGGCAGTAGATGAAATGCTGTTTTCCTTCACCAGACAACCTATAATGAGCGGCAGCGCCCCCGGTATTGCTCCAATAAACACGGACAACAGGGACACCCGTTTCATGGGCGTATAAATGAACGCATAACTAATCAAAGAGAGCGCCCCCAACAGTCCCGCCATCACATTGAAGAACGAAAGGAATGTAATACCTGCCACTGACATCATACCAGCCCAAAGAACTCCGGTTGAAACAGTCATTCTACCTGCGGCCAAAGGCCTGTTCGCTGTACGGGCCATTACCTTATCATAATCACGCTCCAGAACTTGATTCAACGCATTGGCAGCAGCCGTCACCAAAAAACCACCTATGCTCAACAATATGATCTCAGCAGCACTGATATTTCCTACACCTACTATAGCATAAGACATTACCGTTGAAAACAAGACCAGCAAAGTCAATTTGAACTTCACCAATAACCCGAAATCTATAATAGAAGCTTTAACACCTTCCCATACTGATTCTCGTATCGCCGTTTGCATAAATTTGTTTAATTAGTGTAAAGCAATGTCCCGTTTTATAACACAAAAATGCTTAAATCAGTGTCCGTGGTCATGCTCACCTTCCCGTAACGGAACGTACTGTGGAATAAACTCCTCGCCACCTTTACCATAATCATAGGACCAGCGCTGCACGGTAGGAATATTGCCTGGCCAGTTGCCGTGCCCAGTCTCTATAGGTGTTGTCCATTCCAAAGTGTTGGCTCCCCAAGGGTTTTTGACCGTAAGACGGCGTCCACTAAAGATGGAATAGAAGAAATTCACAATAAACAGCACCTGTAGGAAGAACACAACAATTGCTGCAACCGTGATGAACTTGTTCAAATCCTCAAAGTGGCGGAAGGCATCAAATGATGCTCCGGCATCATAATAACGACGTGGAACACCAGCCATACCCGTGTAGTGCATAGGCCAGAAGATAGCGTAAGCACCAATCAACGTTCCCCAAAAGTGAATCTTGCCCAATGTTTCGTTCATAAAGCGACCAAACATTTTAGGAAACCAGTGATAAATACCTGCGAACATACCAAAGAAAGCCGCAATACCCATTACAATGTGAAAGTGGGCCACTACGAAATAGGTATCGTGCAATTGGATATCAATGGCAGAGTTACCAAGGAAAATACCTGTCAGACCACCTGAAATGAACATGGAGACAAAGCCAACAGCAAATAAACTGGCCGAATTGAATCGGAAATTAGAACCCCAAATGGTACCAATCCAGTTAAATACCTTAACCGCAGACGGTACAGCAATAATCAGCGTGAAGATCACGAAGAAATTGCTAATGAAAGGGTTAACCCCCGACATGAACATGTGGTGAGCCCAAACAATAAACGAAAGAAACGCAATTGCCAGGATAGAGTAAACCATTGCACGATAGCCAAAGATTGGCTTGCGGGCATGTACTGACAGTACTTCTGATACTATACCCATGGCCGGTAAAATAATGATGTACACTTCAGGGTGCCCCAGGAACCAGAACAAGTGTTGGTACAAAATAGGACTTCCACCTATACGATCCAATACTTCACCACCAACAACGATCTCGCTAAGGTAAAATGAAGTACCCAGACTACGGTCAAACATCAGGAGCAACAACCCGGAAAACAACACCGGAAATGATAACACACCCAAAATGGCCGTAATGAAAATGGCCCACATGGTCATAGGCATACGCCACATATTCATACCCTTCGTGCGAAGGTTAAGAACAGTAGTGATGTAATTTATACCACCAAGCAATGAAGACACTACAAAAAGGGACATAGAAACAATCCACATAGTCATACCAGCCGCTGAGCCATCAGAAGCTTGCGGTAGTGCGCTCAATGGTGGATAAGCAGTCCACCCCCCAGAGAATGGCCCTGTGCTAAGGAACAGCGAAATGAACATCACCACCCCAGCCAAGAAAAAGAACCAGTAAGACAATGCGTTAAGCAGCGGAGATGCCATATCACGGGCACCAACTTGTAGCGGAATAAGCAGATTGGCAAATGTGCCACTCAGTCCCGCAGTCAATACAAAGAATACGAGAATAGTACCGTGCATGGTTACCAGCGCATAGTAAAATTCAGGATCCAATTTGCCTATACCCGCATCGTTCACTTGAATCCATTTGCCCAAAATGGGCTTAAGCCAGACCATATCTGCCTCAGGAAAACCCAGTTGCAAGCGGAAAACGATAGACATAGCGGCACCAATGAAGGCCCAAAAGATACCTGTAATCAGGAACTGTCGGCCAATCATCTTGTGATCGGTGCTGAAAATGTAATGTGTTAGGAAGTTAGACTGATACTTATCTCCATGATGGTGTTCATGGAAATGATCATTAAAACCCACTTCATTAATGAGTTTTTCTTCCAAAGTATCAACGGCAGTTGCTACGTGTGCCATAGTCAGTTAGCGGTTAATTTTATTATTTACAGGATAGTAAATTCGGTACGACGATTTTTTGCACGATTCTCATCTGAATCGTTGGGAGCCAATGGCTTGGTATCTCCATATCCACGAGGGCGGAGGCGACCTGATGAAATACCATTGTCTATCAGATATTTGGCCACCGAAGCAGCACGAGCAGCGGAAAGGGCTTGATTAGCAGCCGGATCACCTACATTGTCTGTATGACCTGCTACTTCTATTACCATTTCAGGATATGCTTTTAGGGCAACAAGCAAATTATCCAACTCATATTTAGAGTTGTTTGTCAAGGTTGCCGAACCAGTTTCAAAGTTTACATGATTCAGGGTCAATGTTTTATCGGCAGCAGTTGTTGACTCAACTGCTTTTTTGACATTGGCCTCGAACTCTTTGGCGCGCATGCCAACCTCTATCGGCAGCACCTCACCTTTGTTGGGGTCATCAGCTTTACCGCGTACTTGGGTAAGGTAATAAGATTCCTGCTTCTTTACCCAGGCGTCATACTCTTCTTGCGATACGATCTTGAAGATGCGACGCATAGAATAGTGACCTTTACCACAAAGCTCTGCACAGGCCAATTCATAATCAAATTTTTCCCAACGCTTAGGACCGTTTGGATCCGCAGGATCAAATGGCTCATTATACTCAGGATATTTGCGCAACTCATTGCGGTATTCTGCGGTTGTTTTAGTTGGCGTAAATACAAAATAGGTTGGCAGACCTGGCACAGCGTCCATTTTTACACGGAAATGCGGCAAATCAAAGTTGTGCAACACATCTTTAGCTGTGATGCGCACACGCACTTTTTTGCCCACTGGCAACAGTAATTCCTGACCAGGAATAGCATCATCCCAGTTTTTAGAATCCCTAAAATCCTGGCCCAAAGAGTTGGTGGCTGTAGTCAATTTGTAGTCACGAGCACCCAACTTGCCATCAGCGCCAGGGTAGCGAATGATCCAGTTGAACTGTTGGCCTGTGGCCTCAATCTCAATAAAGTCTTCACCATCATTGACATCAGCCATGACCTCGTTCCAGGCATCAAGACCTGTTACAACCAAAAGGGTCATAACAAATGCAGGGATGGCCGTCCAGATCACTTCGAGTTTGTTATCGTGTGGCACAAACTTAGCCTTGCGGCCTTCTTGCCAACGATATTTATACACAAACCAGAACAAGGCGATGTGGGTAAGGACAAACACAATACCCGTGGCGATCAAAGTAACATTGAATAAATTATCCAATGCCGCGCCATGCGCAGAGGCTGATTCATGCGGGCCATAGCCTAACATCACATTTTTGTAACGGTATGCAGAAATAACCACAGATGGAAGGAAAACAATCAGGAAAGCCAGTGACAACCAGCCATTCCATTTGCTATTATCCTTCATGGTTTCTCTTTCGCCCTTGATTTGGGACGTGAGTTCCGTAACTTTACCAATTTGCACCAGCACCACCGCAATCAGGAAAGCACTGAGTAGTACAATTATCGCTGTCATTGAAATTTTTTTTTCTTAAACCCAAAGGTAAAATGGTTTGTTCGCAGTTTGGTTCAATTGAATTTTGTATAAAATCATTCTAAATTTCTAATTTCTTGTCAGTGGTGATCATCGTGTCCGTGGCCGTGTTTTTCGGCTTGTTCACTCTCGATCAAAGCACCAGTTTCATGGTGTAAACTTTCCTCCAGGTACGGATCACGCATGGGTACTAAAGAGGATTTCTCCAATTGTCCGTAGAAAAAGAAAAGAAACAAACTAAGGAAACCAATCATAACACCCAAATCATCAAGACCCGGAATGGTATATCCTAATTGGAATGTACGCCAATTGTCGGCATGTTCACCATGTCCATGATCGTCACCATGATCCCCTTCTCCACTTACAGAGCCTTCAACTGGAATTGGAGCAGCTTCTGGGGCTGGATGTGCCGGATCAGCAGCAGCCTGTCCTTCTGCGGCTTTGGCGGCTCCGTGGTCAGCAGCGGCACTGTCTTTAGCAGGTGCTGTTGCATGTTGGTCGGGGGCATGTGTTTCGGTTGCGTGAGCAGCATGATCGTCCGCTTTGGCAGCGGTCTCATGGCCTTCTGCTTTGTGGGTATCAGCAGCACTGCTCAATGGAGCGGCCTCATGGTTGCTGCTGTGCTTGCCTTCCATGTGCTCGGTATGTTCATGTGCCGCGATGCGTACACCCGGCTTAACCATATAAAAGAAATCCCACCAGTGTCCGAAGAATACAATACAAGCCACAAAGAACATGGTGCCAAACTTGCGCTTGGTGTCATTGCGCATCAGAATAAAGAATGGCGTCACAAAGTTGAGCAGCAGGTTACCCCAGAACAAAACGGGGTAGTGGTTCATGCGTTCCTTAAAGTAGATAGTTTCCTCACCATTGTTGGCGTACCAGATCAACATGAACTGGTCAAACCACAAATAGGTCCAAAAAAACGCTGATACCAAACAAAAATTTACCCACATCATGTAAGTGGTCATGGGTAACATATTCCATGTAGCCATTACGCTTCAAAGTAATAAGGAGGATAACCGTCATGGAAATGGCCCCCAAAAGCATGGAAATCATGGAGTACCACGCAAACATGGTACTGTACCAGTGTGTATCAATAGACATCACCAACTGCCAAATGAATACCGTGCTTAAAAAGCCGCCAAGGGGCAAAAACGAAGCAGCCCACTTACGTTGCTTCTTATAGTAATCGAATGAGGCCGTTTCCATGGTATCTTGATCCACTGATGCCTGACGCAGGTTTTTGGCCCAGAAGTACCATATACCCAAAAAGCCGAGGGTACCGATGGTAAAAAATACCGGATTAAGGAAGCCGCGCTTGCCCGCAATGATTTTGTCATAGAGCGGATTGTTCGGATCCGTAATGCCTGGCGTGTTCCAGTGGTAAAGATGGTGAAGGTGCGCCCATACACCGAGGACGATCACGCCCACCAAAATCAGACCAACCCACATGAACTGGCTCATGGATTCCCATACGCGCTTGATTACGGTGTTCCAGCCGCCAAATGCCGTAATTTGGGCTGCCAAAAAGAACATGGCGGTAAATGCAATGCCCGTGAAGTACACGGAATTGAGTAACCAGGTGCTCCAGAACCGGGTATGAAGCGGATCATCATTCAAGAATGTGAGCACAAGGCATATAGCGCCTAATGCCATACCGCCCATGAGCAGGCGTTTCGTTTTATCCTGGAAAACAAATTGCGTATTTTGCAGATTCATATCGCAAGTTGGTATTGCCCTGAAATTCCAGAGCGGTTGCCCACCATAAAATGATGAGTATATTTTAATTAATTTTGTTCAATCTTATCTCCCATTGAAGTCAATTACTTCGTAGGAGGTGGTGGCACCACGGTGTTGCCTGGTCGAGCAGGGCCGGTAGCCTCACCTTTCGCAGGTTTTTCCACATTGCTCAAGGTATTGGCTTTCTCATTATATTCCAATGATTTGGCTTTTGCCTGAAGCGCACGAATGTAGTGAATCACCTGCCAACGCTCTTCGTAAGAGAGTTTATCGGTGTATTGTCCCATTACGTTTTTGCCGTACATGATACCAAAATAATAACGGCCATTGCCCGCAGCAATCATTTCATCCGAAATCAGGTTTTTGGGTTGTGCCGGGTATTTTTCCGTAGCGACCAAAGCTCCATTTCCACCGCCATCATTGCCGTGGCAAATGCCGCAATAGATTTCATACAGAGGCTTGGCACGATCAAGTCCCGCCTTGGTGATAGGGAATGGGTTTTGCACCATTTCTTTTTCACAGCGGGCGCGCTCGTCTTCCGTGTTTGTATAGTAGAATGGTGTGGCACCATTGGGTGATGCCGCAATTGCATTTGGTGCATTTTTACCGCGCACCACATCTAAGGCTTCAGCACCTGTGTAGGCCACAGCAGTCATGCCACGCGGCACCGTACCTTCTACGATATTTCGGGGTTGGGAAAGTTCCTTTTTTGTGAATGAACTTTCACTATCCCAGTGGTTCCAGCTGTACGCGCTGTACTGGTTGGCTTCATAAGATACCGGATGGTACATATCCGGCATATACTCATGCCCTGTTTTGTTTTTGCCTGCCGGCGAGCAGAGCGAGAACAGCCAAGCAAAAATGGCCACAGTAAGAATTGCGCCGATAGCGTATTTCATAATTATCTGTTGATTCGTTGATTTGACTGATTGTTAATTTGATGAACAATCAATTTATATAGTCTTCACATTCACTTCAGCCGCACGGGTCTTGCTGAAGAAACCTTTCAGGTTATCCACATCCCCGTCATTGGCATCGGTGACATCGAAGGCCACACAGAATTTGTCGTCCGTGATCCGGTTGTCCAACGACTTTGCCTTTACGCCAGGCCACAAGCCGCAAATGGTGTAAAAGGTCAGGGTCATTCCCCAGGCCGCAAACAAAACGGTCATCTCAAAAGTGATCGGGATAAAAGCCGGTACAGACCAATATGGCTTACCACCGAAAACGATGGGCCAATCGCGGGTGAACACCCAAGACATGACCAAAAAGCCAAACAGGGCACCCGTAGCACCATAGATAAAACCCAGATAGTGCAATCGGCTTTCCTTCAAACCCAAAATGGGATCAAGCCCGTGAACCGGAAATGGTGTAAAGACATCCATGATGTCCAAATGTGCCGCATTGGCCGCTTTCACGGCTTTTTTGAGATCCTCCTCATCATTATATAATCCGTAGAGGACTTTTTTGCTTGATGCTGCTGCCATATTTATAATGTGCTAATGCGATAATATGCTAATGTGATAATTGCTAATGTGATAATTCGATGATGTGATAATAATTTTTAAAAAATTAGCACATTAACTAATTAGCACATTAAAACTTAATGATTTTGTTCTACTTCCTGAGTTTTACCGTGGCCGTGTTTGTTGGCTTTTTTGCCAACATATTGATCTCCAGCCACCTTTAGAATAGATTTTACCTCTGCTATAGCCACAACAGGTGCTACACGAGTGAAAATCAGGTAAAGCACAAAAAACAGACCGATGGTACCCGTAAAAATGGATATCTCTACCCAGGTTGGGCGATAGTAACTCCAGGAAGATGGCAAGAAGTCGCGGGCCAAAGTGGTAGCGATAATAACAAAACGCTCGAACCACATACCGATGTTCACCACAATGCTCAAGAAGAAAGTCCACCAAATACTGCGGCGGATCTTGCGCGACCAGAACAACTGTGGGCTGACTACATTGCAGAACATCATACCAAAATAAGACCACCAGTAAATACCAAATACACGATTATAGAAAGCAAACTGCTCGTAAATATAACCAGAGTACCAGGCAATAAACAACTCGGTAAGGTAGGCAACACCTACTATCGTACCCGTGAGTACAATTACCTTGTTCATGGACTCGATGTGGTTTATCGTGATGTACTCTTCCAATTTCAATACCTTACGGGTAATCACCATAAGTGTTTGCACCATGGCAAAACCAGAGAAGATGGCACCTGCCACGAAGTAGGGCGGGAAAATGGTGGTGTGCCAACCCGGAACTACTGAAGTAGCAAAGTCAAAGGATACAATGGTGTGTACGGAAAGTACGAGCGGTGTGGAAATACCTGCCAAAACCAATGAAAGGGCCTCCCAACGCTGCCAGTGCTTGGCACTGCCCGTCCAGCCAAAAGAGAAAATCTCGTACATTTTGCGGCGGAAACCCGTGGCGCGATCCCTTACAGTAGCCAAATCAGGTACCAAACCCGTGTACCAGAACAAAAGCGATACCGAGAAATAGGTCGAGATCGCAAATACGTCCCAAAGCAGTGGCGAGTTGAAGTTCGTCCAGAGTGGGCCACGTGTGTTGGGGAATGGAAAGATAAAAAATGCCAGCCATACGCGTCCCATGTGGAAAATGGGGAACTGGCCTGCACAGATCACCGCAAAGATGGTCATCGCCTCCGCTGCGCGGTTTACGCCCGTACGCCAACGCTGGCGGAAAAGGAGCAAAATCGCCGAAATCAGCGTACCCGCGTGACCGATACCGATCCACCACACGAAGTTCGTGATGTCCCAGGCCCAGTTGATGGTACGGTTGGCGCCCCATTCACCAATACCTTTCCAAACGGTCCAGACAATGGCAAAAATATAAAGCCCCAAGAAAGCAGAGGACAGCGCAAAAGCGATGATCCACTCCCGGGAGGGGGTTTTTTCGGTTGGTGTGCACAAATCCTCCGTGATGTTGTGGTAGGATTTGTTGCCTTCAATCAAGACATGCCTTACTGGCGCTACTGGTTGAGACATAATTTATTAGGTTTATGAGGTTGATAAAGATTTATGAGGTTGATATAAACCTTCCAAACTTTTATCAACCCTTATCAACTTTTTTAAGAATAAAGTTCTTCGTTAGCATTCGTGATCATCGCGGAGTATTTAACCACCGGACGAACGTTGATTTCTTCCAAAATGTCATAAGCAAACTCTTCTGCTGCTTTGCGTGCTTTGCTTAC
>CAZIKN010000020.1:0-61288 GCA_964539805.1 uncultured Saprospiraceae bacterium | reverse complement strand
TGTTGACACCCTGGATGTCTTATCTAAAATAAATCAAAGCCTAAAGGAAAACGGAGCCGCTGAATTGGAAAATCTGCCCGCTATCAAATGGTCCTCTGCCAGTTCGGCATGGTTTAACGCTGGTGACAAACTATACCTGTGGTCAGAAGATCGCGGTGTTACCCTTAAAAATTCAGTGCCTGCCGGAGCAGAAAATACAGATATACAGGACAAAACCTTTGCCATGGCCTTTACCAAAGGCAGCAGCCTGTACATCAGCATCAATGGTAAGGAAACGACAGTAGCCAATAGCGATGAGGACGGAATCGTATATGGTAAAAGCGTGCACAGGGATGAATTTGGCATCTCAAAAGGCACTTTTTGGAGCAATGCGGGCCGCGCCCTGGCTTTCTACCGAATGGACGAACGCATGGTTACCGCTTACCCGATCTACCTCTTAGACAGTATGCCCGCCCAAGCGCGTATGATCCGCTACCCTTATGCAGGAGCCAAAAGCCATCACGTTACCATCGGTGTGTACGATGTAGAAAAGAGCAAAACCATATACCTGAAAACAGGTGAGCCAGCTGAGCAATACCTTACCAATCTCGCATGGACACCAGATGACAAACACATATTAGTCGCCATCGTCAACAGAGAACAAAACCACTTTTGGCTCAGGCAATATGATGCCCAAACCGGCGAGCTGGTGAATACGCTTTTTGAAGAGACTCACGACAAATGGGTCGAGCCTGAAAAGCCAGCGCACTTTGTGCCCGGAAGCAACAATCAGTTTTTGTGGCACAGCGAAAGGGATGGCTTCAACCATTTATACCTCTGCGACCTTTCAGGAAAAGTATTGCGCCAATTGAGCAAAGGCGCTTCACCGGTTACCAATTTTTATGGTTTCTCTGCTGACGGTTCACGGTGTTTTTATCAGCAAGCAGATGAAAGTGGCATGAACCGCAACCTGTTTTCCGCCGACGTAAAAACAGGCCAAATAATACGCCTAACGGATGAAGAAGGTACGCATAATGGCATCTTTAGCCCTGATGGCCAGTGGTTTTTGGATGTTTTCAATAATATTGCCACACCGCGCTTTGTATATTTGGCCCCAACGGCAAAACCCTCGGATCGGCGCATTGTTTTTGGGGCACCCAACCCCTTGGATGGGTATGCGCTCGGCCTGCTGCGTCTATTGAATCTTCAAACTGCAGAAGGTACACTTCTAAATGCACGCATGATATTGCCCCCCAACTTTGACAGCAAAAAACAATATCCGGCCATTGTATATGTCTATAATGGCCCACATGTCCAATTGGTGACCAATACCTGGTTGGGCGCATCCGAGCTCTGGATGCACCGAATGGCACAACTTGGCTACGTCATTTTTACCCTTGACGGGCGCGGATCAGCCAATCGGGGCTTAGTGTTTGAAAATGCCATCCATCGCCAAGTTGGCACCTTGGAAGTCAGCGACCAACTTACGGGCGTCAACTACCTCAAAGCCCAAACCTACATTGATCCTTCCCGCATTGGGGTGTACGGTTGGAGCTATGGCGGCTTCATGGCAACGTCCCTGATGACACGCCCCGAAAGTAAAGGTGTGTTTAAATGTGGAATAGCGGGCGGTCCGGTGATAGACTGGCGCATGTACGAAATCATGTACACGGAGCGCTACATGGATACGCCACAGGAAAATCCCGATGGTTTTGCACAAAACAGCCTTTTCAAATATATTGACAACCTTGAAGGGCGCTTATTGCTTATTCATGGCAGCTCCGATGATGTAGTGCTTTGGCAGCATAGCCTCAAGTATATTCGCGAATGTGTACGCAAAGGCAAAGCGGTTGATTACTTTGTTTATCCGGAACATCTGCACAATGTAAGGGGTAAAGACAGAGTCCATTTGTTTGAAAAAATCGAGCGATTTTTTGTGGAAAACCTATAATAATTCAAATATAAAAAACAAAAACCGGCAGAGAAACTAAGTTCTGCCGGTTTTGCCATACTTCAAAATAGGGATTAAACAAAAGTATTGAAAGGAACCCAGGCGGGCAGAGTAAAATCAAAATCATGGTCAAATGACACCCCAAAGGTAGAACAAAAAAAAATTATATGTTTGTTAAAATCCTATAATTTTTTTTTGCAACTTAGTATTTCGATAAAATGCTTAATTTTGCAGCAAAACAGCATCAATAATGCTAAAAGATGACCGTGAACATTTTAATGAACTTGCACCGCATAGCGAGGAATCGGATTATAATGCCGAAAGGGGGAAGGCATGATGAAATATTGCGCGATGCGGCTTTGGATATCGAGATGCCTTTGGACGAAATTTTTGTATAGAAAATACGCGGAAATAGCTCAGTTGGTAGAGCGCTAGCTTCCCAAGCTGGAAGTCGCGGGTTCGAGTCCCGTTTTCCGCTCCATAATGAGTCATCCTGATTACGGGATGGCTCAATTTTTTACAATTACATACCACAAAGTATAGTAGTTTTGGTGTGTAATGAGCAAAACACCTTTTACCCATCGCACACCGTTCATCATTTATGACGAAGCTCCTGTCCTGGTGCAGTTTTGCGGCACTTCGTATGGTAGCGTTTATGTTCCGTTTTTTACCCTTCAGGGGGCTTTATGTGCTTTCCGATCTGATGACTTTTTTGTTGTTCCGGGTTGTCGGGTATCGGGGAAAAGTGGTTATAAATAATCTTCGGCGGGTTTTTCCTGAAAAAAATGAAGCCGAACTAAACGCATTGGCGTATGGCTCCTATCGCAACCTCTGCGATATTACCCTGGAAACCATCAAATCCTTCAGCATGAGCCAACAGGAGCGTTGGCAACACTGCCCGATCAAAAACCCCGAATTGGTCAATGCTTTTTTGGAAAAAGGTCAATCTGTTATCATTAGCGGCAGCCATTATAACAATTGGGAGTTGGCTTGCCTTACCATACCGATGGCTTTTAGCACGGGCCAGGCTGTTACAGTGTACAAACCCTTGAGCAATAAGATCATGGATGCCTGGATGAATCAAAATCGGGCCCAAGGTGGCATGATCATGACAGATATGAATACGGTATTTGGTGAAATGCGCCGCCGCAAAGGACAGCCTACAGCTTGGTTTTTGGTTTCGGATCAATCTCCCAGTAGCCCCAAAAGTGCACATTGGGTGAGTTTTTTAGGACAGGAATCGGCATCTTTGCCCGGGGTTGATGTCCTGGCAAGGGCATTTGACTATCCCGTGCTTTATTTTCACCTGAACCGACTGAAACGCGGATACTATGAACTGGAATACGAAATGCTGTGGCCGAACCCAGGCATGGCTAAAGAGATGGATATTACAAAAGCCTACGCCAAAATGGCAGAAACCGCCATTCTAACACAACCTGAGAACTGGTTGTGGAGCCACAAAAGGTGGAAAATAAACAAAAAAGTATTGACCGAATAATGGTCTAATTTGTTGTAAATCAACAAATTAGACATAATATATTCATGCCTCAGTATGAAGAATCAATTGAAATTCAATATCGAACCGCGATTAAACAGCATGATGATCAAACTGGTGATGAAAAAAAGGAACATCACAATGTAAAGTATGCAATAGCCCTTGCCGCGAGTGTTCTGGATGTTGTCCATAATTATAGTACCAAAATATGTGTTGCTTTAATATGGCCGCAAAAGTAAAACACCCTATTCATTTTCCCTGCTTATCAAGGCTTTTTATGAGAAAAAAAGCAACAGTGCTGTATCTTTGCCCCTATCATGCCTGATGTGATTCAATTATTGCCGGATAGTGTAGCTAACCAGATCGCTGCAGGGGAGGTGGTACAACGCCCGGCCTCGGTTGTTAAAGAATTATTGGAAAATGCCGTGGATGCCGGCGCTACCCAAATCAAACTTGTGGTACGCGACGCGGGCAAAACACTCGTACAAGTATTGGACAACGGTTGCGGAATGTCCGAAACAGATGCCCGAATGAGCTTTGAGCGGCATGCCACTTCCAAAATTCGCAGTTCAAAGGATTTGTTTTCCATTAATACCATGGGCTTTAGGGGAGAGGCGCTCGCCTCCATAGCGGCGGTAGCCCAGGTAGAACTGCGGACCCGAAGACAAAGCGAAGAATTGGGAACCCGAATCGTTATCGAAGATTCAACAGTAAAAATACAGGAGCCCTGCCAATGCCAGCCCGGCACAAATATGTCCGTAAAAAACCTGTTTTACAATGTGCCCGCCCGCCGAAATTTCCTGAAAGCGGACAACATTGAAATGCGCCATATTCTGGATGAATTTCAAAGAGTGGCCCTGGCATACCCTGATATTTTTTTCAGCTTAACCCACAACGATACGGAAATTTTTCACCTCCCGGCAGGAAATACACGCCAACGTGTGGTCAAAACCTTTGGAGAGGCCATTAATAAGCGCATTGTGCCCGTAGGTGAAGAGACGGAAGTGCTGAAAATCAGTGGTTTTGTGGGCAAACCTGATTTTTTCAAAAAAACACGCGGGGAGCAGTTCTTTTTTGTCAATAACAGGTTTATCAAAAGCAGCTACCTGCATCATGCTGTAGCCAGCGCGTACGAAGATTTGATGCCCTCTGATGGCCATCCTTTTTATGTGCTTTTCCTGTATATAGATCCCTCGCGCATTGACATTAATGTGCATCCCACAAAACAGGAAATCAAATTTGATGACGAAAAATTAGTGTATCACTACCTCAAGGTGACGGTTCGCCATGCATTAGGTTCGCACAACGTGACCCCCATGCTTGACTTTGAACAGGAGCCTGCATTTCAGGCTCGCCCCAGCAGCATGCCCAAACTTCGCCAGGAACCTGCGTCGGTAGGCGACTTTACCCATAAAAATCGAGCTCATAGCGATGGCTCAACGCATAATCAGCGTGATCAGACAGATGGCGGCAGGCATGAAAGTAATTTGCGTGAATGGCAGCGTTTATATGAAGGCTTAGAGCGCTTTAATCAACAGGCAAATACAGGAAGTACCGAGCAGAATGCCTCTCCGGAGGAGAGGGCTGCTACGTTGGCGGAAATATTGGGTCAACCTAATGTGTTCGAGGCGAGCAACCAAACGGCTACACTGGAAATGCAGTCAGAAGGCTCTCCCACAGAAAGCGATGAATGGAATAAGGCCCAAAAGGAACCATATCAGATTCATGGCCAATATATTGTTAGCCATATTAAATCCGGATTTCTACTCATTGACCAGCAAGCAGCGAGCGAAAGGATTCAATATGAGCGCTATTTAGCCTCGTTGGGTAACCAGCCGGTAGCATCACAAAAAATTATGTTTCCGCGTACCCTGGAATTCTCCCCCGCCGATGCCACCATGCTGCGTGCCATGTTGGATGATGTCAATCGTTTAGGCTTTGAAGTGGCAGAGTTTGGGGGCAACACATTTGTCATCCATGGCATACCCGCCGACCTTACAGGCGTTCAATCAGAAGAAGTATTGTTGGAAAAACTGATTGGGCAATTTAAGCACAACTTAGACCTTGAATTAGGTACGCGTGAAAATCTGGCAAGATCCATGGCCCGCAGTGCTGCCTTGCGCAAAGGTCAGTCCCTCAGTGTTCGGGAAATGCAAGACCTCATTGACCAGTTATTTGCCTGTAACCAGCCATTTGCCAGTCCTTCGGGGAAAAAATGTGTGGTTACCTTTGAACTGGATGAGCTGAAAAAAAGATTTGAATAATTTTGATTGTGACAATTGTTTCGACTTTTGCACAACAAGTCCAATAACGCCTCATTTATGCAAATTTACCAGCCCTTTACCGGTGTTGTACGCCATTTGGTCATCATTAATGTTTTGTTTTTTATAGCCTCTTTCCTGCCTATGGTGGATGCGATATTTCCTCTCGGAAGAGGCTCGCTGGCTTGTTATCCTCCCGGCTCTGAATATTTTCAACCGTGGCAGATTTTTACCTATCTATTCATGCATGCCAACCTGACACACCTTATTTTTAATATGTTGGCATTATACATGTTCGGGGCTGCTGTGGAGAGTATTTGGGGGCCACAGCGTTTTCTGACTTACTATTTACTTTGTGGGCTGGGCGCTTTGGTGCTTCATTTAGTAATGCAAGAAGCCGGATTTATGGAATATAGTGCCGTTTGGGGAGCATCGGGGGCGGTATTTGGTGTGATGGTGGCCTTCGCCTGGAATTTTCCACATCGCAAGGTAGCACTGATGTTTCCTCCCATCGAGATGCGTGCACCGTATTTTGTCTTGGCGCTGGCAGCCATTGACCTGATGGGCGGCTTGGGTATTTACCAAAGCAAGATCGCCAATTTTGCCCACTTGGGGGGGGGCTTTTACTGGTTTTTTATACCTGTTTTACAAGTCTGGATTTCGCCTGAGATAATATTGGTTAATATCCTGAAGCAACTGGCTTACTACGCACCATTTTGGTTCCCTTTCTTTGCATCGGGCCTGCGCGGCACAGGGTCATGCATTGGGTGTGTACTCCAGGGGTGGCAGCGCAAGATGCGTTTTATCCCCAGGTAAATACCCTTGAAGACGCCCCATTCTTCTATGGCCCCAATCATGTAATAACTACAGGTGGGTTGATAACGACACTTGTTGGCACCCAACAAAGGAGACAAGGTGTACTGATATACCTTGATCAGAAAGATAAACGGGTATTTGAAAATGGACATTTGCTCAACGCTAAGAATGCAGCAAAGGTAAAGCTCGGAGGATTGATTTCATTTGAGTTTTTTGATTTACAGGAACATCTGCTGCTTTTTTCAATTGATACAAAAGATGACATAAACACGGATGTAAAGGCTTTTTGGTGTATACAGGGCATTATCCCGCTTTTATCCTGTTTTGCCACCCGCAGATGTTCGGTTTACCTATCTGGTTTCCCTAAGAGACTGGCCGTCGCAAAAGATTGGCCTTTGGCTTAGGAATAAATGGTTACATTGTTATTGGTATGATCAATTTTTATATATACATTGTCAAAAGTACCAAATTGATAGCCTGTTACTTCTGACTGGTTTCCACTATTCATCGGCGTTCCACTGTGCTTAATGATAAACAACTCGCCTGATTTTATCTTGATAATCGTCTTGTCAAAATCACTGTGGCTGGGTGAAAAAGCCGTCACATTCCCCGGGGCTATGCTCAATATGGTTAGCACAAAATCCGACTGAACCTTCAACCAAACCAAATTGCCTGCCGCCGAGTTGCTAACCTGATGTTCCTGATTTTCAAGAATATCATCATCAACAATGATGCTTTCGTTGGTTTCCGGGTCTTTTTTTATGTTCAGATTATATGGGGAAATGCTTTGGTTTGATGAGTATGTGTTCTTTACAATGCTCATAGTGCCTGAATTTTGATGCAAAGATTGGGTATAACAAATTGATTGTAAACAAATCTGGCAATGTATTTTTGGGACAAATACTGTAATATTCCGAGTCCAATAATTTCAATATTTTTTCTAAAAACTTGATAATCAGTTTTATATGATAAATAAATCCTCAAAAAAAGATTCCTCAAAACATGAAGATGCTGAATTGTTAAGCAATACACCAACCTTGCTTAGGCTACATCAACTGATTTTTAAAATGAATCACAATCAAAAAAAAGATTTTAAAAAATGGATACAGCTATCACCCAATGAACCCCAGGAAGGTAAAGCAAAATACGTATTGCTCTTTGAAAGAATAGATCAATTCATTTCAGAGCATGTTAACGAAGAAAATTTATTCAGGGCTATTAACCAAGATGGCCAATTTGGTTCGAGAAAGCGCCTTACCGATTTGTCTAACTACCTCTATGACAAAATTTTGGAAAGCATGCGCGCTAACCCCATTGAACGTGAGCAATACTATAAGCTCAACGGGTTATTACAAGATATTTGCACCTTGTACTATATGGGGCTTCAGGATGATTGTTTCCAAATCATTCAACAAGCCAAAAAAATTGCCTCAAGGTTGGAAAAACACCACTATATGTTGGAAACAATAGAGTGGGAGATGAGGCTGGCCGCTCGGAAAGCCACTGAATCGGATATGGAAAACAATGTTAAAAACCTTGAAAATAATTACCTTAAATATCATGAAAAATCTAAACGCACCATTCAAGCGTACTTGCAAACCATTATTTTGCGCAACAAAACTGCCAAATTCAATGTGCAGGAAGGACAAGAACACATCCCCGGCTTAATGCATCTGAAATCTTATTTTTCAGATGAAAATCACCAGAATAGAGGATTCCGGGATATTCAGCACTTTTACCGATCTAAAAAATTTTTTGCTGACCTTATGTTGAAAATTGAACCTGAGCAAAACCAGTATTGGTCAAATGAAGCTTTTAAATCTTTGGAAAAGGGCTTGGCTATATATGAAAACCCTGAATTTCAAATCTTTAAATTGGAAGAACCCAGCACTTATGGAGTAACATTGGAAAATTTTCTTACGGCCTGCCTAAAGCAAGAAAAATTTGAAATATTTGATGCCAAATGTGCTGAATTGGAGCAAAATACTTTCAACGTCAGTTTCCTGAACAAGTCCGTATGGTACCTCAGGATCAATAGTTTCATTGCGCGAAACCAAATAATTGAGGCCAAAGAATATATTGAAACACACCAGGTTGTTGAAAAATTAAAAAAGTGGGCCAAGGAAATGCAACCTTCCAGATTACTGATACTGCGCTATCAGTGCGCTTTTGTATATTTTATGCAAGGGCAATGGGAAAAAACAAGGGAAATACTCACGGATTCACTCTCCTGGCACCGCCCGGATGATCATCAGATTGTAGTTATCTTGTCGGATTTGTTGGATATGATTTGTATGTATGAACTCAAAATTTATGGTAAAACCCCTATGCGGCTCTTTGAGAACTTTGAAAAGAGACAACGCCGGAGTAAGCAGTGGAACAATTTTCTTCGGGACTTAACCCATGTGATGCGACAAGCAATGTCCCCGGATTCCCCAGCACTGAGAAGCAATAAGTACGAGCTGGTCCAGCAACAAGTACTAAGCCAAAAACAGTTTACATCCTTTGGAGGCATACTCGCCTGGGTTGATACAAAATTAGAAAACATCTCCCTGATGGAAGCCGTAAAACGCTACAATTAATTTCATCACTTGACTACCTTTGTTGCTTAAATGGATTCCCATGAAAATCGCACTCGCTCAACTCAATTTTCATATTGGAGACTTTGATGGCAACCTGAAAAAAATGCTTGATGCCGTTGAAAAGGCAAAGCAAAAATATGCCGACCTCATTCTCTTCTCCGAATTGTCGGTATGTGGCTATCCGCCGCGTGATTTTTTGGAGTTTGATGATTTCATCCGCCGCTGTCACGCTTCCATTCAAACCCTGATGGCACAAAGTCACGACATTGGTATCGTGGTGGGCGCGCCTACACGCAATCCTGTACCGGAAGGTAAGGACTTGTACAATTCTGCCTATTTTTTACATGAAGGCAAGGTGATCGGCTTGCAACACAAAGCGCTTTTGCCCACCTATGATATTTTTGATGAATACCGCTACTTTGAGCCAGCCAGCGCTTTTCATGTGGTACATTTTAAGGGTAAGAAAATAGCACTTTCCATTTGTGAAGATATTTGGAACGTAGGAAACAACAATCCCCTGTACACCATTTGCCCATTGGATGAAATGATGGAAGAGAAACCTGATTTTATCCTTAATTTATCGGCTTCACCCTTTGACTACGCCCATGCTGCTGACCGGATACACGTGGTAAGGGCCAATGTAAAACGGTATGGAATCCCTATGTTTTATGCCAATCAAGTGGGTGGCCAAACCGATATTATTTTTGATGGAGGTAGTATTGTAATGTCACCAGATGGGCAGCTGTTTGATGAAATGCCCTACTTTACGGAGCAGATCAGGGTATATGAATTGGATGAGGTGATGAGAGGGGGGCAGCATCAGGAGCAATCAAAAGATAAAATCAAACTTATTCACGATGCCTTACTCTTGGGTATCCGAGATTATTTCGGCAAATTAGGCTTTAAAAACGCCATTTTGGGGCTTTCTGGAGGTATTGATTCCGCAGTTGTTGCTGTTTTGGCAGCGCGCGCACTGGGGCCGGATCATGTTAGGGTACTCCTTATGCCGAGCCAATTCAGCAGTGATCATTCTGTGAACGATGCACGCCAATTGGCCGAAAACTTAGGCATACAATATGATATCGTACCCATTTCCCCAATGTATGATGCCTTCGAGTCAGCATTAAAGTCTCAGTTTTGGGGCAAACCATTCAATATTACCGAAGAAAATATTCAGGCCCGCATAAGGGGCATCCTGCTCATGGCCATGAGCAATAAATTTGGCAATATCCTCCTCAATACCACCAACAAAAGCGAAATGGCTGTGGGTTATGGCACCCTTTATGGTGATATATGCGGTGGCATCTCCGTGTTGGCCGATGTGTACAAAACGGAAGTGTACGCCTTGGCCAAATACATTAATGAAGCTCCGGGAGCCGTAATCCCGCAAAATACCATAGAAAAGCCGCCCAGTGCCGAACTTCGTCCCGGTCAAAAGGATTCTGATAGTTTGCCGCCTTATGATATTTTGGACCAGATATTGTTTCAGTATATTGAAAGACGCCAAGGCCCCAACGAACTAATTGCGATGGGCTTTGACGAAACTTTGGTCAAAAGGGTGTTGCGCATGGTGAATGTCAATGAATTCAAACGGGAGCAAGCCGCTCCGGTATTGCGCGTCAGCAGCAAAGGTTTTGGTATGGGGCGCCGAATGCCCATTGTCGGAAAATACCTGTCATAGCAGCCAACACAGTTGCTAACCGCCCGCGTTCATTTTTGCCACCAATTCATCTGCATGCGTTTTGCTTACGGGCACGGTTGAGCCATCTATAAGGGTAATTTCATGTGTGTTGTATTCCGTGATGTGCTTGATGTTGACAAACCAGGAGCGATGCACCTGTAAAAAGGCCTCCGAACTGTATTTGCGCAGGAATTCGGACAAACCTATAGTCAGTACTAAGGGCCGACTTTGGTTTTTGAGCCTAATTGAAGTATAAACATTATCGGCTTCTCCAGATAAAATGTTGTCAATCAGTATTTTATGTAAAGCACCGTTGTATTTGACCCAAATGGAAGAGCGCTCGGCAGTCTTTTTTTCCTGTTCCAATTGCTCCTGCTTCAAAATGCTCAGCTCTATGGCTGCCAGCAAATCCTGTTCGTTGTAAGGTTTTGAAAAAAATGCTGCAGGATAAAGGAATTTGGCATCAGGGAAATACTTTTCCTTGTAGGCGGTCATAAAAATGATGGGTATGGCGCGGATGCCCTGAAATATTTCTGCCAGCTCAATGCCCAATGGTTTGCCATTGATATTGATGTCCAACATGGCCAGATCGGGCATTTCCCGTTCATAATATTCTATCGCCTTTTCTTTTATGTTGGGGCAAGAAACTACAGTGTAGCCATTGTCACTTAACATAGCTTCCAATGCCAGGGCACTGGTATAATCATCCTCGAGGATCAAAATTTTAGTCATGGCTTAAGTTTTTCATTTTCTGCATGGCGCGTTGCATCGCGCTTAGTCTTTTTTAATAAATTGGCTTTCAGGGCTTTATCTAAGTCAATGCCTGTTTGGTTGGCGAGGCATATCAGGACAAACAATACATCTGCCATCTCGTCTGCCAATTGAGCAGGGGCGTTTTCTGCTTGTTCCGTTTTTTTAAAAGACTGTTCACCATACATTCTAGCCATCAGCCGGGCCAGTTCTCCTACCTCCTCCATCAAAATGGCTGTATTGGTCAGTTCATTAAAATAACGAATCCCAATGGTCTGAATCCATTCATCTACCGTTTTTTGTGCTTCTTGTATGGTCATGGTTGCTGAAATGCGGCCCAGGTTTTGTCACAAAGTTGCTGGGTCAATTTTTCTAAATAGTAACTTCCTGCCATTGGGTCAGTGGCTTCCGTAAGGCAGCTTTCCATTTTGAGCAAATGTTGGACATTGCGCGCTATGCGCCGCCCAAATGCTACTGGATAATCAGTCTTGGCTTCGCGTCCGCTATCATAGGGCAGTACGGTCAAACGATCCGCTCCGCCCAGTACAGAGGACATGGCCATTGTAGTGGCCCGAATCATATTGGTATAAAGGTCATCCGTATAAACCTCAGGCTTGAATACTGCTGATACATAAGGATATGATGGGCTGATTCCCCAAGCCTTTAGTACATTGATCCACAGCAGTTTGAAGGCCCGGATTTTAGCCATTTCCAAAAAATAACTTTTCCCCATCATTATTTCAAAGTGCATTTGAGCCGCTACTTTGGCTGGGTCGGCACCGCGCTGAGCCATTTTTTCCAAATAATAATTGCCCGCCCGAAGCAAATGGTTCAATTCAGCGCTGATTTCGGTACCCGAAGGAACGGATTTGACCTGAATACAGCGGAAATTTGGCATTTCTGAACGCACATAATCCAGAAAATCCATCAGATAGCGCCAATCCGGGTTTTCATGTAGCGCAGGGTTATATGCCATGCTCCCATTCAAAGCATTCACGTTTTGGCCTTTTTGTTTCGTAAGTGCAGCTACTTGCGACAAGAAAAAAGCCGGGTTTTCCACTACAGCCCCCTCAAAATGTAAGCTTACAAAATCCATGAACACACCCTCAAAAACAGTTGACAGGGCATTGACATCTGGAACAAAGGTCCAATTCATGGCCAGTCCCTCAGCGCCTCCCTCAAGCGCTTCTAACAGCTGTCTGTTGGCCAATACGGGGTCGGCGACAACCACGGATTCACAAATTTCCCAATGAAGTGCTTTTTCAAACAATGGCGCTACCATCTGTTCAAAGTCGTCAGCATGGCCAAACGGATCAACCTTAATATCCTCGGAAACAGCCCAATACAGATCTTGTAAGGATTTATCTTTTAGGTCTTTACTAATACGATCCAACCATTCGGCTTTACTAACTGACGGGAAATCGGTGGAAATAATAGATGTCATGTAATGAAAAAATATGGAGCAAACGCTTTGATCTCAAAGTGAGATTTTGGGTACAAATTTAGGCAACTATCAATTTTGTATCACAGGTTTTGCAAAATACTTTAAAAGTATGGGATTGCTCAACCATAAAAATAGCCCTGTGCCATGGAGTCAACAAGTGATAGTTCAGTACTTTCACCCCTGAATTATAACCAACGCAACATGATTTTGAGCACGTTGAGTTTTTAAGTTGTTGAAAATCAATTAAATCAGGATATATTTGTTTTACAGTATGAAATTGTTATCATTAGCCCTTATACTTTTGCCGCTGTCCGTTTTTGCACAGCCGGATATTGAAAAACAGCTCCAAACACAACTGATCCTCGTAGAAGATGGTGGCACCATTGATCTGCCAGCTGGTCATATTAGCCTTAGCAATACCTTATGGCTTGATGCCAAAAAGCATATCACCATAAGGGGAAAAGGTCAGCAGGAAACCATTTTATCCTTTAAAAACCAACAACAAGGCGCTGAAGGGATGAAGATCACTAATTCAGAGAACATTGTGCTGGAGCATTTTACCATTGAAGATTCCAAAGGGGACCTCATCAAAACACAAAGCGTGCGCGACCTCAGTTTTCGTGACCTTACTGCTCGTTGGACAGGCAAGCCCCAGGCATCCAACGGATCCTATGCATTGTATCCGGTCCAATGTGAACTGGTTCGGATAGAGCGTTGCACGGCTATCGGGGCTTCTGATGCAGGTATTTATGTGGGGCAATCCGATAGCGTTTGGGTCTCGTTTTGTGTGGCCAAAAACAATGTGGCAGGCATTGAGATAGAAAACACGACGAATGCCTGGGTATGGAAAAATCAGGCATTTGACAACACGGGAGGTATTCTCGTCTTTGACCTGCCTGATTTAATGAAAAAAGAAGGAGGCCATGTGCAAGTTTATGATAACCTCGTTGCCCGCAATAATTTCAAAAACTTTGCTCCAAAAGGCAATATCGTGGGAAAGGTACCTCCTGGCACTGGGGTCATGATTTTGGCCACAAAAGATGTAGAAGTGAGGAAAAATAAAATATGGGACAACCGAACGGCCAGCGCAGCTGTAGTCAGTTATTTTATTGCCGAAACGCCCATCAAGGATACGGCATACAATCCTTACCCCTCCAATATACGCATCTATGACAATACTTTCTCGCCCGGTAAACGCATGCCCAGTTGGAAAAACAAATTAGGCTTTATTTTTTGGTGGAAATTCGGCAAAAAAGTACCCCATATTCTTTATGATGGCATACAAAACCCGGAATGGACAGATGCCTCGGGGCACTTAAAACCAGGCTACAACATCTGTATCGGTGAAAACCTAAACGGCAGCTTTGCCAACATTCGGGCCGATAAATTAGGGCTTTTTAAAGGTAAGATCAGCAAAGATGTGCGCCCACACCTTTGTTCACAATGAAGTACTACCTTTGCGCATAAAATTTTCCTGATAAAAACGGGACATATATTGTCATGCCACAATTGATTGAAATCGTCGTTCAGCCTTCTGAACGCCATAACCTCAGCCTTATTCGGCAAAAAGCTGCACACCAAATGGGCATCAGGCCCGATCAGCTCTCGCACATTGAAATAATAAAGGCCTCCTTAGATGCCCGCTCTCGACAGCCGGTGTATCGCTTGCGCGCGGAAGCATACGGCCCCAAAGAGCAGTTTTCCCCCGAGCCAGCGTTGTTGACTCGCCTAAAACCTGTTGACGGGCGGAAAAAGGCGATTATCGTAGGGGCAGGGCCGGCGGGATACTTTGCTGCCTTGGAACTGATCGAATTAGGGATAAAACCCATCGTTTTGGATCGGGGCAAGGATGCCCGAGCGCGAAGGCGAGACCTTCGGGCCATTCAGCAGTTTGGCGTAGTCAACCCTAATTCCAACTATTGTTTTGGAGAAGGAGGCGCAGGGACGTACTCAGATGGAAAGCTATACACCCGGTCAGTTAAACGTGGTAATGTGCAAAAAACCTTGCAATTGTTGGTTGAACACGGTGCCAGCGCTGATATTTTAGCTGAAGCTCACCCTCATATCGGCTCCAATAAACTTCCCGGCGTTGTCCAAAATATGCGCGAAACCATTGTTCACTATGGCGGTGAAGTTCATTTCGGCCAGTTGGTCACTGATTTTATCCTTAAAAATGGACACATAATGGGAGTGCTAACAGAAACCATACCTGATGAAAATCTGCCGCACGAACTGTCCCCTGCGTTACAACACAGCCAGGAGTGGCTCGCAGATGCGGTTGTGTTGGCCACCGGCCATTCGGCCCGTGACATATACCGCCTTTTGCACCAAAAAAAAATACGCATAGAACCCAAGCCTTTTGCCTTGGGCGTGCGGGTTGAGCACCCACAACCCGTTATTGATCGCTTACAGTACAAAACAGCGCATCGAGGGGATTACCTGCCCGCAGCAAGTTATAGTTTAGTTTGCCAAGTCGGGAATCGAGGGGTTTTTTCATTTTGTATGTGCCCGGGTGGATTGATTGTTCCGGCCGCAACAGCCCCCGGTGAAATAGTGGTAAACGGGATGAGCATGAGTCGGCGTGATTCTCCTTATGCCAATTCAGGTATGGTCACTTCTGTAGAGGCAGAAGACCTAAAACCCTGGGCCAAACATGGCGTGTTTGCAGCACTTGAGCTTCAGGCTGAAGTGGAAAGGCGGCTTTTTGCTTTTGGGGATGGCGGCCAAAAAGGGCCAGCCTTACGCTTAACCGACTTTGTTCAGGGCAAACTTTCCGCAGCCTTGCCCGCTTCTTCCTACATACCAGGTTTGTATGCGGCTCCATTGTGGGAGTTGCTGCCCGCTTTTATTTACCATCGGCTGAGGGATGGTTTTGTACAATTTGGAAAAACCATGCGCGGCTTTTACTCTGAACAGGCCACAGTTGTGGCCACGGAAAGCCGTACAAGTGCCCCAGTTCGAATGCCGCGTGATCCAGACTCCCTTATGCATCCAGACATGATTGGGCTCTTCCCTTGTGGTGAAGGGGCTGGTTATGCGGGAGGCATAGTTTCGGCTGCGATGGATGGTCAAAATGTAGCGCGCGCTATCGGGCGCTATATGGAATAATATTTTTTTGAGGATTTTTTTGAAAAATTCATGCAAAAAACACACACTTTCAGCAATAGTCAATATACTTTTGCCTCGAATTTTAATTATTACATTACATTACGAATCAAACAGTTCATTTTAACCATCTTTTTCTGACATTATGGGAAAAATTAAATTTCTAGTCCCTCTCTTTTTGGGCTTTTCGCTGACTTTGTTTGCACAGCAGCCCAATGAAATCCCAAATGCACAGCCTGGCAAATGCTATGCAAAGTGCAACATCCCTGACCAGTACGAAACCGTTACAGAGCAAGTTGTGGTAAAGCCCGCTTCTACCCGTAACATTCAAGTGCCTGCTGAATACGAAACCAAAACCTCACAAGTAGAGGTTAAAGCAGCCAGCAAACGTATCATCCCGGTTCCTGCTGTTTACGAAACCGTTACGGAACGTGTGGAAATCAAAGCAGCCAGCAAACGTTTGGAGCCCGTGCCCGCAGTTTACGAAACCGTTGAAGAACGGGTAGAAGTGAAGCCTGCAAGCAAGCGCATCATCACGGTGCCTGCTGAATATGAAACAGTAACAGAACGTGTAGCGATAAAAGGCGAAAGCAAGCGTTTAGTTGAGGTTCCTGCTGTTTATGAAACAGTAACTGAAACTTATGAAATGGAAGCCGCATCTACCCGAAACGAGGTGTTGCAGCCACGCTTTGAAACTGTTACAGAACGTGTGGAAATCAAGCCAGCTTCTACCAAATGGGTGAAAAAGCGCGCTGATGCCAACTGCCTTTCTGCTAACCCGGATGACTGCCTTGTCTGGTGCTTGGTTGAAACTCCAGCTGAATACCAGACCATTACAAAACGTGTAAATAAAGGTTGTGACGGTTCTGGTGTCGCTGATGCTGGTTGTGTAAAAACCATCCAGATCCCTGCTAAAATGGGTACTCGTACCGTCCGCAAGGTAAAAACTCCCGCCACCACCCGTGAAGAGATAATCCCTGCTGAGTATAAAACCGTAACTGTTCGCAAGGTAAAAACGCCTGCCACCACACGTGAAGAGGTAATCCCTGCTGAATACAAAACCGTAAGCAAGCAAGTATTGAAAACACCTGCTACCGTACGCGAAGTAGAAGTACCTGCTGAATATTCCACCATCACCAAACAGGTGGTAAAAACGCCTGCCACCACCCGTGAAGAAATGATCCCGGCTGAGTACAAAACATCAACTACTCGTGTCGTGAAAACCCCAGCAACTACCCGCACAGAACAAATCCCCGCAGAATACGCTACCGTTACCAAGCGCCGTTTGGTAAAGGCTGGTGGTTTCACAGAATGGCGTGAAGTAATGTGCAACGAAAAAGTGGACGGCTACACCGTTCGCCAAATTCAGGCAGCGCTGACCGCAGCAGGTTATGACCCAGGGCCTTCTGATAACGTGATGGGTGCCCGTACAAAAGCAGCCCTTACCAAATACCAAAAAGACAAGGGCTTGCCTATTGGTAACCTCGATGTTGAAACCCTGAAATCATTGGGTATCAAATATTAATTCAGGATACTTTTATCCGTAAACCTGATAGGTAGAAGGCCATCCCGCAAATACGGTGATGGCCTTCTTTTTAATCTATAACCCTGTAAATGAAAGTATTAAAAAATAAGCCATTTCCTTGCGCACCTAAAATGATTTGATTTCTTTTGCAAAAGAAACACCAAAGACAAGACTTCAGTATTATAAGACGTAACAAATAAAAGTATATGCCCACTTTTCAGCTCATCTACCGCAGCAAGGCAACTGCTCACATGGGTGATGATGAATTAATCGAATTATTGTGCAACGCCAGACGAAATAATGCAGAAAAAGGAATTAGTGGCCTTTTGCTTTATGGTTATGGTAATTTTATACAACTGCTTGAAGGCCCCAAAAATGTCATATCTGACCTTTATCACAATCAGATAAGCTATGATCCAAGACATAAGGATATCCTGATGCTACATTCGGGATATACAGCCAAACGAAGTTTCAAACAATGGTCCATGGCTTTCAAACCTATTGACCATGAAAAAGTAAAGCTGATTGATGGGTTTACGGATCCCATTACGAATCGTTCGGACGAGCACTCAGACAAGGATTTGTTGGCACCTTTGCGATTACTGCAGCTTATGCAGGGGTTTGCTACAGTCAGGTGGGAAAAAAAATGATGTTTATCGAAATTTTTTCCCATGGTGCCATGAACCCTCGTTTTTCGCACCATGATAATTAATTTGTTGGTTCGTCTTAAAAAGCCCAAGGCTTGGCGGGCAATATTTTTTAAACAAAACAAACCCCCAAAAAGAAGAATGATATCAGGATTGCTTGGTTTGCTCGCTATGTTGTTTATGGCCGCAACTTTTGTGGTTGGGGTCGTCTGGACTATTGCTCGAGCGCTGTTTAATGTAGCGTTTAAGCCTAATTCTCAGGCATGGAAAAGGCTGATAGAGGCCATGCGCGCACGTTTGCAAAGTAAAGCGGTGGGCAGTCTGGTGCCATGGGATGGTGAAATGCTTTCTCTGCTTTCTCTGAACAAGATCAACGCTCGTAAGCCGGGGTGGTTTGATAACCTTTCCGAAGGTACCCTGACAACCATATTCCACGAACCAGTAGTGGCCTATGTGGGCCGATTGGGTAGTAAAAATGGTGTATTGGTTGCAAGGACAAAAGATAAGGAATTTATTTACAACATTAAAGAAAAGGAAACTGAAATGTGGCTCAACGGCCAACCATTAGGCCTGCTGAACGGCAATGCACTGCTGGCTCCCGGTCGGGCTAGTCATTTGCTGGCCCAGATTGAAGAAAAACAAGATGATAACCTTTTTCCTGTAATATTGGGAAACAAAACCGCTGCCGCCATAGCCAACCCAACACGTATAGACTCTCCTAATCCACGTGCGGTTACCTTGCTGCGCCAACTTAACCCGGAAGAAGAAAATGTAGTGTTGGCACTGACTATACTGAAGGCGGTCACTCAGCCAATCGGCTAAGAAAATAGCTCAGCCCTACCGCATCAATTACCCCCACTATCAGCCCTGTATCATCCACAACCGGCACAATGCCGGCCCGTCGCTGAAAAATCAGTGCATAGGCTTGTGTCATAGGCTGATCTTGATGGATTGTGGTGGTTTGGCGCATATATTCTGTAACGGGCGTGCTGCTATCCTTCCGTTTTCGGGCTAAAAGGATTTCACGCTCATTGAGTGAGCCCAGAATTTCATCCTGAAAATTAACGACCAAAAAATTGCGCTCCAATCCATGATAAAGCGCATCAATCGCATCTTCCATCCATGTCGTGTGTGGCAATCGGGTAAATTCACGGCGCATGGCGTCACGTACTTTGTATTTGCCAAGGGTTGATTCTACCTGAACGAAGTTGTTCTCTGTCCGGGCCGATAATATAACAAACAAACCTAATAAGGCCAAAGTAAACTGCCCTTGGTAAATTCCGTAAACCACAAAACAAGCAGCAAAGGCGATACCAATGAAGGAAGCGATCATGGTGGCCCGTGGGCGACCAACCCACATGGAAAGCAAAGCGCGCAGCACTCGGCCTCCATCCATGGGAAATACTGGAAGCATGTTAAACAACACCAAAATAATGTTGGAAAAAGCCAACGTGGTTAAAAACTGGATAGTCTCGGAAATTTTTATCCCTGTTTGTTCAATGGCATCGCCACGCATCTCACTCATCATGGCCGCTTGCAAAACTTCAATTTCCTCCGGTGTTATCATAAGCGCAATACCAGTGATAAGGAAAAAGGCTATGATAACATTCACTAATGGCCCTGCAACAGCAACAACCAATTCTTGCCAAGGCTTTTCAGGCATGCGTTCCAAACGGGCCATGCCGCCTATCGGCAATAAAACTATATCCCTTGTCTTGACACCATAGCGACGCGCAGCAATAGCATGACCAAATTCATGCAGCACCACGCAAACAAATACTGAGAGGAACATTCCTGTTAACCAAAGTGTATCGTGGGTATCCAAGCCTGTACTCCAGGCATGATAAAGTATATACACGAAAATAAGGGCAAATGTCCAATGCAGATACACCGGAATACCCAAAAACGTAAACAATTTTAAAGACCTGCCCATATTTGTGTTATTTCAACTTCTGCGCAATGACAATGTATTGGTAATCAAGCGCTTCTTTGTCAATTTTTTCCACCCCGAAACCGGCGGTAATGAGTTCTTTTTCCACCTGACTCAACGCTACTTTGAACATATCAGGCGGCCCTATCGGAATGTTGTTCTTTTTAAAATCTATGATGAGCAGGCGGCCGCCAACTGCTATGCCCTTGTGCAGTATTTTTAAGTATTGAATCCGATTTTCAATATAACCATAGGTATTCACAATCATAACGGCATCAGCTTCACCAGTCTTGAGTAGTGGGTCCTCCGCTTTGGCCAAACGCGTTTCAAACCTTGATTGGTACTGCTCCGGCAAACGCACCTTCATACTGTCCATAAAATCAATAAAGCGTTTATCAATGTCAATACCGATCACTTTTTTGGCCTTTGGAACCAAACGGAAAGTAAAATAACCTGTTCCTGCACCAATATCAGCCACTGTTTTTTCGCTCAAATCCCCAAGCAAAGATATCACCATGTCTGGTTTCTGCCAGATTCCCCTATCCTTGCTTTCAAAATCGGCAACAAGGCTCTCAAAATTCCCTGTTCCTGTTTTGGGTAAGGGAGTGGGCTCAGATACCGTAGTGCCCGGTGGCGTTTTCTCTCGAAAAAGTATCGGGGTGTCATGTTGTTTGTTTTGCTCACGCTGACAGGCGCAGAGCCATGTGCAGAACATCAGACAAGTGAGTATGGGGCGGTTGCGTAATCTCATGCTGAATATAGTCAACGCAAAGTGGTTTTGAGTTACTCGCGTCTATAAATCTTTAAAAATCAGGTAAATTAATCCTGGACATCTTCAAAAGCACTTAAATCCGGGTATAAAAACGCTTCAAAAGTAAGGAAGTTTAGCCGCAACAAGTTCAATATTAGATAAATCAATTACCGCACAACTGAAAAGGTCATCGGCATGTCAGGGCGCAAGAACAAAATGCCTGTGGTAGCCACCGTATCGCCCGCTTTTATTCCCTCTACAATTTCTACTGATCCGGCTTGCCGGATACCAGTTTTAACGGTAATCATTTGGGCCTTCCCATTGCGGCTAACAATCAATTTTTTGTCACGCGCCTGTGGGATAACAGCCTGAGTAGGTACCATCAAGGCATTGGCATTTTGCCCTAATGACAATGATATCTCGGCAAAAGCACCCGGCAATAGACCTTTAGCATCACCTAACACCTGCGCCCTCGCCGTAAGATTACGCGTATCCGCTGAAATGCCCTGAGAGGTAGCCAATACCTTGGCTTTGAATGATTTAGGATTAGCCTCAACTGAAAAATCAAGTACTAAGCCCGGGCGTATATGCTCGCTGTATTTTTCGGGTACCGAAAAATCAAGTTTCAACCCACCCGATGAGCGTATTGTAGCAACAGCGGTAGCCGGGCTGACGTAAGCACCCGGACTGATGTTGCGCAAACCCAATACCCCATCGTATGGTGCCCTGAGTTCCGTTTTGGAGAGGTTTATTTTGACCAGGTCCATATCGCTTTTAAGCGTTTGAACCTGTAATGTAGCCAAATCATATTCCTGTTGGCTTACCCCTTTTACTTTTAACAACTCACCAAGCCGCTGTTCGGTTATTTCAGCCTGCTTGAGCTGGCTTTCTAATTTGCGCAGCTGCGTTTTCAAATCCTCATCAAATATTTTCAACAAAAGTTCTCCTTTCCGAACTGCCCTGCCTTCGGGCAAATTAATGGACACTACCCGACCGGAGGCCTCTGGATGAAGTTCAGTCTCTTCATCGGGTATAATGGTACCGCTTGCATTTACTTTTTCGGTCAGGAGCGTAGAACGAACTAAATAACCTTCCACGGCACCTACCCCAAAACTGCCACCAGATGCTGGCTTGGCAGCAGTCCCTGACGATGCCGCATCCTGTTTTTTCTCGTCTTTTTTGCAAGAAGCAAAAAAGCCCATCAAGAGCACCAAAAAAACAATTAAAGGATTCCGCATATAGTAATATAGTAGAGTGTTCAGGACAAAAACGGCTGTTCCCGCCTGAAATGAATTAATGGGCCGCAAGTTATATCATATTATATTGTGTGGCAAGAAAACGGAGCTGTTTGATGCGCTACAACGAACTGGAACCAAGTGTTTTCCCGCAGAACGCACAAATGCTACGAGGTTCTGCGGGAAAGTAATTTCAATAAGCCTTCGCAAACAACACCCTGCGTTGACTGGGTTTGCCGGTAAGAATGCATTGTCCTTCTTCATCGGGCCAGCCGATAGGCATGCAACGGATGGTGGCCTTGGTTTTTTCCTTAATGGCCTCTTCTGTTTCTGTGGTGCCATCCCAATGGGCATACATAAAGCCACCTTTTTCTTCAAGGGTTTTGACAAATTCGTCCCAGGTATCTACACGGGTGATGTGTTCATCCCGATAGGCTTTGGCTTTATTGAACAGGTTGTCCTGTATTTCGTCTAACAAGTTGGCCACATAGTCCGCTATGCTGTCCAATGGTGCGTTGGTTTTTTCCTTGGTATCACGTCTTGCCACTTCCACCTGTCCGGCAGCAATGTCACGCTGGCCCAGGCCGAGGCGCACCGGAATGCCGATCATTTCATATTCTGCAAATTTGAAACCCGGACGATTTTGGTCGTCGTTGTCAATTTTAACCCTTACGCCTTTTGCGCGCAGGGCTGACGCGATTTGGTTGGCGACGGCGGTCAATTCGTCCGATGGTTTGGGTATGGGTACGATAACCACTTGGGTTGGGGCTAATTTTGGCGGCAAAACCAATCCGTCGTCATCGGAGTGTGTCATAATCATGCCTCCGATTAAGCGTGTGCTGACTCCCCAAGAGGTTGCCCATACATATTCTTGTTGGTTTTCTTTGTTCAAAAACTGAACATCAAATGCCTTTGCAAAATTTTGACCTAAGAAGTGGGAGGTTCCGGCTTGCAAGGCTTTGCCATCCTGCATCAGGGCTTCTATACAATAGGTTTCTTCTGCCCCCGCAAAACGTTCGTTTGGGGTTTTGATACCTTTTATGACGGGCATGGCCATAAACTCTTCTGCGAAACGGGCATACACATCCAGCATTTGTTCTGTTTCGGCCACGGCTTCTGCGGCACTGGTATGGGCAGTGTGTCCTTCTTGCCAAAGAAATTCAGCGGTGCGCAAGAAAGGGCGGGTACGCATTTCCCAACGCACCACATTTGCCCATTGATTGATCAAAATGGGCAAATCACGGTAACTTTGTATCCAATCGCGGTAAGTATTCCAGATGATGGTCTCTGATGTGGGCCTGACGATGAGTTCTTCCTCCAGTTTTGCTTCCGGATCAACAATGACGCCGCCACCATTGGGGTCATTTTTGAGGCGGTAGTGTGTTACCACTGCGCATTCTTTGGCAAAGCCTTCTACGTGGGCAGCTTCTTTGCTCAAAAAACTTTTGGGGATAAACAAAGGGAAATAGGCGTTAACGTGGCCTGTTTCTTTGAACATGGCATCTAAGGCATCGCGCATGCGTTCCCAGATGCCAAAGCCGTGCGGTTTGATTACCATGCAGCCGCGCACAGGTGAATTGTCGGCTAAGCGTGCCTTTTGTACAATGTCAAGGTACCATTGTGAATAATCTTCAGAGCGGGGTGTAATTTCTTTTGCCATTTTATTTTGCGTTTTCCGTGTATGGTTAAAATGCGGTTAAATCACTTTGTTATATGTTACATTGTTCCGTTCTTTCGGTCAAATGTTTTGCGTTTTAACATTTGAAATTGCCTTAAAATGCAGTTTAAGTCAAATTTAACCATGACGGAAAATGCATTTAAACAGGCGTTAACCAAAAAAAGTGCGCAAAGGTAATATTTTTGACCCTGTAAACATGCCAAAGAAACTGCGGCAAAAAAATCAGTTCTTGCACTATGAAAAAAATACATCAATCGCTGCGCTGGATGATACTGACCATCATCACTTTTTCTATTGGCGCGAATGTCATTGCACAGGATGATCTGTACTTTGATCCTGCTACAGATGTCCGCCCAACAAACTCACAGGATGATTATGGCCGTGAGGAAAGCAACCTAACGCGCCGTTATAATGACGACGATGAATACTACGAGGAAGATGACTATGCCTACGAATATTCATCTCGTATCCGACGATTCCACCGCCCGGGTACGGTTGTGGATTATTATGACCCTTATTACGTAGATCTTTGGAACTATGATCCCTTCTTTATGCCCGGCACCACGATCTATACTTATGGCTTCAATGATTATTGGAGCTGGCGTCGCTGGCGTCGCTATCAGCGCTGGAACAACTGGGCCGCTTGGAACTCCTGGAATACCGGCTGGGGCGTTGGTTGGAATTCTTGGGGCTGGAACAGTTGCAACGTAGGTTGGAATTCATGGAATAACCCATGGGTGTTCAACAACTATTACTATGATCCTTACTGGACCTGGAATGGTTTCAACCCTTATTATTGTAACAATAATGTTTGGGTGAACAACAACTATTATTACAATAATAACAATGGCTGGAATGGCGGAGGCAACGGCGGTGGCTACCAACCCAAAACCTATACGGGCACCCGCCGTCATGGCACCACCAATTCTGGCTTTGCCCGCATCAACAGCGGAAGCACCCGCATGGTCGCCGTGGATGAAAAAGCACCAAGTATTGATTTGCGCCGTACGGGGTCCACTCAGGTAGCTAACAACAGGTCGCGTGAAGTGGAGGCATCTGACCGAGTCAACTCTCGTGGAGGTTCTAATCCTGTATCCCCGTCGCGCAGACCAACTGATGCTGTACGCAATGGCAATACTTCCCGTGATCAACAAAACAATGATCGCGTGGAAGACCGCAACGGCCGATCTGGTACTGAACCAACAACGCGAACCGGTCGCGAAAAATCTGAGCGTCGTCCGGATGAAACGCGTCCAAGCCGCGAAACGGAACGCCGTCCAGTGGAGACTCGCCCTAATCGCGGGAATGAAGAGCGCAGCGAACGCCCTAGTCGCAATAGCGGCTATGAAGAGCGCAATAACCGACCTTCCCGCGAGGTAGAATCACGCCCAAGCCGAGTACAAGAGCGCAGCGAGCGCCCTAGCCGAGGCAATGACAGCGGTGGCCGTTCCTGGGATAACGGCGGCAATCGTGGCGGTGGTGAGCGCAGCTCTGGTGGTAACAACTCTGGTGGCGGTGGTCGAGGCGGTGACAGCGGCGGCAGTCGCGGTGGCAGCAGCGGCGGCGGTCGAGGCGGTCGCGGATAAATAACCATCATGTTACTGGGCTTTAACCCAGTCTCTTAATTCTACTATCTAAAAAATCATTGTCAACCCTTTGGAAAGGGTGGAGTTGGGCCTTGTGCTGCGTTCCACCCTTTTCTTTTATACACCTTGTTAATTATGAAAAAGTCCATTCTATCCTTACTGCTTTTGAGCATTGGCTATACCCTTTATGCCCAATTAGCGGCTGATGTACTGCGTTATTCAGCCATACGCCCTGGTGGCACGGCCCGTATGTTGGGTGTAGGGGGCGCTTATGGTGCACTCGGTGCTGATTTTGGCGGGCTTAGCCTTAACCCTGCTGGCTTAGCGATGTTTCGTTCAGGAGAGTTGATGTTTACACCTTCTTTGCGTTTTTCCAAAGCCACTGCCCAGTTGGAAGGGCCCGGAAATGTTGCTATTGATGATGATAAAACCAACTTTGGTTTTGAAAACGTAGGCATCGTTTTTCATACACGGCCTTCAAACCCAAACTGGAAAACCTTTAATGTGGGCATTGGGCTTAACAGACAACAAAACTACAGTCGTTCTGTAACCTATGAGGGCCTTGCCAATGGCACCATTATGAACGGCTTTTTTGAAGAAGCTGATGCTGATTTTAGGGCGGGCCTTGATCCAGAGGACTTGTATCCTTTTACTGCTGGACTTGCTTGGGCGGCTGAGGGCATTTATGACCCCGATCCACAAAACAACGTTCTTGAGTGGGGCTATGATTTTTTGGGTAATGAAAATGCGCCGGTCAGTCGTGCACAAAAGGTAAACACCTTTGGTCGAATGAATGAATTGGCTATTTCTTTTGCCGGAAATTATCGCGAGAAAGTGATGATCGGTGCAACCATCGGTGTGCCATTTGTCAATTATCGCTTGGAAAGTGAATATCAGGAAGAAGACAAATCGGGCAGGGTTGAGTATTTTGATCGCCTTACATATACAGATTACCTGAGTACACAAGGTTTTGGGATCAATGCAAAGTTTGGGGTCAATGTGAAAGTCGCGCCTGCCTTACGTCTCGGCGCTGCTTTTCACACACCCACTATGCTAAGCCTGACAGACCGTTTTAGCAATACCATGTCCTATGAATATACAGGAAACGATGGCCAATCATACGGTGGTGACCCGGCTCGTTCACCGGAGGGCACATCAGACTATAGGCTGAGCACGCCTTGGCGTGCTATTGCCAGTGGCGCATTGATTGTGCGAAAATTAGGATTTATCAGCGCTGATGTAGAGTGGGTGGACTATGGAGCCAATACCTTTGCACTAAAATCTGGTGGGTCATTGGTTCAGACCGAAGAGGATGAGCGTAAGTTGAACAATAAAGTGCAGGCAGACTACAAATTGACCAACAACATTCGTCTGGGAGCAGAAGCTGTTCTTGGTGAATTCCGCCTGCGAGGTGGTGTGAGCCTCTTGGGCAAACCTGAGGTAGGCAAAGACGGGTACAATCTCGCCTACTCAGCCGGGGTAGGTTATCGGACAGAAGGCTTTTATTTGGATCTTGGTTGGCGACGCTTTACGGGTGATGGCATCACACGTGCCTATGCCGGGGCGCCGACGGCAACTTCGGACAATATTGCCAGCGATGTATTGATGACAATAGGGTTTAAATTTTGATGTCGGCTGTTTGGTAAAAAAGAAACGCTTTCATTTAGTGTCAAAACACTTAGTTTTGCGCCATGAATTTGGAAGCCGAACTTAAGAATAGCAAACCATTGGCTCCGCGTCAGCGCGCCATGCTTAATGTGCTTTTTACCGCAAGTTGGGTGGATTGTGTGTTGACCCGTCAATTCAGGCCATATGGTCTCACACATCCTCAATACAATATTTTGCGAATTCTGAACGGAAGTTACCCTAAAGGGCTGTCAGTGTTGGACATAAAAAGCCGTATGATAGACCGCAGCAGTAATGTGAGTCGCTTGGTAGAAAAACTCAAACAACGCGGTCTCGCAGAGCGTGTGCCCCACAGCAATGATAGGAGAATGGTCATAGTTACTATATCTGAAGAGGGTAAAAAAATGCTTGCAGATATCGAAAAGCACATTCTTGCGGATGCGTCAAAAATGCCCGGTTCAGCATTAAGTGAAGCTGAAGCAACTGAATTGGCGTACCTTTTGGACAAAATGAGAGGCTGAATAATGTGTGTTCATAGCCTTTATGATAACCTCAACTTAATTACAATGCGTTTCCCTGTTGTTTTTTTTGCATTTTTTTTGCTGATTCTCAGCAATCTATATGCTCAGGATCCTAATCTTGCCAATCAATATTTTACGGATGGCGAGTTTGAAAAAGCGGCTGCTGTGTACGGCCAGTTATTTGAAAAAGATGAACGTAACGAGTTCTACTTCAACCGATATGTCGAGAGTTTGCAGAACTTGGAGCAGTATGACCAATGTGAGAAGGCCATCAAAAAGCAAATAAAGCGCAGTCCGGAAAACGCCACCTTATTTGTAACCTATGGAGGGCTATTTGAACGCCAAAATAAGTTGCCTGAGGCCAATGCCCAATATGAAAAAGCCATTGAGAAAATTTCGGCAGATTATGCTTCGGTGTCGCGAATAGCCAATGCATTTACCCAAAAAAACAAATTTGACTATGCTGCAAAAGCGTATGAACGAGGCGCTAACCTATTAAAAGATCCCAATCGTTTCGCTTTCAACTTGGGGGAACTATACCGGCGTCAGGGAGAGACCAACAAAATGATTGAACAATACCTGAATGCACTTGGAGGTGATCCGGGACGCATCAGCACGGTTCAAACCCTCTTGGCCCGTTATCTTTCACCCGCTGAATTTGGTGAGCTGCAAGCCCAATTGTATGCCCGTATTCAAACAGATGAAAATCCTGATTTAATTGAGCTTTTGGCCTGGTCATTTGTGCAGCGCCGTGATTTTAAAAGCGCGCTGCGCCAGTTTAAGGCATTGGACAAACGGCTTGGAGAAAATGGCTTGCGCGTATTTAACTTAGCCAATACGGCTGCTGATAATCGTGATTTTGACACAGCCATTAGCGCTTACGAGTATATTACGACGGAAAAGGACAAAAACAATCCGTTTTTCTTTGAGTCTAAAAAGTCCGCTATGGATTGCAGGAGGCGTAAAGTGACGGAAGGATACGCTTACACAAAAGAGGATCTGAAAATACTGGAAACGGAATACGAATCTTTTCTGACGCAATATGGAAAATCCAATCAAACGGCAAGTATTGTACAGGAATTAGCGGCATTAGAAGCTATTTATATCAATGATTTGCCCAAAGCAATTGTGCTATTGGAAGACCTTAAATCCACTCCGGGACTGAACAGGGTACTGTTAGCCAATACCAAAATAGCCCTTGCGGATTATTATCTGATGAGTGGTGATGTGTGGGAAAGCACCTTGTTGTACAGTCAGGTGGACAAGGATTTTAAGGAGGAGCAGATTGGCCAGGAGGCGCGCTTTAAAAATGCGCGTTTGGCCTACTTTAATGGAGATTTCCAGTGGGCTCAGGAGCAGTTCAATATCCTCAAGGCTTCAACCGCCAAACTGATCGCAAATGATGCTTTAGATCTTTCCGTGTTCATCATGGATAATCTCAATTTGGATACAACTTCTGATGCCATTTCACTTTACTCTTCTGCGGAGCTTTTTGTGTTCCAAAATCGCTTTGAAGAGGCATTCCTCAAGTTGGATACCTTAAGAAAAAATTTCCCGGAACATTCTCTTCAAGACGATATCTTGTATCTGGAGGCACAAATACATGAGAAGAAACGGGCGTATGAAAAAGCTGCTGTGCTTTATGCAGAAGTAGCAGAAAAATACAAAGAGGACATCAGGGCTGACAATGCACTTATGGCCTTAGCTATGATATATGAGACCAAATTGGTGGATTTGGAAAAGGCTAAAACGCTATATGAGAAAGTATTTACGGATTATTCTGGTAGTGTGTTCGCCGTGGAGGCGCGAAAAAGATATAGAATACTGCGTGGAGATAAAATGCAGTAGATCAGACTTGTTGCGGTGGGAACGGCCATTCCCACCGCAACAACTCTATTGTAAAGATGGAGAGCCATTGGTCCAATTTGGACAATAAGATGGAAATATTTGAACCACAAAAGGCACAAACGGATACAAAGGCTATCCGCTTGTGCCTTTTGTGGTTCCGATCACATTTACTTTCTTAATTTGTAGGTTTTTCCGGTGCAGGGGCACTGGCATGATAGTCCCGTTGGACCCGGTGCATGTAATCATCCAACAAGGCTAAAACCCTTTCGCGCTTTTTAGATTGCAAAATAAGACCAACGTGATAGCTCATATCCGTCATGCGCCAAACAATTTCAGGATCATTGAACTGTGCTGTATCAGGCCATTCCTGACGTGTAAGGCTAACAATAATACCAGCATAGTCGTTTCTTACTTTGGGTAATTTGTATTTTATACCTGCGGCCACGGAGGCTTCTAACTTCGCCCATTCATACCAAAGGTTGATGCCAGAGGACATTTCAACCATTTCTGCCAAATGTGCGCCCCCCACGCGGGATGCGGTTTCCAAAAAGTAATATTCGCCTGTTTCGTGGTTGCGGATAAACTCCGTATGGCTGGCACTATATTGCATCCCAAAAGCCGTCATTACTTTAGCCGTCAGATCTTGAAGACTTTTTTCCTCGTCTCCGCCAAAAGGCACTACGGCACTCCGGAATATACCCCCGCCGTGAGCAACCTCAAATGGCGTTGAAAGGTATTTGGATACGCGTGAAAAAACGACTTTTCCTCCTTCAGAAAGGGCATCAACATGATATACGTCGCCGGGCTTGAACTGTTCTACCAGATAATGATGGCGTTCGCCACCCAATTTGTTGAGATGTTCCCAGAGTTCCTCTGCGCTAAACACTTTTTTCATGCCGGTTGCGGATGCTTGACCGCGCGGCTTTACAATCCAGGGCGCGGCTACAGTACGGGCAAATTCATTGATTTCCTCGTCATTGAACAAAGCGGAGAACGCAGGCACGGGGATGCCGCAATCACGAGCCTGAACCCGCATTGCCAATTTGTCTCGGAAATAACGTGCTGTGGTTTGTCCCATACCGGGTATGCGAAAATGCTCGCGTAGGTAAGCGCCTTTCTCAACGTCAAAATCATCCAGAGACACAATTCTATCTATCTTTCGCGAACGCATCAGCCAAGCCAGCCCAGCGGCAACATCTTCCATTTTCCATTCATTTTCAGGGCCTTGCTCAACATAAAAAATTTCATCAATGGCCTCTCTCGCCCAAGCCTTGTGCTCCAGTTTTTTTGAGGTGACAAGGTAGACGGTTGCCCCGGCAGCCTTCATGCCGCGCAGAAAATCATTGCCCTTAAAATAACTGGCAATACATACAAAAGCGATAGATTTTGACATATTATATTAAATGTGAGAACGTGAGGTTATGTGTAAAATGTGAAGATTCACGGCACAAATCAAAAAAATATTTTTACCATACCATAATTTTTTTCAAGCAACCGGAACTATTTGTGCATTCGCGGCGGTTTAGGGATAAGATCGGTCATCGGAACTTGCGCGTATTTTTTTCAATTTTTCTTACATCTGCACACTGTATTTGGGACGCACGGTGTCCAAACGATAACCTAGTCCAATGGCGAAATGCTGGACTGCCACTCCGTGGACTGCGGGTTTGGATACCCTCGTCATCGCCAATTTTTAGTTGCGTAGTTTAAATGGAAGTAATACCGGACTACGAATCCGGAGGTTGGGGTTCGAATCCTTACGCGACTACTATAGACCTATTATATGGCCCGGATAGCCCAATTGGCAGGAGGCATTCCGTTTAGAACGGAAACAGTGTAGGTTCGAATCCTACTCAGGGCACGAGAAGATGCAGGCCGAAAACAAATTGTCCCAACGACCTTTGAAAACGGTCTGCATTGAATGGCGAGTATGGCGTAAAGGTAGCGTTACAGTCTTCCAAACTGAGGGTGTCGGTTCGATCCCGGCTACTCGCACCAAGATAAAAGAGGAGGATAGAATAGGCTATTGTGAGCAGCCGCTTTGGGCACTGAATGTTGTTCAAGGCGGTTTTTTTGTGTTTTTTTATAAAAACGCACTAAAATAATGTTTTTCGCTAAGTTTTTTTAAGAATAGGCATATTTTAACGAATCGTAACATACTTTTGTCCTAATTCCGAAAGGCAGGAATTTACCCCCCGTTTCTTGCATGTCGTTATTCCGACGGATACTGTTTTATGATGCGCTCATGTCTGTGGCCATCGTTTTTGTGCTTTGGCAAAGCCATTGTGCCCTTGCACATGGTCCGACCGATGAGACCTCGGTGAGTTGGCTGCGCCCTGCGTGGTTGGATGAGCCGGATTCCGTAGCCCTTGATGAAAAACCCGCTGCAGCGGAGCCTGAGGAAAAAATTGCCCGCAAACTTTCGCCACGGGTGTTGGTCAAAAACGACCCTGATACTTTACCTTATATTCCCTTTGACCCGCCCATGTTGCAGGCTATGACGGAGCAGGCCGACTATTTACAGCGATCCGGCATAAAAACGGCCTCTGGAATTAGCAAAAAGGAAATGCTGAAAACCATACAACTCCTGCAAGGCTCCCAATTGCTTGACCCTAATTTGCTTTTGTCAAAATTTGACTTTTACCGGATTCAAACAGATATGAAAAGCGACCGGGTGCGGGTGACTGGTTACTACACTCCACTGATCAAGGCTGCCCGAACACAAAGTCCCGGGTTTAATTTTCCCATGTTAAAAAAACCGGAAAAGGGCCCCATACCATCACCTGCAGAAATAGAGGCTGGAGCATTGGCTGGAAGAGGGCTTGAGTTGGCTTGGTTGAGCAGTAAAAAAGAACTGTCCAACGCACAATTGCAAGGATCCTGTCTTATTGAGTTCCCAGATGGCAAACGCCAGCATTTTGGTTTTGGCGGCTCACAAAAAGGGGCGGGGGGAACTTATGTTTTTTTTACGCCTGTTGACGAGCAGGTTTTGGGATCGGGCTACTTTCCGCTAACGGCCGGATATTCTATAGCCGTGGATCCCAAATATATTCCAGTTGGAAGCACGCTCTTGGCGGAATTGCCCGATCTTGATGTAGCGGGCAGATTAAAGGGCTATACCTATCGCATTTTGTTTGCACAGGACCGTGGCGGAGCGATACTGACAACCAAACGGATAGACCTTTATTGTGGCATAGGCAACAAAGGATTGCAAGAAGCGCGTAAAATAAATGGCATTGGTCGTTTATGGCTGATGTTGCCCAGAAATGGATAATTGTACCAAAATTTGGTTTTTATCGAAAAAAAGGGCCTTCCGCTCTAATTCTGCAAATACCTGCATTGGCCTAAATTAATTTTGGCGTGTAAAATTGTAAAACCTACGTGCTCATGCCTTTTTCAGAAATACTTCGCATGGCTTTTCAAAACATTCGCGCTAACATGCTTCGCGCGGTGCTTACCCTGCTTATCATTGCTTTTGGGATTATGGCATTGGTGGGTATTTTGACGGCTATTGATGCTATTGCATATTCTTTAAATGATAATTTCTCAGGTTTGGGGGCCAATTCCTTTTCCGTGCAACGCAAGTGGAGCACGGTGAAAAGCAACAATCGGGGGCGTAGGCAGAAAGCAGGAGAACCTATTGATTTCAAGCAGGCTATGGAATTTAAAGAGCGTTTTAAATTCCCTGCAAAAGTATCTCTTTCTCTTTGGGCTACAAGTTTGGCCAGTGTTAAATATGAAGACCGGAAAACCAATCCCAATTGCAGTTTTGTAGGGGTGGATGAGCATTATTTTGACGTGAAAGGCCTTGATATTGAGTTTGGCAGGGCTTTTTCCAAAGGGGAAGTGGATGATGGGCAGGCAAAAGTGGTGGTAGGGCAGGACATAGCCAATAAATTGTTCAACAATAAGCCTGAATCCGCCGTAGATAAAATTGTGCTTATTGGCAGCGATCGTTATCGTGTGGTAGGGGTGTTAAGCACCAAGGGGGCAACCATGGGCAATTCCAATGACCGCGCGGTATATGCGCCACTGATCAGTGTTAAATCAATTTATGCTACTAACAACACTGACTATGATATTCTGGTAGCAGTGGATGACCCCACCAGTATGGATGCGGCACAATCTGAGACGATGGGGCTTTTTCGACAGATCAGAGGTTTGCGGCCAGGGGAGGATGAAGATTATGAGATTTTTGCCAGCAATAGTTTAGTTGCCATTTTAAAAGACAGTACCACTAATCTTAGATTGGCTACTATTGCCATTGGCCTGATGACTTTATTGGGTGCGGCCATTGGCTTGATGAACATCATGCTTGTGAGTGTTACAGAACGCACCCGGGAAATTGGCATTTACAAAGCCCTTGGCGCTACACGACGCAGTATTATGTTGCAATTCCTTTTAGAGGCTATTGTTATCTGTCAAATAGGCGGCATTGTGGGCATTATATTGGGTATCCTGATTGGCAATATTGTAACTCCTTTGTTGGGCGGCAGTTTCCTTGTCCCCTGGGGCTGGATGTTTTTAGGTTTCAGTCTTTGTATGGCTGTCGGGGTACTTTCCGGGTTTTATCCAGCCATGAAAGCATCTCGGTTAGATCCTATTGAATCTTTGCGTTACGAGTGATATGATTTGACGAGCATCACCTACCACCCTGACCGTCGTCACCCTTTTTAAATAGGGCATTGGTGGATTTTTGCGGTACAAAAAAAATGTACCTATGCCCACCTCAGTACTGCAGCAGCCTAAGAACCCGCCACTTGGCACCTTTAGCTGTTTTCACTGCCACGACGCTTGCCCTGATGATCGTTTACGCATTGAAGACAAACATTTTTGCTGCGAGGGCTGCAAGATGGTGTATGAAATATTGAACACCCACAACCTGTGTGAATTTTATGCTTTGGATGCGGATTCGGCTTCTGCTATCCGCCGGCCTTCTGCCTCTCATAAAAATTATGCTTATTTGGACGATCAGGAAGTGCAAGAAAAATTAATAGAGTTTCAGCAGGGGCAAACGGCACAGCTTACTTTTTACCTGCCCAATATGCATTGTGTGTCCTGCATCTGGCTATTGGAAAATTTGTACAAGTTGGATGCGGGTGTAAGCCATTCTCGGGTCAATTTTTTGAAAAAGACGGCAACCATCCAATACAATACGCAACAGACATCTTTACGAAAAATTGCCACCCTGCTCAGTTCCATCGGCTATGAGCCAGATATTAACTTAGGTGATGTGGAGGGTAAAAAGCCGCCAGTTATCAATCGCCGCCTGGCTTATCAATTGGGTATTGCCGGTTTTGCCTTTGGCAACGTGATGCTATTTAGCTTTCCTGAATATGTGGGCATGAGCCGTGATATGGACCCCTGGTTTTCCAATGTATTTGGTTATTTGAGCATTCTGATTGCACTACCCGTATTGCTCTTTAGTGCCAAAGATTATTTTGTATCAGCATGGCAGGGGCTGAAGAGTCGCCAATTGAATATTGACATACCGTTATGTCTGGCCTTGGGGTCTTTGTTTTTTCGCAGCATTTGGGAGATATTGACCCACACCGGGGCAGGCTATTTGGATTCATTTTCGGGCCTTACTTTTTTGCTGTTAATAGGCAAGTGGTTTCAGCAACGCGTATGGCACGAACTTTCGTTTGAGCGGGATTACAAATCTTACTTTCCCGTTGCGGCCACAGTGCGCAAAGGAGAAGAGGAAAGCACGGTGCCGGTGAGTCGCTTGGTGCCGGGCGATATTATTCTGGTACGCAGCCATGAAATTATACCAGCGGATGGTATTTTGCTAAAGGGGAATGCTCGGGTAGATTATAGTTTTGTTACAGGCGAGTCCGACCCGGTAATGGTACAAAGTGGTGAGAAAATTTTTGCAGGCGGTAAACAGCTGGGCGAAGGAGTTGAAATATCCCTTACACGACGTGTGGCGCAGAGTCATTTGACCCAGTTGTGGAACAATGAGGCTTTTAAAACCAATGCCAAAGGACAGGTAACCCAGTTGGCTGATGCGGCCGGAAAATGGTTTACGTTGCTGATATTGGCATTTGGCGGCACGGCCTTTTTATATTGGTGGGGACTTCGAGATGATATGGCCACAGCCATCAATGCTTTTACGGCAGTTATGATTGTAGCTTGTCCGTGCAATATCGCCTTGTCCATTCCATTTACCTTGGGCAACATCATGCGATTGTTAGGTCGGCAGGGTTTATACTTGAAAAACATACGTGTAGTGGAGTCATTCTCGGACATTTCAGCCGTTGTGTTGGATAAAACCGGTACCATTACGAATACGACGGGTGCTGGATTGAAATGGTTAGGCGAGCTACCCGATGGCAAGGATCTAAGCCATGCCCATGTTCTCAGTTTGTCAGAAAAAATTGCGATACGCTCATTGGTGCGCCATTCTTCACATCCGCTTAGCCGACAGGTATATCAGGCTTTGCCAGAATTGCCAACGTTACAACCCGATTTTTTTGAAGAAGTGCCGGGCTTGGGCATCCAAGGCATGATCAACGGAGCTGAGGTAAGGGTGGGATCATACGCGCACGTCATGCAGGATGCTGGTTTGGCAAAAGAACGCAGCTCGTCAGGGGGCGTTTACGTGTCAGTAGATGGCAAGATTTTGGGGCATTTTGAAGTAAAGACTCGTTTTAGGAATGGATTGGATGATGTCCTTGCTTTTTTCAATACATTGTTCAAAGAAAAGCCCAGGCATAAAAGTTCATCGCTCTTTTTGTTGTCTGGAGATCAGGATAAAGAAGCCAGCATTCTGGCACCATATTTCCCTGTGGCGGACACTATGCGCTTCCATCAAACCCCACAGGATAAGTTGGATTTTATCAAAAAAATGCAACAGGAAGGGCAAAAAGTAATGATGTTGGGCGATGGACTAAATGATGCCGGGGCTTTGAGGCAGAGTGATCTTGGCATTGTGGTGGCCGAAAACGCTAATAATTTCACACCTGCATGTGATGCCATATTGCATGCTGACCATTTTCATCGCTTGCCACAATTCATTCAATTTGCACAGGAAGGGGTGAAGATTGTGCATTGGTCATACCTTGTTTCACTTACATACAATGCCATAGGGTTGAGCTTCGCCGTAACAGGTTCCTTGTCCCCTTTGGTGGCTGCCATTTTGATGCCGGCGAGTTCCATATCCATTGTTTTGTTTGGGGTGGGTATGAGCAACTGGGCCAATAGGCGTTTGATGAGGGCATAGGGGGTATTCTCCATGCTATTAATTCTCCAAGGTTTTCTACCTTCGCCGCATGTTTACCTTTCGCAGTGATGCCAATTGGTCCCGCCTGATATGGATTTTGGTTGCCACAGTGTTTATTGTGGATTTGCTTTTGCCAAGGCAATTTGATATTGTTTTTGCCTATTTGTTGGCGCATTTTTTGGCTATTTTTTTTAAGGAAAAAAGTGATGTCATCCTACTTGCCGTAGTCACAACAGTGCTTACCATTATCGGTGGGGTGATAAAACCCCATGATGCGCCATTGGGTCAAATCCTGTTGGAGCGAGTACCGCCGATCGTAAGTTTTTGGGCGGCGGCATTTTTTGTGGTACGCTTCATTATACTGAGGGAAACGGAGGAGCAACAGGAAGAAAAATTCAAGGCTTTATTTCAATATGCAACCAGTGGCATTTTGATGACAGATCAGCAGGGGAAAATTATGTTGGCTAATCCGGCTGCCTGCCATTTATTTGGTTATGAGGCAGATGAGCTCTTGGGCCAGCCGATTGAAATATTGATCCCCAAAAACATAGAGAAAAGGCACGCTGAACACAGGATGAAATTTATGCAAAGCCCTCATCCGCGCAGTATGGGCATAGGCCTGGACCTTAAAGGGCTAAAAAAAAATGGAACGGAGTTTCCGGTAGAGGTGAGTTTGAGCCCTTTTAAAAGCTTTGGATCTGTGTTTATTGTTGCATTTGTATTGGACAACACCTATCGGAAGAACTATGAAAACTCCATTTTACAACAAAAACAAGAACTTAATGTACTTACAGATGCCCTTAAGGAACTAAACGAAGGACTGGAACGCAAAGTGGCTGAAAGAACCGCACAATTGGAAGAAGCCAAAAATGATTTAGCTTCGGCTTTGGATAAAGAACGTGAGCTGGGGGAACTAAAAAGCCGCTTCGTTAGTATGGCCTCTCATGAGTTTAGGACACCACTTACGGCTATATTGTCATCTGCCGGACTTGCTGCACAATACGCTGACCGACAGGATTTTAATTCCGTTAAAAAACATACCGAGCGCATCAAAAACGCTGCCAATGGATTGACATCCATTCTCACGGAATTTCTTTCTTTGGGCCGTTTGGAAGAGGGCAGAGTAACGATTAATGTAGAGGATGTGCATTTTACAGAATGTGTGGCCGAGGTGCATGAGGGCCTTAAAACCCTTCTGAAGCCCGGTCAGGTATTTGAGCACAAGCATACAGGCTTGCCAGTAGCCAAGATAGATGCCAATCTTTGCAAAAACATTCTTATCAACCTTATCTCCAACGCGATTAAATATTCACCCAATGGCTCACCCATTTATGTTGAAACGAGTGCCAGTGAAACCAACTTTCGCCTAAGCGTACGTGATAAAGGAATTGGGATACCGGAAAATGAACAAAAGCACCTATTTGAACGCTTTTTTCGTGCTACAAATGCTGTTAACAGTACACAGGGGACCGGTTTGGGCCTGTATATTGTACAACGTTATGCAGAAATAATGGGTGGCATCGTGGATTTTGAAAGTTCCGAACAAGGCAGCACTTTTTGGGTAGATGTCCCTTTAGTACATTAAGCGTTGCATGTATTTGTCATTTATTAGGGTTACAATGATTGTCTTTTCTGTATTGCCTTAACTACTTCAAACCAGGCCACACTTAATAAACCGGCCAGCAGACAAAAGCCTAAATCTGTGACGGGAAGTGCTGTCATACTGAACAGATGCCCCAAAAACGGCACATATAAAATAGCCAACAACAGGAGTACCGATAACCCTAAAATAAGCAGGAATGCCGCATTTTTATAAAATAAGGTGCGATGTATAGCATAGTCAAAGGAGCGATTGGCCAAAGCCAAAAACAGGTTGGCGCTGACTAAAGTGGCAAAAACCACCGAGCGGACGCCCTCTTCTGACTTGCCCTGTGCCATAGCCCATTGATACATGAGCAAAACGCCAACGGTGATCACGGTACCTTGCAATATGCTGATAGCCAATTCTCTCCAGGAAAAAAGCGAGGTGTTGCCCATGCGCGGGGGCTTTAGCATCAGGTTAGGTTCTTCGGGTTCGTTTTCAAAGGCAATGGCTGCAGTAGGCCCCATCACCAGTTCTAAAAAAATGATGTGGAGCGGTAGAAGGATATGCGGATAGGGCCAGCCCAATAACAAGGGAACAAGCACTGTAATGATCATGGGCAGGTGTATGGAAATGATATAACGAATGGATTTTCGCAGGTTGTCATAGATGCGTCTTCCCATTCTAATGGCCTCTACCAGGGCATCTAAGTTGTCCTGTAACAACACCAATGAGGCGGCACTTTTAGCTATCTCCGTGCCTTTTTTGCCCATGGCAATGCCGATTTGAGCGGCTTTTAGGGCCGGGCCATCATTAACGCCATCACCTGACATGGCAACCGTTTCGCCATTTAAGCTTAAGGCGTTGATTACGCGCAGTTTGGCTTCGGGGAACATGCGGGCAAAGACATTTATCTTATTTACGGCAACAGATAATTCATCGTCGGACATAGCCATGATTTCTTGACCACTCAGGGCTGTTTCACTATCCTTTATGCCTGTTTGGCGTGCAATATTTTTGGCGGTTGCCGTGTGGTCGCCAGTAATCATAACCACACGTATCCCCGCGGTATAAAATTGATCAAACACTGCACTCACATTTTCTTTTGGGGGATCATAAAAAGCTATCAAGCCAACAAATTGCCAGGGGAAATCATCTTGATTGGTTGGAAAATCATGCCCATTGACGTTTGACTTGGCTACTCCCAGGACCCGATACCCTCGCTCGGCCATTTCCTCTGTTTTTCCCAACACCTGTTTGGTAAAATCCTCCGAGGCTTCTGATACCTTTAGGATACGTTCTACCGCGCCTTTGCAGGCGACAACAAGTTGTCGGGTAGGGCTTTCCCAGATATGAGTCATCATGGGGGGCTTGCCCGCCAGTGGATACTCTCGAGTCAGGATAAATGTACTTCGGGGGTCCGTTTGGCTGTTGTTTGTCTTTTGGGCATGTTGCAGCAGGGCTATTTCCATGGCATCAAAAGGTTCAGGTTCACTGGCCCAAAGTGCGTATTCTAGTGTTTCATAATGATCGGAAAAGTGGACAATTTCGGCTACGGACATCTGATTTTGGGTGATAGTGCCTGTTTTGTCCAAACAGATAACCGTGGCCGAGCCCAAGCTTTCAACGGTTCTGGGTTGTTTGGCCAATATACCATGTTGGATCATGCGGTAGGCCCCCAATCCCATAAATGCGCTGAATGCTACGGGGATTTCTTCTGGCAATATAGCCATGGCCAACGTAAGGGAAAAAAGCAGTGCCCTCCAAAAATCATGCTCTGTCCAAAAATTTAGGGCAAAAACGAGACAAAACGCCAAGCCACCAAGTATGCCCATATTGCGGACGAAGCGTTTGATTTGCACCTGAAGCGGGGTAGGGGCGGGAGCTATGGAATCAATTGATTTTCCCAATTTCCCAAAAACCGTAAGTGAACCCGTTGCGTTTACCCTTGCGATACCTTTCCCTGCTACTACCGTGGTGCCCTGAAACAAAAGGTTGTTGCCTTCAGACAGTGTTTTTTCTACGGCCAGGCTTTCACCTGTAAGCACTGATTCATCTATTGAGAGGTCATGGTGTTCCAATAATTGGCCATCGGCAGGAATTAGTTCGCCCTCCTCTATTTTGATCACATCGTCGGGCACCAATTCTTCTGAGGGCAGGTAAATCCAATCACCATCCCTAAGCACCTGCACTTGTGCGCGGGTGTATTTGCGCAAGGCGTCTAAGGCTCGCTCGCTTTTGGTTTCCTGATACAATTCAATGCCCGAGACAAAAAGGATGGACAGCAGCATCATAAGTGCTTCGGTGAGATCGCCGAGAAAAAAATATATCCCACAGGCTATGATCAACAAAATGAACATTGGTTCTGTGGCAATATTGCTCAAGCTAAGGAGGACAAAATTGTTTTTTGTGGACTCCAATTCGTTTTTGCCGAAAACGATTTGTTTTTCGGCAACTTGTTTGGTGCTAAGGCCTGTCATGTAGTAGGGGTTACAGGAGCAATCCTGTGTTACATATCGCGTCCGAGAACTTGTTCCAGCAATTTTACGAGATCATGAGTAGAAACAATGCCTACCAAGCGCTGGTTGCCTTCAACTACAGGAATGGCATGAAATACCTGTGTTCTGAAAATAAGCAAAGCGTCTTCAACGGTATCTGTTGGGGCGAGGCATATTGGATCAGTGGTCATTACTTCTTCCACCAACACCATATTAAGTGCCGATTGGCTAAGGGTATTTGCTTCTTTGTTAGTATAAATGTCCTTAATAACACGAAGGTAATCCGTATAACTCACAATTCCTTTTAAAATGTTGTTTTCTACAACAGGTACATGGTGAAAACCTTTGGTTTCAAACAAATGACGCACCGTTTCCAAATTGTCCTTGGGCGAAACGGTTAGCGGCTTTGGTGACATTAAAGTAGCAATTGTTGTGTTGTGTTTCATTGCTATAGCGATTTTAAATGTTTTTTTAATGCCACAAAAATGAATGACAGCACGGGGCATGGGCGATGACAATGGTCAGGGTCAAAGGTGATGTGAGCCGCCCGATCAAAATCACCTCCACCTCTGATCTGGATCATCTTTCCGCAAAATGCCCTTAGTCCATCTTGCAGCCGATTTCAGTCACACACTGAAACCGAACACATACCATGCAAATCATGCTTTTTCTCATCCTTGTCAGTTTGCTATTAGCAGTTGGGTTCTTGTTTGCTTACCTGCGGGCAGCAAGTTCCGGGCAATTTGATGATGAATATACACCTGCGGTCAGGATTTTGTTTGATGATGCAACGGTACCAGGGCCTTCACGTGAAGATATTTCTGCAAGCTCAGAGGTAAAAACGGAGGAACAATTAGCGACAAAAGATAAAACGAGGATCTAATACCTACTACTTTATGAGTAATTTACAACAATTTCAGTACGACAACAAGATTGTAAGAGCCTTTGGCATTGCATCTTTCATCTTTGCGGTAGTCGGGATGCTGGTGGGGATCATCATTGCCCTACAACTCATCTACCCAAGCCTGAATTTCGGCCCTTGGCTGACTTTTGGGCGCTTGCGTCCCTTGCACACCAATGCGGTTATTTTTGCATTTGTGGGCAATGGTATTTTCATGGGGGTTTACTACTCCCTTCAACGTCTCCTGAAAGCCCGGATGTGGAGTGATACCCTTTCATGGATTCACTTTTGGGGCTGGCAGGTTGTCATTTTGTTGGCTGCGGTTACGCTTCCTTTGGGTTTGACAACCAGTGGCGAATATTCTGAGCTGATTTGGCCTTTGGACATCCTGATCACCCTGATCTGGGTTGTCTTTGGGGTCAATATGTTTGGAACCATCCTTACCCGCCGTGAGGGCCATCTATATGTTGCTATTTGGTTTTATATTGCAACTTGGGTAACTGTTGCGGTTCTGCATATTGTGCGCAGTCTTGAACTTCCGGTTACGCTGACGCAGAGTTACCCGATTTTCTCTGGCGTACAAGAGGCTTTGGTTCAATGGTGGTACGGGCACAACGCGGTGGCCTTCTTCCTTACCACGCCTTACCTCGGTATGATGTACTATTTCCTGCCAAAGGCTGCTAACCGTCCGGTATTCTCCTACAAGCTTTCTATTATCCACTTCTGGGCACTCATTTTTATATACATCTGGGCAGGCCCGCACCACTTGTTGTATTCAACCCTTCCGGATTGGGTGCAATCATTGGGTACCGTATTCTCTATCATGCTCATCGCTCCGTCATGGGGAGGTATGTTGAATGGTTTGCTGACCCTTCGCGGGGCTTGGGATCGTGTGGCCAATGATCCGGTATTGAAGTTTATGGTAGTTGCTGTTATCGCTTATGGGATGGCCACTTTTGAAGGGCCACTGCTCTCTATCAAATCTGTTAATGCCATTAGTCACTTTACGGACTGGACCATTGCACACGTACACGTTGGTGCATTGGGCTGGAACGGATTCTTGACTTTTGGTGTACTGTATTGGTTGTGGCCACGGATGTACCGCACCCCTTTATACTCTAAACAATTGGCCAATATCCACTTCTGGTTGGGCACATTAGGTATTATTTTTTACGCGGTGCCTTTGTATTGGGCCGGTTGGACTCAAGCCCTGATGTGGAAAGAGTTTACTCCGGAAGGCACTTTGGCATGGGGCAATTTCCTGGATACCTTGACGCAGTTGATTCCTATGTACACGCTCCGTACGGTTGGTGGCCTGTTGTTCTTTGTAGGTGTGCTTATAGGAGTGTACAACCTTTTCAAAACAGCAGCACAAGGCAGCTTTTTGGCAAATGAAGCGGCTGAGGCACCAGCCCGCGAACGCATCGTAGCAGTGGCTGGTGAACACTGGCACCGCTGGATCGAGGGTCGCCCCATGCAGATGTTATTGTGGAGTACCATTCTGATTGCCATTGGAGGTATCGTCCAAATTATTCCTATGGTTTTTGTGGACAGTCAAGTGCCCAAGATTTCTACTGTTAAGCCCTATACCCCACTTGAACTGACGGGCCGCGATATTTACATCCGTGAAGGTTGCGTAGGCTGTCACTCTCAAATGATCCGCCCATTCCGCGATGAGACGGAGCGTTATGGTGAATATTCTAAGTCCGGTGAGTATATCTATGATAGGCCTTTCCTCTGGGGCAGCAAACGTACCGGGCCGGATCTCTGGCGCGTGGGGGGCAAATACCCTGACAGCTGGCACTACAATCACATGATGGAACCTACTACCATGTCACCTGGTTCACTTATGCCAGCATACCCAAGATTGCTGGAGGACAAACTCGATCTGAGTGATTTGCCAGCAAAAATCACAGCATTGCGTACGTTGGGTACCCCTTATAATCGTGATTTTGAGCAATACGCCATTGGCAACGCACAGGAACAGGCCAAGAAAATAGCCCAAAATCTTGCAGAACAGGGAGTTAAAGATCAAAATATTGAAGATAAGGAAATAGTAGCGCTTATTGCCTATCTGCAACGCCTTGGCACAGATATAAAAGTGAAAAAGTAAGCGCAGCTAAAAAGATTCATCATCCATCAAAAATTATCATTTCACAAGATGTATAAATATCTGCTTCAATCGGTTGAAGGCATACAGTGGTTTGGAATAGCCACCTTATTATTGTTCTTCACAACCTTCTGCGTTGTAGCCATTCGTGCTTTTATTTTCAAAAAAGAAGATATGGATCGCATGGCAAACATGCCGCTTGAGTGAAAATGGAATGAAAAAATATCCATGTGGTCTCATGGGGTTGATAGCCTAACGGATCTTATCAACCCCATAAACTACAGTTTGTTTTTTCAGCCTTATCAACACCTCGAACTTTTCAACAGTAATAAAATCATGGCATCAAAAAAATATATACCTACGATAATACTGCTCTTGGTCAGCATGACCACGGGCTGGGGGCAAGCCGTTTCAGCAGATGTGAAAGGAGCGTCTGCTGATGGTCAATTCCCACAAATTATGACTATCGTGCTCACAGTTGCTGTAGCACTCATTGTAGCCGTTGCGCTTTTAGTCATTCTTCGCGCCAATGTTTTCTTAACCAAACGCTTGATCCGCTTAGAAGCCGATCGCAATGGCGTAACATTGCCAGAAGAAGTGTATGCACCAAGGGGTGATGACTTCTGGACACGCATGCGCAAGCAATATTGGGAAGACATAGTGCCTCGCGAACGAGAGAGCGACATTATGTTCCACCACTCATATGACGGCATTCGCGAATTGGATAATCACCTTCCACCGTGGTGGGTTAATATGTTTGTCATCACCATCATCTGGGCGGCAGGTTATATGTGGTATTACCACTTTGGCGGCAGTGGCCCAAGTTCAGCTGAGGAGTATAAAACCTCTGTAGAAGTGGCCAAAAAGGAGATTGCTATGGCACTTGCTGGCAAGGCGGATGCCGTTGATGAATCCAATGTGGCCGCGCTTACCGATAGTGGGCCTGTGGGAGAGGGCGAATTGATTTTCAAAAGTTTGTGCGCGGCCTGTCATGGTCAAAAAGGAGAGGGCGGAGTAGGGCCAAATATGACTGACGAGCATTGGATACACGGTGGAGGGATCAAAAATGTGTTCAAGACCATCAAGTACGGTGTGCCTGAAAAAGGTATGATCGCTTGGTCATCTCAACTGAAGCCGTCCGATATGCAAAAAGTGGCCAGTTATATTCTTACTTTAAAAGGCACTAACCCTCCGAATCCTAAGGCTCCTCAGGGCGAAGTTTGGAAAGAGGAAGCGACCGCTTCTGCGGCACCGGATTCCACGGCTACTACGAAGTAATAAACTTTAGACTTGTTGCTGTAGAAGACCATCCGGGGCCAGAAATCTTTAATTTTATGGCTCGGCCGCTCCTGCCGCAACAAGCCTTATACGACTGACGGGTCAAAGAAATGACATGATTGATGTCTTTTTTGCCTGTCAGTCGTATTATCTTTTTTTGAGACTATCTGAATTTTGGCATAATCTACCCCCTATTCTTGATTTACAACCTATACAATATGAACAAGGAAACGCTTAATACCACCGTCATCGAAGATACAGAAATCTATCGCGACCATATTGCTACCGTAGATTCAGAGGGCAAGCGCATCTGGATGTATCCCAAAAAACCATCTGGCCGCTTTTACAAATGGCGCACATGGGTTAGCGTAGCTTTTTTGGTCATATTCCTTACCCTTCCCTTTATCAAAGTGGACGGGGAGCAGTTCCTCCTTTTTAATGTGCTGGAGCGCAAGTTTGTGTTGTTTGGTTTGTTGTTTACGCCACAGGATTTCCACCTGTTTGTATTGGCCATGCTAACTTTTATCGTATTCATAATCTTGTTTACGGTGGTGTTTGGCCGTCTGTTTTGCGGGTGGGTATGTCCTCAAACGGTGTTTATGGAAATGGTGTTCCGAAAAATAGAATACTGGATTGAAGGGGACGCCAATGAGCAGCGGAAACTGGATAAAAAGCCTTGGGATGCTGAAAAAATAAGAAAAAAAGGTTTGAAACATGTCATTTTCTTTAGCATAGCCGTGGTGGTTTCGAATTATTTCTTAGCCTATATCATTGGAATGGATCAAGTGCTGAAAATAGTGACAGATCCTTTGTCCGCTCATTTTGGCGGCTTTGTGGCCATGCTGATTTTTAGTGGCGTGTTTTACGGCGTTTATGCCCGCTTGCGCGAGCAGGTCTGTACCACCATCTGCCCTTATGGCCGCTTGCAAAGTGTATTGCTGGTGAAGGACACAGTAGTCGTCGCCTATGATCATGTGCGGGGCGAGCCTCGCTCAAAATTGAAAAAAACAGCCGATACCACACAACAACAAACGGCACCAAGCAAACAAGCCTTGACAGAAGACAGCTTGCGGCCTGTGGAATATGACAACCCGATCAACCATATCCAGATGTCCGTTGGAACAGCGGCACTCACCCTAAAAAACAATCCTAACCAAACAAAAGTAGGAGATTGTATAGATTGCAAATTGTGCATACACGTTTGTCCAACAGGCATTGATATTCGCAATGGGACACAATTGGAGTGCGTCAACTGTACTGCCTGCATTGATGTCTGCGATGCTGTGATGACCAAAATCAACAAGCCCAAGGGCCTGATCCGATATGATTCCATGACCGGTATTGAATCCGGGGTACGCAAGATATTTACTACCCGTGTTTGGGCTTACACAGGTGTGCTTTTGGCACTTTTGATACTGGATGTCTTCCTTTTTGCCCGCCGGGGCGTGATAGAAACGATTATTCTCCGTGCACCGGGACAATTATTTCAGCAAAAGGACAGTACCCACCTGACAAACCTTTATACCTACGTATTGATCAGTAAATCCACCAAAAACCTGCCCTTACAAATTGAATCCCCCACACCGGGAGCGCAGCTTCAGTTTGTGGGCAAAACCCCTGACAGTTTGGCCAAAGGTGAAAAAATTGAAGGTACTTTTTTTGTAGAAATGCCTGAAAACCAACTACAGGGCCGCAAAAACCCAATTATCATCCGAATCATGTCCGATGGCAAAAAATTAGACGAAATAACGACAAATTTCATGGGGCCAGGCAAATAGCAAAGAGCCTTAAATTTCATTATTCATCCATACAAAGCTTATATTATGAACTGGGGAACTGGAATTGTTATCTTTTTTTCATTCTTTGCCATCAGCATGATTTCTGCTGTGGTGGCCACAACGAGGCATGCCCCGCAATTGATCCAAAAAGATTATTATGCGCTTGATATTAACTATCAGCAGCGTCTCGAAAAGAAACAAAATGCAGCAAACTTGGCCACAGCTCCTCAAGTGGCCATGAACAGGGAAGCAAATACCCTGCAAATTACTTTTCCTGAACAGGCACATTTAGGCAATGCAAAGTGTTACAGGGCTATCACAACACAGGATGATATCAATGTCAAGATTGAAAATACCCAAGTGTTGAATATCCCGACTGATCAATTTAATACGGGCCGTTGGCACTTAGAGCTGGATTGGCAGGATGCTGCCGGCAAATCTTATTTTTGGGAAACTACCTTCACAAAATGAACTACCTGGCCCCAGCCATTTTTCTTGGATTTGCGGGCAGCCTGCACTGCGTGGCCATGTGTGGCCCCTTAATGCTGGCCTTGCCTTTGGATGCCGCTGGCAAAAGGGCTGTGTTACGTCAGCTATTGGTGTATCATAGTGGCCGCATTTTAACCTACGCGGCCTTGGGCCTGTTTTTTGGGTTGCTGGGAAAGGGCCTGGCAATGGCCGGGTTTCAAAAATTTCTTTCCCTCTCGGCAGGTATTTTTATGCTGGGCATGGCATTTATGGCCTGGCGCTTTGAGCGAATGGTTACCTCCTTGCCGGGTTTTGGAGTGCTAAGTCACAAGGTAAAGGTGGCTATGAACCGATTGATTCGTAGGAACGATGGGCTTTTTTACATGGGGATGCTCAATGGACTTTTGCCCTGTGGTATGGTATATGCCGCCTTGGCGGGTGCTATAGCAACCACTGACTCAGCAGGAGGGATGTTGTTTATGGGGCTTTTTGGCACAGGTACCTTGCCTTTTTTGTTGCTAACAAGCGTATTAGGCAAGTCGTTAAACCAAAATTTTCGAAAAGCCATGCGTACCGTACAGCCTGTTTTGCTATTGATAGCCGGATTGCTTCTGCTTCAAAGAGGACTGCACCTTGATCTGTCCCTGTTTGAATCTGCTGTGCCTGCAGCGGGTTTTGATTGTCATTAAGTTTATTCAAGTTTCAAATGCACCAACAAGAGCTTCTCCAAAAAATAGGAGAAAAATACGAGGCTATAGGCCAGAACCCACAGCCACACCTTGAGGCCTTGTTATGGGCCAAACCCATCACCTACTGGGATTACATCCATACCGATGCCCTGCTCAACCTGCAAATACCGAGGAGTACATTGCCGGATGAAATGGTCTTTATCCTGTACCACCAGATCAATGAACTGCTGTTCAAAATGATCTTGTGGGAAATTCATCAGATTTCGGACTGCGCTACGTTGACCACGGCTTTTTTTGCGGAAAAACTAACGCGCATCAGCCGTTATTTTGACATGTTAGCCAACTCCTTTGACATTATGGGCGATGGCATGGAGGTAGGGCAATACCTCAAATTCCGCAACAACCTGACACCGGCCAGCGGCTTCCAAAGCGCACAATATCGCCTGATAGAATTTTGTTCCACGGAACTGATCAACCTCATTGACTATCGCTTCCGCGCCACCATTGACCGAAATACACCTTACGAGCATGCTTATGAGCACCTGTACTGGCAGGCCGCAGGAAAAGACCATGCTACAGGCCAAAAAAGCACCCTGATCAACTTGTTTGAACAGCGCTACAAGTCTGAGTTTTTACAGACCATGGAGGCCTTTAACAAAAAAAATCTGTGGGCGCGTTTTTCCCAATTGCCTGCTTCTGACCGCGAAAATGAGGCTCTAATAAAGGCTATGCGGCATTATGACTACACCGTAAACATCAGCTGGGTGATGGCACACTATCATGCAGCCTTGAAATATTTGGAAAGCAAGGGCCAAACAGCCGAGGCCACAGGAGGCAGCGACTGGAAAAAATATATGTTGCCTCAATATCAACGGCGTATCTTTTTCCCTGAGCTCTGGAGTGAAACGGAATTAGCGAACTGGGGTAAGGAGGGCTAGCTTTCTTTAAAAATGTTTAAAATACTCAAAAGGCTCTTTGCAATCCTGACAGGAATACAACGCCTTGCAAGCTGTAGCGCCAAAACGGCTTACCAATTTGGTGTTTTTTGAATCGCAGCGCGGACAGGGTATCACTGGGCCATCTGAAAAAACGTTATCCACGTCATCCGGGGAAGACAGTACCGGAGGCGCTATACCATATTGCTTTAGTTTGTATTTGGCCTTTTCTGAAAGCCAGTCTGTAGTCCAGGCTGGAGCATATATGGTATTGATTGTCACGTGATCAATACCTTGTTCTTGCATGGCTGCCCTTATTTCGGCGGTGAAGAGGGTCATGGCGGGGCAACCTGTATATGTTGGAGTAATTTTGATGAGTAATTCCTTGCCATCCCAAGCTACTGACCGTACCACGCCCAGATCCAAAATAGAAATTACAGGTACTTCTGGATCAGGTATTTGGGACAAGCGCTCCCACACCATTTTTTCGACATTGTTTTGGGCCATTATATCCATGTCTCGATTAAAATTTTAGGGGCGAATTTTTTCGATTCTTATAATTTTTACCGGGCAATTATTCGCAGCAAGCATATTTTCTGCATATTCCTCGTCTTCTACGAGCACTATGTGCCACCCTTTTTTGGCACTGCTGCCGATCAAGGTGCATTTGCCATCTTTTTTCGATATACGCCATCTGAAGCGCGCCGCCTCCACGCAGGCGTGGCACCCGATGCACTTATCCCGTTGCTGGATAATTCGTATCATCATGCTTCTATGATTTTGTATAGTTTATCCGAGGGTCTTATTTTTCCGGGCATCAGGATGCTGAAGGTTTCGCCTTTTTTTACGGCTGATTTTTCCTGATTGTTTACCCTAAGGGTTGTTATTTTTTGTTGAATAACGCCGGTGGTAGGGCCAGTTATCAGGATTTCGTCACCAACCGAAAGGGATTGGGTTTCCAAAACAAATTCTGCAGCCTGTGCCAGCTCATAGTATTTTACACCTCGGCCAAGATATATTTTCTTTTTGGTAGCAATGGATCCGTAAGTGTTGCTCCATTCGCCCATTTTTCGCCCAAGATAATAGCCGTCCCAAAAGCCTCGGTTATACACCGTGGCAAGCCGTTCTTTCCAGTTGGCTATTTTCTCCGTTGTAAAACAGCCTTCTTGAATAGCCGAAATGGCTTCTCGGTAACATTTCGTTGTGGTATAAACGTAATCTGCACTACGGCCACGGCCCTCAATCTTTAGCACCGAAACGCCAGCATCCGCTATTTTATCCAAAAAATCAATAGTGCATAAGTCCTTGGCGGACATGATGTACTCGTTGTCCACTTCCAATTCATTGCCACTTTCCTTATCGGTCACAAGGTAAGTGCGCCGGCAATTTTGGATGCAGGCGCCTCGGTTAGCAGACGCAAAATCACTGTGAAGACTAAGGTAACATTTCCCCGAAACGGCCATACACAAGGCGCCGTGCCCAAACACTTCCAAACGGATTTTTTGGCCCGATGGACCAACAATGTTGCGTCGTTCGATTTCCTTGGCCAAGGCGGTCACCTGCATCAGCGTGAGTTCTCTTGACAATACCATAACATCCGCAAAATGGGCAAAAAATGCAATGGCCTCAATATTGGTCACATTGGCCTGCGTGGAGATGTGGATGGGTAATTCTACCGTCTTGGCATAGTTGAATACCGCTATATCTGATGCTATCACAGCATTTACAGCGTGGGTCTTTGCAGCGTCCACGATGTTTTTCATCAGGGCTATGTCATGGTCGTACAGGATGGTATTGAGGGTAAGGTAGGTTTTTACCTTGTGCTTTTGGCAAATAGCGGATATCTCAGTCAGGTCATCCGTGGTAAAATTATTGGATGAGCGGGTACGCATGTTTAGTTGCTCAATGCCGAAATAAACGGAGTCTGCACCCGCCTGAATGGCTGCCATCAGGGATTCAAATGAGCCGGCAGGAGCAAGTAGTTCAATGGTGTCTCTCATGTTGATGTTTACCAGGAGGCGCCCGGGAACGCTCGTTGCAAATACTGCATTTCAGCCAATAAATGCCCTAAGTGTTCCGTATGAACGGTTGGTTTGAATGAATAAATGACAGTATTGTCCGTTTCGGGTATTTCCAAGCCGGCCTTGTCAAGGGTATCTTTGACCACGGCATACCATTTTGGGAGAATTTCCGCCATATCCGGGACCATGCCATTGGCCACAAGCGCTATTTCGGAACTTTCTGCTGCGAACAAATCAGGCGTAAATTTCCATAGATCCCGAAAAGCACGAACTATGCGGACATGGCTTTCTTCAGTGCCTTTACCCAAACGGATGACCCAGCTCCCGCTGTGGCGACGGTGATACAGTGCCTCTTTTAAAAAGCGGGCGGCCATGCCTGCCAGCACCTCGTCCTTGCTCTGTTGAAGGCCCTCGTAAATTAGGCATTGGAGCACGTCAATCAAAAATTGGCGGGCAATAACAAAAGCAAAATCAGTGTTGGGCTGTTCCGCCAAAAGGCAGTTGCGGAATTCCCATTCGGGTCTTAGGTAAGCCAGATCATCTTCTGTCCTGTTTTTGCCCTCTAATTGGCCCGCGTACTGGAGCAGGGCCTCAGCCTGACCAATGTGATCAAGGGCGAGATTGGCCAATGCAATATCTTCTTCCAAAAAAGGTGCGCGGCTGCACATTTCGGAAAGCCTATGCCCCAGGATGAGGTTGGTGTCGCCTAAGCGCAAACAATATTTGAAAAGCATAATCTAAATGTTTTTTACGCCTTCCGGCATAGGGTAAAAAGTGGGGTGCCGATAAACCTTGTCATCAGAGGGGTCAAAAAAAGAAGCCGAATCCTCTGATGCAGCTGCTACGATTTCGGAGGCGGGAACCACCCACAAGCCTGTCGTCTCACCACGTCGGCAATAAAGATCGCGGGCATTTTCAAGGGCCATTTCTTTATCAAAAGCATGCACTCCGCCTGCATGGCGATAGGGTTGTCCTGTTTTTGCCTGTACAAAAACTTCCCAAATAGGGCCTTGTGTGTCGGATATATGTTGCATAATAGTTTGAATTTTAATTGTTTAAACAAGTGCTTGTTTTTGGGAAAACGCTTCGCAAGCCTCCCTGACCCAGGCTCCTTCATCATGCCAATGTTTGTGGTGTTCCAAACGCTCGCGGTTGCATGGGCCATTACCGCGAATGACATTTTCAAACTCTGCCCAATTTATCTCCCCGGTTTCATAATGGCCGGTTTCTTCATTGAAGCGAAGCTTGTCGTCAGGAATGGTCAGGCCCAAAAATTCTGCCTGAGGTGCCGTTTTATCAATAAATCGCTGGCGCAACTCGTCATTCCCGGCGCGTTTGATTTTCCAGCGCATTCCTTTTTGGGTACGAGTTGAGTCATTGTCATGCGGGCCGAACATCATGAGGGCTGGCCACCACCAACGGTTGAGGGCATCTTGTGCCATTGCCTTTTGTTGCGGGGAGCCATTGGCCATTTTCAGCATGATTTCATATCCCTGTCTTTGGTGAAAGCTCTCTTCATTGCAAATGCGCAACATGGCCCTGGAGTAGGGGCCGTAGGAGGTGCGTCGCAGAGAGAGCTGATTGGTCACTGCAGCGCCGTCAACGAGCCACCCAATAGCGCCGATATCCGCCCAATTAAGCGTAGGATAGTTAAAAACGCTGCTATATTTTGCTTTTCCGCTGTGCAGTTGCCCGATCAGTTCATCACGGCTAACGCCTAGCGTTTCGGTTGCGGAATACAAATAAAGGCCATGCCCACCCTCGTCCTGTATTTTAGCCAGAAGGATTTTTTTGGCGCGGAGCGTTGGGGCGCGGGTGAGCCAATTGCCTTCAGGCTGCATTCCGATTACCTCGGAATGAGCATGTTGTGAAATTTGGCGGATGTTATGAGCCCTATATTCGTCGGGCATCCAATCTTTGGGCTCTATTTTTTCTTCCGCATCTATATACTGCTGGAAGGCTTCAAGGCGGGCTGATATATCCATTTTTTGCCAAAAAATTAATTTGCGGCCAAAGGTCTTGAAGTTAGAAAGCGCATCCGATGACATTGGTCGCCATCCAACATGACATTGGTCAGGCTGACTCCAGCCCTCTGAAATTAGAAATGACAGAATTCAACTTGTTTTTTTATGTGATAAGACTACCTTTGCAAACCCTATTCTTCAATTTTTTCCAAAATGAACCACGAACCTGAAATTAGTTCTGAGTTGCCCGGTGCAGAAGATCAAGAAATGGAGACAGTAGATATTCCTGTCTCGGATGATGGCGATGAGTTGCCATCCAGTGATGAATATTACGAGCGGCAGCAGTTCACCGCCGATCCCAAACAATCCTTAATCCGCCTGGATAAATTCTTGTTTGATCGGATGAGCAATCGCTCCAGAAACAAGGTGCAAAATGCGATTCGGGCTGGCAGTGTTACAGTTGATAACAAGGAAGTTAAGCCCAGTTACAAAATTAAGCCTGGCAATATTGTTTCTATCATTTTGCCCAAACTGTTGGGCGAGGATGAACAAATCATGGCCCAGAAAATACCGTTGGATATTTACTATGAAGATGATGACGTACTGGTTATCAACAAACCCTTCAACTTGGCGGTACATCCGGGCGTAGGTATTCCAAATGGTACTTTGGTCAATGCGGTTGCATGGCATTTGCAGGAAAAAAGTGCCAGCTTGCCCGTAAAAGAAGGCAATGAACCCAACCGGGCGGGTATTGTACACCGTATTGACAAAGATACCACGGGATTGATGGTGGTAGCCAAAAACGATTATGCTATGACCCACTTGGCCAATCAGTTTTTTCACCACACCATTGAACGCCGTTATCAGGCATTGGTATGGGGCGACCCCGAACAGGATTCCGGAACCATCAAAGGACATATTGGCCGAAATCCCAATGACCGCCGCCTTTTTATGGTATTTCCCGAGGGTGAAGAAGGGAAATGGGCCATCACTCATTGGCATGTCATTGAACGATTTTATTATTGTACCCTTGTTGAATGTCAATTGGAGACCGGAAGGACGCATCAGATCAGGGTACACATGAAATACGCAGGCCATACCCTTTTTGGCGATCCGCGCTATGGCGGCAATCAGATCCTCAAGGGGACCATATATTCCAAATACAAGCATTTTGTAGAGGAAAACTTAAAATTGATGCCCCGACAAGCCCTGCATGCCAAAGTACTCGGATTTGAGCACCCGCGCACGGGTGAGCATATCCGTTTTGAGTCACCTTTGCCAAAGGATATGCAAAAAGTCATAGATAATTGGCGTGAATACGTAAAGCATCGTATGTGATTTGTACTTAAACGCCAAAAACGACGTTACCCAAACCGCATTTTAACCCAACCCTTTTCTATTCATTTTTATGAGAAAAATTTTACTTACCCTCTTTTTTGCTGCTGTCGCAGCGCAATTCGTCAGTGCCCAAACCTGTAAGCGCGATTCATCTATTTTGAAGATTGACACCGTGTTTATCTCGCCAAAGCCTACGCCATCAGGGAGTACCGCCCCTACACTATTGCCTGCCTGTATCAATCAGCCGTACGAGCAGAGCATCACCATCAAGGTGCCTGAAACATTCACCTTTCAAGGTATTACGTTGAGCTTGACAAACGCCAGTATCGCAACAACAGGCGCTATTGCCAACCTACCTTCTGGCCTTACCTACAAATGTGATCCGCCCAACTGTGTTTTCCCTGCCAAAACATTAGGCTGCGTCTTGATTTACGGCACACCTAACAATCCCGCACAAGCCCCAAAAGTGTTTGAGCCATCCATAAAGGCAAGCGTACAAACGCTTCTTGGTCCTATCGCCATTGATTTCCCTGGCCCCATCGCACCGGGCAAATACTACATGGAGTTGCGTGCGGCTGGAAACTGTGTTTCATCCGCGTATGATTTTGGCAGCCCCATCACTTCGGTGAAAAACACCCCAAACCCATTTAGCGAGCAAACGCTGATCGAATTAGAAAGCGCTAAATCAGGTGAGTTTCTGTTCGAGGTCTTCAATGCTGTTGGCCAACGTATTCACCACCAGCAAATCCAGATCGTGGAAGGCCCAAACCAATTCACCTTTGATGCAGGTGATTTGGGCACAGGCATGTATTACTACCAAATCGGTAACGCCGATGGCAAGGTATCCCGTACCCTTTCAGTGGTCAAATAACGCTTGTCAGCCATGCCGGGCAGCAAGGAGAAATAGAGACATATTTTACCTTGCTGCCTGTTTTTTAATCCCTGGAAACTGTTTTATGGCCCATGATTGGTTTTAAGCAGCTTCCTACCGGTAATCTCAGGAAAAGATTGCTCCACAACGGTTCCGTGCAGCACATTTGTTCACCCTTATCATTTACCGGTCCCATTATGCAACACCTAAACACAGGTTTACTGTTCTTTTTTTCATTTGTTGTATCCTTAGCCTTGCAGGCTCAAAGCGGATGTCCGGGCTGCAAGGTTGTATTGCCCGCCAACATGCCCGCAGATACCATCTTTCTTCCCAAAATTCCTTCTGGCGAGGTCGGCAAGGATTACGATCAGGATATTTCTTTCCGAATGCCCAAAACCACCACGCCGGTCAGCAAAATTGACAGTACCACACCATCCGGTCTTACTATTTCAAAAATTGAAATCCTAAGCGTTGATGGCCTGCCACCCGGCCTCAGATGGCAAGCCAACCAATCGGTTTTTGATGTGGGCACCCAAACCGATGGCTGTATTAAAATATGCGGCACGCCCATTACCTCCGATTCTTTTGTGCTGATTGTCCGCCTCAAAGCAAGCATACTGTTTCTTAACCGAGAATCCAGTTTCCCTATGCGCATATATATTGCGCCCAAACTGAGTACCAATGACGGGTTCAGTATGACCAACTTTAAGGATTGCGGCAGTGCCAAAGTATCCTTCAAAAACAACAATCCCAGCAATGGCAATTCAGGTTTTAGTTATGAATGGGATTTGGGTGACGGTAGCCCGGTGTTTAAAGGGGAGAACCCGCCAGCCCATCTGTATAGTAAACCCGGCCAATACATTGTCAAGTACAAAGCCCGCATTGATACCGCGCAGGCAGTTTTAAAAAACATAGATGTGCTCAAGGTGGAATGTGTGGATCAATTAGGCCTGGGCGCACCTGATTTGTATGTCCTGATTTTTGACCCACAGGGCAAAGAGATATACAACTCATCACCTTATGTTGACAATACTCCATTGCCCTATACCTGGTCGCCCAAAATAAAACTCGGCCCGGGCAATTATCGCCTCGCAGTGTGGGATGAAGACGCTGGCCTCAAGGGTGGAGATGATCCCTGTGGTGAAATCTCCTTCAATGCGCTGAGCAATGGCAAATTGGTTTCCAGCGGCTTTGAAGCCGTGCTGGATATTCAAAAGCCCATTATAGAAGTGCTTTCACAGGATACCGTGACCGTATTGCCCGCTCTGCCCAAACCTACGCTGACTGCGCCTAACGGCCTAAAGGAATGTGGCAACCTTCCGCCAGTAGTGTATCTGTCCTCTTCGTCTGCAACCTATAATCAATGGCTCCTTAATGGCAAGGCCATGCCAGGCGAAACGGACCAAATTCTTGATCCGAAACAAAGCGGGGTTTATCGCGTGCAGGTTGTTGACCCACTAAGCGGGTGTATCTCCGTTTCGGACAGCCTTAAAGTGGCTATTTTCCCGCAAGCCTTACCACCTGCATTCAGTAACAACAAAAACCTGCTTGTACTTGCGGATACAAGTGGCCTGCCTGCCAAATATACCCTACAATGGTATAATGGTAACGCCATTATACCCGGAGAAACCGGAAAACGCTACTGCGCCACCAAGACGGGCGATTATGGCCTTTTGCTCACGGATACAGAAACCGGCTGTACCTCTTTTTACTCTTCCACGGTGATCCACAACCCATCTTTTGATTGTACCGTTGGGGCTGATGAAGTGACTACAAGCCAATTTGTGGTGACACCTAATCCCGCTACGAATTGGGCGATCATTACTTTTGTACAGCCAATTCAAAAGACCGGGTTGGTACGGGTGTTTGATTTGTCCGGCAGCTTGATGGAAAGCCGGGTAGTGGCAGCAAACGACACACAGGCACAATTGGATCTTGCCCTTTGGCCCCGTGGCATGTACCTCATTGAGGTAATTGACGGGGCAAAAAAAGGAGTAGCCAAATTGGTTTTGTATTAAGTGCCAAGCCTGAGCAAACATAAAGGCTGTGCAGGTCGTCAAAAATGTTAAAGGCTGTCCCATGTGTGTGGAGAAAGGTTGGCAACATCCCATCCACACATTTAGGGCAGCCTTGTTTTTTTCGGGAACCTATTTATATTTGATGTGGTTTAGGCTCCGTTCGCATTTGCGATCATATAAAAGACATTCAACATGATAAAAGGCAATGACTTACTCGCATTGGGGTATTCCGAAGGGAAAATCCTTGGCCTTGCATTGCAAATTGCCCTGACGGCCGACCAAAAAACAACCAAACAACAAACTTTGACCCTTTTGAAAAAAGTACGAAAAAAACCGGAAGCATTTTTGGATGACCCTCTATGGGAACCCTTGGCAACGGCCATTATCGAAGCCGCACAAGCCGCAGCTGCCAACACAACCATTGACCTAAAAGAACAGGCAGAGGATTATGCAGTGTACGGAGCGGAAGGTATAGAAGAAGGTGCTTTGCAGCAAATGAATGTCGCCATGCGCTTGCCCGTGACGGTGGCCGGGGCCTTGATGCCGGATGCGCATCAGGGCTATGGGTTGCCTATTGGTGGAGTCTTGGCCACCCAAAATGCGGTCATCCCTTACGGTGTAGGTGTGGATATTGGTTGCCGAATGGCCCTTTCTGTTTTTGATATACCGGAAAACCATTTTTTTGACCACCGCTCTTTTTACAAACGCGAACTGATTGCGCATACCGCCTTCGGTGCCGGAAATGGCTTCAACGGGAAAGACCGCGCCTATCATAATGTATTGGATCGCAAAGAGTTCGATATGAACACCCTGCTGCGCGGATTGAAGGACAAAGCATTCGCCCAGTTAGGCTCATCTGGCGGTGGCAATCACTTTGTGGAATGGGGAATCATTGATTTTGAGGCGGATGATGAACTGCTTGGGGTGAAAAAAGGCCGATACCTCGCCTTGCTGACACACTCCGGCTCACGCGGTTTGGGCGCAACCATCGCAGGGCATTACACCCGTGTAGCCAAAGAACAATGCAAGTTGCCGCAGTATGCAGCCAATTTGGCTTACCTTGATCTGGACAGTGAAGCGGGGCAGGAATATTGGTTGGCCATGAACCTTGCCGGAGATTATGCTTCTGCCTGCCACGAGGTGATTCACCGCAAGCTGACCAAGGCCATAGGGGCAACGGTGCTGGCCAAAGTGGAAAATCACCACAACTTCGCGTGGAAAGAACAATGGAACGGCGAAGACGTGATCGTACACCGAAAAGGCGCTACCCCTGCCGGAGCAGGCGTTATGGGCATAATCCCAGGCTCCATGACCGCTCCCGGTTTTCTGGTGCGCGGGAAAGGCGAAATGGCTGCCCTGAACTCTGCATCCCATGGCGCAGGTCGCCAAATGAGCCGCACACAAGCCATCAAAAACGTAAGCAAGTCTGACCTGCGTGACCTGCTGAAGGAAAAAGGCGTAACCCTTATCGGGGGCGGCTTAGATGAAGCTCCAATGGCCTACAAGGACATCCATCAAGTGATGGCTGCACAACAAAACCTTGTGGAGGTAGTGGCCAAATTCACGCCCAAAATGGTGCGTATGGCCGATGATGGTAGTAAAGAGGACTGATCATGAGGGATGAGATATGAAGGATGAAGGGTAAATTGTGCTGATTTTCAATTTTTTGTGCCTGTTTTTTTCATAAATTGATAAAAGCCGGGAAACTGCTGAGGGCGGTTTCCCGGCGATTTTTTTATTGGGGATCTGATCTGTGTTTATTGGCGGCATCCGTATGATGGTAGAAATTGGTGTTCGCCCGGGGATGAAACATGCTCATTCCCGCCTCAGTACGGCAAATTTGCCTACCCTGCGCACGCCTGTTTGCTCTACAAGCGCAAATACATAAAAACCTGAAATCAAACCACTTACGTCAATTTGCTGTTGGGTGCCAGCCCACAGGCCGGATACCATTAGTCTGCCAGAAAGATCGTGCAGCAGCCAATGCCCGGTGGTATTCTCCTGCACCTGGACTGTAATGAAATCCTGGGCCGGATTTGGCCATACCCTGAGCTCTGCCATTTCGGGCGATGTGCTGCTGCTTGTCAGGGTGTCAATAGTGATCCAGCGGCAGCTGGTGTTGCTTCCGTTGGTGTTTTTGACCGTAAGGCACACGTTGTAGTAGCCCGCTTTTTTGTACGTATGCAAGGCGTTTTGTGCCGTGTCCTGTGCGCCATCCCCGAAGTCCCAGAGCCATTGGGCTGGCTCATAATAGGAGAGGTCATAAAAAAAGCGGCTGCGCTTGCCGAGCGAGTCATCTACCCTGAAATACGCAACGGGTACATTGTCAATACCCAAGGTATCGCAACTGCTGCCATCCAGGGGGCCGAGGCGGTAGTTGGGCATGCAGGGGATGCCGCCTTCATGTCAATGTCAAACCAGGGCTGGTCAATATACACCGTGCTGGCCTTGCCCTTGCGGTTGGGGTATTGTACCGAACAGTAGCCTCCACGATGATGCACAAAATAAATGCGCCCGTCAGGACCCATTTCGGCACCCCAAAAGACTTGATAATTGAATTTCTTGTTGGGAAAGTACTCCAAAGGGTTGTTGTAGTTCAGGGTATCTACATTTTTTTTCCAGTCAGGAGCAGTAAGATCATACTGGAATAAAAATGGCTTTGATTCAATAGTGCTACCCCCATCCAATGTATAACGAGTCCAAGTTACTGTGGTGTACAAAAAGCGTTCATCAGGAGAAAAGACATTCCCGGACCCGTATCCATGAGGGAAGTTTTTATACTCGATTTGGTGAGGTGTATGTGAATAACTCAGGCGGCGTTCATTGGAGAGCTGTCCGGTACAGCGGTCAAACTCAAAGATACTGAAACCCAGAAAGTCATTGCGGTCAATATACCAACTGCCCTTTGGCGAAAAGCTGTTGCCTATTCCGCTGTTGATCTTGCCCACAGGGTTGGGTTTTGATCCTATCCATTGCACCTCAGGTTTAGAAAAGCCTTCAGGGCTTAGCAGCACCCTATAGTGCCGAGTGGTGTCGGCATCGGAGCAAAAAATCCACCAGTCCCGCCCGTTGGCATGGCGTACGGCGGCAGGGGTGCACAGATTACCTTCAATGATGGCCTCATCCTTTTTTACGATCTTGCCAAGGCCATTATTGGCCTTGACATCAATGGTGGCCACCACGATGCGCCGACCCACATATTTGTAAAAAAAGGAAGGCTGAGGGTGTTTGCCCACATCTGTACTGATAAAATACAAACGATCGGGGTTGTCAGGATGTGCCAAAAAAAAAGCGGATTGCAGTGTTGGGTAGTCATAGTAAAAACTGTCGAAATGCTGATGTAAGGTCAGGTTTAATCCTTCCCCATTTTCCATCAGCTGGCCATTTTTGTTGTACATCCTTAAGCCATTCGTAAAAGCGATAATTTCGCCATTTTCATTGCTGTATGATGAGGTGTAACCCATTGGCACGCTGTCGTTTCGCAACAGGATGGATGGCGGATCGGTGTGAAAATTGAAAAAGAAGGTCTTGGGTGAACTTGGGTTTACCTTAGGTCCAACCCCGAGTGTCCAGAGGAAATCATGCTTTTGGGCAAATGACACAAAGGGGATCAATATGAAAAAAGCGATAAAGAGGCTTCTCATGATGTAGAATGATTGGTGCTTTTTTGCAAAAGGTAATGCATTTGGGGACACAAAAATATCTAAAATTACCTTCCAATCTTATCCAAAACCCATTTTGGCCACTTTTAGTCAAATATCCAAACTAGGTAGAAAGCTACCTGCATAGGAGTGATTTTGAACAAATGAAGTGCTTCGATCAACCAACCCTACTCCCTCCTCAACGCTTCCACCGGATCCAATTTGGCCGCTTTAATGGCCGGATAGGTGCCAAAAATAACGCCAACTAAAACGGCAACTACCGCGATCACAAGCAAAGTATTGAAGGTAAAGGCTGCCGAAAAAGGCACTTTTGCAAAAAAACGGATAATCGGTATGGCAATCCACGCAATGCTGGCTCCGGCCAGCAACCCGATTGAGCTGCCAAAAATAGAGACAGTAATGGATTCCGCCAGAAACAAACGTCGGATATCACCCTTTTTTGCCCCGACGGCTTTTCGAAGCCCAATTTCTGCGGTACGCTCATTCACCGAAATCAGCAGCACATTCATTACGCCTACTCCGCCAACCAATACGGAAAG
>CAZIKN010000019.1:0-61317 GCA_964539805.1 uncultured Saprospiraceae bacterium | reverse complement strand
TCAAAACAAGTTCTTATGTTAATTTGGCAAAGGTAATGGCTTTTTTTATTTCAACGCTTCCCAATATTTGCTGAGATCCGGCTTTACGGTGCGGTGACGCTTTCGCTCAAATTCCATGACGGACTTACCCAGATTGGCCAAAAAAGGAAAGCCAATGGTGTCATAATCATATTGGTTGTCATTAAACACAGTATCGGAATTACAGAGGATGGTGGCCGCGAGAATAAACTCTACATGGTGCTCGAAATCAACAATATAGGCAACATCCGTCAAGGTGCCGTAAGCTTCTCCAACTTTGTTGAATACCCGCACCTTGCCATCTTGCCGCGCCTTGGAGTCGCCGAAAAGGAAAAATTTCACATAACCATCCCGGTATTGAGTTGTATCATAGCTTGGATAATCACATTCTCTTGGGAAGATACCCATGTAGTGCCATAGGAATCTGTAATCGTCTTTTCCGAGCATAAACCGCTGTTGTTCAGGCACATAGTCGGGGAATATTACGGATCGCAACATTTTTTCCATATCGGTAAGGGCAAACCAATTCTTTTTGCTCATGTCAAAAGGCTGTTTAATCAGGCTGTCCTTGGCATTCATCCAGCCCTTTCCTTTCAGGGTACTGTGCTGCGGATTGATCCAGATGTTTTTATCCTCTTTTTCGGGTTCTGAAAAAATAGCACGAGAGCCTGACATAAAACGAATGGGACTGCTGAACTGATTTTCACGAGCGGCGTAGTTGAATCGGTGCATGATACCCGTGCGCGTATAACCTTTGGTGTGCAGCGTTTTATTGATGTATTCACGCCCCAAAAACTCAAACAAATGATTATATGCCAAATTATCACTCACAACCAATATTTTGCGAATGTCATGTGCTATACTTGCCTGACCCGTGGGCGAGCTGCTATCTGCATCATAGCGTTGTTGGAAAGGCCTTAGGGAATCAAGCCGATAAGGAGTGTTTTTGTTCAGTTGCGGGTAACCACCGCTTTTCAGCCGATTCATTTTTTCCAAAGCCAAGAGCGCGAGCGGCATTTTTACCATACTTGCAGGATAAAAATAACGCGTTGAGTCAACGTTGTGCGTCCAGCTTTGGAAAGAAGGCCGACCTTGGGCATCTCTGTTGATTTGGGTGTAAATGATTTGAACTTCATATCCCTTGCCTTCCTCCAAAGCAGGGCCAAGCGTGGCCTTATTGTCCCGGATGATTTTTGCCAAAGGGTCTTTGCCCTGCCTGGATTTTTTTTGTGCATGGGCGGTTTCAGCACAAAACAGCAATAAAGAAAAAAAAAGAAAACAGATGTACCGCATAGATTTGTCGTATATTACGAATGGAATAAAATGATATGTTTTAAATCCTTACTGTCATTAAGGGCGGGAAAAGTACATTTGATTTATCAATTTGATTTAATTTATCGCAACCTACAAGATCCAAACTATCATGCGGCTACTGTATTTATTTGTCCTAAGTTGTTTTTTGTCCTGCGCAGTTGACGAAAGTTTGCTCATCGGAAGATGGCGTGCCACAGGCTATTTTGAAAATGGCCAATCTATACCGGTGCCCCTGGATTCTGTTCTATTGGAATTTACGAATGAAAACCGATACCAATTTCAGACCATTGGCCAATACCATGAAGCGGGCACTTATCGTACTGATTTAAAATACCTTTTCTTGAAAGATAGCACCAAAGAGGGCAACGCTTCGTCAAAAGAACGTTTATTGCGTATTCTCTACCTGTCACAGGATTCTCTTAAACTGCTTATGGGTGCTGACGGAAAGGATTTGGTCTTGCTTTTGGGGCGACAGAACTGAACGGCTATTCGTAGCGGGTTCCCTCATACATTTCAAACTTCTGAAAGGTGCATTCCAGGGCGCCGTTGAACAGGGTGATCTTTTTGGATGGCCGAAGCCCAAGGCTTTTCAAAGCCTCGCGGTTGGAGGAAATGATCCAGGCGTCCCAACCCGTCCAGTTGTTTTTAAGCATATCGCCAATATTTTGATAAAAAGCTGCCGTGTCCTCTAATTTAAGGCGTTCATCATAAGGAGGATTGGTGATGAGCACTCCAGCTTCGGATTCGGGAATACATTTCTCAAATGCCAATTTGTCCGTCTTGACAATGGCTTCCATTTCACAGGAAATCAGGTTTACTGCTGTGGCATTGCGGGCGCGCACCTCCTTGTCCGAGCTGTAAATAGGGCATTGGGGTTGTTGGATAATTTGCGCATCTGCCTCTGATTTTACTTTTTTCCAAACTTTTTCTTCAAAATCCGGCCATTTTTGAAAGCCAAACCACGGGCGTTTAAACTGCGGCGATTTGTTCATGGCCAAGAGCGCAGCCTCTATGGCAATGGTACCGCTGCCACACATGGGATCATAAAATGGCTTATCACCACGCCAACCGCTGAGCAACACCATGCCTGCGGCCAAGACCTCGTTCAGCGGGGCTTCCACCGTATCTCGGCGCCAGCCCCGACGGTGCAGGGAGTCACCACTGGTATCCAATGAAAGGATGCAGGAGGTATTGTTGATGTGCAGGTTCACCCGTAGGGTAGGGGCCACGGTATTTACATCGGGGCGGCGGCCGGTTTTGTCCCTAAACTGATCCACAATAGCGTCTTTTACCAAAAGTGCCGCATATTGTGAATGGCGGAACACCTCGCTTCGCACCACGGAATCAACCGACAGGGTATCACTAACCCGCATAAAATCGCTCCAGTTTATTTCCCTAACCGCATGGTAAAGGTTGTCCTCGTTGTAGGCGGGAAAAGAATGGATAGGAATCAAGATGCGCAAAGCCGTGCGAAGGCAATAGTTGGCGCGGTACATCATTTCCTGGTCTCCGTCAAAGCCAACGGCACGACGCAGTTCCCGAACACCACTCGCGCCTAATTGGCGCAGTTCATCAGCCAACAAAGGTTCGAGACCAGCCATTGTGGTGGCAACCATGGAGCGTATTTCTGACATGCTAAGATTAAAAATCAAACTTGATTAAGCGGTAAAGGTAGGCATAAATCAGGCATGGCGGCACCATTGATTAATTTTTACTTCAAATCAATTTTATGTATAAGTTTGCACGCTCTATCCCTAAATAATGTGAAATCCCGAAAAACGCTTAGTTTTTTGATCATGGCCTCATACACGCTCGACATCAACAGTACAAAACACACCATAAACGCTGAACCTGACATGCCCTTGCTTTGGGTGCTCCGCGATTTTTTACAACTCAACGGTACTAAATTTGGCTGTGGGGTAGCCTCTTGTGGCGCCTGCACCCTACTGGTCAATGGCGAGGCTGTGCGTTCGTGCGTGCTTCCCGTGCAAAATGCTGTTGGCACGTCAATCACCACCATTGAAGGTTTGTCCGCCGATGGCTCCCACCCGATACAAAAAGCCTGGGAGCAGGTGGGTGTTCCGCAATGTGGGTATTGCCAGTCGGGGCAAATGATGACACTGGCTGGGTTGCTTCAAAAGAATCCTAAACCCTCAGAAGAGGAAATTCGCGAAGTAATGAGCCAGGTGCTCTGCCGCTGCGGTACCTACCAGCGCATTCGCCAGGCTATTGACATTGTCCTCAATGGTTGAACAAGGCTGCCCATTTACCTTAAAATGGCTTCACAACACAAAAAATACCACCATGTCATCTAAAGTAACCATAGACCGCCGCCGTTTTGTCCGCAGCACATTGCTGGGCGGCAGCGGCCTGCTCCTGGGTTTTACCATGCCAGGCTTGGCCTCTGCCGCAACAACCACGCCACCCGACTGTGCGTTTTTCCAGCCCAATGCATTTTTGCGCATTGATCGGAAAGGGGGCGTAACCATCTTTTTTGCCAAACAAGAAATAGGACAGGGGGTGAACACTTCACTCCCTATGATTATCGCGGAAGAATTGGAAGTTGATTTTCAAAAGGTTAAGACGGAAATTGGCCCCTACGGCCAGTATGCCAATGGTGCCCATGATACAGGCGGCAGCCAAAGCGTGACCGGCTCCTGGGATGAACTGCGCAAGGCAGGAGCCGTGGCCAAAACCATGCTGATCGCCGCCGCCGCTAAACGTTGGGATCTGGATCCCGGCCTTTGCAAAGCGGAAAACGGTATGGTAATCAATGCCTCTACCGGACAGAGCTTTACCTACGGAGACCTGGCCTGTGATGCCGCCAAAATTCCGGTACCAACCGATGTGACGCTAAAAAACATCAAGGATTTTAAAATCATTGGAAAAGAACAGCGAAAGAAAAATCTCAAAGATATACTCACGGGCCAGGCCAAATTTGGCATTGACCTGAATGTGCCCGATATGGTGTATGCCGTAATAGAGCGATGCCCGGTTCTGGGCGGCCATTTGGTCTCCCTGGATGATAGCGAAGCCTTAAAAGTGCCTGGCGTACTCAAGGTGGTCCGTATTGTAGGTACGGGCGCACCATTTCACGTGCATCACGGTGTAGCCGTCATAGCCACGCACAGCTGGGCTGCCATGCAAGGCAGGCGTGCCCTGAAAACCGTATGGCATGATGGGAAAAAGGGCAAGGACAGCACGGATAAATTATTTGCCCAATTTGCCAAAAAAGCAAAACAAACACCCCAAATCATCAAACATGAAGTAGGTGATGCCAAAGCCGTTAAGGCCGACAAGGCGCACATATTAGAAGCAGAGTATGGTGCGCCCTTTTTGCCCCACGCCACCATGGAACCCATGAACTTCATCGCCTCGGTAAAGGGCGAGCAATGCGAGTTATGGGGCGGCTTGCAATTGCCGGATTGGGCCGTCAGTGAAATATCAAAATCCTGTAACCTCAAAAAGGAAAATATACGCGTCAACCTCGCGCTCATGGGCGGCGGCTTTGGCCGACGATTACAGGCCGATTTTGCCATAGAGGCCGTAAAAATTGCCCAACAATATGACAAGCCTGTTAAAGTAATTTGGGATCGCTCTGATGACCTGCGTTTCGACAATTTCCGCCCGGCCAATTATCACCGCTTGCGGGCTAAATGGAATGACAAAGACCAATTGTTATCCTGGGAACACCATGTATTGACCACTCCTATTGAATACATGACCACCAGCCCGGAGGCCAAGGATCCGTCTGAAATGCTCGGCGGGGCCAGCAAAGACTTTTGGTATGATATTCCCAATGTAAAAATGGGTTACACCCCCCTACATTTCAACATACACCGCGGTTGGTTACGCGGCGTGGAGCCTGTGGTAAATGTATTCGCCATTGAGAGTTTTGTGGATGAGCTGGCCCAAAAATTAGGCAAAGACCCCTTGCAGTTTCGCTTGGATATGCTGGAGGGACGCAAGCCCTTTGAGGCCAAATTTTCCGAAAACTGGGTTACTCCTGTTGACCCTGGCCGCCTGGCCGCAGTACTTCGCCTGGCTGCCGAAAAAATTGGCTGGACACAAAAAAGATCCAACAACCGCTTTGTTGGCATAGCAGGCCACATGTTTTTTTGTGATTCCTATGCTGCACATACCATTGAAATTGAGCGGGTGGAGGCCAATACCTTTAGAATCCTCAAGATCGTAACCACCATTGACTGCGGCATAGTAGTCAACCCCGATGGGCTGCGCAGCCAAATGGAAGGCGGCACAGTCTTCGGACTGGGACAGGCTATAAAAAACGAAATCACTATAAAAAACAGCCGCGTGGAGCAGGACAGCTTTTTTACGTTCCAAATGGCCCGTTACCGCGATGTGCCACCCATAGAGGTATATGCCCTGCCCAGCGAGGCGCGGCCCGGCGGGGCAGGGGAAGTGGCAGTAGCTACCGTGTCACCAGCACTGTGCAATGCCCTCGCTGCTGCCGGCATGAGACCACGGACATTGCCAATAAAAAACGTACGATTTGTGTGAGCTAAGAATCAATAACTGGTTTATGCCAAAATCATTTGGCACCGGGCACAAACTCCGCCCAATAATAGCCTTTTCTGTCTGGCACTCCCCATTTATCGCGGAATGCTTCAACGCTCTTTTTTCGCATCAATAGCCGCTCGAATTTGCTTAAGGTTTTCTTTGTATTGTTTTGACTGATTAGTAATAAACAATATGAAAAGAACCAAAAAAAAGAATTTAAAACCGCCTTTTACAATGCCATATATCATGACACCGATCAAAAAACCGATAATTGTAGCGGAAATGATCTCGCTTTTTTTGATTTTTTTCTCTTCTGCCAACAACGCTTCGAGCGTCCACTGGGTGTAATCTTTGTTGTCCGACATATTTTATGTTGATGCTATTTCAGAATTTATGTAACTGAATACAGGGAATGCCGTAAAATCAGTTCATACTATTTTGCGATAAATCGTTGATTATTATCACATTATCACATTTCCTAATTATCACATTCCCTAATTACCACATTATACCTATGTATGCTTATGCCCCTACATGTCGCTCCTGCACCCTTCTCGCCTTTCGGATGCGCACCGCCACTACTTTGTATTCGGGGCATTTGGCCTCACTGTCATGTATGTCCGAAGTTACCATATTGACCATGAGCTCCGGGAAATGGAAGGTGGTACTGACAATACCAGGCTTTACTTCATCGGTTAGTCGGGCCTTTATATCCACCTTGCCACGTGCGGATTCGATGCAGACCCAGTCGCCCTCACCAATGTTGTGCTTTGCCGCGTCTTCGGGATGTATCAGCAGCAGGTCCTCGTGCACGATCTGTACATTGGGAGTGCGCCGGGTCATGGTGCCGGCATTGTAGTGCTCCAAAACGCGGTTGGTGGTGAGGATATAGGGATAATCTTTTTGATAGCTCAGTATTTCGGGGCTTTCCACATATTCGCGGAAGATAAATCGGCCTTTACCGCGCTTGAAGCTATCGGTGTGCAGGATTTTGGTGTCTGTGCCATCGGGAGCTACCGGCCATTGTTTGCCGGTGGTGCCGAGCTCATCCCATTTGACGCCAGCGAAAAATGGCACGATCCGGGCAATTTCCTCCAACATGCCTTTGGCTGAATAGGGGGCCTGCGCATAGCCCATTCTGTTCATGATGTCAACCATGATAACCCCGTCGGGTTTGGCTTCGCCCACAGGCTCCACCACTTTGTTGACGCGCTGTATGCGACGCTCGCCATTGGTAAAAGTGCCTTCTTTTTCAAGGAAGGAAGCACCAGGTAATACAACATCGGCGATCTTTGCCGTCTCGGTCATGAAAATTTCCTGCACGATCAACAACTCGAGTGAGCCAAGGGCTTTTACTACTTTTTGTGTGTTGGGATCAGACTGCACCAGATCCTCGCCCATGATCCATAGCGCCTTGAGGCGCCCCGCCAATGCGGCATCATACATTTGCGGAATGGTCAACCCAATCTCGGTGGGCATTTCTGCACCATAAAATGCGCTGTACTGTTGGATGATATCAGGATTGGTCACATCAAGATAGCCTGCGCCCTGATAAGGTTGGACGCCCATGTCTGCCATACCCTGTACGTTGTTTTGGCCCCGAAGCGGGTTGACGCCACAGCCCCGCCGGCCCACGTTGCCGGTGATCATGGCCAAATTGGCTATCTGCATCACCGTATAAGTGCCCTGATAATGCTCTGTAACGCCCAAGCCATGGAACGACATGGCCGAGGGAGCAGTAGCGTAAGCTATGGCCGCCGCGCGCACCTGCTCGCGCGGAACACCAGATACGGCTTCCAATTCATCTAAATTGATGTTCAGGATGTTGTGTTTAAATTCAGCATAGCCCTCCGTTCGCGCCTCGATGAAATCATCCTTGGCCAAACCTTCTTTAACGATATAGTGCAGCATCATGTCCAACACGGCTATGTTGGTGCCAGGCCTCAATTGAAGGTGATGGGTGGCATATTTGGCCAATTCAGTCCGGCGCGGGTCAATGACAATGCTTGGTTTGCCTTTCATGGCGAACTGGCGTAGTTTGGCACCTGTAACGGGATGCCCTTCCGTGGGGTTTGCCCCAATGACCATGATACAATCGGTATATTTCAGGTCTTCAATGGAATTGGTGGCGGCACCTGTACCAAAGGTGCGCTGCATCCCGATAGCCGTTGGGGAGTGGCAAACCCTGGCGCACCCGTCAATGTTGTTGGTGCCAATCACGGCCCTGATGAATTTTTGCATCAGATAATTTTCCTCATTGGTACAACGGGAGGAGGAAATACCTGCGATGGCATCAGGGCCTGATTCCTTACGAATGGTACTGAGTTTGGACGCAAGATAGTCATATACTTCGTCCCAGCTCACGCGTTCCAATTGCCCGTTGCGCCGTATCATGGGGTATTGTAAGCGCTCTGGATGGTTGTAAAATGAAAAAGCATAACGACCTTTGAGGCAGGTGTGTCCCTTGTTCACCTCGGCATCCCAAGGCGCCTGTATGCTATGGATATCACCGTTTTTAACACTTACCTCCAAATTGCACCCCACGCCACAATAGGTGCAAATGGTACGCACCTTATCTTGGCCCACCACTGCTTTGGACTGGTAAATATCAGAAATAGCGGAAGTCGGGCAAGCTTGCGCACATGCACCGCAGGAAACACAATCAGACTCAAAAAAACTTTGATCAAAGCCTTTGATGATTTTACTGTCAAAGCCTCGGCCGGCCACGCTCAACACCAATTGTCCCTGCACTTCGTCACAGGCGCGTACGCAGCGGTAACACAGGATGCACTTGGACATATCAGAGGTCATGTAGGGATGGCTCAGGTCTTTTTCCCGGTCTAAGTGGTTTTTGCCAGCCGGGTAGCGCACCTTCCGAATGCCTACTCTTGCCGCAACATCCTGTAATTCACAGTTACCGTTTACTTCGCAGGTAAGACAATCCAAAGGATGGTCTGTTAGCACCAATTCAACGATGTTTTTTCGTAAGCGTTGAATGTCGGCGGTTTCTGTATAAATAAACATCCCTTCCTCTACGGCGGTATGGCAGGATGCTTTGGTGCGCCGAGGACCGTTTTTTTCCAAGGCCACTTCCACACTGCATACGCGGCAGGAACCAAAAGCTTCCAAATTGGGCGCATCGCACAAGGTGGGAATGGATTCCTTTCCGTGGTAGCGGCGTGAAAACTGCAAAATAGTCTCGCCAGGCTCAAAAGCACAGGGTCGGTCGTTTAGATAAGCGATAAATGTGGCAGTTGCTGACATGATGCTAATGTGCTAATGTGATAAATTGCTAATATCCTAATGTGTTATTCCCCAAATGAATGAGAGCCATGGATGAATATCCCCACCCATCACTCTCTAAATCAACCCTAAACAAAATACCGATCCAATTCTTCCGGGAAATATTGCAGTGCATTTTTCACAGGAAGAGGCAGCCCTCCACCCAGGGCGCACAGGGAGCCTTTTTCAAGGGTTTCGATCAGGTCATTCCAAAGTGTTCTGTCAATTCGGTATAGTTCAGTACGAGCCTTTTGAAGCATTTCTTTGCCGCGAGTAGAGCCAATTCGGCAGGGAAAACATTTACCACAGCTTTCATGGGCTGTAAAGGCAAACAAATGTTCCAGGTATTCAATTAAGGGAAAATGCTCCGGTATGCTCAAGATAGAGGCATGACCCAACAAAAAACCGTTGGTAGAAAAAGATTCAAAATCAATGCTCAGATCGGCTGTTTTCCGCATGGGAACCAATCCGCCCAGTGGCCCACCGATATGAAAAGCTTTGACGGGCAATTTCATGCCGCCGCCCAACTGTTCAATTACTTGTGACAAAGGGGTTCCCATATCTACTTCATACAGTCCCGGGCGGTTGAAATGGCTGTCCAACGACAACAGTTTGGTGCCGCTGGATTTTGCAGTTCCAATGGATTTGAACGCATTGCCGCCACCGCTCAATATTGCGTACAGGTTAGCCAAGGTCTCCACATTGTTCACTGCTGTGGGCTTTCCGAACAATCCGTATTGCACAGGGAAGGGTGGGCGAGTGCGTACTTCGGGGCGCAGCCCTTCCAATGAGGAGAGCAGCGCGGTTTCTTCTCCACAGATATAGGCACCTTGCGCCTTGACGACATACAGTTTGAACTGAACAATTTCTCCGCTTGCTTTTTGATAAGGAAAACGGGCATTAAAGGACTCAACTGCCTGTTTAGTAATGCCAATCGCCTCGGGGTATTCAGCCCGAATATAAACCACGCCCTCCTGCGCACCGGTAATATAAGCGGCTACGGCCATGCCGAACAAGACCAAATGAGGTCTTTGTTCAAGCAGGTAACGGTCCGAAAATGCACCCGGATCACCTTCGTCGGCGTTGCAAACGATGTATTTTTTATCGGCGGTTTCTTTTTTGACGGCGGTTAATTTAATGGAAAGCGGAAAGCCTGCTCCTCCGCGCCCGCGCAAGCCTGATTGGGCAATTTCCTCCAACAAGGCATCGCGGTCTTTTTCCATAAACTGTTCAAGTGCCTGTAAACAGGTCTCCTGTGATGGGCTGGAAGCCGTGAGCAAGCCTGCGCCCAACGTGCCTACACGATAGTGGTCGGCTATTTCGCGGACACGGCCATTTTTTATGTCGGCAATACTGCCCACGGCATTGCCGGAGTAATTGAGGTCGTTGCAATGAAAGGCATTGTTTTCATAGCAACGACCAAGGCAATACACCGAACCAATCTCATCGGGCTGATAGTGCTCTGAAAGGGCGTGTCGGAGGGCATCCTGTGTGCCAGCCAGCATGCAAGCGCTGCCCGCACAGGCGAATATCTTTTTGCCGCTTTGGGCAGGGTTCAAAAAATCATAAAAAGAGGCTGTACCATATACATTGGCATTGCCAATCAAATACTTGTCCGCTAAGGTATGTAGCCGTTCTTGATCCAATCCGTTCACTTCATCGCGTGCGGTGGCCAATTGATCGAACAGGTTATCTTCCATGCCCTTGCGGGCCGATAGGCTTCTTACGTTCTTTGACATAAATTGGTAGGGTAGGGCAGACGGGGCAAAAAATAGGTATTTGTTGCCTGCATGCCTGATTGACGGCATAAAATTCTGTAAAAGATTCAATATAGTGTAGGTCAACAGGAATATATTTTCTTGGCATCTGCGGCACTTTATTGTTCTTTGCGCTGTTATACCCTGATTTTATACCAGGATTTGAGTGATTTTGAAGATTTCCAGGATTGATTTACCTGATTTTTAAAGATTTACAGTCGCGAGTGATTCAAAACCACTTTGCGTTGACTATAGTGTTTTTCAGGATTAACGTACTTCATTTTTCAGAATATATACGCATAAGTAGGATCATAATTGCTTTGGTTCTACGGTAATAGCGTAAATTTTTAATTTTATAGCACCCTTTCATCTCCGATGTTATTGACCATAAGCACTACCCGCCAGCCCGCTACTGACCTTGGTTATTTACTGGCCAAGCACCCCGATAAAATGCAGTCGTTTGAGGTGCCTGGCGGCCAGGCAATCGTTTTTTATCCCGAAAACAGCCCTTCACAATGCACCGCAGCCCTATTGCTCCAACTTGACCCAGTGACCCTGACCCGGCAAGAGGGCAGGCAAGTCAACGAATTTGCGCTTCAGCCTTACGTCAATGACAGGCCCTATGTTGCTTCCTCTTGGATGAGCACTGCTATGGTCAAGGTGTTCGGATCGGCCATAAATGGAAGATGTCGTGATTATCCCGAAATGCCCAATGAGGCCTGGCCTTTTGAGGCTATATTATCCGCAATGCCTGGCACTGACGAGGGCATACGTCGCCTTTTTGAGCCTTTGGGCTATGCTGTGGAAACCCAACGCGACCTTAAAGACTCTGGTTTTCCCCAATGGGGTCAAAGCCGCTATGCAACACTCACGCTGCGAAAAACCTGTCGCTTAGCCGATCTATTGAGTCAGTTATACATTTTAATTCCCGTTTTGGATTATGAAAAACACTATTTTCAATCAGAGGATGAGGCCGAAAAACTCTTAGCCAAAGGAGGAGGCTGGTTAGAGCAACACCCTGAAAAAGAGTATATAATTCGCCGTTACCTACACCACAGTGGATTGGTGAAAAGTTTCAATGCCATGACTGAATCCGATAACAAGGATGACTCTTTTACTGATGAAACCATCCAACACCCTCTTGATGGCACCGTAGATGAACCGCTAATAGCCAAACGGGACTACCGCCTGCACGAGCTTCGCCTGCGCAGCGCACTCGCACGCGTAAAGTCAAATGGTGCACGATCAGTACTTGACCTTGGATGTGGTGAAGGTAATCTGCTAAAATTTTTACTGGAAGACCCGCAGTTTGAGCGTATTTTGGGTATGGATGTGTCGCTTCATGCTTTGGAAATGGCCAAACGCCGCCTTAAACTGCATCGTTTGAACGAAAGAGACCAATCGCGTATAAGTCTTGTACAAGGCTCTGCCACCTACCGCGACCGCCGCATGGAGGGCTTTGACGCGGCTGTTCTGGTGGAAGTCATTGAGCATTTAGAACCTTATCACCTGAAATCAATGGAACGCGCAGTGTTTGAATTCGCCAAACCCAAAATGGTGGTCATTACTACTCCCCGGGCTGAGTATAACCAGCGTTTTGAAAACCAGACACCCGCTAGATTCCGGCATAGCGACCATCGCTTTGAATGGACTGAAAAGGAATTTCAGGATTGGGCTAATCAAGTGGCGATCACCCATGGCTATACCGTGACTTTTTCCGGCGTCGGTGAACCATTTGAAAGTTTTGGGGTGCCCTCTCAAATGGCCCATTTTTCACAAACCAAATTATAGTTTTATCATGCAAATAAAAATACCCGAATACTGCCTTGTATTGCTCATTGGTCCCTCTGGGGCGGGCAAGTCCAGCTTTGCCAAGCGGCATTTTCTGCCGGGTGAGGTGCTTTCGTCTGATGAGTTCAGGCGTATGGTTGGCAATGATGAAAACCGTGTGGATATTTCCGCTGATGCATTTGACGCCTTGTTCTATGTGCTGCAAAAGCGCTTGGATCGAGGACTTTTAACCGTTATTGACGCCACCAATGTTCAGGCAGAGGATCGTAAAAAACTGATCGCGCTGGCCAAAAAAAACCATGTTTTCCCCGTAGGCATTGTGCTGGATACCCCGGCGGCAGTTTGTTTTGAACGCAACAAAAACCGCAGCGAACGTGCCCATTTGGGTGCAGACGTGCCCAAAAAACAGAGCATCGCATTAAGGCGAAGCATGAGTAGTCTGCAAAAAGAAGGCCTGCGTTTTTTGTACCATCTGAGCAAACCAGAACAAGTAGAGGCTGCCCAAATCATCCGTGAGCCTCTGCCTTTCAACAAAAAACATGAAAAGGGGCCGTTTGACATCATTGGTGACGTTCATGGCTGCTTTGAAGAACTATGCGAATTGCTGCAATTGCTCGATTGGAATATCATAAAAGATCCTGTAACAGAGCACTTTACCACCTTCCATCCCGAAGGCCGTAAGCTTATTTTTGTAGGAGATTATACTGATAGAGGCCCTGATTCGCCTCAAGTACTTCGTTTGGTTATGGACATGGCCGCTGCTGGTAATGCTTTTTGCCTTCCAGGCAACCATGACGTCAAACTTCAACGTTGGCTGGAGGGGCGAGATGTACAGGTCACACATGGCCTGCAAGATACCATCAATCAACTGAGCAAATATCCTGAAGCGTTCAAACAGGAACTGCGGGATTTTGTGGACGGCTTAGTAAGCCACTTGATTTTTGATGATGGCCGTCTGGTAGTTGCCCATGCGGGCATAAAGGAGAAATATATCAGTCGTACCTCAGGCTTCGTGCGCGAGTTTTGTTTGTATGGCGAAACTACAGGCGAGACCGACGAGTATGGCTTGCCTGTGCGCCTGAACTGGGCGACCGACTACCGTGGCACATCAGCTATAGTATATGGCCATACCCCAACACTCAATGCTCAATGGCTCAACAATACAATGTGTATAGATACAGGATGTGTGTACGGCGGCAAACTGACAGCCCTACGTTATCCCGAACGAAAAACGGTATCGGTATCAGCCAAACGCCAATATTATGCGCCATCTCGACCCATTGCACAACCACAGGCGACTGCTTCATTGCAAACCCAGCATGATGATCTATTAAATGCACAGGATCTGTTGGAAAAAAGGCATATTGAAACCAGTTTGATGGGCATGCTGAAAATCCGTGAAATTGAGGCCGCAGCAGCTTTTGAGGCCTTGTGCCGATATGCCGTGCATCCACAATGGCTTATTTACCTGCCACCCACTATGTCACCCGCCGAGACATCAAAATTGCCTGATCTGTTAGAACATCCAGCCCAGGCCTTTGAATATTATCAGAAAAATGGGGTACAGACCGTGGTTTGTCAGGAAAAGCACATGGGATCACGGGCCGTATTATTGCTTTGCAAGGATGCAGATACTGCTGCTCGCCGTTTCGGCGTGCTTGATGCCTCAGCCGTATGTTACACCCGCACAGGACGACGTTTTTTTCAAGATGACGCTACCGAAACGGCCTTTTTTGATTCTGTACGCAGTACCTTGGAGAAGGCTGATTTTTGGGCAAAATTTGAAACCGATTGGGTTTGCCTGGATGCCGAAATTATGCCTTGGTCAGCCAAAGCTCAAGCACTTTTGGAAAAACAATATGCCAATGTTGGGTCTGCTGCTGCAAAGTCGCTTTCCATATTGGCAGGTCAATTGGAAAAAGCAGCCACTCGCCTACCTGCAGCGGCGAATCTTTTGGCGCAAACGCGACAACGCGAGCATTGTGTGGCTGCGTTTAGTACCGCATATCGGCAATATTGCTGGCCTGTGCATTCAGTGAACGATTTGCGCCTGGCACCTTTTCACCTTTTGGCTGTGGAAGGGCGCACTTTTTTTGATAAAGATCATCACTGGCACCAACAGACTATAGCCAATATTGCAGCAGCCGACCCCGAAGGTATCTGGCAACCGACACGCGGGATTACCGTTGATACCAATGACGTTGGATCTGTGAAAGACGCTACAGCCTGGTGGGAGGAAATGACTAATTCTGGGGGCGAAGGTATAGTGGTTAAACCCCTAAATTTTATTGCACAGAACGAAAAAGGACTGATTCAGCCTGCCATAAAAATCAGGGGACGAGAGTACCTGCGCATTATCTATGGCCCAGAGTACACCCAAGCTGAGCATATTGAACGCCTGCGCTCGCGTGGCCTTTCCCAAAAACGCAATTTGGCCCTGCGGGAGTTTGCCCTTGGCGTGGAGGCCCTTACACGCTTTGTCAATAAGGAGCCGCTCCGCCGTGTGCATGAATGCGTGTTCGGGGTGTTGGCCGTTGAAAGCGAAGGTGCTGATCCAAGGTTGTGACATACCCGGATTGGGGTGGTTTTAAGACTATCGGGATTATCATTTCCTCTGATTATCACATTGTACTTATAAAATACACCGCTTCAATCCCCTCATCCCCAACCTTATAAATAGCTATGGCATTCAATTTAGGGCGCTCTTTGTCAAAAGTAACCAATTCGCGGTCAATGACATAGTTCCCAAGAACCATTCTACCCAGTAGTTCACAGTGCAGATCTAAGCTTTGTTTAAACATGGACGCATATTGGCTACGCATGGTCGTCTTGCCCTGATAAAAGAGCTGTTGCGGGAAGCCGTACACTTTTACGGAATCACTGTAAGGTTTTAAAAAGGCATCTATGTCCCGTTGGTTATAGGCATCCAATTGCGCTTGTGCCAACATGCGGCATCTTTTTTCCACGCTGTCCTGAGAAGAGGCTTTGGGTATTTGGGATTTATCCGATCTGGTTGCTACTTTATCCACAATGTACCAGCGTTCTCCCATGCGCATAAGGTTGAAATAATCGGTAAACAGGAAACGCTCCGTTTCAATTTCGCACTTGGCTGAGGCGATACCTTCAGTAATGGTGATTTGGATAATGCGGGCATCCGTATTGGCGGGACGGACGCGGGGCTGAAATCGGCTTAGATAAGTTGCCCGGTCAGTTTCGGCAAAACTATCCCGAAACGTTTTGAGTTTACAGGAAGCATGCATGGCATAACCGATCTTGGTCGTATCACCTGTAAGCCAGCCATCAAAATAGGATTGAATGACCGCTTCTATTTTGGCCCGATCAGGGTTTTGCGCGAAAATCAGGCAGGATATTAGGCAAAAGATAAGGGTAAAGAGGCGTTGGTACATAAAAATAAAGCATGATGATGATTGAAAATATACGCGAGATAAGACCAATTCAGCAGATATAAGTTGCTTTGCCTTGTTCCTGAGTAATACAAAAAGAATATCATGCACAAAAAAATGTGCTTCGCGAGTATAACACGAAGCACATTTTTTTATGCATATAGCGCTATGTAAGTCTGATTACTGCGTCGCCGTCTGCGCATTGATGCGGCCCCAGCCAAAGGAGGAATGCCTGTTGGGCCAGTAGTTGGCACTGGATTTAAGGCGATCCATCACCTGTGTGCGGGACCAGGATGGATATTTTGCCCAAACCAATGCTGCTATCCCGGCAGTTGATGAAGTAGATACGGATGAGCCTCCAACAGTAGAGGGCACATTGCCTGAATCTGCGAGCGTGGGCACGTGGCGACCATTGCTGGCTTTTTCCATGACCAAAACAAAGTCAACCTTGCTGCCTGAATGGCAAGTGGCACAGCGTTGAGTCAAATTGTCCTTGATCCCTGTTACCGCTACACATTGTGACAAAGAAGCAGGATAAATAACGCCTGCAAACCAGGATGACCAGGAAAATGAGGTTCCCGCTGCCGCAAAAATCAATTTGCCCGAATTGTGTGCGTACACGATAGCATCAGTGATTTGGGAAACTGAGCCCAAGCGGCCAAGGCTCAAGCTGATGATACGGATACCATCATCGGCACCTGCATTATAAAAAGCATTGCTCACCCCGGTGATCTCGCTACTGGTATTGATATAAACATCTTCCGTAGCGCGTATGGAGACCAAATTAGCATTATAGGCTATGCCAACTGCAGCCCCGTCAGTGCCGCGTGGTGCACCACAGGCACCCAGCATGGAAGTGCCATGCCCGCAGGCATCATCAGGGCTACTTGCTCCCGGGAAGGTGATACGCTTGTCAATATCACGACCGGATGATTGACCCTGGTTGAATGCTTCCCCCAAATTGTCTTGTTCTTCACTACATCCACTGTCAATAACACAAACCGTGGCACCGCTACCAGTACTGTTATTCCAGGCAGCGCTGATGTTGTGAAAACTGTGGTTCCAGGGCTGTTTGCAGGCAGGGGCGATATTGATATAATCCACATTTGGCACTAAATTAGTCTGGGCATTGTTGGAGCCACAACCAGAACTTGAACGCTCTGATACTTTGGTCATAAATGGCTCATAACCAACAGGCTCTGCATACCTGACTACCGGGTTTTTCCTAAGCAAGGCGATGGTCTCCGGATTTCTCACATACACCATAAAATAGGGTAGGGGATTCTCTGGAAAAGCCAAGAGCTGTGCCTCCGTGATAGCTGGGTTAATTTTTTGTTCACTTGCCAAAATTTGCCCCATCACGTCACGCCGCGCTTTTTGCCAATCAGCGTCCCGGGTGTCAATTTTGTGCATGTTTTCCATGATGTTCTGTGCGCCAATGGGCTGATAACCAACGGATAATACATGATCGGAGTTGGAAAGGGCCGTCCAAATCATGTCTTCGCTTGCCCATGCCCATACGAATTCGCCCTTCGTTTCCAACTGGTTTTGCATGAAACGATCCAGTTCTGCGGGATCTGGCTTGGTGAATTGGGTTGTTGGGCTTAGCTCATTTTTACGGCAACTGTTGACCGAAAAAAACAAGACGAGAAAGAGGAGTAAAGGTGATTTTTTCATAAGCTGTAACGGAAAAATTTTGTGATAGATATGAATTTTCGTGCCTGGAAATAAAAATACCAACGGCTGCCCAAATTTTGCTGAGCAGCCGCTAATGACAGTTCCAAACTTATTTCCAAGTTATTACCTTCGAGAACTGACATTAAAATATGAACTGAGCCTTGGTAACCAATAAACGGTAAACAAAGTGGCGGCTGCAATTAAGATTAATAACATAGCGAGAGAAAAATTTGTGTGTAAAAATATTGTGAAAACGGATTAAACAGAACCTTTGTCGGTTGCACGGCCCAAAGGTGAATGATAATTTGTGTTTTTCAAAAAATCGGATTAATTTTTTTTGTTAAATTTTCATTTTTCATTCTGTGTTTCACTTTTTGTCCTATTTTCCTACCTTTGCGCCGTGATTTTGTAACGATTACACCAAAAAATTTTCGCTGCGTATGGTTTTCAATAACATTCTCGAAACAATTGGCAAAACCCCGCTAATTAGACTGAATAACATTGTAATGCATATTCCGGCCACGGTTTACGCTAAAGTAGAGGCTTTTAACCCCGGATTGAGTGCAAAAGACCGTATTGCCCTGCACATGATAGAACGTGCCGAGCGCTTAGGCAAACTGAAGCCCGGCGGCACTATAGTAGATGCCACGAGCGGCAATACCGGATTTAGTCTTGCCATGGTGGCTGCCATCAAAGGTTACAAATGTGTATTGACGGTAACCAGTAAAATTTCCGAGGACAAACTCAACAACCTAAAGGCCATGGGCGCCGAAGTAGTGTTGTGCCCACAGGAAGCCAAGCCTGACGATCCAAATTCTTATTATCGCATGGCCGAACGCTTATCCAAAGAGATTCCGGGCGCCTACTACATCAATCAAAACTACAATATTGAAAATGCGGAAGCGCATTACCTGACCACTGGTCCTGAGATTTGGGAACAAACCCAGGGTAAAGTAAGCTGGCTTATCGGAAGCACCAGCACAGGCGGCACGCTTTGCGGATCAGGCCGCTTTCTGCGCGAACAAAACCCCGATCTCAAAATAATTGGTGTGGATGCCTACGGCTCCGTGCTGAAAAAATATCATGAAACGGGCATTTACGATGAAAAGGAAATTTATCCCTATCGCATTGAGGGTACAGGCAAAAATATCCTTCCCGCCAACATGGATTTCAAACTTATTGATCGGTTTGAAAAAGTGACCGATAAGGATAGCGCACTGCGCGCACGAGAACTGGCCCGATCAGAAGGTATGATGGTAGGATATAGCAGCGGAGCAGCCTTGCAGGCACTTGAGCAACTGCAAAATGAACTGACAGAAGAAGATGTGGTGGTACTGTTGTTTAGTGACCATGGCTCAAAATATGTAACCAAGTTCTTCAGTGATAAATGGATGATTCAGCAAGGTTTTATGGAAGAAGAAACGGTTTACAAATAATTAATACGCATCAGCAAAACGAAGTATTGAAAGGTTTGGATGCTTGATATTTAAGCTTGCAATTTTGCATCCGATAGACCTTTCTGGATAACCAGCAAAGTCGAAAATGATTTATTCACGTCACGCCCGGGCTTGCGCCCCATAAACTCCGGCGCCGTCCTGCGTAAAAAATTGAAAACTGCTATGAAATTATCTCAGATTGAACGACGAACCGGTATTTCTAAGGATGATTTTATCGAAAACTACCTTAAGCCCAAACGACCAGTCGTATTAACTGATTTAACAAAAGACTGGCCTGCGACGAAAAAATGGACCTTTGAATACCTTAAACAACATCACGGACATTTGGAGGTTCCCGTTGTTGGCCCTGATTTTCACCTGCCTGGCCCAAACTATATGAAAAGCCACATGAAAATGAAATTCACAGATTATTTGGATATGATACTGGCCGGCCCAACAGATTACAGGATATTTTTGTGGAATATCTTTGACCATGCCCGTGAACTGACAAATGATGTGAGCAATCACCCTATTTGTGGTGGCTGGGTGGATAAGTATCCCTTTATGTTTTTTGGCGGTCAGGGAGCTGTAACCAATTTGCACTATGACATTGATTGTTCGCATGTGTTTCATACCCATTTTTGGACAGAAAAACACATCGTACTCTTTGATCAAACCCAAAACAACCTCTTGTATCAGCATCCTTTTACTGTACAGAGCCGTGTGGATCCGCTCAATCCAAATTATGAGAAGTTCCCGGCATTAAAATTTGCATCAGGTTACGAAACGATTCTGACCCATGGCGAAACCCTTTTCATCCCCTCTCTGTGGTGGCACCACATTGTTTACATGCAGGGTGGTTTTTCCATCAGCCTTCGTTCTGTTGACAGCGTACTGACGCAAGCAAGAGGGCTGTACAATATTGCCAGGCATTTTGTGGTAGATAAGGGAATGAATAATCTGCTGGGAACAAAATGGAAAGTCTGGAAAGAGGAGCAGGCGCAAAAAAGGGCATTGGAAGCCATGAAAGCCGCTTGATATCACAATAGCACATTCTCACATTAATATACATGGATTTATTTGATCGTATTCTCAAACAGGCTGGCCCATTGGGCAAATATGCCGAAGTAGCCGAAGGCTATTATATGTTTCCCCAATTAGAAGGTGAGCTGGGCAACCGCATGACATTCAAAGGAAAAGAAGTTGTGTGCTGGAGCATCAACAACTACCTGGGACTCGCCAACCACCCTGAAGTGCGCAAAACGGATGCAGAAGCCGCTGCCAGATGGGGCCTTGCTTATCCCATGGGCGCGCGCATGATGAGTGGTGAAACAAAACTGCACCAAAAATTAGAGCAGCAACTTGCCGAATACGTAGGCAAAGAAGCTGGCCTATTGGTAAACTATGGTTATCAGGGCGTTATGTCAGCCATTGATACCCTGCTTAGCCGTCATGATGTTGTGGTGTATGACGCCGAAAGCCATGCCTGCATCGTGGATGCAGTGCGCATGCACATGGGCAAAAGATTTGCCTTCACCCATAATGACATTGCCAGTCTCGAAAAATGCCTCGAAAGGGCCAAACGCCTTACTGATGACACCGAGGGCGGGATCCTGGTCATCACCGAAGGTGTTTTCGGTATGCGCGGTGATCAGGGAAAACTGCGTGAAATATGCACCCTCAAGGAAAAATATGGCTTCCGTCTGTTCATTGATGACGCACACGGTTTTGGTATGCTCGGCAAAACGGGCGCGGGTGCCGCTGAAGAACAAAATGTCACTGATGACATTGACATCTACTTTAGCACCTTTGCCAAAAGTATGGCATTGATTGGTGGTTTTTTGGCAGCCAAGCCTGAAATCATCCAGTACATGAAGTACAACATGCGTTCCCAGATTTATGCTAAATCACTGCCCATGCCTTTGGTGGAAGGCCTGCTCAAGCGCTTTGAGCTGCTGCGCGATAAGCCGGAACTGCGCGAAAAACTCTGGCACAATGTGCGCACACTCCAAAACGGCCTCAAATCACGGGGCTTTGACATCGGCGACACCAATACCTGCGTAACACCCGTGTACATGCACGGCGAAGTGGAAGAAGCCATGGCCTTGGTAAAAGATATGCGCGAGAATTATGGCGTGTTCTGCTCCATTGTAGTTTATCCGGTTATCCCCAAAGGCATGATTATCCTCCGTCTAATTCCAACAGCAATGCATACGGATGAGGATATACAGATAACTTTGGACGCTTTCTCTGCAGTGCGCGAGAAAATGCAGGCCGGCATTTATAAGCAATTTGTACCGGAAGTGCTGACAAACTAATTACAGGCTTGTCTGGCAAACAAAACATAACAGGCTGCCTCCGTACTTAACGGGGCAGCCTGTTCTTTTCACCTTCTATGTCAAAACTTTCTTATAGCCAATTAAGGAAGTAGCACTTGGTCAATGATATGAATCACGCCATTGCGGGTCAATAGATTTACAGTGCTAATTCTTGAGGGGGTACTGTTTCCGTCCCCTGTTACAGAGGGGCCATTGCTAAGCGATACCAAAAAACTGCGATTGGTAAGGGCCGTGCCTGGGCGAAGACCTTCCGACAAGTCCACTGAAAAAACTCGATTCGGCACAACATGGTACAACAGTACGTTACGCAACAAATCAAGTGTGGCTTGGTCACGAATGGAGCGAATACCTTCAGCGCTGTTCAGAGGGGCGGGCAACTGAGCAAAAGCAGCATTAGTTGGCGCAAAAACTGTAAGATTTACGCTAGGATCGTTAACCAACGAGAAGAGTCCGGTTCTGGCCAATGCAGCGGTCAAGATAGAAAATGCTGGATTGGATTGCGCAATTTGAAAAGTGGTCTGGCTTGCCGGAATCAATACATTGTCAATGACCTGGATCGTGCCATTGCTGGCAAAAATGTCACGCGTTGTGATGCGTGTATTGCCATTGACAAAAATATTGCTTTGCGTGCCGGAAACCGTTGGGCGGCTAATCCAAAGCAGATTGTCATTGGGGCCGCTGGCATCTGCCAATGATGCGATACTCGGCACAGGTAACTGTGCAGCCTGCCTACGCCCTGCAATCACATGATAGCGCAGAATATTTGACAATGCACTGATCTGTGCCGGATTGGTGATGGCATTAATGTTTTGCGCATTGTTAAATGGAGGGTCAAGCCTGGCAAAGGCCGTATTGGTAGGCGCCAAAACAGTGAGGCTCTGTGTGCGAAGCACATTGACCAAATTAGTTTTTTGTACCGCCGCTACCAGTGCGGTGAAGTTGGGGTTAGAGGCCGCAATGTCATAGATCGAAGTGTTGCGATCCACTGTACCACCAAGTTCAGCAACAGATGTAGCCTGAGCCACATCATTAATGTTTTCTTTTTGGCAGGAGGTGAAGAGGCCTGCGAACGAAAACAGGAGTGCGAAAATCAACGAAGTGTGTTGAATGTTTGAGGAGCGTTGCATAATGCAGTGTGTAAAAATTTAAAGTGTTAAAGAATATAAGTTTAACCCTGCTGCTCAAAGATGGTTTACAGCCTATGGGAGGCAATTAGGGTTAGGCTAATATCTTACCTTTGATATGTCAAAAAAAAGCATTTGATATGACGGATATTATTAAAAACCTGAAGGTTGTGGAATTTGCAAGTGTGTTGGCCGGGCCAGCTGTAGGTATGTTTTTTGCCGAACTGGGCGCTGAAGTAATCAAAATAGAAAACAAAACCACAGGCGGCGATGTCACCCGGTCCTGGAAATTAAGCGTTGAAGACCAGGATTCGACCATTTCGGCATACTGGTGTAGCGTCAACTGGGGCAAAAAACATGAGTTTTTGGATTTGAACAACAAAGAGGATCAGGCCTATGCCAGCCAATTGGCTTTACAGGCCGACCTCGTTATTTCTAATTTCAAGCCTTCCTTTGCCCATCGGGTAGGGCTGTCCGCAGCAATCCTTTGCCATGAAAATCCTCGCTTGATATATGCTCAGCTCAGCTCTTATGCCGACCCCGAGGATGAAAGCCCCGCATTTGATATGGTGCTACAAGCCGAAGCAGGCTTTCTCTACATGTGTGGCGAGGCAGATCGCCCACCCGTAAGGATGCCCGTGGCCCTCATTGACGTCATGGCTGCCCACCAACTTAAAGAAGCCATTTTGCTGGCTTTGCTCCAGCGGGAAAAAACCGGGCGTGGTTGCATTGTAAGCACATCATTGATGGAGGCTGCCTTGGCTTCTCTGATGAACCAAGCCAGCAATTATTTGATGACCGGCCTGATACCCCAACGTATGGGAACTCGCCATCCCAATATTGCCCCTTATGGAGATGTATATACGTGTGCTGACGGCCAGGCTCTGCTTTTAGCCATAGGAACTGAACGCCAGTTTGCCCAATTTTGCCACATTGCAGACTTGGAGCATTTGTTGCAAGACACAGATTTTCAGAAAAATGCGGATAGGGTAAAAAACAGGTCAGCGCTTAATAACCATATTGCAAAGGTCATTCAAAGCCAGTCATTGGAGTACTGGATGGTTCAATGCCGGGACGCCGGGGTGCCTGCCGCACGTATCCGGGATATGAAGGCCGTATTTGATAGGCCGGAAGCCAATGATATGATTTTGGTGGAGCCGGGGCCCAAAGGGGAAGAAACCAAAAGATTGCGGACGATTGCGTTCAAATTGATTGAGCCTGACTAAGCCTACGATGATTTTTTGACAAAATACCAGACCATCACACTGATAAAAATCAGAATTACAATAATAAGCGCTATAGTGCCTAATTGCAGAAATGCAATACCACGGCGCTTGGGGCGCGGCCGTTTTTCCTTAAGTTGCTGCTCTAATTTCTGCCATACCCTTTCTGGCGGCTTTTCGTGCAACTTGGATTCATTTTGTTTGAAAAAATCAAATAAGTCGGACATGGTCGTGCAAAGTTACAAAAATCAGTCAAGGCTTTATTTTTTCAAAAAATCATCATACAAAACCTGGAGGTAGGCCCGCGCATTGCGCACATCCTTTGGGCTGTTGCTTCCTTGAAACTGAAACCATTGCCCATCATTAAAACGATAAAAGCCTATGCCTTCGGAGTTGCCCCAACCTATGCCGTTTTCATTGGTATAATAGGCAAAATCTGATTTATTTTCAGGGGTTTGCAATAGGTTTCTGCTCCAGGGGAAAGCAGTTTGCTGATGACCAAAAGGCAATACAGAAAACAATGTAGCAGGAATATCATGGTGGTTGCCAAAATGCTCTATATGCCGACCTTGCCAGGAAGGCTGTAACATTTTTGACCAAAAAATTAAGGGTAACTGGCGTGACAACGGCTCATTGCCACTAACGCCATTGGGATTGCCGCTACCGTGATCGGCGACAAATACAAAAATGCTGCGTTCAAACCAGTCCTGTTTGCTCGCGGCTTCCATAAATGTACCAATAGCATGATCGGCAAATGCTGCCGTGTTCAAAAACTGTTCAGCTTCGCTGCTGCCCTGCCATTGGCTCTTATATTGCACATCAAACGGGGGATGAAGGCTGAGCGTAAGGCCTGTGGCAAAAAAGGGTTCTTTTAATTGGTTGATTTCCAATAGTGTACGATTAAGCATGTGCATGTCATCAACTCCCCAGCGCTGGGTTATTTCCGTTTCGGGGAAGTCTTCTTCTGATATGATCTTGACAAACTGCTGATTGCGCAACCAAACCCCAATATTGGCAAAAGTTAGTTCGCCACCGTACACAAACAAGGTGTGATACCCTTGTTCTCGTTTCAAAATGCCGGAAACCGAATTCAACTGAGCGGCTTTTTCGGAAAGTAGCACGATGGATTGATCCGGCTGTGCCGGATATCCGCCCAACACAGAAACAATACCCTGATCCGTTCTGTAGCCACTGCCATAGCAATTGTTGAAAGAAATACCTTCCCGAATCAGGCGCCCTAAATTGGGGCAAACTCCTTTGATACCGCCTAATTCTTCAATCACCTGCGCAGTCATACTTTCCATGACAATAAAAATAACATTGGGCTTGCTTGTGCCTTGCAGATCAAGCACCTCGGGCATGGCTGTAATCCGCTGCCCCAACAAAGAATCAACACAGGCCTTGGCCTCTGTTTCGGGCAAGACAATATAATGGTTTTGGGTTGACTTTACCTCTAATTGTGTGTGAATCAAATGCCAAACCGGATTAGTTGCTGCATGGTTGCAAAAAGAGTGCGCACTGTAATAGACTGCACTTTCATTGATAGGCATTACGCCCAAACCGCCCCTGATAGACAAGGCAAGTAAAAATAAAACAGGAAATAAGGCTATGCCCCACCAACGCGAAACATTATCGGGAAACATCTTTTGGGGAAGGACTAAACGATATGACTTCCAAAACAAAGCAATTCCACCCAAAGCGATGAAAATACTCAGCACTTTAAAACCGAATGACATGGAATCAAACAAGGCACTGGGCGTAGCAAGATACTGTATTGCCCTATTGTTGATCGGTGTTTGCCATTCTTCATAAATAAAAATATTAGCACCACAGATAATAACTAAAATGGCTATAATCAAATAATTAAAATAATTTATTGCTTTGCTGACCATCTCAGCACCTCTTTTTTGCCAAAGAAATCCTGTAAACCATAATACTGTTGGTAACAGGCTTAGATAGCCCATCATGCTGATGTCCAAAGGAAGCCCATGCCAAAATGCTCCCCAGACATTTAGCGGACCTTCTTTGGGCCATTGTGCGTAAAACCATAGCACAAACCACAGACGAAAAATGCCAAAAAACAATATCCAAAAGGCTGCAAGCCTGAGAATAAATAAAGATTTCAGTAAATTTAACACGCTTTATTGCTTATAATATTCTGATTATCATTGCATTATTGGTTTTTTCACTCACTTTGTACCGTTCATCCAAACGATGGCCCATTACCCAGATTACCGTATCATCACCGTTTAACAGCAGCATTACCTGGTTTTTGTCCTGGTGGGATATTTTTTTGTTGGTCAGGAAATCTTGCAATTTTTGGTGTTGGCCCTTCATCCCCAAGGGCTGAAAATAATCGCCCGGCTGCCAAATACGAACAGAAAGCGGAAAAACAATCAAATCCCTATCAACTACCACCGCCGTTGTGCCATCAGGGTAGGGTGGGGCGATTGCAGAGGGCATCAGGAACAAACGCTTAGCGCCCGGCAAAGACACCATGAGGTCATCTTCACTTATGGACATGATAAAATCGGTCGCTTCGGGTGGTATGCTCAGGGAAATATGTCCTCGCTCAACAATGGCCTGCCATTGCTGCTCGCCATGGATAACCAAGCCCACATTATCCAAATTGTCGGCTATTTGCCGGACCAGTTCTTCATTAAAGCCGAAGGTGTGCAGCCTGCTAAACAGCGCTTGTTCCACATTGGGCAATGATTTAAGTCTTTCTTTATCAATCTGTTTGTTATTACCTAAGTACTGGGATAATAAAAAACGATGGTTATCCAAAACACCCGCAACCCGTTGGGTATGTTTTTCCAAAACCGACAAAAAGGCGGGATTTATGGACTCCAAAACGGGCACAACCTTATGCCTTATTTGATTGCGGGCATACTTATCTTGTTTGTTGCTGCTGTCTTCCCTCCATTTGATCCCATTGGAGAGGGCATATTCGGCCAGATCTTTATTTTTATAAACAAGCAATGGCCGCAAAATGGGCATGGCCACATGCTCCGGCTCCGAGACGTACTGACTTTGGGCCTCCATGCCTTTTTGTCCATAAAGGCCTTTTCCCCTGCCCAAGTTGAGCAAAATTGTTTCGGCCTGGTCGTTCAAATGATGTGCCGTAACCAAAGCAGCATACTGATGGCGGGTGCATAGGCCACAAAACCATTCATAGCGCAACTCCCGGGCAGCCATTTGAGTTGAAATGCCTTTTTCTATAGCGTATGCCTTTGTATTAAAATGTTTGACAAAAAATGGGGCATTCCAGTGTTGTGCAGCGGCCCCCACAAAATCAGCATCCGTATCGGATTCATCGCCGCGCAAACCAAAATTGCAGTGAGCAACCGCAAACGGGTGCTGTATGGCGTGAAAAAGATGTCCCATGACCATTGAGTCCATACCACCACTTATTGCAAGCAGAAGAGGTTTGCCCGAAAACAGCGCAAATTGTGCTTCAAAATGATATTTAAACTGTTGTAACAATGACATATTTTTCAATCAAGCTTCCAAATACTCCAAATACGTGAGCGATCCTGCCAGTTGTTGATATTATACCCCAAAATCCACTCAGGCAAATAGGTATATATCCTTTGTTTGGGCAACGCTTCAGTTTCTGTTGGGACAACAAGTGTTTTGGATAAGAACAAAGTATTGCCCTCTACCCTGATTTCCGAAATATCCTTGATAACCAACAGGTTAATTTTGGGGTGTTTCAAATAGTTGGCTTCCGGGCCTACCAGATCATAAGGGCTTTTGTCCAGTACATAAAGCGTAAAGGCTTCTTTTTCAGCGTAATGATACAAAAAGTGAAGATTAGGTATGGCTTCTTGTGCCGCTGTCACAGACCTGCCCACCCAAAAAAACATATTGATCGCGATTGCCGCTAATCCCAACAGGCGAAACATACGATGTTTTTTGAGATTGCTTGCCTCTTCAAAACCCCAAAGAGCGAAAATAAGAATAGGGAATACCATGGGGAACATAAAACGCAATTCTTTATGCCCTACCAAAGAGTGCCCAATAATAAAAGGCACAACGCCCCATATTAATAAATGATGGCGATGGCGCCAGCCGCCCCAAACGGCAAAAAACAGTATAAATACACTGATAGGCGGTATCGCGCTTAATATGAACTCAAAAGGGTAGAACCAAAAAGGCGAGCTGCCCCATTGGGCCGCTTTATGCTCTAAAATATTGACCCTGAAATAATTAATATATGGAAATGCCCATTCTTGATAAAGCCAATAGTCGGCCAGGCTCCCCAAAATAAAGCCACATAAGGCCCCAACAAGGAGCCCCAGCAAAACTTTAGGCAGCTTATAAACACGATGTTGCCATATCAGCCATACTCCAATCCCCAAAATGGCGAAGCCCATTTGATAGCGCAAATGAAAAGAAAGGGAAAAAAATAAGCCGGCAAACACCCAATACTTCCAGTCGGTTTTGCGCATGATGGCATAACAAGCAATCAAAAAGCTTAATCCAGCACATTGTTCTGATGAAAAACGTACGCTAAGATAAGGCATAAACCATAAAAACACAACGGAAAACAGCGCTACAATCCTTTGATTATCAAATAAATAGTTGATATATTTCCAATAAATAAAGAAAGCGCAGACACCAATTATCCACCGCATCAAAAAAGACTGAACAAAAGGATTGGAAATGCCCGTGGATGAAGAAACTTTCATAAGGCACCAAGCCAAAAATGGCTGTAGGCCAGGCCGGATCTGTGCTTCATATTCCCAGGCAAGCGAATAGGGTAGGGGAGTGGGGCTAAGTTTTGCATAGGCAAATTCAAGAATCTGAAAATGCTCATCAGGATGGTGATAACCTTCACTAAACCAAGCAGTTAGTGAATAAACAACTAAACCGGTTATCAGCCATAAAGCAGTATTATTTCGCATTTGTTTGGCCTAAAAAAGTAAAGCGGTACTCCGGAAACCAGACCACCGCTTTACAAAACTAATATCTTGCTGAAGTCAGAATCAATTAAGCCAAAACAGTTGTACCCGTAAGTTCTTCCAAGTCCACTAATTCTGATATCCCACTGCCAGCACAGGTCTCTAACCAACCGTGACGATCTTCTTCCAATCCCATGCGCAAACGATTAATATATCGTTTTAACTTGGTACCAACCGGACGATTTTTTTCATCTACTGGCGGTAGTTCCAATTTGCGATCGCGCCAGGTGATTTCGCTAACGTGGCTTACCACTGCAGCCGTGCCTGCACCAAAGCATTCTTGTAAAGCCCCACGCCAGTAAGCATCAGCAATTTCTGAGATACTCAACAAGCGATCTTCCACAGTGTAGCCCCATTCTTTGAGCACCGTGATAAAGCTCTCGCGGGTAATACCGCGCAATATAGTTCCAGTGGTAGCAGGTGTCACCACTTTGCCATCAATAACAAAAAAGAGGTTCATTGTCCCAACCTCCTGTACATATTTTTTCTCAACGGCATCCATCCACATTACCTGATCGTATCCGGCCTTCTTGGCACGAAGGGCAGGAAGCAGAGAAGCCCCGTAATTGCCAGCACATTTTGCCTCACCTGCTCCACCTTGTGCAGCACGTGTGAACACTTCTTCTACCCAAAGACGAATGGGTTTGGGGTAATAGGGGCCTACCGGACCTGTAAATATAATAAACCGATATTTTTCAGAAGTATGCACGCCAAAGTATTCATCTGTAGCAAACATCATGGGGCGGATATACAATGCATGATCCTCTTTTTCTGGTATCCATTGCTGATCCAGTTCGACCAACATTTTTAATCCTTGAACAAATAAATCCTCCGGAATGGTTGGCATGCACATACGCTCAGCCGAAACGTTCATGCGTCGGGCATGCATATCAACCCTGAAAAGTACAGGTTCTCCATTCACCTTGCTCGCTTTCATGCCTTCAAAAATGGATTGACCATAATGCAGGGCAAGGTTGGCAGGTGAAATCTCCATGTTGGCAAAAGGTTCAATACGAGGGTTGACCCATTGGCCACCTTCATAATCAACAACGAACATGTGATCTGAAATGACCTTGCCAAAAGGGATATTGCTGAAGTCAACAGAATGGATTTTGGACTGGTTTGTGAGGGTGACGCTGATCGGGTATTTCGCCATGGGTGGTGTGAGTATGTTTTAAAGTAAATACCGATTTGAAAAATTTTGCCACAAAGTTACATATCTTTGTGCGAAACAAACAAATAAAATTTTTTTTAACAGCAAAAAAGGCCACATTGCCAAAATTTTTATTTCCTAAAAAATGATTTTGCTGATAAAATATTTTTTTTGTACTGCTTATTGGACATCGGGAATAGTTAATGCATTATAACAAAGAAATTAAAAATAATGTTTTTGGAGAAAGATTTAATCATCAATTTGCCTGAGCCGGACATCCTGAACAATGCCAAAGGCCAATTTTTGAAAAAAATAATGATTGTGAGCACACCCATGCAGAGCAATGTTTTTTGCGCCAAAGTACTGCTGGCCGCTCAGGTAGATCTGGAAAAAGATACCAGAATACTCGAATTGCCACCAAATACAAGCCTTTCTCTGCTGGCAAACATAGCAACGCCCTTACCTGAAAAAATAATCGTTTTCGGTTGCCCAATAACTCAACTGGGCCTGAATATTTTACCTCCACGATATGCAGTGTTCGATTTTGGAGGCATCAAATGGCTTTTTGCCGATGCCCTGGATCTGATCGAAGGGGATAAGAACAAAAAAAGCCAACTTTGGCTCGCATTAAAAAACATGTTTGATCTTTCATCATGACCAGCGAACAAGAATCAAAATTCAGACAGTTTTACAACCAAAGCATCCATCCTGAACTGATGCATCTGGAGGGCAGAAGGCGTCGCATACTTCGCTTCTTGCTTCTTACCTTTTTTTTGCTTTTTATTGTCATTATTGCCCAAATTATAATTGGAATATTTTTCATTAACCTTATATTGATTCTTCCCGTTGCCCTTTGTGTTGCTTATTATGTGTTCTTGGTCAAATCCTTTTTAGGCAGCTACAAGCCGCGCATCGTGCTCGCCATCCTTGATTTTATTGACAATGAGGTCAATTACTTTTTTGAAGGCTATTACCATGATGGCAGCATAGCCAAAAAAGATTTCCTCAACAGCCGGATATTTACGCAGGCAGATGAATATCATGGAGAAGACCTTATCAGGGGAAGGGTAAGGGAAATGCCCTTTGAACTGTGTGAACTGCGAACCAAAGTTTTTAGTCCGGTCAGAACCCAGTTGGATTATGTATTCAATGGCATATTTATCATAGGTGATTACCGTCGGCCCGATATGAATGGAGGGGTATTGATCATTCCAGATGATTATCGTAAGTATTTGATTAACAGCGAGAAAGCCTTTCATTTACTCGGTGGAAGAAGGGTAGGGGAGGGGGTGCTGCAACCACAGTTTGAGGCGTTTTTTAATACCTATGCAACCAAGGATGTACGTATTCAGGACGTTTTGTCGCGAGAACTACAGGATACCATCCTAAAGTTTCGGGCTCATTACCAGCAGATCAACGAAAAAAGAGAAATTTATTTTTCCATTATTGGCGACAAAATCAACATTGCGCTGACCAGAGACAAGAACATCCTAGAACCTGATCTTTGGCGCAACAACGTTAGATATGAAGATGTACGCGAATTTTATGACGATATCCGTATCCTGCTGGATTTGTTGTTGAGCGTAGATGTGATGAATTAAATCGTAGTTCAAAAAAGCGATAAATTTGTTTCATAATTTATATTATGTTAAATAAGTTTATTTTTACAAATCATTCAGGCAATCTATTCCTGACCAAATCAATAACTATGCTTACTTTTGGCCCATCTAATAACAAAACTTACTTTCCGATAGCGCACAATCGCTTGATTGTACATGAAAAATACTTATTTTGACCTCGTCGCCCAAACTTTTGACTTTCCACAAGATGGCTTTAACATTAAAGACAACCGTTTACTCTTTAATGAAATTGACATACACAGCCTGATAAAAAAATACGGAACCCCACTCAAACTGACGTACCTGCCCAAGATTGGTGAAAAAATACAAACAGCGCGCAAGTTATTCAGGGATGCCATTCAGCGATATAATTACAATGGCAAGTACATTTACTGCTACTGTACCAAGAGTTCTCATTTTGCATTTATCCTTAATGAAGTGCTGGAAAATGGCACACAGCTGGAAACCTCATCGGCATTTGATATTGATTTGATTGGAAGGCTTTATCGTCAAGGTAAGATAAATAAAAGCACAACCATTGTCAATAATGGCTACAAGCCGCTCCAGTATGCCCAAAAAATTGCCGAGTTGATCAATGGCGGCTTTGACAATGTCATTCCTGTCTGTGATAATGCTGCTGAATTAGACATGTACAGCCAGATGATCAGCAGGGAAGGCAAGTTTAATATTGGTATTCGTATGGCTACAGAGGAAGAGCCTAACTTTGAGTTTTATACCTCCCGCTTAGGTATTCGACAAAGTGAGGTTATGTCCTTTTATTATGAAAAATTAGCCAATAATCCCAAATTTTCACTTAAAATGCTCCATTTTTTTGTTGATGTGGGCATTAAAGATACCATTTATTATTGGAGCGAGCTGCAAAAAGGGATCAAGACATACTGTGCATTAAAAAAGGTGTGCCCTACCCTATCCTGCCTCAATATTGGCGGCGGAATGCCCATCCGAAACTCTCTTGGCTTTGAATATGATTACCCTTACATGGTGAACGAGATAGTCAGGATGATCAAGGAATCATGCGATAGCGAAGGCGTTCCCGAACCAGATATTTACTCTGAATTTGGCAAATTTACGGTTGGTGAAAGTGGTGCCACTATTTTCTCGGTTATCGGGAAAAAACAACAAAACGACGCGGAGCAATGGTATATGTTGGACAATTCCCTGATCAATACTTTACCAGATAGTTGGGGCATCAAAGAACGATTTATCCTTTTACCTGTTAATCATTGGGATAAAGAATACCAACGGGTTAATATCGGTGGAATCAGTTGTGACAATGCGGATTATTACAATTCCGAAGCCCATATCAACCAGGTGTATCTGCCCGCTTATGATGAGGAAAAAGACGAACCTTTGTACATCGGCTTTTTTCATACGGGAGCCTATCAGGAGTCTTTGAGTGGTTATGGCGGCTTAAAGCACTGCCTACTGCCAGCCCCCAAACATATTCTCATAGATAGAAATTATTATGGGGAATTTGTTGATTGGCAGATATTTCAAGAACAGGATTCTGATTCAATGCTTAAAATACTTGGATATTGATATGAAAAACTATAACATCGTTTTTGTTTTGATTGTGCTACTGAGCGCTTGCAACCAAAACAAGGTGAAAATGTCGGATAAAGCCCCTTCCCTGCCCGAGAGCCAAAGTGCTACGGCGCAGTTGGCCTCCTACCCTACCCCGCCTGAGTTTGGTCAATATTGGTATCAGGGCAAAGCTGAAATCAGCACCTATGATGTAGAACAGGAGCGTTACGGCGAAAAAAGGGTAGCGGAACAAGTCAATATCTTCGTCACAGAAGATTTTTCCAAACAAAAACAGGTAAAATTGGATGATGCAGCCAGTGCCGGTGCCGATAGGATACCTGTGCTAAAACTGAACTCCATTCGGCGTTTTAAAACTGGAATATATGACTATTCTATCATGCAGTCCGTATTCACGCCGGTTGAAATGGGTAATGCCCTTAAATCTACCTGCTCCATTCAGGATTGGTGTGGCCATGTCTTTTTTCAGTCAAACTTGTTGCCAAACGGTGCCTATGTGGTGAAAGGTTTCTCCTATTTTGAATCAGAATCCGATTCAAAGGTAAATATAGGCGGTGCCGTTTTGGAGGATGACCTCTGGGTAAAAATACGTTTGGGGCCTGAAAAAATAAAACAGGGCGATGTGGTGCTCCTGCCATCATCCACTTACGTCCGCCTGCGCCACAAACCCGTTCAAGCCGAAAGCGCAGTACTGAAAATAGAGGAAAAGAAGGACTATTCAATACTTTATGTGGAGTATAAAAATATTCCCCGAAAACTTAAAATTGAATACGAAACCGCTTCACCTTATCGCATATTGGGCTGGGAGGAGAGTTATAATGGCAGCCTTCAAAGCAAGGGCATGCTGAAAAAATCACTCTTAAGTCCATATTGGTCTCAAAACAGTAATGCCTTTTCAGGCATGCGGGATTCTCTAAAGTTGAATTTTTAAAGAAAAAAATAACTACCAAATTATGTCAGCGCCTTACACCACCACATCAGAGAATATGCAACTCATCCGCGAAAGCGCACGCGCCTTTGCGGAGGCCGAAATTCGCCCTCATCTCATGGACTGGGATGAATCACAGCTTTTTCCCATGGATTTGTTCCACAAAATGGGGCAGTATGGCTTTTTGGGTGTTTTGGTGCCCGAAAAATACCAAGGCGCAGGATTGGGCTATCAGGAATATATCACTGTCATTGAAGAAATTGCAAAAGTCTGTGGCTCCATCGGCTTGAGCGTGGCTGCCCACAACTCCTTGTGCACCAATCATATCTTAACTTTTGGCAACGAAGAACAAAAGCAGCAATACCTGCCCAAGTTGGCTACTGGTGAATGGATAGGCGCTTGGGGACTGACGGAGGCCAATACCGGGTCTGATGCCATGCGCATGCAATGCGTGGCCCAAAAAGATGGAGATTATTATGTGCTGAACGGGACAAAAAACTGGATAACCCACGGTAAAAGCGGGCACGTAGCGGTCGTGATCGTGCGTACAGGCGAATTGTTAGACAGCAAGGGCATGACGGCATTTGTGATCGAGCGCGGCACCCCCGGCTTTATGGCAGGCAAAAAAGAAAACAAATTGGGCATGCGTGCCAGCGAAACGGCCGAATTAATTTTTGACAACTGCAGAGTACACAAAAGCCAAATATTAGGCAATGAGGGCGAGGGCTTTATTCAGGCCATGAAGATTCTTGATGGAGGCCGTATTTCCATAGCAGCCCTATCGCTGGGCATAGCCAAAGGTGCTTATGAGGCATCCATCAAATACGCCAAGGAAAGGCAGCAATTTGGCCAGCCCATTGCTAATTTTCAAGCCATTAGTTTTAAAATTGCGGATATGGCCACTAAAATTGATGCAGCAGAATTGCTTACCCGCCAAGCAGGCCAGTTAAAGGATGCTCATCTGAAACATACCAAGGAAGCTGCCATGGCCAAATATTATGCCTCCGAAATTGCAGTACAAGTCAGCACGGAGGCGGTCCAGATATTTGGCGGCTATGGCTATACCAAGGATTTTCCCGCTGAAAAATATTACCGGGATTCCAAACTTTGCACTATCGGAGAAGGTACCTCTGAAATTCAGAAAATTGTAATTGCCAGGGAGGCTTTGAAGTGATTGGCTTTTGGCACAATATTTTCTTGTATTGTCCTTGCGTTGACAAAAATAATTAGTGTAAATACAAAGAATATGCATACATTTGTTGCGAAATTCTTGCCTTACGCTTTAAGACTTATAGTTTGTTTTGTTTTGTAATGATAGCCTTCGCTGCTTTGCTTCGAAGGCTTTTTTCATTTTTTTATGCAAATACATGTCATTGACCTAAATTTTCAGGGCATCCATGATGCCATTGCGGCTTTTGTGGTTGAATCTGGCCTTAACAAGATTTTGATAGAAACAGGCCCTGCCTCCACCCTACCCTATCTCGAGGCGGCGATCAAATTAAATGGATGGCAATTGTCTGATTTTCAACAGGTTTTATTGTCTCACATTCATTTTGATCATGCGGGGGCTGCCTGGTACTTTGCACAACAGGGCGCCAGGATTCATGTGCATCCCAAGGGACTGAAGCATTTGGCCAACCCTGAGAAACTATACCAGTCCGCTACACAAATCTATGGGGATAAAATGGATGTTTTGTGGGGCAAAATGGAGGCAATACCAGAAGATCAATTGGTAGCGCCCCAGCATGGAGAACGTTACAAATGGGGAAACATAGAGGCCACAGCGTGGTACACTCCGGGCCATGCTGTACACCACATCGCATGGCAGGTTCAAGATTTGTCAACTGGTGAGTCTGTGCTGTTTACGGGTGATGCCGCAGGGGTAAAAATAGGTGCAGGGCCAGTGATGCCTCCTTGTCCCCCACCGGATATACATATCGAACAATGGTTGGAATCCATTGAAATAATGAAGAACCTGGATATACAATGTTTGTTTTTAACCCATTATGGTATGGTGAGCAAGACTGCCCCACATTTCCAGCAACTTGCTGAGCGCCTCACTGCCTGGAAAAACTGGATGAAGCCCTATTTTGATCGCTCCGCCTCAATTACGGATATTGTGCCTGATTTTCAGGTATTTGTGCGTAAGGACTTATTACAAAACGGTGTTTCAGAGGCTGACCTGCACATATACGAAGCGGCCAACCCGGCTTTCATGTCGGTAACTGGCCTGATGCGTTACTGGTCAAAACAAGTCGGTTAAGATTACTCGTTGAGGCTCATCTTGATTTTTTTCTCCAACTCAGCCACAGTATCTTTAAAAATCAGATCCGTGTCCATCATATCCTGCACAGCCTTGCAGGAATAAATCACCGTGCTATGATCTCTGCCCCCGAAATTATCCCCAATTGTTTTTAGGGACTTATTGGTCATCTTTTTGGCCAAAAACATGGAAAGTTGGCGGGCTACAACAATGTTTCGCTTACGGGTTTCGTGGTGCAGTTTGTCAACGGGAACACTAAAGTGCTCAGCTACCAGCTGTTGAATGAAATCAACAGTGATTTCTTTATTGATTGTGGAAACAAAATTGCGGATGACCTCTTTGGCCAGATCAATGTCTATATCACGGCGATTGAGCGTAGATTGTGCCAACAAAGAGATCATTACGCCTTCCAACTCGCGAATATTGTTCTTAATGTTGTAACAGATAAACTCAAGCACATCAGAAGGCAACTCTATCCCCTCGCCTTCCATTTTAGCGTCGAGAATAGCCATGCGCGTTTCCAGATCAGGTGCTTGCAGATCAGCGCTCAATCCCCATTTAAAACGGCTGATCAGGCGGTCTTCAATGCCCTCCAAATTTTTTGGGGCGCGATCTGATGTGAGTATGATCTGCCGACCGGACTGGTGTAATTGATTGAAGATGTGGAAAAAGATTTCCTGGGTCTTCTGTTTTCCGGAGATAAACTGGATGTCATCAATGATCAAGACATCCAAAAGGTTGTAGAAATTAACAAAATCGTTGACTGCATTGTTTTTGATGGCCTGAATAATTTGATTGGTAAATTTTTCGGCTGATACATACAGAACGGCTTTGTTGGGGTATTTAGCTACAATTTCATTGCCAATGGCTTGGCCCAAATGGGTTTTCCCTAATCCGACATCGCCAAAAATAAATAAGGGATTGAAAGCTGTTTTGCCAGGGTTTTTGGCAATAGCTAAACCAGCATTCCGGGCAAGCCGGTTGCAGTCCCCTTCAATAAAATTCTCAAAGGTGTAATTCAGGTTTAACTGCGGGTCAATTTTAACCCGTTTGATACCTGGGATCACAAAAGGGTTTTTGATCATTTCCGCATCAAAAACGCCAGGTATAGGCTCGTTGTCTTTTTCGGAGCCTGGTTTGTTACTGATTTTTGCTGTTGCAGGGGCTGGTGCCTGGGTAGCAATTCCGTTTTCTGGAATATGATACAACAGACGCCCTTTTTCGCCCAGTTCCTGACGAATGGTTTTTTTCAGCAAGGCCACATAATGCTCTTCCAGCCATTCATAGAAGAATTTGTTAGGTACCTGTATCGTCAGGACTTCGGCATCAAGAAACACTGGTTTGATCGGTTCAAACCAAGTTTTAAAACTTTGCGGGTTCACATTCTTTCTAATGGTACGCAGACAGTTGTCCCATACCATTTGGCTGTCGTTCATCATACCCAATGGTGCGTTAGTGTGAAGGGTCAATTAAAATGAAGTCAATTTTTATCTGACTGTTCTCCGTCGTACAGGGAGGGCAAAGGTGGCGTTTTATCTCCAAGTCCGAAAAGATTTTTCCTTTTTTTCGACAAAAAAATTTGTTGATTTCACTCGGGCATTTGCTTTTAAAAAAAGTATAATATATAAATGAGTGTGGAAAAATAAATTTTGAATTTTAAGCGATTTTTTGCGTATTTTAAACCTGTTTTTATAATAATTTTTCATTTATTTTGAAAAAATTCGATTTTGCAGAATAAATGAAAGTAGGTAAAAACGGCCCTTATTCCTTAATTTCCTGAAAATCAGGGGATAAAATCCAATCATACAATTTGTTTTCAAAAAAGAACATTTCGCAAGCCTCATAATGGTATTTTTTCAAACAGTACTGATTATGAAGCTGTTTGAAATCCTCTCCACTAATGTAATTGTATTGTTATGAAGCCGTTGTTTATTCAATCAAGTGAACATCAAACAGTTGCAAAACTTAACAAAAAGTTTACTTTGCAAAGTACTGACCCGCCTCCATTCTGATGGCCATTGTGGCTTGTTGCAAAGGGGGCAGCTCCCCTACCCTATCAGCACCGCTGAGCAGGGCATTGACATAGTCGTCATCCGGGGCATTGGGGTCAAGTCCATTGGCGGATTCGCTGATGAGGTTCAAGGTTTGCTGGCGTGCGAGGATAATGATCTGCCAGAGGGTATCCGATACATAAAGTTGCTGGCTTACGTTGTGGTCAAATTCCTGTTGGACGGCAATCATAAGGGAGCCGCGAAGTTCTGCCACACTCATTCCGCTGCCGCGCAGGCGAATAAGCAGATTGGTTATGGAGAGGCGGTCACAAAGCAAAATGAGGCGCTCATAGGCCTGTAATTTGAGCGGCAAGGTTGTTTTGCTGTTTTCACCGCGCTGCCGCAATGTTTCTCTGCGCAGACGATCATCTAAAAACTGCTTTATGGAGAGATACGTGGCTACAAAAACCAAAAGTCCGGGTATGGTGTATTTTAGAATTTCGAGAAATGATTCCATAATATATACGCATTTTTGCAAAAGGGCGGCAAAGGTAATCTTCGTTATGCAAACTTTTTTAGTTGATTTTCGTTTTGATGCTGTATTTTTGCACCAAAATAATTTAATACAATTATGATGACTGAAGCAATGGTTAGCACTTCACCTGTATTGATTACAGAAGGCGCAATCAATCAACTCATACAGATTAGAAATACGGAAAACATCCCGGCAGACTATTCTTTGCGTGTAGGCGTCAAGGGTGGTGGTTGTTCGGGCTTCTCTTATGTCCTCGGTTTTGATAAGCAGGAGGACAGTGATGATTCGTTTGAGGTAAATGGCCTCAAGGTGGTCATGAACAAGGCACATGCCATTTATTTGCTTGGAATGGAAATTGATTTTATGGATGACCTCAACAACAGGGGCTTCACCTTTAACAATCCCAATGCTACCTCTACCTGCGGTTGTGGCACCTCATTCTCTGCATGATTCACACATGTAGGTTTAATGATCTAAGCAAAAGTACAGGTTGCTAATTTTCACTTACCTAGCAAAGAAGAAGGCCACCCCAATGATGGATCGGGGTGGCCTTTTTCAAATATACACTATCCCGTCAATTCTTCTTGTCCTTTTTCACCCTTTCTTTAACAGTGATAGAAGTAGGGCCTTCAATAATTTTAAACTCGGTGCGGCGGTTGGCCTGATGTTCCTCCTCCGTGCAATTTACACCGTTGGAGCAGCCATTGACCAATTTGTATTCGCCATAGCCCTTGGCCACAATACGATCAGCAGATACGCCTTTGGCCACAATCCAGCTTTTGGCACTCTCGGCGCGTTTTTGTGAAAGTTCTTCATTGTAGGAGTCCTTACCGCGAGAATCCGTATGGGAGGAAAGTTCTATTTTGATTTCCGGATATTTTTTCAGCACTTCCTCGGTGAGGTACTGCAAATCAGGTTCTGCATCTGGCCGAATGTTCCATTTATCAAAATCATATAGAATATTTTCCAATACAATAGGCGTGTTTTTGGTGATCTCCTCATACTCGTCTTCTTCCACTTTTTTGGCACGGCGGAAAGTTATTTTTTTCTCCACCTTGGTACTCTTCTTTACACCTACCGTATTGAATTTGACTGTGTCAATTGGGGTATAATCTGCACGTTCGGCGATAACCAAATAAGATTTTTCGGGCTGAAGGCTAAAAGAAAAATCATTGGCAGCTGCATTTACCCGTTCTTCAATAGGCTTTGGTGTTTTATCGGTTACGTCATAAATCATGACTTTACAGCCAGTTAGGGCAGGATTTTCCTTTTCTTTGTCTTTAGTGGTGCGCTTGCGGAAAGTTGTAACCAAAAGGTCAACTTTGATGCGCTCCAATTCCCAGGCATAAATATCATCACAGCAGGTTTTACTTTTCAGGTTGTTAGGGCCAGGGCGATTGCTGACTACATAACCGCTCATGCCATCGGGCAATTGAGTGTAGAACAAATCGTCAACCGATGAATTGACGCCCATAGGCATTTGTTTAGGCTCACTCCACACGGAGCCGTTCCACTGGCTCTCAAACACGTCCAGGCCCCCGAACGTAGGCCGGCCATTGCTGCTAAAGTAAAGTTTGCCATCCCGATAAAAGGGGCTTGCTTCCTCGCCAGCCGTATTCACACTCGGGCCAAGGTTTACGGGCAATCCGAACACGCCATCCGTTTTCTTAGGTGCATAGTACAGGTCATATCCACCTTGCCCACCGGGCATATCAGAGACGAAAAACAGCACTTTTTCTCCAAACAATTCGCCTTCACAAGGGTGTTTGGCGATGAAATCGCCATTTGCTCCTGATACTTCATTGGCAGCGCCCCATCCTTCGTCGTTCTTTTTGGCGTAATATACTTTACTGGCAGACATCACATTATTGTTCAGTTCAATGCGCGTGAAATACATCGTTTTCCCGTCGGGGCTGATGCTGACATTGCCTTGATGAAAACCTTCGCGATTGATCTCCACGCCAAGGGCCGTAGGTTCCCCATACTCGCCACCTTGTTTGGGTGTCACGTTATAAATTTTTGCATGCCAGTCGCCTTCTTTGCCATCCAGCACTACCACTTCCTTGCCGCGCAAGGAGGCAAAATAGAGCTCGCCGTTACTGTATGACGGTGCGGCCTCTGTTTGTGCGCTATTGGCTTTTTTGCCAAGATTATCTACTTTGAGGTTGTCGGGTTGTTTGGCCTTGCGTGCCAGTTCGCAGCCCGTAATTTCCATTTTTGCCTGTTTTTTCAATTTCTCATCAGTGCCATCAGTAATGTATTGATTGAACATATCAATGGCTTCCGGATACTGGCCCAGAAATTTAAGGCACATGGCCTGATAATATTTGAGTTCGGTGTACTCACCTCTGCGATCACGGAGGGTGAGTTTTTTGAATCCTTTTTCGGCGCGGTCATAATCGCGAAGGTCATAGTTCATCTTGGCAATTTTTACTGCGATAGCCTTCTCCTTATTGTCACTGTATGCTTTTTCATAGCGATCAAGTGCTTCATAAGGATTGCTTGCAGCTTCAGCCTCTTCGGCAGCCTTGAGGTTGGCCTCAGGTGTGGAGCGGTTTATGGGTTGTGCCTGTAGCGAAAAAAGGCCAATAATCAATGTGCTAAAGGCTAAAAATATGCTTTTCACTTTCATGGTGATGTTCGGATAATATGATGGTATTAAGATAATGTGGTCATTACAATGTAAGGCCTTGCGTAGAGGCACATTGATCAGAAACGTGGGCACAAAATCTTGGGTTTAATTTTGGCGGGTTTGTAAATCTTGATAATATAGTTAGCTGCCAATTCAAAACCGCCGCGGTAGTTGGTTTGTGCATTGAGTGGAGACACATTAAGGTCGTATGCCAGGCCAACTGTCAGGGCTTTTTTCCTGAATCCCACAATGGGTGATACCGCATCGCGCAGGCGATAACCAAGTCCAAAGGTGAGCGTAATGTCCTTTTCTTCATTAAAGAGCAGAGCGCCCATAGCCTGCACCTGGATTTCATCATGGCCACCGATGTTGCCAAACATAAACTGTGGGCTAAACGTAAATTTTTCAGTCATTTGAATGTTGAACTGCCCATGTGCGATGCTTTTGCGGGGCATTTCAAAATTACCTCCCACACTATCCGCAAGCAGGCTGGCGCGAGGCGTGTTCACATTGCCCATGGCAAAGCCGATATTAAAATCCATGCGTTTGTTCAGGCGAGAGGTAAGCACTACGCCGGCGTCAATACCTGTGTGGGTTTTCTTTTGCCCTCCCTGATTGGCAATATAATCCTTACTGTTGCCCCTCAGGTACTTTTTTGGATTTTTCAGGTAGCCATCCTCAAACGTAAAATTGTCCCAGTCCCCTGTTTTATTTACAGCACCATATTGGGCACCCAAGGTGAGAACCGTGTTTCCTTTTTTATCCAAAGCAAGGTGATACGAGGCACCGATACGGCTGGCAGTACGGGTCAGGAAGCCCGCCGTTTCAAATGGTGGCGCTCCTCCGCTCAACACTTCGCTGTCAGGGTCATTGGTTACGCCGGCACGGTCCCGAATCATCATCAGACCTACGCCTATCCAGTCTTTTTTGCGGAAACCGCGGATAATGGGCGCATCAGCATAAATACCGGGGGTTTCGTAGCTGCCGCGCCCAAGCACACTTCGCCATTGGCTTCTGTATATGCCTCCTATACGCACGGTTCCTTCAAATCGGCCGATGTTGGCCGGGTTAAGGTTAGTAGGCATCATATAAAATTGGGTGAAGTGGATGTCCTGAGCCAAAAGTGGTGTACAGGAGAGGCAAAACAGCAGTGCTAAAAGGCGTAGTGGTCTAATATTCATTCGTAAAAAAGTTTTTGACGGCGAAAAGTAGTGTTATTTCTAAAATGCCAACCCAATGAAGGGCCAGTTTTTGTTAAAAGGATTTTACAGGACAAAAATGAGGCATTTTAATCCCTAAATTGAGGGCAAAAATCATATTTTGTTAACGCAACAAACCTACATCGCCGGATTTTTTAACGGAGCCCAGTAATTTTGTTGTGTATTCGAGCGTCCAAATGTACACGTCCGCGGGAGACACTCGGCCATTAAATGAGCCATCCCATTTCTCTGCCGGGGTGCGCCCATCAAACACCAATTCTCCCCATCGGCTGTAAATCCTGAATTGGTAAGTATCAAAAGTCAGGCATTCTGTACCTAAGGGGCCAAACTGGTCATTTGTGCCATCACTGTTAGGTGTAAATGCGTTGGGCACAAAAATCGGACAATCTTTTGGGCACTCCGGCAATTCTACCTTGATTTCAGCTTTTCCTACTCCACAGGAATTGGTGGCTTCAACACTATAGGTACCGGCTGTTTCCACCTCTATTGTTTTACTTTGCTCGCCGGTTGACCACAAGATGCTGGCGCCTTCTTCACTTTTTGCGTTCAGTTGCAAGGTACCCTCCTCACAAAATTTGTTGCTTTCTGATGCTATGGCCACATCAGGCACTTTTTTCAATGCAATCCGAATAGAGTCAGTAAGCAAAAAGCATTGTTGTGCGGAGCTTACTGCTACAACATAGGTGCGAGCCGAGTCCACTTTTATCAACGCTGTTTTTTCACCGGTACTCCATATATAGCTGTCAGCGCCCTGTGTTGATGCATCAAGAAAAAATTCTTCATTTATACACAACGATGTGTCGGGGCCAAGATCCAAACCGGGCAGGTCAATGGTGTAACCGTTGAATTTGGTCGAACTTGCCAAAACATTCTTGTTTGTACTTACATTGACCACAACCGGATTAATATTTCCGGCAATAAACTTCTTGTTGGTGCTGAGGCGCAAAGTAACTATTTTTTCGCATCCTGTTTTGCCTTCTTTGTCTGTACTAATCAAAACAGGGCGGAGTGATTCAAAATTGACCGCATCATTAGCCAACATCAAATAGCCTCCGTTCGGATTTTGTGTAATCAATGCATCTCCGGGTGTGCCAAAACCAACTAAAATTTCATTGAAATAATTTCGCTGCCAGTTGATCTTCCCATCTAATTGCACCTCAGCCATAATATTAAGTTCCAGCGCATCAGTTGGTATAGTATTTTCCCAGGCTCCTGCAGAGAACACCACACGATCATTGTCAAATGCAATGACCCGATTGATCTGGAGATTAAAATCAGCCCCATTGATGTCAAAGACTAATGAGCGGATGACATTGCCGGTTTCGTCTGTTTCGAGCAAAAAACCATCCTGGTTAAAAGCCAGATCATCATCAACCCATCCACACATCAGGACATGTCCGTTTGGCAACACGCAGCAGTCAAGGCCGCGTTCTTTAGCCCCGAGCACATTGCCGGGCGAGCCATATTGTTTTGCCCAGATTAGCTTGCCTTGTGCATCCAATTTGAGCAAAAACAGGTTGTCGCCTGCACTAAATGCCTGATTGATTGTCCCTGAAACTAATAATGATCCATCAGGCAAACTAATCAAAGCACCCAAGGCTGCATCTGCGTTGAGGTCCAATGAAAACCGCAACTGCTTTTCCCAAACTGATGATCCATCCTCATTTATCTTAGCAACAAAAAGGTCGTTTCTTCCATCATTGAGGGCAAAATCATCGGCAGCGCCTGCTATGATCGCTTTATTCTCCTGTGTTATTACGACTGCCACACGCCCAATGTTAGATTCTTGAATATCCGCTGTCTCGCCAAAAGCTTTTGACCATATCACGGAGCCATCAGGTGCTATTTTTAACAAGGCTTTGTTTTGGGTTCCATTCAATGTGGCAGCACCCACCAGCCATGAATTTTCACTGGGCCACCAGGTAGCGCGTCCATCTGCAACATTAGTGCCTGTAATACGGTAATCATAACTGGATGTGATGCCTTGTTTCAAATTGAGCGTGGTAAGGTTCAGAAAACCACCAGCAAACAAATTGGGGCCTGCAACAAAGCTAAGCACACCCACTTCGCTCCCATTTTTTTGATCCAGATCAAGCCCGGGACTTAGCCGGCCTGGATCAAGTACACGTTGAAATTGTTGTGCGTGATGGATAGTTACCTCCGTGAGTATCAAAAAAAGTGTTAAAAGAAATTTGTACATGATAAAGTGTTTTTTCTTTTAACCCTATTCGATACAGCGGGTTTAGCGTTCAGGCTGATAAATAGGCCCTATGCCTAAAAATAGCATTTGAAGCGCTGGTTCTGGTATTTATAACGCAGGCTTTGAACAATGCGTTGGGTGCTCCCAACGGTATTTACAGCCTCAGCGCTATACTGGCAAAATAGTTGGTGCCAAAAGCATACAACAACTCATTGGTGTAAAACAATGGATTTTGTACTTCGCGCCGGAAGGCATTCCGATATACTTCTCGCCCGGAGATGACAATCTCTTGGTTGTTCAAGATGTTGTTGACACCCAAGTTAAAATAGATAAAGTAGTTTCTTATTTTTATAGACTTTCCGCCAAAAAAATCCAGGGTAAAGGCTGCGGGTGCGCGTTGCTGGTCAATTATGGTATTCCATATAGGGCTTTGGGGGCTTAACCCGGCAACAAATTGCTCTGTGCGACGCACGGGGTCAAAGCTATACCATGAGTTGGCTGCATAATTGCCTGTGAGGCTGGCGAACCAGAATTTTCTTCCCTCATATTTTAGTCCTAATGAAGCAACGGTTTGTGGTGTTCTGGGCACATAAAAATTTTCAAGGTACATTTTTCCCAAAGGCAAAACTGGCACTGCGGCTGATCCATTGTCAAGTGAAATACTTAGGTCCGGACGATTGGTGTAAATGTATTGGCCTACCGAGGTGGCGGCACTTACGATCCAGCTGGGCGTAAGTTTTGCCTCTATGGCGGCCTCAACACCCACATGGCGGCGATTGATGTTCTGTGCAATGGCACCTCCAAAAAATATGGGCTGTTCCAAAGCTATATCTTCATCTCCAATACCGAGTGCTGTCAAATCGGTTTCGGCCAACACACGGCCAATAGACCAGGCGCTGGCAAAAATATTTTCCATGTCGTTTTTAAACTCCGTAAAGAAACCCGTTACTCGCGCCTTGTAGTTGGGTGAACGGAGCAAATACCCGCCTTCAATGGCTTGGGTAGAAGATGCTTCTATATTGGGTGCTACAAAATCACGCGTTCTCGGCTGGTAATAAACTGACCTGATTTGCGGAGGGCGTGTGCCATACATACCATTGACGTACAAGTAATTGCGACCATTTATTTTGAATGTTCCACCAGCTTTTACATTATAGGTATTAAAAGAAATGGTCTCTGATTTGCCCAAGGAATTATTCGGAAAACGCCCGTTTTGCATGTTTCCTTCTCGCCACATTTGGCTGCTCAAGCCTTCAAAACCGGCGAAAAATTGCCAGCGAGGCAATAAGTATTGCGCCTGCCCCCAAACAGTAGTTCGGCGGATATGTTCATCATAATCATAGCTGAACCTATCCCCTACCCTAACGATATTGTTGGGCGTTCTAATGTCGGAATTGCCGGCAAGAGAATTGCGGGTGGGTTCAAAATTGGTGAAAAAATCGCGATCCAAAAAAAACTCGCCACCCAAAAGATCATCCACTTCGCGGAAATTTTCCCCCTTGTAATATTGATACATAGCACCGCCATTAAAGGTCAAGCGAGAGGAAAAAGAGTGGTTGAGCACAAGATTGATGCCCGCATCCGTATTTAGGGAGCGTTCATTGGACACGATCACTTTGGAATTGCGTCCAGTCACGGTATTGTCCTGAATACCATCAGCATCCAGAATGGTTTCTACGTTGAAGAGGTTTGTCTGATAAATTTCGGCCCAGTTGATTTGGCGATAATTTTCGTCGGTGCGCAGCAGTTCGGCCTGTAGTTCGGCCATTTCAGGGCTTAAGAAACTGCTGGGTAAGCGGCGATTGAAATCGGCTGCCGGGTTGCGTGCGTTGACAAAGAAGCCCCTCGTGCGGTCGTTTTTGCCCGTTTGGCCAAAAGCGGAGACCATAAGGTTGGTTTTGGCGCTGGGCACCCAGTCATAACGAAGGATGGCAGTAGGCTGGTGGTTGTCAATGACTGCCCCATTGCGCTTTTTACCATTCCAATAGCCCCAGTTGGGGTTATAATAATTACTGCCAGCCAAATCAAACATTTCTTGGAAGGAATCAGCAGTGGCGCCACGGCGCATGGGGGAACCAAAAAAGGTAAGGTTTAGCGCGTGTTTGCTGTTCAATTTCTTGTCCAAACTCAAAAAATACGACCAAGCATCCATGAAAGTGCCGGGCACATATCCTTCATCGGCCCAACGGTGACTTCCGGAAACGGTAAGCGCCCATCCGCCGGGTACCAGGCCGCTGCTGAATGTAGCCATAGTGCGGTGGCGGTAGGTGCGATTGGACACGGCGTGTGACACGCGTAGTTGCTTGCGTTGGCTGGAGGCACGAGTGTCAATAAACGTGGCACCACCCAATTGGCCAAAGGTAAATTCAGCAGGATCAAGGCCAACGGTACTGGAACGATTGCGCAGGACATCATTGAGTCCACCAAACTCGCCAAATGCTGTAAAACCCGTTTCCAGATCATTGAAAGGCATACCATTGACAAAGGTAAGGGATTGGCGTCCCTCATAGCCGCGATCCCTGAACCGGAACGTGCTAAAACCAAAGCTGGCAATGCGCTGAAATACATCCTGACTGGCATTGAGCACATTGGCTATTTCACTGGCTCCTTCGTCATCCGTTTCGGTTTCCTCTAAGGTAACGGTAGGTATATCGGCTGTTTTTTGTTGCTCCACCACAACGGGACTTACCGGTATTTTGCTCATACTAATGGCCAAAGGCTCATAAGAAAGCCTGGACTCAATGGGCATTTCTACGGGGGTAAAGCCATCCATACTGATGCGCAGGATGCATTTCTTGCCTGCGCAATTGATGTTTTTTAAAATAAAATCGCCATTAATGTCCGTTTGGGTAACAAGGCCCGTGCCTACCAGCACCACAGCAGCGTTGTAAACGCCGTCACCCGTCTCTGGGTCGGTTACGGTACCAGTAAGGTTTTGTGCCACAGACCACTGTGCAGCAAAAACAATTAAGAAGATGAAAAGGATACGTTGGAACATATACATTTTTTTATGTCGTAGTATGCACTACGTGAAATTAAGCGTCAAAAGTAAAGCACTTTGAGGAACAGACAAGGTGCAGCGGATTAATTTACAAAAAACTTGTTGGGTGCACGCTGATAACCTCTGCTTTAAGCGAGGATATATATTGGTGATTGCAAAAGTTGGCGTAGTTTTATGCCGTTGGAAAGCACGTGCTATAATATGTTTTATAAAGTTCTGAAAATCAAACACTTGATTTTTTGTCTTTTCTTCTTGAATAATCTGTTGGCGCAGGAAAAGGGGATAAAGCCAGTTGCATCGCCCTTTGTAGCCCAGCGAATGGGCAACGCTGTGTCCAGGGCAGTTGTGGTAGGTGTTTCGGATTATCAGGATCAGGCCATTGAAGATTTAAAGTTTGCCGACAGGGATGCCAGGATTTTTGCGGATTTTTTACGTTCGCCCGCTGGCGGGCAGCTGAGCGATCAACAGATCAGGTTACTGACCAATGGGCAAGCCAGTTTAGCCAGTGTGCAATCTGCTTTGGAATGGTTGTTGAAAAACAGTCAAAAAGGCGATTTGGCCATCATTTATTTTTCTTGTCATGGCGATGTGGAGGCCAGGGCCCAACAAGAGCGTGGCTATTTGCTCACCCATGATACCCCCAAAAACAATTACCGCTTGAATGCATTGGATGTTGATTACTTGAACGATCACATCATCGGCGGACTCTCAAAAATGGATGTCAGGACAATTGTGGTCATGGATGCCTGTCATTCCGGCACGCTTGCCGGGGAGGGCATTGGTGGAAAAGAGGCTACCGCTTCCGAACTAATGAAGCGATTTTCCAATGAGGTCAAAATTATGTCATGTCAGCCGTATGAACTTTCCTTAGAGGGCCACCAATGGGGCAATGGAAGAGGCTTGTTTTCTTATTACCTCATTGACGGACTAAAAGGTCGCGCTGACGAGGATGGTGACAAACGTGTTGATTTGTATGAGCTGGAGATCTATTTGCAACAGCAGATCAGAAAGGCTTCAAAAAAAACGCAACACCCCGATGTATTTGGAGGGCGTAAACAAGAGGCCATGTTTGCGGTGGACGAAAAAATTCTTGCCGATGAAAAAGCCAGAGCCAAGGAACATATTCGTCAAGATTTGGAGCAGGATATTTTGGGCAAATTGGCATCAAGGGAGGGTTTTGACCATTACCTCAAATTCAATGAGGCCTTGGATGCCGGGCAATTGCTTTTGCCGAAAGCACAATCGGCGGTACATTACTATGACCTTCTTTATGCGGATACGGTTTTTATCCCCTTGAGAGGTATCATGGATGAGCGATTAGTAACCTTGTTGATGGATTCAGTGCAGCAGGCCATTGTGGCCTATTTGAACACGGATCCCGACGAGCTAATGCTACGCGACCGTTTTGACACAAAATACAGCAGGTTTGCAGACTACTTGGGGAAGGCCGCTGAAATCCTCGGCTCCAATGATTCCAGATACAAACAAACCCTGGCCAAGCAGTATTATTTTGAGGGCTTGGCGCTTCGCCTTGCTGCGGATCAAATGGGAGGGGACAGCAGTTTGTATTACAAAGCTGTCCAAAAGCAAAAGCAGGCCATAGCATTGGAAAATCGAGCGGCTTACATGTACAACGAATTGGGGCTACTATTGCCCGAATTGGGTGAATATGAAGAAGCCGTAGCGTCCTTGGAAAAAGCCATTGAAATATCCCCCACTTGGGCTATACCATATAATAATGTGGCAACAGAGTATAAGAGGCAGGAGCGAATAGAAGAGGCGGAGCAGCAGTATCAAAAAGCCATAGCCCTAAAACCGGATTTGGCTTCCGCGTATGTCAATTTGGCCAATCTTTATGCAGAAATTGACAAAAAGCAAGATGCCATAGCCCTTTATGAAAAAGCCATAAGCCTGAATCCCGGAAACGCAAGCCACTATTTTTACCTGGGTTTGTTGTTGAGCAGTATGGAAGGGCAACTTCAGAAGGCAGAGGAGATGTACCGCACGGCATTAAAAACAAAACCCGATGTGCCTGAAATTTACTTTGAATTGGGTAATCTATATGATGAAATGCACTTGCCCGACTCTACGGAAAAATATTATCGGCAGGCCATTGTTTTGGATGCTGATTATGCGGAAGCCTATTTGAACCTCGGTATTTTTTATTATCAAAACAAGCGACTCCATGAAGCGGAAAAGGCACTACTGGAGGCCATACGCTGTGATTCCACCAAACTTGGTGCATACAACAGCTTGGTGACGGTGTACAGTGAAAATTGGGAAAAAACCAGTACATTACTACGTTCTTTGCCTTTTGAAACGGCTTTAAAATTGGAATTTATCCAAGAGGCAGCCCTATCTTTGTTCCGCAGACAAAAGCCCGATGAGGCCATTCGGGTATTGCAATTAGCCCTTGAGACCAAGCCCTCTGACCCTTGGACCTATTATCTGCTTTGCAGCATATATGCAGCACAAGGACAAGAGCGAAAGGCACTGGATCATTTGGAAAAAAGTTTGGAAAGAGCCAAAATAGCCGGAGAAAACTATAAAGAGGTAATCAAAAATGATGAAAACTTAAGCGTATTAAAAACAAGCAAACGATATAAAGCCGTAATGCGGCGTTTTTTTGAAGAGTTCTAAACGCTTTTTAACCCCTGCAAACCCTTATCAATTTTCAATTTTTATGAAGTCATTGCTTTATTTTTTTCTATTTGCTTTGCTCTCTGCGATTGAGCCATTGGGGGCACATGCGCAAAGCACCCTTCATCTGATCATTAGTTCTGACAATCAGAATGAGGACATTCGGGCTGGATGCCAAAAGGACTTTGAAAAAACAGCTGATTTTTTCAAGTCCATGGCCAATGAAGCTCACATGGCTTTTAATCTTCATACACTTCAGTTCAACAAAGGCGAAATATATGCTTTTTTTGAAGGTTTTCAATGCCAAGCAGACGATGCTGTTGTGTTTTTGTACACCGGGCATGGTTTCAGGAAGGAGGATGACAAAGTTATTTGGCCCTTGATGTACTATTGTTTGAACCACAACCCTGCATCCTCGGGCAGTGCAGCCTTGGCCAACTGTGGCGTACCATTGGATTGGGTTCACCAGGCGATTATCGGCAAAAAACCGCGAATGTCCATTACCTTGGGGAACAGTTGCAACATACAGCCAGGTCAGGAAGAAGGCAAAGAGCATCACGGTGAATTGGTGGACAAAGAGGACGCTGACGAAAACAATGCAACAACGGCACATAACCTCGAGCTGCTAACGCGGTACCAAGGTCATATTTTGGTTTCGGGGGCCTCTCCCGGCCAATTTGCCTATACCAATGACGAAGATGGCTCTTACTTTATTAATGCCTTGGTGTCCGTATTGGGTGATGGCCTTACCAATGACCAGTTCGTTAGCACCTGGGCCAGTATGCTAAAAAAAGTAAGGGATCAAGTGCAAAAAGAAAAGCCCGATCAGCGCCCACAGTACCTGATTGTGCAGAACCAGAAAAAAATGTACTCTGAAGGTAAGGAAAAATACCAAGACAAGGCATCTTTTGAAGCACTTAATTTGGCGGTGCCGGAAACGGGTGCAGAGGAGTATAACAACTGGGACCTTGAATCATTTGACAGTGACGATTATGCTTTAGCATGGGAAAAGGCCTTTGAGAAAGAATTTATGATGGAATTAGCCTTGGAAGATTTGCCTACGATTCTGCTGTACGCCCTTTATATTGACGACCAAAACATTGGCGAAAACGAATACCAGAAAGCTTACCAGTTTTATCAGAACTTGATTGATTCATACGATTTGGCTATAGATGAAGGAGAGGATCTTTTCCGGGAATCATCTGAACATGCGGCTGAGGATATGAGTGACCCGGAATTGCGTGCAATACTTACAGAGGCGTTTAAACATGATTTGGAAAGCAAGGCCCGCACAAACATTTTGGCTACGTTGCCCAAAATGGCCAACAACCCTGATAGTGCCCCTTTTAAGGCTTTTTTGAAAGAATTGCAATAATTTTAGAACATCTCAATTCTAAAAATCATTGATAATCAATAGAATTCTATTATAACAAACACCATATTTTTCTCATCACATTAAAAATGCTGATTATGAAACACCTTATTTTACTCTTTGCTATGGCTTTTGGAGCCAGCGCAATGCTTTTGGCACAAACAGGCACACCGGCACGACCGGGACAAGACCCCAAAATAAGCCAGGAGGATGCGGCTATGAAAAAGGCCAAAACTAAACCGAAAGACAAAAAAATGGGTCTCGGTAATCCGGCCCAAACAGACCCCATCGAAAACGAAAAGGTGGCCAAAGCCTTCAATATGCTGGATATGGGCAAAGCCAAGGCAGCTGTGGATCAATTGGATGACTTTTCCGAAACCGATGCCGATGCTGCTTATGGCTTAGGTGTGGCATATTACCAAATGGGCGAGATTGAAAAAGCCATTAAAGCCCTGGAGCATGCGGTGGCCTTAGATTCAACGGATAATGACGCCCTGTATCAATTGGGTCAAATATATGAAGAACAGAATGATTTTGAAAAAGCAGAACTGTCCTTTATTACCATGATTGAAAACGATGCTAATGATGCCGATGGCTGGTATGAGCTGGGTTATTTGTACTCCCTGATCCCTGATCTTCAGGAGGATGCAGAAGCCTGTTTTAATATTGTAGTGGAATTGGAGCCCACTGATCCCTTTGCGCCGTTTGAGCTAAGCCGTTTGTCAGCACAAAAAAAGGACCAAAAAGGAGCCTTGAGGCAATTGGAGACTGCCTTTAAAAACGGCTTTAAGGACCTGGATTTGGTGCGGGAAGATCCTGACCTAAATCTGATAGAATCCACAGCACAGTATAAGGCATTAATCAGTAAGTATTTCCCTGAGTAATGGGCGAATCTATGCAAGAGGAGATTTATGTAACAGCAAAAATTTCTGCTCAATTTATTGGTATGCCATTAGTCGGACGTAGCACTAGGTACCCAATATTGTAAAATACAACAACATTGATCACAACATCTGGTTCTCCTTACAGGACAGCGATAAATAACAACAGCCTGCTTTGGTTGCTTACCGCCATATTAATATTATACTGGATATACGGTTGGTGCTTTACCTCTAAATTAGAAAACTGGATCATTGAAAACCTGTTGGTTGTGATCTGTATATCTATATTAGTTTGGACCAGAAAATGGCACAATTTCAGCGACCTGAGCTATCTCTGTATCTTTTTCTTTGTGTTGTTACATCTGTACGGGGCCTTTTACGCGTACACAAGCAATTATTTTGGAAGTTGGCTGCAAAACAGATACCAGCTTTGGCGTAACCCTTATGACAGAATTGTGCACTTCAGTTTTGGTTTTTTTATGGCATATCCCTTTCGGGAATTGCTATTAAATAAATTTCGTGCTCCCATTACCATTGCTTGGCTGTTGCCAATTGAAATTGCCTTTTCTTTCGGAACTATTTTTGAATTGATCGAATGGGGTGTTTCTGAATTGACCACTAAAGAAACAGGGGAAACTTATGTTGCGACGCAAGGCGATGTGTGGGATGCCCATAAAGACATCGCTCTGGCTGCGGTTGGCGCGGCGCTGGCTATGCTGCTCACCTTTTTTTTGAAAAAATATTCCCGAGAACGGGAATACATATAGTAAAAGCATAAAATTACGATTCAGGAAGAGCTCATTTGCATACAGACCTTTATCGGTATTGCAACAAAACCTTGACTGAACAAAAAGCACAAGCCACCCTGGGATTAGGGTGGCTTGCGTCTTTTATCATTCCATAGAGAAAAACCTATAGGCCCCTTTTTGTTAACGCATCAGCAGCAGTTTTTGGAAGTAGGCTTTGGCATCCTGCTCTATGCGCAGGTAGTACACGCCGTCATTGATATCTTCCAAAGGCAGTAAGCTGTTTTGTTGGGTCAGGGTGAGCGCTTTGATCAATCTGCCGTTAGCATCCAATATAGAAACCAAAGCAGGGTTGCTCAGCGGCTCGGGGAATGCAATGGTGAAGAATTCGGAAGCAGGGTTAGGGAAAATTCGAATGCCCGCTTCGGAGGCGTCCAATGGGCTTACACTGGAAACACCACCGAACTTGATGTCGTCCCAGTAGTACGTCTTTTCACCTGCTGTGGCGCCAGTGGTGCCAAAGTTGAAGAAAATGGAGACCTTATTATAAGTATTGGCAAAATTAATGGCCGCGGTGCCTGGTGCCTGGTTAGCGAAGTTAAACTCCAGCGTTTCCCAAGTAGCCGCCTTGGTGGTCTTGGCCTCTGTTTCCACACTAATGGCAGGGTTGGTGGCATCTTCCACTTTGAGGCGGATGGGGGTGTTGGCATCGGGCGACCATACGCGCACGCTCATCTTGGTGCTGTTCGCAACAAATGGGATGGGCTTGGCTAAGCCTGCGCCGCCATTGGTGGTACCTGCCCAGAGTTCCGCTCCGGCAGTTTTGGTAGCCTTGCCCACTAAGTTGTTGGGGTTGGTGGGGTCTACCACTATGGATGAAGCATTGCCCCCAAAGTCAACAAGTGTGTAAGCAACGGTAGTTGTATCCTGGAAGGTGATAGGCAGATCCATCTGAGCCTTTGTGCTGCCTCCGCCACCAACAAAGCTCACATCGTCCCAGTAGTAGGTTTTTTCGCCTGCTGTAGCGCCGGTGGTGCCGAAATTGAAGAAAATAGACACTTTGTTATACACATTAGCGGGATTCAAAGCGGCTGTACCAGCCGCCTGATTACTGAAATTAAACTCGAGGGTTTCCCACTGGGCCGCCTTGGTGGTCTTTGCCTCTGTTTCTACGCTGATGGTGCCATTGGCAGCATTTTCAGCCTTGAGGCGGACAGGGGTGTTGGCATCGGGCGACCACACGCGCACGCTCATCTTAGTGTTGGCGGCGGTAAATGGGATGCGCTTATTGAGTCCACTTCCGCCGTTGGTGGTGCCAGCCCAGAGTTCCGCGCCAGCGGTTTTAGTGGCCTTACCCACGAGGTTGGCAGGATTGGTAGGATCTACTACGATAGATGAAGCATTGCCACCAAAATCAGTGAGCGCATAGTCCACTGCAGTTGTATCCTGGAAGCTGATGGGCAGATCAACACGAGCCTTGCCAAAACTAATGTCATCCCAATAGTAGGTCTTTTCTCCAGCAGTAGCGCCAGTAGTGCCAAAGTTGAAGAAAATTGAAATCTTATCGTAGCTGTTGGCCAAGTTCAAAGCGGCAGTGCCAGGCGCTTGCTGGCTGAAATCAAACACCAATATCTCCCACTGGGCTGCTTTGGTGGTTTTGGTTTCAGTTTCCACGCTAATAGCACCGTTAGCGGCATTCTCCACTTTGAGGCGGATGGGCGTATTGGCATCTGGTGACCACACACGTGCGGTCATCTTGGTCTTGCCTGCGGCAAAAGGAATGGCTTTGGCCAAACCAGTTCCACCATTGGTAGTGCCGGCCCATAACTCTGCATTGGTTGCTTTGACGGCCTTGCCTACGAGGTTGTTCGGATCAGTAGGATCTTTAACAATAGCGGAAATGTTGCCCCCAAAATCGGACAGCAGGTAATCCACCTTAGCTGTATCCTGAAAGGTGATGGGGAGATCAACTTTTAATTTACCCCCGCCGCCACCGACGAAGGCAACATCATCCCAATAGTAAGTTTTTTCGCCTGCCGCAGCACCAGTAGTGCCAAAATTAAAGAAAATGGAGATTTTGTCATAAGTATTGGCTGGATTTAGCGCGGCAGTACCAGGTGCGGGATTGTTGAAGTTGAACTCTAAGGTTTCCCAGCTGGCCGCCTTGGTCGTAGTGGCCTCAGTTTCCACACTGATAGCTCCGTTGGCAGCATTTTCAGCCTTGAGGCGGATGGGGGTGTTGGCATCGGGCGACCACACGCGCACGCTCATCTTGGTATTGGCTGCGGTGAAGGGGATGGCTTTGGCCAAACCGCTGCCGCCATTGGTGGTGCCAGCCCAGAGTTCCGCTCCAGCGGTTTTGGTGGCTTTGCCCACAAGATTTTTCGGATCGGTAGGATCCACAACAATAGAGGAGGCATTGCCGCCAAAGTCGGTCAATTTGTAATCCACCGTGGTGGTATCCTGGAACGTGATGGGCAGTTCGGGACGTGATTTTCCACCACTACTCTTGAACTGTACTATATCGTCAAGATAAAAGGTGAAATTGGCGGTGCCATTGCCCACGGTGCCGAGGTCAAAAATAAAGACCAATTTTTCATAAGAATTGGCTGCATTGGCTCCGGTGAAATCAAAGACCAATTCCTCCCAGGCATTGCCTACGCTGGTCACGCGTTCCTGCTCAAAGGCTATAGCACCATTGGTCTGATTTTCCACTTTCAACAACACCTTTCTGCCCTTTCCTGGCGTCCAAACCTTCATTTTAAAGTGTTTGTTGGTGGAGAGATCAACTGGCCCGGCCAATTGCAGGACACTGCCGCCCCAGGGGTCGCCCGCATTTTTGATCATACGCGCCACCTTATTGCTGGTGTTGATGCCGGATTTGTCAGGGTTGTCCTCGCGGCTCATTTGTCCGCCGCCAAAATCAGAGAAGGAGTAGGTAATGGTTGATGACTCGAAGTCAATCGGGAAAGTTACCTGCGCATAACTGAACGCAGACAACAGTAACAATGAGAAAAACGTAATGTACTTCATGATGACAAGTTTTATGATAGTTGGTATATTGGATTGTTGCAATGGAAGCTGATCAGCTGTATCGCAACAAGTTTATATTAAAATTTCAGGTTATGGTGCATGTCCCAGAGTCCCCAGTGTGCGCCGACATCACCCTCGGGGCCAACTTTCCATGATTCATCGAAAGAGGCGAAATAAAAAATCTCGATGTCTTCTTCCTGCGACCATTGTTGGGTGTTGAGAAAATATTTGATGGCGTTTTCTGTTGATGGTTCAGCATCCTCAAAATTTTTGCCTTGGCTTGGCCAGCCGGTTTCAGTAATGATAACCTTTTTGCCCTTGGCGGCAATTTTAGCCTGCTGGTACATCTGTTTCATGTACACCAGGGAATAATCTATGTGGCAACCTTCCCAAAACGGGTAACAATTGGACAAAACAACATCACAGGCTTCGGTAATTCTGGGGCAATCTGTGAACTCGTAATAAGCATCCACATAGCCTGTGGGCACATGAGGAATGGCTTTTTTTACGTGCAGGATATGGTGCAGGAGTTCTTCTTCGCTAAGGTCTTTGCGATACAGCACCTCATTGCCTACGGCAGCAATGTCCACATAGCCTTCGTTGGCCAATTGTATGAGTCCGGCAATTTCCTGTTCGTTGAGGTCTTTGTCTTTGCCCAACCAGGCACCTACAAGGGTTTTAAGTCCGAACTCCCGAGCTACTTGGGGAACCAATTCATTTCCCTCGATACAAGAAAAGGAACGTACCCATTTGGTGTAAGGTGCTATGATTTCCATCCTTCGCCGAATCTGATCCTTGCTCAGGATGTCGCCGGGCTTTTGGCCTTCTTCATAGGCGCTGTAGCACAAGCCGTGCATACCGTCTTGCAAGCGCTGTCGGAACAGTTCCTGAAGTTGCTCAGAGGTTTTCCCGGCATAGTCATAGCCCGAAAGGGATAAATATTTTCCTAATTTTAATGACATTTTGAAATAAGGTAAAAATGAGATAATTAGGGAATGATAGTGTTATTGGGCCTCTGCTTTTTTCTGTTCTATGGCGGCACGGATTTCCCGGGCGCGCTCCTCACTCACATCATAATCACTCATAAGCCACATGGCTATCAGGGTTCCTATAATGGGAACTGCGGAGAAAAACAACCTTAGCCCGGTTACGGCACCTTCGGGTTGAGCTTCAGCATCGGGGGTAAAGCCGACATAACTCATAATAATGCCGCTGAGTAAGCCCGCTATGGCAAATCCTAATTTAACCATCCACCAATAAATAGCGCCGAAAATGCCCTCCCGTCTTTTGCCGGTGTTCAGTTCGTCCAGATCGCACACATCAGCAGTCATAGACATCATCAGGGTAAACAAACTGCCAATTCCGAAAGAGAAGAAAGGCAGTGCAAACATGTACATGTAGGGCTTGCCCGGCACAAACAAAAACCAAAACAATACATAACCAATGATGGAAATGCCTTGAGATAGCATAAAAGCATTCTTTTTGCCCATTTTTTTGGACATCCATGCCACAGTAGGAATGACAGCGAAAGTTGTGATCAAAGCGCCCACACTACCAAAGAGGGTTGGCCATACGCCAGCAGATTTGGCATCACCATTGAACAAATAATAGATGATGATGAAGAAAGAAAAAGAGGCTACTGTATTGAAGGCATTGAAAATCAGGAAAGTGGAAAGGCACAACTTTCTGAATTCCCGAATCACGAAAGCGGCCTTGAAACCACTTATGATTTCCTTCAGGCCAGCCCCTATGTTTTGGAGGCTCATTGGTATGAGGCTTTCATCATCCAGGGTGGATTTGCTTTTGATAAAAATAGCGGGAACCATGGCAAGGATCATGCAGGCAATACCCACCCAAACGGATAGGGTGCGGGTGGCTGTGTCTGCATTTTCAAACCAAGTGGGGTCGTACATGATGATCCAAAACCAAGGCGCTATGACCCAGGCCCATTGCCCTATCCATTGTGCCACGGCCATTATGCTGGTACGTTCATGAAAATCATCACTCATTTCATAGCCCATGGCCACATAAGGGATGCTGAAAATGGTCAGTCCTGTATAGAATACAAAAGACCAGATAAGGAAATAGGTGAAATTGTATTCAAGGCTGTTTTCGCGGTGCAGTTGCCACATGGCCACAAATGAGATGCCTAAAATAATGGCCCCGACAAAAACGTATTGCCTGCGTTTGCCCCATTTGGATCTGGTATTGTCCGTAATGAACCCCATGATAAGGTCAATGATGGAGTCATAGAATCGTGGGAGAAAAAACAAAATGCCCCACATCCAACCGGGGAAACCCAAATCCTGTACCAATACGACCATGAATATCCCCAGTGCAGCGGGGAACATTTGATTGGCCAGCATGCCCAAACCGAAGGCAACCTTTTGCCCAAATGGAACTTTTTGAGATGATGTTGTAGAATTACTCATTGAGGGTGTTTCGTTTGTTTAAAAAACAGGTAATCAACTTTTTGTCTTACTTTGGGCCTAAGGGGTTCTGCTTCTGATCAATATTGATTTTTAATGCTTGACTGGCGGCAATTTCACTTTTTTAAGTAGTGCTGCTTCATTGCCGCCGTATGTTTTTTCAATGGCATGCCCATCTCTTGTCAATCCTTTAAATACTTGCTTATCCACCAAATCCCAAATGGCGTACTTTGCCTTGCCATCAATGGTAAACAGGCCAAAGTAGTTTTCGGAGCCGCCGGGATTGCCCGCATCCTTCCAGATTTCATCAAACGCCTCAAAATAAAAGCATGCCATGTGTTCCTCGTTAGTCCATTCCCTCATCATGTGGTAATAAATTCCCTCCTTATACTCGTCAGTCGCTTTTGACCCTTTGTCGCCGTAGTGGTTATTGCAGGAACTGGCCCAACCTGTTTCCCCAATGTGGATAGGTTTTTGCACGCCCAGTTTTTTCAAATAATTGGCTACATTTCGGTACTGCTGAACGGCATAATCCCTCGCACGGGCCATGGCTGCCATAATTTTGGCGGAATCGGGCAAATTTTCCTCCGCTATGGTATTTCCCCAAAAAGCGGGGTTATAATGTGTATCATGCATGGGGTAAGTATGCATGGATACATAGTCAACGGCCTTGATCAGTTGGGTCAAGTCTTCCACATGGTACTCGGCATCTCCCCCACCCCATGAGGCAAAATTGTCAGAACTGGTGATCCACAGGTCATGGGGCAACTTGCCCTCTTTTTTCATGGCCTGTAATTGGTTTACGTATTTCAGGATTACGCCGGGCTGAACAAAGTAACTGGTTGCCCATTTTACCATGGCCTCATTGCCGACGGCGATAACCTTCACAATATCAGGATATTGTATGGTCATATTCACAGCCCTTTGTACTTCTGCGGCATTGGCTGCCTCACTTTCCTCTTGGTGATCGGGGTGATCAGTCCAGGCATTTTTGCAATCAATCCAGGCACCCAACATGACATACATTTCGAAATTGGGGTTCTCCTGCTTTAGTTCGTGGATGGCCTTTAGCAGATTAGACGCTTCAGCCAACTTGGTGTTGTAGGTTCGCAACACCTTGACCTTCATAGCATGAAGGATTTTCATGTCCTCTTTTAATTGTGCTATGGTAGGCTGTATATCGCGACTTTTTCCCCTGTAGCCGCCATAAGAAATAGCCAGATAGTTGGGATTGCCCAATATGTCTTTCGCTGTCAATGCTTTTTTGTTTTGAGTGCGTGATGATTGATGTTGGCTACTCCTTGTAGCACATGTGACATGAAATGCCAGTACGAGTGCCAAGATTTGCCATAGTTTGAATTTCATAGTTTAGTATCGCTTAGCCGTTGACCATGCGGATTTTATTTAGTTCAAGGCTGTAGTATCGAGGAACAATTCGATTCTCACTACTTCGCCACTTCTTTCAAAGATTTTCTGACTGATTTTTTTATCCACGGTCAAATCATCCGAAGTAGTGGTGTTTCCATCCTTAAAAACAATGGAAAGCGCATTTTTTGAAGCCAGTGTGTACACCACTGGCAGCTGACAATACGTGAAACAAAGTGATCCTTTTTTAAGCGGCAGTTGTTGGGTTTCCTGATGAACATCTACATATTCAAATGTTTGATCTTCCTCTAAAAACTCCATTTTCCGCAGCAGCGCAGGGCTAAATTGCAGTTGGCCATTTTTTACCCAAACACCCAATTCGCCGAAACGGCTCAGGATGTCTTCCTTCACTTGGCCAGTCATACCCGGCTGCTGGGCACCTTTGCCCGCGGGAGTGTGTGAGTAAGGATCCGTTGGGAACGCCCCGTACAGAGAAGGTGATTTATGCACGCCTATGCCTTCGCTGATCTCGTAGTAATGTGCCAACAATCGAGCAATCAAGGTGGGGTTTTCCCTATCCTCCACTGCTTTTTGGCAACATTCCATCACAGCCAATTGAAGTTTTGATACCATGTGCCAATAAATAGAACCTAAGCCCTCATAGCCATAAAAAGTGCCTGAGCGGCCAGTAAAAGCTTTGTGGTTAAAGATATCCTCAAAAATTTGCAGCACCTTATTTTTGTCCTTCTCCACGAGATCCGCATACCTTGCGCCTGACAACTCTTCCAATGCTACAGCTAAGTCATTGGCATTTTTAAAATTGCTGTTGAAGTGGTAAATGCCGTTGATATCCTTTTCAATAATATCCAAATTACGGTCATCAAGCAATTGGC
>CAZIKN010000018.1:0-63710 GCA_964539805.1 uncultured Saprospiraceae bacterium | reverse complement strand
CAGGTTCGGATATTTTTTCACCAATGGTGTGGCATCAATATCGCAAAACTCGGTGTACACGCCATCTACAATCACACAAGTATCAGGGTTGTGGCCCAGTAAATCCTCCAACTGCGCCAGTGGCATAACATTGCCAGTCGGGTTGTTGGGCGAGGTGATGATGAGCACCGAGTTGGCGCCCAATGTTGGCAGGTTTTGATGCTCATATTCCAACTGTGCACTCAGCAGCCAGGGCTCGTAAGGGATGCCGTAGGTTTTGCAGTGATAATCAAACAAGGAATAAGAGGGCTGCGTGATGACGATATGTTTGTGCTGTAACGCAAAATGATCAAGCAAGGTGGTGATGATACTGGCTGAACCTGCGCTCAACACGATGTTTTCAGGTGAAAGGCCGCAATATTCGGCCACTTTTGCTTCTATATCGTTATTTTCAACGGAGGGGTAGCGGTTCCAGTCGGACTTGAGCAATTGTTCCATGACGCGCTGCTTAAAGTCGAGGTCCACATCGGCGGTCTGCTCGTTTTTATCCAAGCGAAATTTGACGGCTTGTTTGTTGCCCGCTATGCGGCTTTCCGTTTTTTGCAGGGAATCAGAAAAAATATGGTGATGCATGATAGTATTCGTTTAAAAAAAATGGGTGTTGGTTTAAGGCTAAAGTCTTATAAATTAGCATTTTATGCTTACCCTAATTGGCGCAGATGATGGCCAGCACGGTCTCGTTTTTAAACGTAAAGCCTATAAAGCCTTCATTGTGATGGGCTATTTTGACCTCGCAGCCAGCATCATCGGTGATGTTCAACAACTTGGTTTGTATGGAAAAACGGGTCTGTTTCAGGCGTTCAATCCAATGTGTGGCTAATTCGTGCTTTTCAAACCGGTCTTTCTCCTCTTTGCCTATAATGTCCTCTATTTCGCGTCCAAAGAACAGCTTCAGCGCATTTTTGTCGTTTTGTTCAATGTTTTCAATGCGGTCAATAACCTGGAAAATACTGTAAAAATGGTGGTAACAGTTGTGGAAGCGAGCCATAAAATCTGGCTCATAATGGTTTACATTGGGTTCTATGAGCAGTAAGGTATCGGGGTTTAGATGCCTGATTTGGGCCAGGGTATCCGTACGCTGCCGGGTGGATTGGATGTGGTGCAACGCTAAACTGGCATTTACGATAAGCTTGCCGGTCAACAAGGGTTTGATTGCGGCAAAATCCACGTTTTCAGCGCCGTTGTGAATACCCGTAAAGGAAATATGAAAGGGAGCATCAGCATTGCAGGCCAATATGTTTTTTTCGGCTTGGGCCAAGGCATCGCCAAAGGGTTCTATGCCAATAAAATGTAATTTTTTAAGGTTTTGGAGCATTTTGGCCCCTGCTATGATGTTCAGAATTTGGGTGCCCTGGCCAATACCAATGTCAATAATGGTGGCTTCTTCCGTATGCTGCAGCGCTTCCACGATAGCATTGTTTACGATCTGTTGGCTGAAACGAACAAAAGGGAACTTTTCTATCAGGATATTGAACAACTGGATTTGCGATACTTCGTATTTGCCTAAGTAGATATTTTCACCAATAAAGGAGGAATGTATCCTCTTGTTAAGGGCCTTCAGCAGAAGGGTGGCCAGCAGTTTCTCCGAGTCGTGGTCCATTCCATTTTTACAATGCTCAAAAAAAGATTCTATATCTTCTTTGGCCTGCCTGTCCATGGGCTGAGCGGACATGGCCATAAATTGGCGGAGCGTGTTAAAGGTGTTGGATACCGGGGCGTGGTGCATTTTGATATTTTTGTTGATTGATGGCACAAATATGCGCCCGCCCAATGGGTGGGGACAAATTTGGCTGCACGAGCCGTAGTCCTTTTTTGATGAAGTGTATGGATTGGGGTGCTCAAGCGGAAGGCCCCACCCCTTGGCCCCCTTCTATGACGATTGTGGATAGAAAAGAGGGGGCCAGAGGGCGGGGATTAGCTTATTGTCCTGTTTTGTAGTCAATAAATGCCTGCACGGCCAATATCTTCCACTGCCCGTTCATTTTCAGTAGCGTTCGGTGCTCCCTTGTTTTCATGACCTTACCCTCTGCATCTTTTCTGGCTGCGCTGTAGGCCACATAGGCGAGATCTCCCCTGATGACAAAAGTAAAATCCGTGTTTTCAAATACGGTGGGGTCTATTTTTTTTCCACCTTTATACCATTCCCTGGCATCCTTGCTAAGGGCGCTCCATCCTGATACGAAGCCAAAGGTGCCGTCGGGATTGTTCCAACTCAATTGATCTTCAGGCGTTTGTGCATGAGAACTTGCCCATGCGTCATAATCGTGATCTAAATAAGCGCGGGTTTCGCCATAGCAAACACTTTTAATGGCTTCCTGATCGGCATTTTGAGCAAAAGAGAGATGGCTCACCATAAGGCCAATGATGGCGGTGAGGAGGATAGATCCTTTCATATCAAAAAAATTAATAGTGGTACCAACACTAACGCAGTTGGCTTTTCGCCTTACTTCTTAATTGTGGGCAGTTTCGGGTATGCCTGCCGTTTTCATTTGAAAAAATCGAAGATTTGATCAAAACATATTGTGCTTTGTTGCAAATATAGATGGAATACTTCAATTCATCAGATTTATACCAGGATTTAAGTGTTTTTGGAGATTTTCAGGATTGAATCGCCTGATTTTCAAAGATTTACAGACGTGATTAGATTCAAAATCACTTTGCTTTGGCTATAAGAGCATGTCACCATGTATAGACATTTTGGATTTGATCTTTTTGCGCCTGTTCATCTGTTTTCAAACAGAGCATCCATCGTCAATTCAATTTGGACGGTGGATGCTTTGTATTCATTGTTGGACAAGCCATGCGTGGTGAGCATGGTGAGGAAAATGGACTTGTTGGTGCCAGTACTTTCCCTAAAGGCTTGTATTTTATGCCTTAGCAGGGCATCGTAATCCTTGGTTATCGTGATTTGGTTGATCGAGTATTTAATTTCAAAAAGATTGATGACTTGGTCGCGTCGGTCAATCACGAGATCAATTTGGCTTCTTTTTTTATCTATTCCCCCTTTTGATTGCCAGGAATAAGTCGTGCTGGAAACCCCCGCAATGCTCAATGCCTGTTTGATTTGTGGCACATGGGCAAAGCATACCTGTTCAAAAGCCAGGCCCGACCATGCCCGATAGGAGGGGTCATCAATTTTGTTCAGCCACATATTGGGTTCATATTTTCCTATATCCATGATAAAACGGAAATAGAAAAGCGTATAGAAATCGGATATGCAATAAAGCATATTTGCTTTTTTGTATCCGAAATGTTGAAAGGATGTGACAAAACCGCTTTCCTCCAACTCCATCAATGCTTTGGTCAGGTTGCCGCCGGATGAAAACCCCGTATGCTTCAAGAGTTCTTCTCGTGAAAGCGTACCGCCTTTTTCATAAATAGTCCGCAAAATCTGTTCGTGTTTGTCCCCATTTCTAAACAAGGAAGAGAAGATATAACTGAATTCCGTTCGCAACTTGCCATCATCCTTGAAGCATAACTCCTCTATATTTTGCATGGCGCTTTTGCCTACTTCCACTTGGTCCAAATAATAAGGGATTCCGCCCATTGCCATGTACAGTTGGATGATTTGGTAGCGGTCCAAGTGGATGTTTTTACTGGAAAAGTAGGCTTCGGTTTCCTGCAATGTAAAAGGTTCGATTTTCATCCGTTCTGTAACCCGATTGTACAAACCGCCCGTATTTTTTATCAGTTGGTTGAGCATCCAGGACGCCGCCGAACCACAAACGATCAAGAGGATATTGGCCTGCGCACTGGCCCATGAATTCCAAAAAAATTCGAGGCCCATCAAAAAGTCAGATTTTTTGGTATCCATCCAAGGCATCTCGTCTATAAAAATGACCCTTTTTTTGTCCGTTTTATTTTTTTCCAATGCTTTGATGAGCAAGTTGAAGGCCAACAACCAATTTTCAGGAACAGCGTTTGATTCGGAAAATTGGTTGTTCAAAAAAATGGTAAAATTGATCAGTTGTTGTTTGGTGTTGCCCTTGGCTAAGCCCGTTGCGTAAAAGTCAAATTGGTTGTTAAAATACTCCCGTACCAAGTAGGTCTTGCCAACGCGCCGCCGACCGTAAATCGCCAAAAACTCTGGCTTGGGGGAATTTACAAGGCGGTTCAATTTTTCGATTTCGCGGGTTCTGCCAATCAACTTCATATATTGAATCTTTATTTTCGGCCAAAAGTAATCAATATTTTAATTTTTGGCCAGAAAACATGTTTATTTTCAGCCAAAAGCAATCAATGTTTTAATTTTTGGCCAGAAAAGATATTTATTTTTGGCCAAAACAACATTAAAATACAGATTTTGGCCAAAAATAACTTCCTCCACCTGGTGATTTTTGTTGGTATTGACCTCATGCTTTACTTCTTAATTGTGGGCAGATGTTATGGGAGTGGGCAGCGCGCTACAGGCCATCAGGCCGGGTGTCCGTTCACCGATGACACATGAGACAAACCTGGAATAATCTTTTGAAATTGATGGCTATTGAAAACAAATCATGTTTCACCTTGTTTGATTTAACAAATTTCATATCATTTTATTTATAAACTATGAAAAATTACTACATTTTATTTTTGCTTTTTTGCTTTGTTTCTTTTAAAGAATCTGTTTTTGGACAGGATTTATACATCTCCTACTACAAACCCGGCATAGTTAGTTATTCCCTGGGCGTGGTTGACTTAGAAACCTGTACCTATTGTGAACAATTTACAATACCGTATAACGGAGCGGCGATGCAGGATGTGGTGCCTTTGCCAAATGGAAATATTGTTGTACTTGACTCAGGGCCGGAAATATCGGTCTATGATCCCCCAAGTTCTACGCCACTGAGTACACTCTCGTTTCCTGCGGCTCTTTCCAGTGGAATCATCGCACCGAATGGGAAAGTATGGATTTCAGGATTTGAATTTAATGCAACTACCCAAATTATTACCACCAACATTTATGAATATGATCCTACTACTAATACCAATACAATAATAGGATCCATTGAAACGCCTGTTAATTCAGGCCCTATGCTCATTTTTGAACTATTTTACATCAACGGTACACTATATGGCTATGTCTCTCAAAGTATAGGCAGTAATTTCAACTATTACCTGGTTTCTATCACATTGGGCATACCGATGACTCTGACCATATTGGGCACATTGCCGACCGCATGTGGTGCCCCCACCGCATATATCCCTTCGGGGCCAAATATGGGGCTTTATGGTGGCGTGTTTGATCCTGATTGTAATGGCCAAGACTTATACCTTATGGATACACTCAGCAATATAGCGCTGGCCTGCAATCTGCCACCTTATGGATATTCATCCGGCTTGGGCACAATTCCACCGGGATTTCCAATTCTCAATTGTACTTGTCAGACCGATGCAGGACAAACACCTACTCCTTCAGTGGCGCTTTGTGCGAACGAATCATTGACGTTTGACATCAATGACGAAAACATTGAAAACAATGATCTGATACAGTATATTTTATTTACCAACCCCGCCGATACCGTTGGGAGTATTGTTGTCATCAGTAATATCCCAACTTTTACGTTTAGTCCGCCCTTACAAATCAATACGACCTACTATTTTGCCTCGGTTGCAGGCGACAACCTCAACGGATCAGTTGATTTAAATGACCCCTGCCTTGATTTTTCCAACGCCAATACCGTAATTTGGAAACCCTTGCCCGGGGTTGTTCTGACAAGTGAGACAACTGTACTTTGTGAAGGCACTTGTTTGAACATCACTGCAAATTTTACCGGAGCACCGCCTTTTTCCTTGTTGTACAACACACCAAGCAGCAGCAACAACTTACTGACATCCACTACACCCAGTATTGTTTTCCCTGTGTGCGCGCCATCAGGGACATCCATAGGTTCGTTTTTTGTTAATGCCGTTTCTGTGAGCGACAATGTGTGCACCTGCGAATGAGCATTTAGAAACAGTTTCAAGGTTAATAACCGCACCTCATGTCCATCCCCGAACAAACCAATGTCCGAAAGCGAACAACCATAGAATACTAAAGCATTGATTTTCAGTTGATTGAAATATGGAACACCGCTTGCACACAGAGATATTGTATCCGTTTGTTATTGGCGACAGATTTTTTATATCTGCCAACCGTATGGGTACATAAATGATTGAGTACTATGATACAGAACAACTTAAAGCTCGCGTTTCGCAACCTTTGGCACAACAAAATGTACACCCTGATCAATATCGGCGGATTGGGAATTGGCATGGCCGTTTGTATGCTCATCCTGTTATACGTTGCCCATGAAATGAGCTATGATCGGTTTCACACCAAGGGCGACCGTATTTTCAGTACCCTGATGAAATTGAAAATGGGTGAAAATGATCTTCAAATGAACCTTTTCACGCCTGATTTTGCAGAAAAGGTAAAGGCCGCCAACCCTGAAATACTGGAATCCTTGCGCTACGCATCCGATTTTCGCGGCACCCCGACCGTAAAATCAGAGGAAGGGAGGCAGTTCATTGAGCACAAGTTTTTCTTTGCGGATCCTGCGCTGTTTCGTGTGTTTACTTTTGACTGGCTTCAGGGCGATGCAGAAAAAGCCCTTGAGGCCCCGGACGCGGTGGTCATCAGCAAGGAAATGGCCCGGAAATATTTTGGCGAAGCCAATCCTTTGGATAAAACCTTGATTTACAACAAAAAAGACGTATTCAGGGTGACAGGAGTGTATGATAAAATGCCAGAAAACTCCTCACTGCACTTTGATTTTATCGCTTCTTTGGCAGCCTTTGAACGCATACAAAGAAGAGACAATCCCACACAGAACTTTGATACGGCCCCACTTTTTCAAAGCTGGTTTTTGCTGGAACGGGCCAGCGACAAAAGCAAAATAGAAGCCACAATACCCGCCGTGCTCCCCAAATCCGATGACCCGATTTTTGCGAGTGCCCATTATGTGTTATCCCCGCTTTTGGAAATGCATTTGGGCAACAATTGGGGCGATTTCTCCAATTCAAAATACATCAGCGTATTCCTTTCCGTGGCTGCCCTGGTGCTGTTTTTGGCCCTGTTCAATTACATGAACCTGAGCACCGCACGCGCCTCCTCGCGTGCGCTCGAGGTAGGCGTGCGCAAGGTGCTGGGCGCGGGTGGAAGCCAGATCAAGGCCCAGTTTTACGGCGAATCCATTTTGGTTAGTGCAATGGGATTTATTATCGGGCTGCTTCTTTTTTACCTTTCCAAGCCCTTGTTCTGCAATTTGCTGGATTTGAAAATAGATACTCATTTTTTATACAGTTCATTGTTTATCAGCGTATTGTCCGCACTCTTTTTGTTGAGTGCCTTAATTGCTGGCAGTTACCCGGCCTTTATGTTGTCGCGTTTTTCACCCATACAGGTGATGAAAGGCCGCTCTGCCATCGGGAAATCAGGTGAAAGCGTTCGGCGTGGCCTCACGGTGTTCCAGTTTGCCATTTCCACGGGTTTGATCGTGTTTAGTTTAGGTGTGGGGGCACAATTGCGCTACATGCACCAACGCAATATCGGCCTCAACCGCGAACAGGTAATGGCCGTGCCGATAACCAAAAACATCATCCCCCATACCGCTGCATTCAAGCAGGATATTCGCAGCCTGACAGGGGTGCAAAAAGTATCCATGGCTTCTTTCGCGCTGTTTCAGGGCGGTTGGGATATGGTGTTTATCAAAATGCCGGGCAGTCAGGAGGATATAGGCATCAGCAATATGGTAGTGGACGAAAATTTTCTGGAAACCCTTGAAATACAATGGGTTAACGCACCATCCTATCCGCGTGATTTGGCCAATAAGCGACAGCTGCTGCTCAATGAGAGTGGTGTGGAAAAGCTTCGACTCCAGAACAGGCCCGTGGGCGAGCATTTGGATTTGGGGCGTGGACTTCAGGAGATTGCCGGCACGGTGAGGGACTTCAATTTTGTCAGCCTGCAAAGCCCGGTGGAGGGCATGTTGTTTGAGGTGGTGGCGGATACGGTTGCACCCCGCAATCCTGGCGGACAACTGTATGTTCGCCTTGCCCCGGGTACGGATGTTCAGGGGCAATTGTCAGCCATTGAGCAGTTGTTCAAAAAGTATGAGCCTGACGCAGCATTTGATTATTATTTTTTGGATGAAGCCTTTGACCAACAGCACCGTGCCGAGCGGCGCATGGGCTATCTATTTTCGGGCTTCAGCGGTGTGGCCATTTTGCTGGCCTGTCTGGGTTTGTTTGGGCTGATCACTTTTGCTGCCGAGCGCCGCACCAAGGAAATTGGCGTACGTAAGGTACTTGGCGCTTCGGTGGCGAGTATTACCGGGCTTTTGGCCAAGGATTTTTTGAAATTGGTTTTTGTGGCCATCGCCATTGCCTCACCTGTAGCCTATTACTTTATGGAAAAATGGCTTGCTGACTTTGCCTATCGTATTGATATTCAATGGTGGATGTTTGTTTTGGCAGGCTTTTCGGCCGTGCTTATTGCTTGCCTGACCCTGGCTTTTCAGGCTATAAAAGCGGCCTTGGCGGATCCGGTAAAGTCACTGAGGAATGAGTAGCGAAATATCAGTTGAAACGATGTTCGCTTCTTTTTGGAACGGTGGAGAGAATGATTCCATAGATTTTTACTCCATTTTAGTAGATATTCAAAGCAAATATTTTGTTCGAAAAATCAATTGTACGAAATTTGACCTATTTTTGTAAAAAATTTGTACCTTAAGAAAATGAATATGTCTGCTCTTGCACTTAAAAATGATATACTGCGATTGCTCGCGTTAACTGATGATGTTTCCGCGCTTGAATCCATTAAACTGATCCTCAAAAAATCTCTACCTCAAAACACTCCTGTTTCTCAGGATTGGTGGGACGAACTGACTGCGGAAGAACAAGTAGAGTTAGAACTTGCCCTTCAAGAAAGTTTTGATCAAAAAAATATGGTTGCTAATGAAGATGTCTTCAAAAAATATGAAGCCTACTAAGAACCCATTTTAAGTATAAATTTTTTTAGCGTCACACACCGGTTATCGGATGGTATTCATTTTCCCAAAAGTGCTCGGACGCTTGCCCTTACTTCTTCATGTGTAGTAATTTTGTTATTCTTAATATCCTCAATTCCATGCTTGATCCGCTTTTTTTCTGATTCACTTATCGCATCCCATAAGTTGTTCTCATCACGTAGTGCTGCGAACAAAAGAGCTATTTGCTCTAAAATGGCTTGGTCATCCGTTTCAACGACCATTCGATGCAAGTTGTCTTTAATTTCCAATACCGTCATAATTTCAAATTTTAAATGCAAAATTATAAAAAAAGGTAACTATTTACCACAAAAGGTTATTTGAACCACAAAAGTCACAAAAGAACACATAAGGAACACTACACGGTCTTTAGTGCTCTTTTGTGACTTTTGTGGTTCAATCCTACTCGCAAGTAATTTATGGATATGTTTTAATCGGGTATCTCCGATGCCGAAATGGTGGGGCGTATCCGGCCCTTATAACTACATGGCACATTTCCTACACTGCCTGCTGTCAATTTGCGTAATGCTCCCCCATCTTGTCCATACCCGAACAAAGCTTTGTCCGAAAACGAACAAGTTTATAAAAGCAAACCATTGATTTACAATATTTTATATTATGGAACGCCGCTTGCAATCGCTATCGGAACCTTCATTGTACTAATTACGGCCCGTATGATCCAAAATTTTTTCAAAATAGCCTTGCGCAACCTGTTCCGGTATAAAAGTTATGCCTTGCTCAACATCACCGGATTGGCTTTGGGCATTGCTTGCAGCATTGTGATCTTTTTATTGGTGCGTTTTCACCTTAATGTGGATGCTTTCCACAAAAATGCTGATCGTATCTGCCGTGTGGTCACACGCCTGCATTTTGATGAGGATATTCCCACACCAGGGGTACAAAACCCCTTTTTGGCTGCATTTAAGACCGATTTCCCGGAAATCAAGGACATGAGCCATGTCCGTTTTCGACGAAACTCCCTGATCTCCGTAGGTGGGCAGGATGGTTCGGCACCCAAAAAATTCAAGGAAGAAGAAGGGGTGTGCCAGGTAGATCCTGAATTTTTTAATTTATTTGATTATCAATGGATTAAAGGCTCGCCACAGGAGCTTTCCGCCCCTTATGTAGCGGCCATTACCGAAAAAATTGCCCAAAAGTATTTTGGCGATGCGGATCCCATTGGCCGCACTTTTTTGTACAACAACTGGAAGGAAATCAGGGTGGTTGGCCTTTTGGCCAATCAAAGAGAGGACACCGATATCCGAAATGACATATTTATGTCCTACGCCACCTACATGGCCAGCGATGCCGGTGACAAGGATCACTGGTTTGGGGTGGGCAGCAACAATCAGGTGTATTTCGCTTTGCCTGAGGGCATGAGTGTGGCTCAGGTGCAGGCGCGCATGCCTGATTTCTCCCGAAAACACATTTCGACAGCACCAGAGAAATATGAATATGTGATACAGCCCCTGCGCGACATTCACTTTGGCAATGATTTTGGCGGCACTGCTCCCAAATCCATCATCTGGGCATTGGCTTGGGTTGGGCTGTTTTTGTTGATCACGGCCTGTATCAATTTTGTCAATATGGCCACCGCACAGGCCCTGCACCGCGCCAAGGAAGTGGGTATCCGAAAAACAGTGGGCAGTGGCCGCGGCTTGATTTTTTCACAGTTCATGTCCGAGACATTCCTGATCGTGCTGATGGCTACGGGACTGGGCATATTGCTGACCTTATCGGCCATGCCATCCGTGCGTACCCTGACCCAAACGCCGGTATTTCTCTCCATCAAGGACCTCAACCTGTGGCTTTTTATGCTGCTGTTAATGGTCACCACTACCCTATTTGCAGGTTTTTATCCGGCCATGATCCTTTCCGGTTTCCGTCCCGCATTGGCCATAAAGGGCGAATCAAGCATGGGAAGTGCCGGAGGCTTCAATATACGCAGGGCATTAGTTGTTGCACAATTTGCTGTTTGTCAACTACTTATTATTGCCGCATTAGTCATGAGTGGACAAATGAATTTTATCAAAAACGCAGACTTGGGTTTTAATACACAGGGGATCATTAATTTTCCGCTACCCTCCAACGAAGGAACCAAACTTCAAACCCTGCGCGCTGAATTTGGTCAGATAGCGGGTGTCCAGAAAGTTAGTTTTAATGAAGACCCGCCCGCATCCGGCAACAACAACACTTCAAACTGTCGGTTTGACAACCGCGAAAAGGACGAAGTCTGGATGGTTAAGACCAAGCCCGGCGATCATGAATACCTGAACACCTTTGACCTTAAATTGGTGGCTGGCCGCAACGTACAGCCCGCTGATAGCCTCCGTGAAACCCTGCTGACGGTATCGGCAGTGCGTAAACTGGGCCTTAGCGGGCCGGAGGAGGCCATCGGCAAACGGTTCCAGATTTGGGGTAAATGGACAGAAATAACCGGAGTGGTGCAGGATTTTCACTCCCGATCCCTTCAGGAATCCATTGAGCCGACGGTCATTATCCCGCATTCCGGGGCATACTCCAACATTTCCCTCAAGGTAGAGCTCAGCCGCAAATCAGAGATCCTGAAATCAGCGGAAGCGATATGGAACACCACTTTTCCAAAAGATTTTTTCGAGTATGAATTTACGGACGAAATGGTGGCCGAGTTTTACGAGCTGGAAAGCATTTTGCTCCAGCTGGTACGCTTTTTCTGTGGTGTAGCCATATTTATAGCCTGCTTGGGATTGTACGGCTTGGTCTCATTTTTGGCCCTGCGCAAGACCAAGGAGATAGGTATCCGCAAGGTACTCGGGGCCTCTGCCACTAATATTTTGGCTATTTTTGGAAAAGAGTTTGGGCGACTTTTACTGATCGGCTTTATGCTGGCTGCTCCATTGGGCTATTGGGCCATGCAGCAATGGCTCAACGATTATGTTTACCATATTCCTTTGGGAATCAATATTTTGTTGGCGGCTATTGGCTTTTCTACCCTGATCGCGGTACTGACCATTGCCTGGCAAAGCCTGCGCTCCGCCTTGGCAAACCCCATCCAATCGTTGCGCAGCGAGTGACCAAATTATCACATTCCCCAAATTATCACATTCCCCAAATTATCACATTCCCCAAATTATCACATTCCCCAAATTATCACATTATCACATTAATAATTCCATGTTGCAAAACTTTTTCACCCTTGCCCTGCGCAAGTTGGCCAAACACAAAGACTATACGTTTTTGAATGTATTGGGCCTTGCCCTTAGTGTTGGGTGCAGTATCCTCATTTTTGCACTGCTGCGTCACCACTTGAGCTTTGATACTTATCACAAACATGCGGCAAGCACCATGCGCATTGTCATGGATGTCAAAACGGATGAAAAATTCCCGTTTTCCGGCACACCCTTGCCCATGGGTGAGGCGCTGCGCCTGGAATGCCCGTTGGCAGAGACTGTTGCTATGCGCAAAGATGATGATGAGGTATTGATAAGTGTTGTCAACCCCAAAGGCGACAAAGACAAGTATCTGGAAAAAGAAGCTTTTGCCTGGGTGGAGCCATCTTATTTTGACATTCTTGATTTACCCTTGCTGCGAGGCGACCTGGGCGGTCTAAACGAGCCAAATACGGTTGTTCTGACCGAAACACTTGCCCACAAATATTTTGATGAAGCCGATCCCATTGGCAAAACCATTAAACTTGACAATTCAAAGGACCTGCGTATTGTGGGCATTTTACAGGATTTGCCCAAAAATACGGATTACAAACAGGGCATACTGGCTTCCTGGGCCAGTTTGAAAACAGACAGCATAATGGCCCCCATACTGGATTCATGGGCAGGGGCAAGCGGCGGCAATTTTTGTTTTCTACGACTGAAACAAGGGCATCAATGTCAAGAAATGGATGCCGTTATGGCCACTTTTCGGGAAAAGCACCCGCATCCTGATGCCAAAGACCTGTTTCAGTACAAGGCGCTGCCGCTGCTGAGCATGCACACGGATACGGATTATGGCTTTGGGGTGGATGCCAATTTCCTGTGGGCCTTGGCCTTAATCGGCATTTTTTTGCTCCTGACGGCTATTGTTAATTTTGTCAATATGGCCACGGCGCAAGCGCTCACGCGCGGGCGCGAGGTGGGTGTGCGCAAAGCCCTGGGTAGTACCCGGGGCCAATTGTTCTGGCAATTTATGGGAGAAACAGGCCTTATTGTTGTGGCAGCCTTAATTTCAGGCTTGGGCTTGGCCTGGGTTGCATTGCCGTATTTAAACACTTTGCTCAAAGTAGAATTGGTTTTTGATGGTGCCTTAATGGTGGTACTGGCTGTTTTTATGTTGTTATTGGGCGTTTTGCTTACTTTTTTGGCAGGATTTTACCCCGGCCTGATGCAGTCCCGTTTTAACCCGGTAAAATCCTTGCGCAGTCAGTTTGAATTGCCCGCAAAAGGACAGTTTAGCCTGCGCAAAACCTTGGTTACCACGCAATTCTTTATTTCTCAGGTCCTTATCATCGGGGCGGCGGTCATTACCGCTCAAATGCGCTTTGCGCAAGAGGCCAATTGGGGCTTTCGGCCAGGCGTAATACTTACCCTTGAGATACCGGAGCAGGACAAAATGAAGACCCTGAAAAGCCAGATCAGCCAAATAGCGGGCGTTAAAAGCGTATCCCTTTGTTATCAGCCACCCGCATCCACATCCAATAACCACAACGGAATACATTATGACAACCGCCCTGATCCCGAGCAGTGGTTGGTCAATGACAAAGCCGTGGATGCCCAGTATTTGGAAACCTTTGGCTTACAGCTGATAGCAGGGCGCAACCTAAGCGAGAGCGATACAGTGCGCGAGTATGTGGTCAACAGAACCTTCCTCAAACGATTAAACCTTGAAGATCCACAAGCCGTTATTGGAAAATATGCCCATTTGGGTGGTGCTGTAAACGGCCCAATTGTAGGCGTGGTGGAAGACTTTCACAACTGGACGGTCTCAGAAGCCATTGCACCCATTATTTTTAGCACCTACGCTGAGCGTTATGTCACCTGTGCGGTACAACTGGCGCCCGGAAACCCCAAGCCAGTGTTGGCACAAATCAAAAACACATGGGAAAACACTTTTCCCAACCATTACTATGCCCATGAGTTTATGGACGAGCGCCTCAGGGAGTTTATGGATACCGAAATTACCCTCTTGCGCTTAGTCAATACTTTTGCCGGTATTGCCATTTTCATCGGCTGTTTGGGGCTTTACGGCTTGGCGGCTTTCCTGATTGCGCGCAAACGCAAGGAGGTAGGCATTCGCAAAACACTTGGCGCAAGTATCGGGAGCATCCTGTGGCTTTTTGGCCGGGAGTATGTGCGTTTGGTGCTTATCGCGTTTTTGTTGGCAGCGCCTTTGGCCTGGTGGGTAATGAATAGTTGGTTGCAGGATTATGCTTACCGCATCAACATAGGTTTTGACCTTTTCCTCCTATCACTCCTGATTACACTGGCCATAGCGGTCTTTACGGTGGGTATCCAATCGGTTCGGGCGGCCCTGGCCAACCCCGTCAAAGCCTTGGGCAACGAATAGACTTATTGCGGTGGAAAATGAAATTTGGAATTGATCAGCTTATTGCAAAAAAACGGGATTATAAAGGTTTGAGATTGGGCTTGGTAACCAATGACGCAGCCCTGACTACCCGTTTGGAACCTTCGCGTTGTGCTTTACAAGCGGCAGGTTTCCATCTTCAATGTTTGTTTTCGCCAGAACATGGCCTTACCGCAATGGGTACTGATGGTGCTGCCATGCCCAATGTTCGGGATGCCCAAACGGGGCTGCCCGTTATTAGCCTCTACACCACGCAGCAAAGGGTTTCCGTTGAGCAGGTAGCGGAACTGGACGCTATTCTTTTTGACCTCCCGGATATTGGCAGTCGTTTTTATACCTACATCTGGACTTTGTCGCATTTGATGGAGACTTGTGCAGAAACGGCCACCACTTTGATTGTACTGGATCGCCCAAATCCGATCAGTGGACTGTTGCCGCTGAGCGAAGGTCCCATGTTGGATGAGGCAAACCTGTCCTCCTTTATCGGGCGCTGGAATATTCCTGTAAGGCATTCATTGACTATCGGAGAATTAGCAAACTACTGGAAGTCAAACTATTGTAAAACATTAGACTTGCAAATTATACCTATGAAAGGCTGGCGTCGGCAATGGTATTTCAAAGACCTGGGTCTGCCTTTTGTTCCCACTTCCCCTGCCATCAATAGTGTAGAAACGGCTTTGACTTATCCAGCATTGTGTTTTTTGGAAGGAACCAACCTGAGCGAAGGACGCGGCACGGCCTATCCTTTCCGGGTATGTGGCAGCCCTTGGCTTGACGGGCACGCCATTGCCAAGGCGTTTAATGACTGTGGTTTTGAAGGGGTTATTGCCCGTGCCCTTAGTTTTTCCCCGTTGGAGGGTAAATTCTCCGGCCAATTATGCTCGGGTATTATGTTGCATGTTGTGGACGACAAAAAATTTAGGCCAGTACGAACAGGGCTGGGGCTTGTTGCGTTGTTACGCTTATGTTATCCCGAACAGTTTGCCTGGGCGGATTATCCCACGGCAGCCAATCCCAAAGGGGCACGCCACTTTGACCTGTTGTGCGGGCAGTATGCCGTTAGGGAAATGATTGTACGTGATGCAGATGCTTTTTTGGCCCGCCCAGAGCAGTTTACAGGTACGGATAATTGGGGAGAACGGGTTAAACCTTATTTACTTTATCACTAAAATTCAAATTGTTATGCAAAAAAAATTCTACCTCTTATGGTTCGCTTTTGCGGTATTGATGACCACAAACATGATGGCACAGGAAGAAAAAACAGTATTCAAAAATGTAAAAATGGATGACAGCGGTGGCTGGGGCGGCTACCGACAACAGTTTGGCGAGTTAGTAGGCCAAACCGTTCAGATTCCAGGTTTCCACCTCACGGGCGAGTATGAGCGCAAATTCCTCATGGGCTATAACTTCAACTGGGTGGCCAATGATATTAATTACCGTTTTGAGGAAAAAGATTACAATCTTCGTTTCAATTGGCATTCGCTCCAATTGGGTTACATGCTGGCAGCCCACCGTGCCATTCACCCTGTAGTCAATGTTGACCTGGGCATGGGCCGTATCAAAGCAAAAGGTTTGGAAAAAGATCGGATTTTCCTGATCAGCCCAAGTGCCGGCCTGGAAATGAATCTTTACCGTTGGTTTCACCTGGCTATCGAAGGAGGCTATCGCGCGGTGACCAATGTGGGCATGGCAAAGCTTGGTGATAGCGACTTCTCCGGCTTGTTTGGTATGGTAACCCTAAAATTCGGCTGGTCTGACGAACCAAGGTAAGTACAATGTGATAATTTTCAGAACTATTACTGAAAAACGAATGGGGTTGTATCACAAGTCAAAAACAGAGACTGGTTAAAGAATAAAATTTTGTTTTTACTCATACGATGACTTCGAAGTCATCGTATGAGTAAAAACATATTCCGTCTTACTTTTGCCTTAGATGCTTATGAGACAGCCTCAGAGTTGTTGCAATAAATTTAGTAAGTTTTTCTACTTTCCTGCTAATTTCGCGTTGGTGCTGCTGATATCCAAGGCCCGCACACGCAAAAGCAAATTCCGTTTTCCAAGAAGCATTTGGGTGGGTTCATCGTGGTGCAGTGTATGGTTGAGTTGCAGGGTGTGGATGTAGGTGTAAGTGCCTTGTAGCGGCCATTGGTTGGCAGAAGGCCACATTCGGTCAGTTTGCCGCCTTTTACTACGATGATGTATTTGTCGCCAGTGCGGGTATTGGTGGCTACGGTGTTTCTGCCTTCCTTTACAAACGCCTCACCATCTATTCCTATGAATTTTATATAGGCAGCATGTTGTGGGTCAACATGAATGGCAATTTTAAAACTATCAAGAGGTGGTGCAGAAAACAAGATGTTTTCTTTGGCTTCGGCGCTGGTAAACAAACCAGTGGTGCAGAACAATACGGCAAGGCAGATGAAATTTTTGATGCGGTTCATGAATAATGCTGTTTAAGATGTTTAAAAAATTGTTGTATTATTGTTTGTCTGTCAGGCAATTGGTATTATTTATTTGCCTTTTGACAACACAAAGGTGGGGCTGCATCAGGCCCCGGCACAATCACATGAAAGTAGATAAAAAAAGGGGTATCCCGAAAACTATCGGAATACCCCTCAAAGAATGGTATAGATGTTAACCCCGAATCGCCTTGATACCGGGCAATTCCTTGCCTTCCAAAAACTCCAGCATGGCCCCGCCGCCAGTGCTTACAAAACTGACCTTTTTTGCCAATTTCAATTGGTTGATGGCTGCCACCGAGTCACCGCCACCTACCATGGTGAAGCCACCTTTTTTAGTAGCGGCCGCGCATGCCTTGGCCACGGTTTTGGTTCCGTTGGCAAATGCTTCCATTTCAAATACGCCCATTGGGCCGTTCCAGATCACGGTTTGGCTTTTTTTGATGACGCTGGCAAACTGCCGTGCTGCCGCCGGGCCAATGTCAAGACCCATCCAGCCATCGGGTATTTGGTTACTGGGGCACACTTTAACGGCGGCATCTGCTGCAAACTTGTCGCCACAAACGGAATCCTTTGGCAGCAGCACCTTGACACCTGCTTCTTTTGCCTTTTTCAAAAATTCTTTGGCTGTTTTTAGTTTGTCCATTTCCACAAGGGAATTGCCGATAGCTCCTTTTTTGGCCATAAAGAAGGTATAGGCCATGGCACCACCGATCAGGATATTGTCGGCGTAGTCTAAGAATTTTTCCAGCAGCATGATCTTGTCGCTCACCTTGGCCCCCCCCGTTACACAGGTTACCGGTTTGGCGGGGTTGTGCATGGCGCGACTGGCATTTTCGATTTCGCGCTCCATAAGGAAGCCGAAACTTTTGTGGTTTTTGTCAAAATAATTGGCCACAATAGTGGTGCTGGCATGGGCGCGGTGCGCAGTACCAAAGGCATCATTGACATAAACATGGCCCAGTGCAGCCAATTTTTTGGCAAATTCGGCATCCCCTTTTTCCTCTTCGGCATAAAAGCGGGTGTTTTCCAGCAACAAAACCTCTCCGGGCTTTAGGGCCGCTGCTTTTTTCACGGCCTGTTTGCCCACACAGTCATCAGCGAAATGCACCTTGCACTTCAGTTTCTTTTTAAGGTGCTTGGTTAGGTGATTCAGCGTGAATTTTTCCTTGTTGATGCTGCCATCGGCATTTAATTTTTCCAATGGGCGACCCAGGTGCGACATAAGGATGGCCGAGCCGCCTTCCTTCAGTATGTGCTGAATGGTAGGCAGTGCCTCCCGAATGCGCGTATCATCCGTAATATTGTACGCTTTGTCCAAAGGGACATTAAAATCCACACGAATCAGTGCTTTTTTGTCTTTAAAATTGATTTTCATGTTTAAAAATTTGTGGCAAAAGTATGTTTTTGATCGTTAATCGCTGAATCAGGCTGATATTTTATTGAAAGGGTAGTGCGAAGAGGATGGTTTTACAATGCCATTCCTTAGAACCATTTGCGCTTTTGTAATACCCAATAAAGGCCGCCTGTGAAGAAGCCCGTGAACAAAATGGTCAGGTAAAAGGCTAAGGGGTGTTCGGGTATGCCGTTGGGGATGTTCATGCCAAAAAACGAGGAAATCAGGGTGGGTACCATCAGAATAACGGTGACAATGGTGAGCCGGTGGATCACCTGGTTCAGGTTATTGGAAATAATGCTGGAGTAGGCATCCATGGTCCCATTCAAGATATTCGTATATACATTTGACATGGACAAGGCCTGCGAGTTGTCAATGATAATATCCTCAAAGAGGTCAGACAGGTCTTCATCGCCATTAATGTGCAGAAAATCCGTTCGCTTCATTTTCATTTTTAGCAACTCGTTGGCATTCAGCGAGTTAACAAAATAAACCAAACTTTTTTCAATAGACAGCAATTGCTTTAGATCCGAATTTCGGCTGCTGTGCATCAGTTCCTTTTCAATGCGGTTGCGGCGTAGGTTCAGAGACTTCAGGCAGCTCAGGAAGTGAAAAACATTTTGCTCCAGAATCTGTAAGACAAAGCGTTTTTCGTCCGCCGGGTTAAAATTACGGATATTGTTCTCCAAAAACTTGTCCAACACAGGTGTTTGCATAGCCGACACGGTGATAACATGCTCAATGGTCAGAATAATACCTATGGGAATGGTGATGAAGTAGGCTTCATTGGATTCGGACGCATTTTTGTTTTTTACCGGAGTGTTGATCAGGATGAAACGCAGTTCGTCATCGCGTTCGTAGCGCGCGCGCTCGTCCAGATCAAGGGAGTCCGTTAAGTACACAGGATCAAACTCAAAGCGACGGGCAAAGTCCTCGAGTTCTTCAGGGGCGTAGGGAGGAGTGAGGTTGACCCAACAGCCCGGTTCCGGCTCTTGCAGTTCTACGAGCCGCCGTTTTTCTCTGGTATAATAACGGATCACTGTCCATGGAGTGGGTTTGTGGGTGAAAAATCAGGTTTTTTTGCCGGAAAACATCAAAACCATAAAATGTCCGCAAAACTACGAGGCAATGACGGGCTGTGCAAGGATTAGTCCCAAAAATATCCCTGCGCCAAAATGTCCGTCTTTTTCGGCCCATTTGTACGAAAACGGACATACTCCCCCGAACGAAACCTTTTTAAATCATTCATAATCAAAGTTTTATTTCTTAGGCATGATGCTTGGCAGAGAAGAGAAAAGTCATTCGTATATGTTTTCAACTCAGATAAAACTCATCATTCGCCAAATAAGAAAGCAGCCGTTTTTTTCTGGCATCAATATCCTGGGGCTTGCGGTAGGCTTGGCTGCAAGCTGGCTTATTGCTTTGTTTGTACTGCATGAGCACAGTTTTGATCGTTTCTTGCCCGCTGCGGATCGTATCTGTGCGGTTTCGCTTGACCTGAAAATGGGTGACATGGAAGGCCACACCACCAATACGCCACCTCCGCTTGGCCCCCGCCTCTTGACGGATTTCCCAGAAATTGAATGTGCTGCACGTACGTTTTACCTTCAGGAAAGCACTATACGATTGGAAAAGCCGGGGCAAGCACCATTAAGCTTTTCGGAGAGCCGTGCCTATGCGGCAGACACTTCTTTTCTTGAACTGTTCCGTTTTCCCATGGTGGAAGGTGATGCCGCCACTGCGCTTGACCAAAGGGGTAAAATGGTGCTGAGCCAAAAGGCCTCAGAAAAATATTTTGGCGAACATATCAACCCACTTGGCCAGACACTTTACCTCAATGATCGTCCTTTTACCATCTCCGGAGTGGTCAAGGATTTACCCTCCAACTCCAGTTTGCAGTTTGATTTTTTGGTACCAATGGCTGATTTTAAAGTGGTTGACCGCTTTAGTTGGTCCTGGGTTTGGCTACAGGTGGATACCTGGGTGCGATTGCGCGAAACAGCAAGCCCGGAACATTTGGCTGCCCTTCAGGCAAAATTTCCGGCTATGGTGCTCCGGCATGCTCCGGCGGCTTATGCCCGTATTGGTCAGGACTTCGAGGCGCAACTGCGCAAAGGCGACCGTTGGAACGTGCGTTTGTTACCCCTCACGGCCCTGCACCTTGGGTACGCGGATCTGAATACTCGACTCTTTACCCTTGGTGATGCCGCGCAGGTAAGTATGTTTGGCATTGTGGGACTCCTCATTTTGATGTTGGCCGCCATTAACTATATGAACCTCTCTACTGCCCGCTCCTCCCTGCGCGCCCGCGAGGTGGGCGTGCGCAAAGTGCTTGGCTCAGGACAGGAGGCTTTGGTGGGCCAGTTCATGGCCGAGTCGCTGTTGTTCTGTGCTATAGCCTTCTTTTTGGCTGCTGCTTTGGCCTGGGCCTTTTTGCCTGTGTTCAACCGATTGACCGGGCTTGAACTTGGCAGCATGGATCTTTTTTCGACCTCCAACCTTGGCATCGCACTCGGCCTGAGCTTGTTTACGGGCTTTTTAGGTGGGCTTTATCCGGCCTTTTTGTTGTCCAAATTTAAGCCGCTGGAGGCTTTCAAGGCTTCTTTGGGCAGCACTAAGGGCAGGCATGGCCTGGTGCGCAACGGCCTGGTGGTGTTTCAATTCAGCGTTTCCATTGCCCTAATGCTCGGTTCCTGGGCGGTATTGCAGCAGTTGGATTTTGCGCGCAAAAACTCCCCCGGCCTGCAGCGGGAAAACGTATTGATTTTACCCGTTTTGCGCAATATGGAAGCACCCGAAAAAGTAGAGTCATTTCGCCAAAAAATAGAACAACTGCCGGAAGTTCACACGGTTTCGCGAGCCACTTTTTTGCCATCCTTGGGCAGTTTTGGCGATTTTTATGAACCCGAGCAGGGCCTGCAAAGCCAAGCTGTGGTACAAAACCTGATGCTTTCTTCCTTTCTCGCCGATTCGCGATTTGCACCCACCCTTGGTCTTGACATCATCGCGGGACGCAATTTTCAGGATGATACAGGGCTTGGTGATTCCTGTTCAGTTATCCTCAACGAGGCCGCTGTACGGGCTATTGGCTGGAAAGATCCGGTGGGGCAATGGATGCGTTACCCGGGCAATGGCAACCAGCGCTTTCAGGTGGTGGGCGTAATGCGCGATTTTCACCTTGGTTCAGTGCGCACGGCCATTGAGCCAGCCGCTATCTTTCACCAGTCCTCCAATTCGTATAAAGTGTATGCCTCGTATGTGGTGGCGCGTTTGCGGCCCGGAAGTGAGCAATCTGTCTTGAAAAAAGTGGCCCCCATTTGGACATCCGCCATGCCCAGCGTTCCTTTTGAATATGACTTTTTGGATGCTTCATTTGCAAGAATGTATCGTTCAGAAGAGAAATTGGGATCGGTTTTAAGTGTTCTTACGGGCTTGGCCCTGTTTATTGGCTGTTTGGGCCTGTTTGCCTTGGCCACTTTTATGGCCGAGCGACGCACTAAGGAAATTGGCATCCGCAAGGTACTCGGGGCCTCAGTGACGGGCATCACGGCCCTTTTGGCCAAAGATTTTTTGAAATTGGTGCTCCTCGCCATAGTTATTGCCTCTCCGCTGGCCTATTATTTTATGCAACGTTGGCTCTCTGATTTTGCCTATCGTATCGCTATACAATGGTGGATGTTTGCGGGGGTGGGCTTTGCGGCGGTGGCCATCGCTTTTTTAACAGTGGGCTTTCAGAGTGTAAGGGCGGCATTAGTGAATCCGGTGGAGAGTTTGCGGAGCGAGTAGCTTTATTGTTGATTTGATTAGATGTTGATTTGTTGATTTGAGGCGAAGCGTACGCCGTAGCGTGTTCAAATCAACAACAATCAAATCAACAAATCAACAACAATCAAATCAACAAATCAACAAATCAACAACAATCAAATCAACAATAATACATGTTGTCCAACTATTTCAGCATTGCCTGGCGGAACTTCAAAAACAACGCCTTTTTTTCGAGCCTCAATGTCATGGGCCTGTCTGTGGGTCTGTGTTGTTGCATATTGACGGCCTTGTACCTCTATGATGAGACGCATTATGATCTCCATCACCCACGGGCAAACGATCTTTATGCCGTCGGGACAACTTTTGTCAAAGCGGATGCAAAAGAGGTCGCCGACCGTGAAAAATCGGCCTTCAACACACCATCACCACTGGGGGATGCGCTGCGCGAAGCCTTTGGCGAGGTGGAAATGACTACCCGTGTCCAGCGTGTGTTCATGCAGGACAAAACGCCCATCAGAAAGATTGAAAATGGACAGATCACCAAGGTTTTGAACGAACCTAAAGGTTATTTTGCGGATTCGACTTATTTTGAGATGTTCGGTTACGAGTTTGTAGAGGGCAATCCGGCCAAGGCTCTCAATATGCCCAACACCGTGGTACTCTCCGAAGAGATTGCCCGTAAATTATTTGCTGACCAATCCGCTGTGGGGCAAACATTGCGGATCAGCAATGCCTGGTTTGATGAAGGCGACCTGGATTTCAAGGTCACCGGAGTCTTTCGCGAATCCAGATCACCGAGCATTTTACAGGGGCGTTTTTTCATGTCGCTGTATTCAGGCGGATTGGGCAGGCATATCAAAAACAACCACAACTTGCTCAACAACAATATGTTCGCCACTTACATACGCCTTCACCCTGGCAGCGATGCCAAGGCGCTGGAAGCCAAACTACCTGCATTTGTGGAACGAACGATGGCTGAGGGATTTAAAAACAACAGTTACCGCAAAAAACAGTTTTTGGTGGCCCTGCCCGATGTACACCTAAGTGGCATTTCACAGGCTAACAGCGGATTTACATCGGGCAACACCGCTTACCTGTACATTTTGGGCAGTATTGCCTTGTTTACGCTCCTGATCGCCTGTGTCAATTTTATGAACTTAGCCACCGCTCGCTCCTTACGCCGGGCAGCAGAAGTGGGCGTTCGAAAGTCCGTAGGCGCGACGCAGTCCAATCTGATCCAACAATTTTTGAGCGAATCGGTGCTGATTGCACTGATTTCATGGGGCATTTCACTTTTGATGACCTACGCTACCCTACCCTTCTTTAGCCAGTTGACGGAGCGCCCGCTGTCGTTTTCCATCAGCGAAAATGCAAGCCTGTTTGGTGCCTTTTTCGGGTTGGCGTTGCTGACCGGATTATTGGCAGGTATATATCCGGCCTTTTTCCTGTCGTCATTTCGCCCAATTGAAGTGTTGAAGGGTAAATTTTCCAACAGTTTGTCGGGGGCTTCTTTGCGCAAAGGCCTGGTAGTATTCCAATTTGTGGTGTCTGCGGGCCTGATTCTTTCATCTTTGGTCATCAATCTTCAGATGAAATACCTGAGTACCACTGATTTGGGTTTCCAAAAAGACCAGCAGATCGTGATTCCGCTTGCGGGCAAGGCCGCTATTGACGCCTCCGGAAGCCTAAAGCAAGAACTGACGAAAGACAGCCGGATCATCAGTGTTGGGGCATCGCAGTTTTATCCGGGTATTACCAACCTGAGTGATATGAGTTTCCATCGGGAAGGCCAGACCATGGAGCAGGCCGTGATGACCCGTATCAATCGGGTAGATGCAAATTTTATGGCCACGCTTGGTTTTGAGCCGGTAGCAGGCCGTTTGTTTTCGCCTGAATTTCCGACGGATACCGCCTTTAAAATCGTGGTGAATGAAGCCGCCGTGCGTAAGTACGGCTTTGCGTCAGCCTCTGAAGCCATCGGCCAAAAAATGATGATGACCTGGCAAGGGCAAGAATATCGCTTCGAAGTTATTGGGGTAGCGAAAGATTTTCATTTTGAAAGCCTGCACCAACCCATTGAACCTTTAGCCTTTCAGTTAGACCATGAGCGTAATTTTTCCTTTCTTATTGCACATGCCCGGGCAGGAGCGGATCTGCCAGCTTTGCTCGGCGCTATTGAATCGGTCTGGAAGTCACTCGCACCGGGTGAACCCTTTGAGTACAGCTTTTTGGATGATGATTTTCAAAAAAACTATCGCGCTGACCGGCTTTTGGGCAGTTTAATCGGCAGCCTTACAGGCATTGCCATCATTATTTCTTGTCTGGGCTTGTTCGGTTTGGCCGCGTTTGCCGCCGAAAGGCGCACCAAAGAAATTGGCATCCGCAAAGTACTTGGGGCCAGCACAGCGAGCATCACGACCCTTTTGGCCAAGGATTTTTTGACATTGGTCTTTATTGCCATCGTCATCGCTTCTCCCATTGCCTGGTATTTTATGCAAAAATGGCTCTCCGACTTCGCCTATCGCATTGATATGCAATGGTGGATGTTCGCCGGGGCGGGCCTGGCCGCTGTGAGCATCGCGTTCCTGACGGTGGGCTACCAAAGCCTGAAAGCAGCATTGGCGAACCCGGTGAAGAGTTTGCGGAGCGAGTAACTATCTGCGTAATAAAAAGAAAATTTTACACCTGATAACATTTAGCCTTGTTACGGTGGGAGCTTCTGAGTCATGAAATTAGCGTTTTGGGCTGATTGAGGCTCGTTTGGGGGTTCGTAGCAGCGCTACGGACGCCAAAATAGCCGAAAAGCAGGGCGTTTTAGCCAAGTAATTAAAGGAACATAATGTATAATTATTTAATCTATACACTGCTACCAATAAATATTTTATGCGTATTACAACCTCACATTCATCAGAATTTCGAAATATTTTATCACATTTCAATCCTATTGAAATTAATGCTTCCTTAAAACAAAATATTGATGTATTTCAAAAATCAATATCAAAAAAATATCCAAAATATGAATTATGGAGCATTAATTTTTACTGCTTTTATGTTTGGGACACCGATTTGAGAATATTTTTGAGTAGCAAACCATTCAAAATCGAAAAAGAAAAAGAGATTACGATTCGTATCCCGCTACCAAATTCAACTCAAGTAATTTGGGGTATTAATAAAATAAACTTTCCAAAAACTGATAGATCAAAACTGCCCAACAAAAGCTCATTAAGCATACCCATAGATTTCAGTGTTCATGGAAGCATGTTTGATTATGTTAAATTTTGTATTTTGAAAGGAATGGAACTATCGCTAGAAAAAGGGTTCACACTATTAGGAGATAAAATAATTCTAAACGACAATGACTTTTCAGTAATTGAATCAGATTCACCCTCTCAATAGTTCGTAAAGAATTAGAGGTTGTTAAGCGGCAATTTTGCCGAGATTATATAGATTTTTGATGGCGGGATGATTTTTTGTGATGTTCGGGATATTAGCGAACACGTCAAAAACTCTATCGACCTCCCCACCGCCCGGACACCAGCACCTACGCCCTTCGCCGCGGCTGGAAGCGATATGAGCTCACTAACCATCCCGATTTTCGGGACAGGCCCTTAGCAACGTCCTGGCCGTCATTTCCGACCGAAAAATGGCCCGCAACGAAAATAACGGCACCGCCATACAATGGTATGACGCGGTTGTCTTATCTTCGCAGCAGGCCTGTCCTGTAAGGAACTCCCTTTGGCATGCTCATGCCCGGCAGCAGCGACCTGGGCCTGCGCCGCCAGTACAGCCTCGGCGGCTATGACCACCGCTACGGCTTTAATGGCAAGGAAGGCGATGACGAGGTAAAGGGGGATGATAATCAAGTGGATTTTGGAGGAAGGATTTTGGATCCGAGGGTTGGTAGGTGGATGAGTGTAGACCCATCATGTGTCAAATACCCTTCATTCTCTACTTATCAATCAAATGGTAACAATCCAATTTTACAATTGGATCCTGACGGTAAGGACAATATAGTTTATTTCATTCTAACTGGAAAAACACATCTGTCTAAAACAGATGTTAAACGTTTAGAATTTGGAGGCAATTTTATATTAAGCCACAATAATATTAATGCGCAAGTAAAAGTATTAAGTTATGACGGCCAAAAGGGCGCTATTGATGTTTCTCTTTTAGACCCAACAGATCAAATAATTTACATTGGTGAGGGTAACAATATTAATAAATTAAGTATTGTGAAAAATGAAATTTTCACCAAAAGTAATGAAAATACATTATACGGATATTCATTTACTGAAACTAATGTATCTGATAAGGTCGGGGTCGCTACCCTAACTCCGTATTCAAGTGGTTCCTATAGGCGATACCTGTCAACAGGGGATGATGAATATAAGAAAAAAGAGAAAGAATTACAGAAGATATATAATGCAAAAGATGATAAAATGATACAAATTGGCATTACAGCTATTCATGAAATGGGGCACAATGTTTTGAATAATGCTTGCCATACGGGGGACCCTTGCTATGAACATGCTGGTGGAACTATGTCCTCTTCTGGAAATATAATGCAAAGTGGGGCAATGCGGGCAAATGCAGCTTTTCCTTTTCAACAATCGCCAGAAGTATTTGCGTTTTTATCGGGAGATAAATTAAAAATTCAAAAATATTTTAAACCTTCGATAAGAATAAAAGATAATTTTAGTGCTAAATTCAAAGAAAAATATAATAAAAAATGATTAATGCTATTATTTACGTACTTCAGAAGTATTCAATAGGTCGTAATATTTTGATTATCTGGTTTTGGGGAATAGCTTCTGTAGTTTTTTTGTTACAATGCCAATGTAACAAAAAAGAAAACCAACTAAGTAATTTACAGGTCTCGACCTCTTCAGGAAATAGAAATGTAAAATTTTTTGATCGAAAAAACAATACTGTTTTTGAAGTTGCAAAATATAACTCAGATTTTTCATATAATTTTTTTTCACATGTGGCAATTAATCCAGCTTGGAAAAGCGAAGGATTGACAAGTCATTATCCTTCAGATTTTTTTCTATTAAATTATTTTTACTTATTTAATAAAAATAAAGATTCATTTAATCTTAAATCAGTAAACTCTTTTCTTAAAAAAATATCTATTGGTAATATGATAGACTTTAGAAGTATTGAAGGCCAAGCATTGGCAAATATAATATTTTTATTTGAATATGGCAATATTGAAAACTTAACGCAAAATTTCAAATTATCAACAATTCCTAAGATGCCTTTCTCTCAGGACGCTTCATTGTCAGATAGCATCATTAATATAGAAACCGTCTTATCTTTGCAAAAAAATAATTACTTTACAAGTGACGAATTTTTGTGCCTTGTAAAAGATAAAACCCTTTTAGATCAATACAGCAATATCGCAAAATTAAATGGCACAATTATGTTGTCAGTATTAACTTTACCAAAAGCAAGAGGAAAAAGCGAATACATGTCAAATAATATTTCTTTTTACTATCAATATATTGAAAGCGACATACTTCAAATAGGAAAAATAGATCTAAACCCATATCGTGTTTTCATCATTGATTAGAGCCAGTACAGCCTCCTCGGCTATGACCACCGCTACGGTGTCAATGGCAAGGAAGGCGATGACGAGGTAAAGGGGGATGATAATCAGCAGGACTACGGGATGCGGATATACGACCCCAGGGCGGGGCGGTTTTTGAGCGTGGATCCGATCACGAGTCAGTACCCGTGGTACACACCTTATCAGTTTGCAGGGAACAAACCTATTTGGGCGGTGGATTTGGATGGGTTAGAGGAGTACTATGCTGCTGATGGTGCTTTTATTGGCAAGTCGGGCAAATCTACAGAAATAAGAGTTATTTCTAATAAAGAAACGATTAAGATAGCTAAAAATAATTTAAAACATAAAAATTGGTACCATGATTGGCTTAAGGAATGGAGTGCGGTAGCATACAAAAGCGAACTGAGTAAGGATGCCGGAGAAAATGAATTTGGATTTTTTCTATCAAAAGCAGAGACACAATTATATCATGACTGGGGAGTTGAAAATAGGCCTAAAATTAAAGATGTTGAATTTACTATGAGTCTATTCAAAAAAACATTAACAGACAAATATGGTAAATCATTAAATCATTTGAAGTGTTAATGCCAGGAAGTACTGGTGTTGGAAAACCTAAAGAATATAAGGGGGCTTCAGTTGACGTAGACCCACTCTACTCCAAGTTAATTGTGAATAATATTGATTTGGAAAAGGACTATGGTTGGAAAAGACATAGTGTAATACATACTCACCCAGGAGACTATGATTCGAAGTTGTCAAATTGGTATGATAATACATTTAGAGGGATAGAATATTTTGGAGATATTCCGTATGCAATAAATAATAATATGGATATATTCCTTGTGACTAAAGAGTTTGATTTTATTAAAAGATTTAATATTGCATATTATAAACACGTGAACCCGCGTGGCATGAATTACAGGTGGTGGGATGTCCACAAGGATGCTAGTCATAGAGCTACAGACAAAACGAGTATTTACATTGGCGAAGAGAAAAAATAATTACATGAATTATATTAATATGTTTACTGACAATAGAAACACATATTTGTGTTGTTTAGTAATGCTATTTTTTACTTGTCAATGGCTTCAGCCCGACCCTTTGACTAATTTTCTGGAAAAAGTTGAGACCAAAGTAGAAAAGGCCGATTTGGAGCAGTTTAAAAATGCTTCGGAAGATTCGATATTGTATAATTTTCGTAAATTTGAACACGAGGTAAATAAATTAATTGAAGACTCTGTTCAATCCAAGGATTTGTATGTTTATTTCAAGCAAATAAACCATGGAATGGATTTGTGGTTTATTTGCTTTGCCTTACACCTAAAATTGAATAATAGGAATTACAATAAAGAATCAGTTTTCGCAGCAATCCGTGCTGAATTTAGAAGAATAGATCAGGTTTATGCAAAAGAACAAGAAGATATGAATCAATTAAGTCAAAAAAATGTTCTTACTAATATTAAAAATTGCCAGATCGGCGATAAAATCAAATTTCGATTACCGCTGCATGAAGAGGTTAAAATAGCAAATTACGAAATTTTTGATCCCAAAGACTCTTTGATATTGGAAGGAATACTTTTAGAAAAAATAATTCCCAAAAATGCCGAAAACAAACAAATTGAGACTAAACGTGTACGGTTTATTATCCGTTTAACCTATGTAAGTGAAATAAATTGTATTTTTTATGAACAAGCGTTGAAGCCTGGAGTTAACATAGACTTATTATTGTTTTACTATACGCAATTGTTAGAAATAAAAAGAGAAAATAAAAAATAAAATTTCCTTGCTGGCGCGACGTTCCTAAACATCAACACACACAACAACAGCGAATTACCAAGCACGGTCGGACTAACAACAGCACTAATGCGCAAGGCTAACCCCCTCGCTGGCTCAGGGGTTCCTAAAGTTCCACGCTCGATGCGCTTCCCGATCACCCTGACCATTCGTCAGGACTAAATGTTCATCGGGACAGGCAGCGCGACGGCTTCGCCAAGCCGCTCGCGGTCGTCGGACAACTCAAACTTGTCGGCGGTACCAATGGTATCCATTGTATCGGCGTTTTTTAATAAAAAATTGTTGATGGAATTGGAACGCCGATTTAGCCGATACCGCCGATACCGCGGTGTCGCCGCTGGCGCCAGGTTCAGACCTCCTGCCGTTTACAGCCGCGCTGGCGCGACGGCTCCTGACTGTTCCATCAGAGCCTGCCCCGACCAGAGAAAGTCGGGGACAAGTCCGCCTCTCACGGCTTAATCAACGAGATCAGTCAGGCAATTTGCAAGTGGTACACTTTTGGTGATTAGTGACAAAATAACGGCATGGTTATACCATAATGGGCGAAGCGAAATTCGCTCAAAACTTGTACCTGCGGATGCGGGAAAATTGCATCCGATAAAAAAGGAAAAATCCTCAAAAATGGGTGCCAAACCCTATCTTTGTCCCAAACTTAACATAAGTTCACCATGAATGAAATAACCCTTAACGTAGATAACCGCCATTTGATGGCATTTCTGACGTTCTTGAAGACGCTCAATTACGTTGAAATCAAAAAAGTGGTGGAAGATCATTCATCTCATTCCCAAACGGAGAGACTTGCTCGTCTAAACTCCTTGTATGGTGCATGGAAGGATCATAGAAGTGCGGAATCCGTCATTGAGGATATCGTCAAGGCACGTGTTTTTAACCGAAACCTTGAAAGCCTATGAAAAAATACCTTTTGGATACAAATATTGTCATTTTTTTGCTCAAAAGCAAACATCGGATACATGAAAAAATAGCTTTTGTAGGGCTTGACAATTGTTATATTTCCGAAATAACGCTGGCAGAATTAAAATTTGGTGCAGAAAAAAGCCCCTTCCCCGATCAGGCTCATACCGCTGTTAACATGTTTGCGGAAACCATCAATGTCCTGCCTTTATCCGGCACCCTTGATATTTTTGCGGCTGAGAAAGTTCGTTTAGAACGCGCCGGGACTCCTATGCATGACAATTTTGATGTGCTATTAGCTTCTACAGCCTTGTATTATGGATTGACCATGGTCACAAACAATGTCAAACACTTTACTTTTTTCCCAAATTTACATATTGAAGACTGGGCAGCAGCTGATATGCCAATAGGGTTTATGTAGCGTGCTATGTCCCCTCGCTCGCGCGGGGTTCCTAAAGTTAAACACTCCATGCACTTTCCGATCATCCTGACCATTTGTCAGGACTAAATGTTCATCGGAAGCGTCTTGTGGGTGGGCTTGGGAGCATCGCGCCAACTAGGGGTTATTTGTTGTACAGAAAAGCCACCGGGAATGGGCAATCTGTTGTATTTGAAACTTCAATCTGCGCAAAAAATCGTACCTTTGTACTAATCAAAAGTTTCGTATGGTTAAAGATAAATTTCACAACAATGTCAGGGAAGCTTTAGAAAAAGAAGGCTGGCTTATCACTCATGATCCGTATCGGATCCGTATCGGGCGACGACGTGGTTATATTGATCTCGGCTTGGAACAGGAAATGTTTATCGGTGCTGAGCGGAACAACCAGAAGATTGCGGTTGAAATAAAAACTTTCGGCGGGACCTCTGACCTCGACGAGTTTGAAGATGCGGTTGGCCAGTTCGTTGTGTATCTTACAGCCTTGGAAGATGAAGACCCCGAAAGAACCTTGTTTCTGGCTATGCCAGAGAGTTTTTTCAATCGCTTCTTTGATGACCCATTTTTTCTGAAACTTGCAAAAAAGCGTCAAATTAATATAGTTGTTTACAACGAAATCAATAATACCCTTGTCCAATGGATAAAGTAGCAAAATATAAAAAGATAGTTCGCGATCTCATTGTCGAAATTGCATCTATGTCCCCAGAGCAGGATGGAGGCATTGAAAATCAATTAATAACAGACGATGAACATGGGCATTACTTGCTCTTTTATGTTGGTTGGGAAGGCACAAAATACTATTATGCGAGTTTTGCCCATTTGGATGTTAAACCCAATGGACGGGTCTGGTTGCAGCATGACGGTACCGATTTGCGTATTGGTGAGCAACTAATCAAACGAGGTATTCCCAAAAGCGATATCGTTGTTGGCTTTCAGCCGCATCATGTGCGGATGGATATGCAAGGTTATGCCGTAACTTAATCCCGAATGTTCCAAACCACTGGAAGCCCCCTTGCCTAATAGACGTTCCTAAAGATCGCTCGCCGCTCCGTCCCTGCTGGCACTTGGTTCCTAAAGTTCCACGCTCCATGCGCTTCCCAATCATCCTGACCATTCCGTCAGGGCTAAATGCTCATCGGAAGCGTCTTGTGGGTGGGCTTGGGAGCATCGCGCCAACAAGGGAGATTATAAGGCATCAATATACCCATGAAAAAGTTGAGGATAAGCGCGCCAGTGAAAAAGAACAGTTTAAAAGAGACTAAATATATGTTATTTCAAGCATCCATTAGATTGTTATTTGTGTTCTTTGTTACCTCATTGCTTCAACATCAAATATCCTATTGTCAGAAAGGATGTAGTTTGTATTTGTACACATCTTATTATGTTGTAAAGAACGATATAAACCCTAAAGAAACGGAGCAGGAATATCGAACCTTTCAATATTATAAAGCCGATGATACAACCTATAGAGGAATGAACAATTTTTTGTTAAGGGTGGACAGCGCTGGCATGAGATATACTTACTCGGTAGGTAAAAATATGGTTCCAATTAGTTGTTCTTTGTTGGTAGAATATAACCATACTGCATCAGAAATGGATTTTGTGAAGCAGGTATATATGGATTCACTGCCAACGCTGCCCTCTTTCAAATTTATTGTGAAAGGAGATTCCATATTTAAATCTGAGGACAACAAAAAAGCAAAATTAATGTATTTGATTAATAAGGATACCGTGAACATTCAGAATTTTGCAAATTTTTCCTTCGAATATCAAAAAAACGTCTTTTATAGAAAAGAAGAATACCCTATAAATCCATTTGGCAACCCTGTACCTATATTGATATTCAAAGAATTCTATAGATACTGCACAAATACAATATCTTATAGATACCATGACATGGTGCCTATTCATTCTATATCTGTTTCTTCTGATGATTTGTATTATGTTGAAAAGTTGATTGCTGTATATTTTTTTGATGAGTGACTTCGCCGTTGGCACCGAGCCAATGCCGTTGACTTAAGTCTTGCAGACAGTCGGTTTGACACCAACAGTACGCAAAGTAAGCATCTTTTTGCCCTTCAGTCAACAGGACTGCCCTCGTATGTTCAGCACAGGATATGCAATACCATTTGGGTTGTCCACCAAAACTGCCTTTCTTTGCCCTTGATTCGTCCTTCAGTACAAGCGGACAATCCCGTCAGCCATGCCTACAAGACCGACCTTGTTTCTTTACACCTTTTTGGCTTTTTTCACTGCCCAAAGTTGCCAGGCGCAACGCGCACCGAGTTCGTTTATAAAACTTGACCCAAAGCATATCGTACTGTTTTTGGATAGCGTGCAAGCGGCCAAAGCCATTACAACGGATGTTACGGACAACTATTTTGGGCAGGTCACTGCCTCCGAAATGTCCATACAAATGCGCCGCGAACTGGCCGACGAAGCCCGCGAGCAATTGGTGGCCCGGTATGTTGATTTCCTCAAACACGATGTGGAAAACTTTACCGATCAAGATACCGAGTTCCTGGAACGCATCATGGAAAAGCTGTTTAAAGGTGCCAATGAGTGCTCCCCCAATATTTTCCCTGACACCCTGAGGCTTATCAAGACCAAAGGCACCCATTATGGCGAAGGCGTATGGTACACCCGTGAAAAGTGCATCATCATACCAAAAGACGAACTGGAACGGCGCAAAACCAACCCTTTCGGCACTACCATGGCGCATGAACTGTTTCATGTTTATTCCCGTATCAACCCGGCCAAACGCAGCGAGCTGTATCGGCTTATCGGTTTTGAAAGCATCGGTATGGACAAACTGGAACTGCCGCCCATGTTGGCCCGAAGGGTATTGTTCAATCCTGATGGCGTGGATTATGCCCAAAAAATCAGCCTTCGCAAGGAGGATGGCAGCATCACGGAAGCCATACCCATCATTTATTCCAAATCTGTAGGCTACCAGCCCGGGCAGGATGTCTTTTTTAGTTATGTGGAATTCAACTTGTTTGAAATCAAAAAATTAGAAAACGGCAACTGGGGCGTACAAACCCAGGAGGACGGATACAGCCCTACCCTGGTCATGGATAAAATGACCGATTTTTTCCGCCAAATACGCGATAACACGGGCTATATCATTCACCCGGATGAGATCATGGCGGACAATTTTTCCTTTATCCTCAATCCAAACCTTAGCATCAAATTTTCAAAAGAAGGCAAGGAACTGTTGAAAAGTATGGAGGAAATATTGAAGCGGTAAATACTTATTTACATTTAGTTTAAATCCCATACTTTTATCGCCTCTTTTCTTCACGTTTTACATTTTGCCATGAAATCAACATTCACCTTCGTTTTTTGCCTGTTTTTTGCCACTTTTTACGCCACAGCACAAATACCAGCCCAGATAGCCCCCCATGGGGGTGGGGCATACATTTTCCCCAAAAACGAGTGCCTTTCACAAGAAGAGCGACAGGTCATAGCACTGTATTTGGCTCAGAACGTGGAGACCCTGACCCGTGAGGGCAAGTTGCCCCAAACACATGACCGTGCGGTAGTCAATTTTGAATGGCCTTTGCAGGCAGCAAATGGACTCAATTATAACAGTTACTACGGCATCAGCAATTATGTGGACCAGGATGAAACCGGTGGCTTAGAAGATTATAATTGTGGCGCCAGAACCTATAATGGCCACAATGGCACCGATATTTTTACCTGGCCCTTTCCCTGGAATATGGTCACCAACAATCTGGTAGAAGTAATAGCCGGTGCAGCGGGTACCATCATCGGAAAATTTGACGGCAATGATGACGACCATTGTGCCTGCTCCGGCAATTGGAATGCCGTGTATGTGCAACACTCCGATGGATCCATCGCTTGGTATGGGCATTTAAAAAAGAACTCCGTCACCACCAAAAACATAGGCGAAACCGTATCTGTGGGCGAATACCTTGGCGTAGTGGCCAGTTCAGGCTGCTCCACAGGGCCACACCTGCATTTTGAAGTTTATAGCCAACTGCCTTACCAACGCTCCAACCTCATTGACCCCTATTCAGGCACCTGCAATGGCCAAAACGGCCAAAGCTGGTGGAATGCTCAAAAGCCCTATCGCGAGCCTACCATCAATACGGCGCTGACCCACAGTTCTCCTCCTTCACATGGTTGCCCAACCAATAACGAGGTACCCAACTTTTCCAACGCTTATACCGTAGGCAGCCTGGGGTATTTTGCAGCATACTATCATGACCAAACGGTAGGCCATGTTTCGAATATGAAAATTAGGAAACCAGACAATTCAGTATGGCAGAGCTGGTCACATACTTCGCCGGACACATATGATGCCTCCTGGTGGTGGTGGTCCTGGACGCTACCGTCCAACGGCCCCAATGGAAGCTGGAAATGGGAAGTCACCTATCAAGGCACCACTGTTGTCCATAATTTCAGCGTTACGGGTGCCGCTCCGGTAGAACTATCTTACTTTTCCGCACAAAAAACAGACAACCAACAAGTTAAATTGGAATGGAATACTGAAAACGAGCGCAATCACGCGCATTTTGACGTAGAGCGCAGCAGTGATGGCATCCTGTTTTCTGCCCTTGGCAAAATAGCAGCCAAAGGCCCGGGCAACTATCAATATTGGGATCAAAAACCCAATAAAGGCGACAACTATTATCGTTTGAAACAAGTGGACAACGACGGCGGGGCACAATATTCGGATGTGCAAAAGGTCAGTTTCCAGCGAGATATTTTCCATTTGTCGCCAAATCCTACACAAGGCAGATTGGTTCTGCAAGGCCCTTTGGAAAAAGTTGAATCCATACGAATATTCGATGTTTCCGGGCGTTTGATGTCGTTAAACACCAAAGACGCAGGGAACTATCTTGATCTCTCCACTTTTCCCACAGGTCTTTATTGGGTGGAAATAAAGCACGAAAACCAGGTGGAAAGGCATAAAATCCTGAAAGATTAAGTGTATTTGTCCGGCATTTGGCTTAGGTGAGCACAGCTTAATTTACATAATACATATCCACCAAGCCCTTGTTGTGCACCTCTTTTTGGCCCCGATACTCCAATCGAAATTTGTTTTCAATAATCTCGGCGGTACTTTTGGAGATATTGACGCGGCCGGGCGTGCCATTTTCCTCAAGCCGGGCGGCTAAGTTGACGGCATCACCCCAAATATCGAAAGCAAACTTGTTTTTGCCGATCACGCCAGCCACCACAGCCCCCGTGTGCACGCCTATACGCATATCACGGAAAACAGCTTTTTTGTTGGTGCTGTTGCGTTCGTTAAGCCATTGCATCATTTCCAATGCGGCCCGAACGGCATCTTCTGCATGCGTTTCGTTGGGCACGGGTATGCCGCCCGCGCACATGTAGGCATCACCAATGGTTTTGATTTTTTCCAACCCATGCTTGTCACAAATGTCGTCAAAAGCCAAAAAGCACTCATTGAGCTCGTCAATCAGTTCCTCCGGCGTAAGGGTGGAGGACAGACTGGTAAAATTGACAAAATCAGTAAATACAACGGTGGCAGAAGGGTATTTGCGTGGCGAGGCATAGCCTCTGCCTTTGAGTTCTGCGGCTATTTCCTCTGGCAAAATATTCAACAAAAGGGTGTCGCTTTTGCGGCGTTCCTCCTGAATTTCGAGGTTTTGCTCCTTGATCAGGTGGTTTTGCCTGCGCAATCTGCGTCCTGCCCGACGAGCCAACAACCAACCCACCCCCAACAAGAGCAGGATGAGGGAAAGCAAGGCGCCTAACCAGTAGGCATAGCGTTGAAAAATTTCCTTCTTTTGGAGTTCCAAATTGGCAACCTCATTGGCATGGCTTAACACCTCCAGTTGCTGCGCCGATGCAAGGCTATCGGCATGGCTTTGGGCGCGATCAATATCGGCCTGACGGCGCAGGTTTTCATTGATAAGGGCTTCCTTTTCGGCGCTCGCGCGCTGTTGTTCCAGACGGGCCTGCTGTTCCAAATTAAGTGCTTTCAGGGCCTGCTCCGCAAAGGCAACAGAGTCCACCTGCCGTTGTTTAAGCAGTATAAGTGCCTGATCTTCAGCCTGTTTTTTCTCTAATGCTAACTTTTGATTGCTCAATTTCAGGCGGTCTTCATTTATTTTGCGCTGTTCCGCTTCCGCTTCGCTGAGGTTTTTACTGGCAATCAGGTATTTGACCTGCCCTTCCTGCCCCACCAATCGGGTCCGTTGTTGTTCTATTTTTTCGCGCCTGCGCTGCTCTTCCAACAAAAGGCTGTCCTGTAGGGTAAGGTATTGCCGATAATAATAAATGGCCTTTTCAAAATCATACAATTCCTGATGGATATTGGCTGCTGTTTCGTAAGCCTTTGCTAAATCGGGCTTGGACTTTACCTTCCTGGCCAATTCTATCGCTGTTTCATTAAATTTTAGGGCATTGTAGGTGTCATTGCTGTTTAGGGTAATATTAGCGGCCAAGTTTTCCAACTTGGTCAAAGCAAGCGTGTCTTTTTGTTCTTGTAGCAACTTTCTTGCTTTTTTAAGGTATTCAAGCGCTTGCGGGCTGTCCCCAAGGTTAAAAAGTGCCACGGCATAATTGGTGTACATTACTTCAGGATGTTCACAGGGCACGTAGGAACAGCGATCTTCTGCGCGCTGGAAATACTCCACAGCCTTTTTGAAATCGCGAAGGGCCACATATTGTCGTCCCAGGTTATTGTAGAGCATGGCCTGTTCGCTTTTGGAGCCATGATCGTTTATCAGTGTGGTTATGGGCAGGTAGTAATACAGGCTTTTGCCCGCATTGCCATGCTGATCATACACCGTAGCAATTTTTTGGTAAATGCGCACCATGCCCGGATAGTGCTGAGTTTGCCTGTAATTGGCAATCAAACGTTTGTAATATACCTCTGCCGAGTCAAAGCGCAGGTCGGCCAAATAAGCATCAGCCAGTTTTTCGCAAATGGCGATATTGGAAGGCTCATTTTTGATCACTTCCGTATAGTAGCGAGCGGCATTGGGATACAGTTTTTCGGCACAAAAAAGATCACCCAGGGCAATATGAATACGGGTAAGGGCAGTCTGGTTCTTCAATAACTTGGCCTTTGCCTCCGCTTCCAGAAAATACTGGAGCGCCTGATCTGTATTGTTGCTTCGGGCGGCCAGTTCTGCAAGTATGATACTGGCGCGCAGCACCCCCCCCATCATAGCGCATGTTGCGCGCAACATTTAGGCTTTGATCTGCCAGGCGCATTTTTTCCGTATCCGAATCCGTGTGCAATGCCTGCTCCAACCAGGTATCCACATCAATGGTGGCTTGTATGGACTCCTCTGTAGGCTGTGCATACAACATGGAGCATACCGGGCTTAAAAAAATAAAAATCAGGCACCAGCGCCATTGCCATAGCGTTGAATAAGAAAAAAATGCAATATAAGAACCAGGTTTAAACATTCTGCCGTGCGAAGGTAGCGAATCATTGTGGAATGCAAAAAGAAGGGGAGAATCTTGTGGCCATTCGGGATAAAGAATTTTTAGGCAATACAAAATAAACGCAGCAGGTTTGTCATTGTCTAAAAGCCTGCTTTGCTAACCCACCCCACTATAAATAAACTCATTTTATGCTCCTACATTTGTTATGGCGTTTTGGTTTTGGTCCTGATACCCGTAAATGGGCCGACTGGACAAAATTATCACCCGAAGCTTCATGGGCCCGTATGAAAGCCGATTCGGCTGCCCCTCCGCTGCATTTTGACGTTGCGGACAATGCTATAAAAGGTTTGTTTATGGGTGTGGGAGAATTGGGCAAACAAGAAAAAAGAGACCTCGACCCCGCAGAAAAAAAACAGGCCCGGAAACAAAGCAGGGAAAACCTTAAAAATCTTAACCTCCTGTGGATCAATGAAATGGCCACGAGTAAAGCCCAGCTCCGCGAAAAGATGGCCTTCTTTTGGCATGGGCATTTCGCCAGCCGAAACATTAATATCCTGTACCAGCAACAGCTGTTGCAGATCGTGCGCGAACATGCCCTCGGCAATTTCAAAGACCTGCTGCGCGGCATCTCCAAATCAGCCGCCATGTTGGCCTTCTTAAACAACCAACAAAACAAAAAAGAGCATCCTAATGAAAACTTTGCCCGCGAGGTCATGGAACTCTTCACCCTCGGGCGAGGCCATTACACGGAAGAGGACATCAAAGAGGCCGCAAGGGCGTTTACGGGCTGGGGCTTTCGCCTCAATGGCGAATTTGTGTTCAAAAAGCGCGATCACGACACCGGGAAAAAGACTGTTTTGGGCAAAACGGGTTACTTTCAGGGCGATGATGTGCTGGATATTTTATTGGAAAAACGGGAAACCGCCTACTTCATCACCCGAAAGCTGTACCGCTTCTTAGTCAACGAGCACAAGGCTCCGCATGATCGGCGCATCCGCGAACTGGGCGACCGTTTTTATGACTCCGGCTACCAGATCATGACCTTGTTGGATGCCATAGCCCTGTCCCCCTGGTTTTATGACGCCGAAAACATTGGAAGCAAAATAAAATCACCCGTGGAACTATTAGTGGGCTTGCGCCGCACATTGCCCATGGAATTGGAAAAGCCTGAATCACAATTGGTGCTCCAGCGCGCACTCGGCCAGGTACTTTTTTACCCGCCCAACGTGGCTGGCTGGCCCGGCGGCCAAAGCTGGATTGATTCTGGCTCACTCCTGCTGCGCATGCGTATGCCCCAAATGATATACGGACAACGCGACTTTGATCTGAATACCAAAGACGACGACGATCAGCAAATGGGGCAAGGAGCGGACTTACCACGCCGCCAACGCATAGGAGCCGATATTGACTGGCCCGCCGTATTGAAACTTTTCCGCGATGTGCCCGAGCAAGACTTGGATGCCCGCATTGCCGCATTTTGCTGGCAAGTGGCCGCACCTGTCCCAGTGGAGGTGTTGAAAAAATATACAGATAGAAGTAGTAGGGAGCAGCGCATCAAGACCACCCTCATCCAGTTGATGGCGACGCCGGAGTATCAATTGTGTTAATTCAGTGCTTTTTTAGAGCAGATGCCCTTCTTTCTTTTTCCCTTCCAGGGTTTGACGCAGGGTATGATTATCTCCTGCATCCACATGAATAGGCCGAATACCCGCCACTTGTATGCCCAATCGGCTCAGGTTTTCTATTTTTTTAGGGTTATTGGTCAACATTTGGATGGATACCACACCAAGTTCATGCAGGATTTCGGCAGCACGGGTGAAATCCCGGGCATCACGCTTGAACCCGGCGGCCTCGTATGCTTCTGTTTGGGTAAGGCCTTCCCGAAGCAAAGGTTTGCTTTTCAACAAGGCAAAATGGCCATTGGCCTTAGCTTCCTGATCTAACCAAATCACAATACCACGTCCGGCCGCCTGAATCATTTGTTGCGAAATTTCCATTTCTTCGCGACAATCACACTCAATACTGTTGAAATAGTGGGCTGCAATACAGGAAGAATGTACGCGACAAAGCACATCGCTGGCACCTCGCAACTCGCCCATTACGAGTACAATGATTTCTTTTTGGCCGTCATAAAAAAGGTATTCTTGATAATCGCCGTATTTAGTTTTCAGTGTGCCTTCGGCAATTTTAACAATCATGATATTGATGTGCAGGCATCAGAAAAAAAGGGCGGAGAGACGGGGATTCGAACCCCGGATACACTTTTGGCGTATACACACTTTCCAGGCGTGCTCCTTAAACCACTCGGACATCTCTCCCTGTTTTCAAAGCGGGTGCAAAGATAGGATGAGTTTTTGAAAATTCAATACCACCGTAAAAACAAAATGGAATATCTTTGTAAAAAATTGTGCGTGGCCATTTTTCATGCAAATCCGTAGCCGACTCACCTTGTTGTTTTTATTGATTGCGGCTGCGGTGCTGGCTGCGGTTTTGTTTTTTGCCTACGTGCTATTCAAGGATAGCACCGAGGACAGCTTTTTTCAGGGTCTGCGCATCAAGGCCAACATGACGGCCCAAACGGCCCTTCGCGACCCTTCCACCTTAAAAAAACTACCTACTAACTGGCCCGAGCCAGATGAGGGCCCCCTACCCTACGCTGACAACATCAGCATTTTCAATGACAATTATGAGCGCGTGTTCAGCCTGCATCCCGAGGTAGCACCCGTGCCACTCAAAACCATTCAGGACGCTTTTTTGGAGGATGAGGTGCGCTTCATGTATCACAATTTGCACGCATTGGGTCAGTCCTTTAACGCCGAAAATGGTCGTCGCTTTGTTATAGTTATTGAAGGATATTGTGATGCAAGCCCCTTACAAAAACTACGCAACATATTGATTGTCAGTTTTTTGATTGGATTAATCCTTATGGCATTCACAGGTTGGATCCTTTCAGGGCAAGCCTTACGCCCCTTAAGCCGGATGATGAACGAGGTGGATGCCATTCAAACGGACAATTTGGCACAACGCATAGGTATCAATAAAAACAAGGATGAACTGCAACGTTTGGCCATCACCTTTAACCGCCTGCTGGAACGCGTAGAACGAGCCTTCCAGGCACAACGCATGTTTATTTCCAATGTCTCGCACGAGCTCAAAAACCCGCTGAACGTACTGCGCACCCAAATAGACGTGGCTTTACAGCGCAAGCGCGACGCCACCGAATACGAACGTGTACTGCGCAGCATTTCCGATGACCTTTACCACATCAGTGATCTGGAAGAAAAACTGCTTCAACTCTCACGCATACACAACAGCGCTGCACCAACCAATATGCAGCCCATTCGACTGGATGAACTGCTGTGGGGAGTGCGTGAGCAATTGCTCAAAAGGAATGCGGATGCCAAATGCACCCTTGAGCTCCAAAATATGCCGGATGACTCGGAAGAGTCGCTTTACATCACCGGAAATGAATCTTTACTGCGTATGGCATTTTTAAATATTGCGGAAAATGCCGTGAAGTATTCGCCAGATCGCACGGTGCGGATACTTGCTTTTTTTCAAGCAGATGGACGCCACCAAATAGCCATCTCGGACCGTGGCCCGGGCATACCGGCCAAGGATTTGCCCCACATTTTTGAGCCTTTTTTTCGAAGTGCGCAAAACCGCCATCTTAAAGGCAGCGGTATTGGCCTCTCTTTGGTAAAAAGTATCTTTACTTTGCACCAGATATCCATTGGCGTGAACAGTAGCGCCTCGGAAGGAAGCACATTTAACATTCAATTTTAGCCCTATTCTCCCCAACTGTTATGAATCACCTCGCTTTGCCTTCGTTTGATGCAGCCGGACAACTGCAAGCCGTCATTGAGATACCCGCTGGCACCAATACGAAGTACGAATACAACAAAACAGCATTGCGCTTCGAGCCAGATGTGCGCAATGGCCAGCTGCGACGGGTCAACTTCCTCTCCTATCCCCTCAACTATGGTTTTGTCCCCTCTACCAAAATGGACAAAGGTCGCGGTGGCGACGGTGACCCCTTGGATATTTTGGTTTTGGCTGAACATTTGGCGACGGGTACGGTTATTGCGGTAAAGCCAATTGGCCTGCTGATGCTGAAAGACCTCGGCGAATGGGACAACAAAGTGTTGGCCATACCCGTTGATCCTGAAAAACGCATCTTGACAGCGACAAATTGGCAGGAATTTCAGCGCGATTATAGTGCGGCCCGACATATCATAGAGCAATTCTTTTTGTATTATGATGGCCTCGGTGTGATGACCCTCATGGGATGGGCCGATGAGCATGCAGCGCTGGAAGAAATAAAAAAATGGCAAATCAACAAGGGGTGAGCAATAGCGTATCAACAAGCGATAATGCACACAGGCCCAATCAGATTGGCCACCATTAACCTGTAACCCACAACCATATACTTATAGTGCTCCTCGCGCATCCTTCAAAAACCCTTGATTCCCAACCGCTTGCACCTCAGGTGATGAATCTCCGCTTTAGTTTTTTCCGATCTATCCAGGCAGCAGGACAAGATTGGGACAGCGCTGCGCCGCCCCACAACTTGTTCTTGCAGCGGGCTTATTTGAGCGTTCTGGAAGCCAATCCACCCATAGGCATGCGCTTTGGCTACCTGGTTTTTTACGCGGATCAACAGCCTGTTGGCGTAGCCCTTTGCCAGATCAAGCAGTTTAAAGCGGATGAAAACATCAATGAATCGGAAACCGAAAGCACCAAAAACCCGTGTTTTTTTGATTCCCTGTTCCAATGGCTCAAAAAGCGTTTTGCCAGCCTCGTATCTGCTGACATTCTGATCTGTGGCAATATGCTGCTCACCGGCACACATGGTTATTATTTTGACACCACTAAAGTTGACCCCAAACAGGCCGCCGAGCACTTGGAAAAAGCTTTGGTGGATCTGATCCGCATTCTTGAAAGCGAGGGAGGCAAAATACCGGCTATTTTGGTCAAAGACCTGGATGAAGATCAGAAAGCACCGCGCGAACTATTGAAAGACAAGGGATTTGTTGAGTTTGACATACAGCCCAACATGATCATGGATCTGCCTTTTGCTGATTTTGACGCCTATTTGCAGTCCATGTCAACCAAGTATAGGACAAGAGCGAAGCGCGCTTTTAAAAAATTGGATGGCATTGAAAAACGCGTACTGAACCTTGCAGATATCCAGCGGGAGTTGCCGCGCATTTACGCCCTTTACCATGAGATCGCGCAAAATGCGGGTTTCAACATGGTGGACCTCAACGAGCATTATCTTCCTGCCCTCAAACGCGATCTGCCCGAGCATTTTAATATGTACGGCTACTATTTGAACGGCAAACTGTTGGCTTTTTATACCACCATTCAAAATGGTGATGAAATGGAGGCACATTTTTTGGGTTATGACAAGGCCATCAACCATGATTACCAATTGTACCTCAATATTTTATATGACATTGTGGGGTTGGCCATTGAGGCGCACTGCCACCGTCTTGTCTTTGCCCGCACAGCCTTGGAGATCAAAAGTTCAGTAGGCGCAGTAGCGCATTATTTGCCCTGTTACCTGCGCCATCAAAATGCATTTGCCAACAAATTTACCAGTACGGCATTGGATTACCTCAAGCCTGTGGAGGAGTGGACGCCAAGGCACCCGTTTAAGGATTGATCCGTACTACGCCGCCCTCAAATGCCCCATTTTGGAGCGATCCAATTTCTCCTCTGCATAAGCGCGGTCAATAATGAGTTTGCGTTCTGTTTTGTCATTGCCTGTGCGGGGCATATCAAACATGGCATCTGTAAGAATGGCTTCGCACAGGGAGCGAAGCCCACGTGCGCCAAGCTTGTACTCAAGGGCTTTTTCTGCTATAAAATCAACGGCATCAGGTGTAAGTGAGAGTTTGATGCCATCAAAATCAAACAGCTTTTCGTATTGGCGCATCAAGGCATTGCGAGGCTCTATCAGGATGCGGCGCAATGCGGACAGATCAAGCGGATCTAAGTGCACGATGACCGGCAGCCTGCCCACAAGTTCCGGGATAAGCCCAAAAGTTTTTACGTCCTGATGGCTCACGTATTGCAACAAGTTTTCTTTATCAATACGTTCGGATTGTTTTTTGTTGTAGCCGATCACCTGGGTATTCACTCGGCGGGCGATGATTTTTTCAATACCATCAAAAGCGCCACCGCACACAAAAAGAATGTTTTGGGTGTTGATTTTCACCAACTTCTGCTCCGGGTGCTTGCGGCCGCCTTGTGGTGGCACTAATACTTCGGCACCTTCCAGCATTTTGAGCATGCCTTGTTGTACGCCTTCGCCGGATACATCCCGTGTGATGGAGGGGTTATCCTGTTTGCGGGCAATTTTATCTATTTCATCAATGTAAACAATGCCTCTTTCGGCGGCTTCCACGTCATAGTCACATACCTGAAGCAATCGGGAAAGAATGCTTTCCACATCCTCGCCGACATAGCCAGCTTCTGTGAACACCGTGGCATCCACAATGGTGAATGGCACATTGAGCAAACGGGCAATGGTTTTGGCCATGAGGGTCTTGCCGGTACCCGTTTGGCCTACAAAAAGCACATTTGACTTTTCTATTTCCACTTCATCATCCGCTTTGGGGCCTTGTGTGAGGCGGCGGTAATGGTTGTAAACGGCTACGGAAAGCACCTTTTTAGCATCGTCCTGCCCGATAACGTATTGATCTAAGTGTTCTTTGAGGGTACGTGGTGGCACCAAGTGCAGCGGGCCGCTGAATCGGCTGCTTTTGGGTTCGGCTGCCTCGTCGTTGTGCTTAGGGCGAACACCTGATTTATTCAGTTCATTATCAATGATCTCTTGTGCTTTTTCCGTACATTGGTCACAAATTTGGCCATCCATACCGGAAACCAAGATCACCACCTCGTCTTCGCCGCGCCCGCAGAACGAACAACGGTGCATTTTTCCTTTGTTCATGTGTTTGTTATTTTTTTGTGTTCAGAAGGTCCAAAACCTGATTGGTAATGTCCAAACTATCAGAAGCCATCAGGATTTGGCCACCGCGCTGATAGGATAGGATGTAGTCATAACCGATTTGGTCAGAAAGGGTTTTGAGGTTGCTTTCGACCTTTGCATAGAGTTCATCATAAGATTTTTTTTGCTCGTCCGCGAGTGATTTGCTGAGGCGTTCTTCTTCGGCCTGTATTTTTTCACTGCGGCTTTTCAGGGCGGTCATTTCTTTTTCATACTCCGCTCGGGTGAGGCTTCCTCCTGCTGCGCGCTCCTCTAAGGCTGCAACATCGCGCATAAGGGCATCTTTTTTGGTCCCCACGGCGTTGCTGGCACTTTCTAAGCGTTTTTCGATGGCTTCGCGTTGTTGTTTCAGCCATTCGTACTTAGCATTCAGGGTGTCAGCGTTCACAAAAGCAATGCGCACGCCGTTCTGGGCACTTGCGGGAGGCACTATGTTTTGCCCTGCGACTGCAGTTTTTTTGGTGTTCAGGTAGTACAAATGAGCAACTGCGGCGAGCAGTATGATGTTCAGTATCAGGGAAATATTTTTCATGTGTTGTAAAATAGCCCGCAAAGGTACAATGAACAATCGCTTTTTTGGCAAAATGCCTATATTTTAATGATTTTTTGATTCTTTTTCTACCTTTGTTCCGTTTCAATGCCTCAATTCCATGCTTCATAGTTTTGTCTTGCCCGATTACAACATCCAACTTGGGCCTATAACGGAGGCCCTTCAGCAATTACCGCCAGCAACGCAGGTCTTCCTCTTGACAGACGAAAATACAGCGCGGTACTGCCTTGAGCCTTTCCGGCAGCAAATGGCCCAAAAGGGCTGGCTCAATGCAAGCATAGCACCCGGGGAGGCTTACAAAAACCTACAAACGGCAGCACAAGTTTGGCAATATATGATGCAAGCGGGTTTGGATCGCCAGGCATTGGTCATTAATGTGGGCGGAGGGGTTATCGGGGATCTGGGCGGCTTTTGTGCCGCAACCTGGAAACGTGGCTTACCCTTTATTCAGGTACCCACCACTCTGTTGGCTATGACCGATGCTGCCATTGGAGGCAAATTAGGAATTGATTTTCAAGGAGTTAAAAACAGCATTGGCGTTTTTAAAAACCCCGGTGCGGTGTGGGTGGATCCTTTTTTTTTACAAACTTTGCCCCGGAGGGAATTGCGGAGCGGACTGGCGGAAGTGATCAAACACGGTTTTATTGGCGCTGCTCAGTTGCTGGCCCTGCTGGCCGATGTTGACTATACCACATCCGGTACGGCGGAATGGAGCCTCATGCTACAACATTCCATTGCTGTAAAAGTACATGTGGTACAGGAAGACCCCTTGGAAAAAGGTCTTCGTATGGTGCTCAATTTTGGGCACACCATCGGCCATGCGCTGGAAAGTCATTTTTTGGAAACCGACACCCCGCTTACCCACGGAGAGGCCATTGCTATCGGTATGGTATGCGAATCCTTTCTTGCCCAATCCAATTACGAATCCGTGCGCAGCCTTGTGGCCCGTTTTTTCCCAAACATCCACTTACCCATATCCCTTGCCCCAAAACTGTGGGCGTACATGCAACAGGATAAAAAGAACAATGCAGGAAAAGTGCGAATGGCCGTGCCAACAGATGGAAACTTTGGCATGGATATTTTGGAAATAAGCGAACAGGATGTCAGGCGTGCATTAATGCAGTGGAACCAATCTTGAAACTTATCCCACTATGGACTTACCAAATGTACTCCTATATTGAAATACAACGCATTGCCCAATTGGTTGACCATATTGTAGGGTTGAGAACCCGTAAATCCTCTAAAAAACTCGCGGCCATTTTGGTCAAGGGCATCCACGTTATAAGACCAGTCATAACGCCAGCCGGCCTGCACCGAAAGCCAAACGAAACCCGACAATTGGCGCTGATACTCCAAACGCGTGCGGAGCTCGCCGCGGCGTATTTCCCAGCTCTCATTAGACGTGGACAGATCTGAGATACGATAGCTCTGCCCCTCCAACTCATAGCCCGCCAAAAGCAGATTGCGTGGATTGAAGGTTCTGCGCACGTGTGCGCGCGCCGGAAACAGTATCTCAGCGCCCCAACGGCGGTTCGGAGCCGTATAATTGAACAAAAAAACAGGTATATAATTCATTTCGCCAACACGATAGGTGCGCGACAAGCCAATGCCCCACTGCTTGCGGTCATGTGGCCTTCGGCCCCAGATAGCAGCGGCTGAATACCTGAGATAACGTAAAGATTGAAAATCAGCCCCTGTAAAATTGCCATTCAGGTCGGCGCTTCCCTGAAAAAGAAGAAAGGTATTTTCACTAAGCGGCTTAAATAGCGTGGAATTTAGTCCCAGGGTGCGCAGCCCTTTATTTTCCAGCATGCGGGTTAGTCCAACGACACCGTTTTGTTCCATAATCTCATCGAAACGATAGCGAACATCCCAAAAATTTGCCCCCATCTGCCAAACGATGCTGTTTTTAGATACAACGGGAATGTTGGCACTCGCCCTCAGGCCACCCGTGTAGGTGGCCGTTGCTTTTTCACCTTCATTGGTCAATTCCTGATCAGGCGCATAGCGACCGGGCAGTGAAAACCGCATGTTGTAAGGCAATTGCATATCCCAGCCTAAAGAAACAAAGCGCTGAGGGCTTAAGTCAAATATCTTTGGGCTGCAATAACGCTTGGCGCTGGCATCCGTAAAAGTGGCGTTGTCATACTGGCTGTAGTCTTCCTCCACACTGCTTGAATCCGGTGTCTGGGCCAGCCCTGCATTCCACGTGAAAAAGGTGATGGAAAGGAGGAGGAGTTGTACTCCACCAATGTTCGGAAAGACGGGCAATTTGAACGTGCGCATAGTCATTTCACTTGCATTCTTTTCCACACATCCGTGCGGCCCAAAGCTTTGACCCCCACAAAACCGCGGATATCAAGGCTATTGTCGTCCTTTGCCTTTATGACACAACTGTAGGTGCTGCCACTTTCGGGATCGTATATGGTGCCGCCATTCCATTCCCCATCAGCATAGACAAAATCCTTGAGCAGGCGATAGCCCTTCAGGGGAACCGTGCGCATGGATTCGTCCGGGTTATTTTTGTCTAATTTGGGCTGACCTGTTTGTGGATCATTAGGCTCCTTAAGCCACACGATTTTACCATAATATTTAGTGCCAATTTTTTCAATTTTGACACGCGCTTTGCCATTGCTGGGCTCCCAAAGGCCTACTAATTTGTCACCCGCTTCCTGCGCCTTGAGCTGGGGAAGTACAGTGCAACAAATGAAAAATAGCCACAATACCAGATTTTTCATAGATATATTATTTTTTTATGGTTAGCAAAAATTCAAGAATGACCTGACTATGCCAATCTGCATCCAAGTCCTTTTTCAGGTTGGCATCCACAACCAACAGGACTTTATCCTGCTGAAGCAAGTCGGCTATTTTTTTTTGTTCCTGTGCTACATTAAGAGAAAGTTGGGTTTGGGCGGCCGGCACCGGGTTCAAAACGGCAACTTTTTGCATATCAACCTGATCCGCAGCCATTTGAAAGGTCAGTTCGCTGAGCAGATCGCTATTCAGGCTGTCCGGCAATACGATGGACACTTGTTTCAGTACTGCCTGTTGCAGGTTTTTGGCGTCAAGGCCCTGTTGTTGCAGGTAAGCCGCTATTTGGGGCATAAATTCACCTTGGGCAGTGTTGGCACCCTCCAACAACGGGCCTGAAGCGACCAGGTTAACGGGCTGGGTCTTAAATGTCAGGGTTTGGGATTCCATACATGCCGTGAAAAGACAAGCGCTCAATCCCAGCAAAAATAGTAAAACTTTCATAATTACAAGCAAAACCACCTTAACAACGAAAAGATTGTTTTGTTTAAGATTTTTGCTCCGCCAACTTTACATGGAATTCCTTGTGGTAAATTTTCAGCAACAGGATAAACAGGTCAATCAAAATAGGCCCAAAAACAAACCCGATAAACCCGAACAACTGCAGGCCTACAATAACCCCAAAAAGGGTGATGAGTGGGTGGGTTTGGTTAATTTTTCGCATTACCCACATACGGGCAATATTGTCCACGGAGCCTACAACCACAAAGCCATATACAAAAATAAATAAAGCCTTGGCCTGGGCTCCTTGTGACAACAAAATAAGCGAAAGCGGCACATAGGCCAAAGCGGCACCGGCAATGGGCATCATGCCCGCAATAAAAGTGACCGAAAACCAAAGCCAGGGATTGTCAACCCCCATCAACCAATAAACCAGCAAAGCAGCAAAACCCTGCACCACACCCATGAGCGGGATGCCCAGAGCATTGCCCCAAACCATATTGTTGAGGTGATCCCGGACAAAGGATACGTTTTCATTTTTAAGTGGCAACCAGGTAAAAAAGGAATGTTCCATTTTTTTCCCCTCTGCAAGCATAAACCAGAGCATAAAAAACATGGATAACAACAATGCCAGACCATTGACCGTAGCCCCAACAATGCCCTGGATTTTGAGTACGCCCCAATCGCTTATGGCTTTTATGTTCTCATCGGTAAACAAAGATACATGATATTGATTTTCAATAGATTGAATTATCTCATTTGCATTTTTGAACAGGTTTTCAGCGTTGTCAAAAAGGGCTACGACTTGCGTCTGAAGCAAGCCTGCCAGCCAGTTGATAGGCAGGACAATAATTAGGCAGGACAACAACAATAAAAGTCCTGAAGCCAATTTCCTGTGCCAGTGCCAGCGTTCGGTCAGGTAAAACAGTGGCCCGCGCAAAAGCACATACAAAGTGTATGCCCCCAGCAAAGCAGGGATAAAAAAACGCAAATACCAAACCAATACCCCAAAAATACTGGCAATTAGCGCAATCAGCAATACCTGTCTGATATATGTCGGAGAAATATGGTTCACGGTTACTTTTTTTTAAACACAAAGAACGCTGCGAATTTACCACCTTTGCGCTCACTTCAAACAGCTATCTTTATTATTATCAAAAAACTAACGGGTGCTGTTTTCCATCAAAAGAAATAGTCTTTTACCGCATCCCAGAATATCTTGTCCCGTGCGGTTTTGTATTGTGCTAACTGCTCCTTATCAAGCACTTTTTCCAATTCATCATCTTTGGCTTTTTGTATGGCCATTAGTTTGCGGTACTTGGCCCAATTGCCCAAATCCTTTTCGATCACTTCGTTTTCAGCGCGTTGGGTGTAACGCAAATTGATGTCATGTACCTTGTCTTTTTGGTCGCTGCGAAGGCCCAGGCCTTTTTGCATCATGTCGTCCATCTGCCGGGCACGGGCCTCGGGCGTGCCATATTGACCATTTTTAATATCGTTATATGTGAGTTGAGCAAGTGCCATGTGGCTTATCAAGAGCAGCACGACCGCGCTTAAACCTGTTTTAAGGCCTTTTTTTGCAAACTTGGACTGTGTTTCCAACTGTACTTTAGTGCGCGTCTTGACTTGTTCAAACACCTCATCATAGTCAGGGCAATTGGTACCCATCAGGCGATCCCAAATATTGAAATAAAGGCCGTAGTTGTACTTGGAGCGTGAGTGGTGCAAATTGTGGTGTGTGGGGGTATTCATCCATTTGAACAACCAATGACGGGTAAATCCGGAGGGCGAAATTTCATAACCCGTATGGCCCAAAATATTGAATACAATGCTTAACACCGTAAAAATGATGAGGGCCGAGAAATGCACGGGCAAAACCAGGGCCAACAATGGCACAATGGCAAATTCTGCAACAGACTCCAATGGATGGAATGAAAAAGCGGTATAAGGTGTAGGATTCACGGACTGGTGGTGCACCAAATGCAACAGTTTGAACAATTTGGGGTGGTGCATCAAGCGATGCATCCAATAAAAATAGGCATCATGGGCAAAAATCATGAGCACTATGCTGAACCAGTAATAGCCCCAGCCTCGCTCCGCAACATCAAAGTACATGGCCCCATAGCCGTTTTTGCGGAGAAAATAAACGCCTATCGCCATAATACCATAGATAAGGGAGCTAAGTACCCCGTAGCCTATTTCACTGCGTATTTGATTGATACTGGGGAATTTTTGTTGTATTTTCCAGGAAAACCAATCCCGGCGCTTTAAGCGATACACCACATAAAAAACAACAGTGGCTGGCAAGGCAAAGCGCAGAAAAATAAATGTGGAGGTAAGGAGCCAGGCCGGTAGCAGCCCAAATTGTTGGCCAAAAGATTCCAAAAAAGTGTTCATATCGTTGTGCGTTTAATTAACGGCACAAAGGAGGGGGCAATAAAAGATCATGGACAAATCTGTTCAACCAATGGTCGGTATCTTTCAACATAAGGTTGTAAAGCAAAAAGCCGAGCCAGACAAAGAACAGTTTCGAAAGATCTGCGCCAGGCGAGCCAAAATCAATTATAGTCACCGCAAAGGGGTTTTGAATCACTCGCGTCTGTAAATCTTTAAAAATCAGGTAAATCAATCCTGTAAATCTTCAAAATCACTCAAATCCTGGTATATTTCTATGATGTCATCAGTTTTTCCAATGTCTTATACACGGCTTCTCGGTTGTTTTTTTCCGTCATCCAACGCGGCAGGCGGGCACCTATACTTCTGACCTGATATTTAAAGCCGTTTCGTTCGCGCAATTTTGCGCCCACATGCTGCATCAAAAACGTTAAGTGCTCCTTGTTGTAGGCCCACAAAATTTTGCCCGAAAAATCCGTTTTTAACCATAGCGGCAGGTGGAAAAAGGGATCAATAGGCGAACCGAATACCAAATGCCTGCTCCGAATAGATGTTTTGTCCATCTGCTTGTTAAAGCCGCAAGCGGTGCAAATGACCCTAACGCCAGCCACATCGTAATCCAATTGCTGAAAGTTGCCCGTTTTTACGATCGCTTTCCCCTCACATTGAGGACAAACAACCAATACATCCTTGACAAAGGCATACAGGGCCGTGCGATAACTGTGCTTAACTCTGGTTTCCATGGCCTGAAAATGCATGGCAAGGTCATTAAAGATCAAATATATCTGTATCAAACGGGGTAAAACACCTTTGAAATGTAGCCAAGATTACACCAACTGTATTGGGTGCATCAATTATTGGCGGCTTTTACACCCAAGGCTGTTTCATTCTCAGCCCATCCTCAATCACCTTGACCACTGCGGCACGCTCCTCCCCTATCAGGGGCAGGCGGGGTGCGCGGACATGCTCGGAGCCGAGGCCGACCATTTGTTCGGCCAATTTGATGTATTGCACCAATTTGGGGTGGATGTCCAATTCCAGCAGGGGCAAAAACCAGCGATAGATGGGCAGGGCTTCATCGGCTTTTCCGGCCTTAATGAGTTGGTAAATGGCCACCGTTTCTTTGGGGAAGGCGCATACGAGGCCCGCCACCCAGCCGTCGGCGCCCATGAGCAGTTCTTCCATGGCGAGGGTGTCCACGCCGCAAAGAATTTTGAGTCGGTGGCCAAAGCGGTTGCGCAGGCGGGTGACATTGGAAATATCACGGGTGGATTCCTTAATAGCTTGGATATTAGGCAGTTCAATTAGTTCCGAGAACATATCCAGCGTGACTTCGGTCTTGTAGTCCACCGGATTGTTGTACACCATAATAGGCAAGGATGTGTGCTCGGCTACTGCGCGGAAATAGGCGACTGTTTCGCGGTGGTCGGGTTTGTAGCGCATGGGCGGCAGCATCATGAGGCCATTGGCGCCGTACTGTTCGGCTTTTTTGGCGGCCTCGATAGCGGCGCGGGTAGCCCCTTCCGCGATGTTGAGGATAACCGGAGCCCGCCCTGCCACCTTTTCCACGGCAAAGCGAACGAGGGTTTCTTTTTCGGGGTCGGTGAGGGTGCTGGCTTCGCCGAGGGTGCCGCCCAATACTATGCCTTCCACGCCGGCGGCCAGTTGGGCTTCAAGGTTTAGGGCGAATAGCGGCAGGTCCAATTCGTCATTGGGGGTGAACTTGGTGGTGAGAGCGGGATAAACGCCGGTCCAGTTGGGTGTCATACGGGAATTATGGTGGTGGGTTACAAAGGAGGGCAAAGTTACATTTTTGTCATCACTTAACCCTTGGTTTCAGGGTGATTGAACCACAAAAGACACAAAAGGACACAAAAAACCGCAAGATGTACCCTTTGTGTCCTTTTGAGCCTTTTGTGGTTCCATTTATGTCACATTTAGGTGCCGTGCCACAAGTGCCTATGGTTTGTCACCCAGACCCTTCGCTACGCTCCTAATGAACCGCGTTTTAAAAAATTTGCGCAAACATGTAAAATTTTTCCATATTTTTGCAGTCAACTTTAAAAATTTGGCCGAAAATTTCAAGTACTATGCAAAAAAAAATAAAAAGGCAGCTTCAGCCCCAACTTGAAAGGTGGTTGTTTCGCGGAAAGGTATTGGTCATTTATGGGGCGAGACAGGTTGGGAAAACGACACTTTCCAAGGCCTTGCTCGCCCAATTTGGAGATGACGGGGCTTATTTCAACTGCGAGGTACAGTCTACGCTCCAGGCCCTGTCCTCGAAGGAACCTTTGAGTTTAAAGCGATTTATTGGTTCGAAGAAGATCATAGTCTTGGATGAGGCGCAAAACGTTCCTGATATTGGTCTTGTTTTGAAACTTTTGATAGACAGTTTTCCCGAGTTGCAGATTATCGCTACAGGGTCATCCAGTTTTGAACTGGCCAATCGTTCGTCCGAGCCACTTACGGGCCGGGCTTTGCAATTTGAACTTTTCCCTTTGTCATATTCTGAAATGGGCCAAGCCATGAATTCCACCGAACGCCGGGCACAGCTGGACTTTTTCCTTCGTTATGGTCTTTATCCAGATATTGCATTTGCGGCCGAGGATGAGGCAAGATTGCTGTTGGACAACCTTAGCAGCAAGTATCTCTACCGCGATGTGCTTGAATTTGAAAACCTCAAAAACCCCGAACTACTCCTTAAATTATTGCAATTATTGGCCCTTCAGATAGGAAATTTGGTTTCGGTGCACGAATTGGCCAATACGCTACGCATCAGTTCTGCCACGGTTGAACGCTACATTAACCTGCTGGAAAAGTCATTCGTCATTTTTAGGCTTGCCCCGCTGAGCCGCAACTTGAGAAGCGAAATCGGCAAGAAAAACAAGATTTTCTTTTATGATGTGGGTATCCGGAACAGCCTCATCCAGCAATACCAACCCATAGAACTTCGCACTGACAAGGGCGGGTTATGGGAGAACTTTTTGATCGCAGAGCGCCTCAAATTGCTTCAAGCGCAAGGGTTGCGCCCCAATCGCTACTTCTGGCGCACCCATGACCAGGCCGAAGTGGACTATGTAGAGGAAAATGACGGCATTTTGATGGGTTACGAATTCAAATGGGCCGAAAACAAAGGTAAAACACCTGCTACCTTTTTAAAGGCTTACCCTAACAGCGATTTCAAGGTGATGCATACCGGCAATTTTGAGGAGTTTCTGGAGCAATAGTTGGATTGAACCACAAAAGGCACAAAAGGACACAAAAAACCGCAACGTGTACCCTTTGTGTCCTTTTGTGCCTTTTGTGGTTCAATCTATGTCACATTTAGGTGCCGTGCCACAAGTGCCTATGGTTTGTCACCCAGACCCTTCGCTACACTCAGGGGGACACACTCCCCTGGCCTATAGGATAAACCTGGCTTAGGCCCACCTTCCATTTTCTTGATACAATCTCATTCCCGGGTGCCGCCTCCTGCCCCTGATTTTCCATTTTTTCCCTCCCGTTGCCCCTGAAATGAGGGGTTTTTATTTGCCTAAAAAACTGTTTTGCGGTGATAAAACAGTCGTTTTCAATATAAAAATAATTTACACAAAAAACTGAAAATCAAATACTTAATATTTTTTTTAAATAAAAACAAGTACTAAACCACAGGGCGACAAACCCTCTGGAAAAGTCCTACTCTTTGGGGATGCCTTGCCCCCACCTTTGACCCAGTAACACACACAATTTAATCACTGAGTCATGAAAAGCACAAGCATCTACAACAACAACATCAACACTACGAACAACCCATTTGACGGTATCACCGGTTTGGATTTGATCGGAGCATAAACAGTTTTTGACGGTTTGGATTGGAGGCTTTAAAGGCCCGGCCAAGCTCAGGAACAAGCCCAACTCGGAACCAAACGCGAGCCATCATCAACTTATAATCAAGACCAATTCCATGAGCATACTAAACACATTACAACCAGCATTGCGGCAGCCTGTCTTCAAGGCGGCACCGTGGCTGATTAACCACCCTCTTTTTGACCTTCAACACCGTCCACACATGAACTGTGATGTCATTTTTGGATCACCAAGTGCTGACTGCAGAGGCACAGGGGTTTGTAAAATAACCGCTCGCAATGCGAGTGAGCGCGCCCGTACAAACAACTTTTGCCAAGGCAGCCCAGCCATTATGACCAAGGCGAAGGGAGGCAACGGAATAGAGGTGTTATTCCTTCGTGAACACTTATGTATCAATGCTTTACGCAGACACCTAAGTGGTAGTACGTTCATCATTAACGAACCCTATCCGCTTCCTGCACAGATCGTTGGTACCTTGAATTTGGCTTTTGACACATTGCTGCCCGGGCACTATCCAATTGAGAAAGGACAAGGGTGGTTCAAGATACATTTTTCACTAAGTCATCATTTCATTACCAATTAAATATTCTGATTTATATGAAACAGACCATTCAATCAAGATGGCTAAGGGTAAGTTTTGTGCTTACCTGTTGCCTCTTTTGGCTGAGCATGTCCCTGGCGGCCCAAACCATACAATCTGGTAAGCAGGGCTCCAATATGGCGGACGCCAGTACAGCCATTACTTTGCTGGAGGACAATATAGAAGCCGTCCATGATCAGTTGCCGGGCCTTACGGAAGGTACCCAGCCTTATGAGAACGCACTTAGGCGTGCCGCTTACTACAAGGGCATCATTCGCGAGATCAGGGGTGGCAAATCGGTACCAGAGTCATTAGATGCCGCTTTGAGCGATGCCGCAACATTGGGCGGGACAAAAGAGGAGAGTTATACCTCCAAGATTATCCTAAGGGCTTTGCAAAATGAAACTGCCGTTTTGTTGGCAAAATAACATAGCTGGCCTTGAGCGCAATTATTAACCCAAACAACTGGTAATCACATAGTTAATGCTGTGTGGTTGTCGGATTCGAACTATGCTACCAATCCTTGAAGCGTAGCAATCTGCATCATTTTTTTCTAATCATTCGTCATGAAAAAGAGCAACTTCATACATTATTGCCTGTGTGCCTTGTGGTGTGTGTTAACCACGGCAAACCTGAGCGCACAGACCACTGTAAACATGGCCAATACCGGTGCACCTTCCGGTAGCCCATTTACCATTAGCCCGCCTACCACCTGTTCGTTTCAGTTTTATGACAGCGGTGGCCCGGCAGGCAATTACAACAACAATGCGAACGCTCATGTAACGTTTGCACCATCCAATTCGGCAACACATCGTGTACAAATCAACTTTCTTGCCTTCGCATTGGAGGAGTGGGATGCTTTGTACATTTATAATAGCAGTACCGTCGGCACCAACCAGGTAGTTGGCCCCCAGGGTGCCACTATGTCCGGATTTCCGGCGGGCAACTGGCAGACGATATCCCCCGGCACGATTACGGCCAATACGGGAATCGCGGCGGTTGGCACCAATAATGAAGAAGCCCTCACGGTTCAGTTGCTTTCTGACCCTACGGGCAGTGCGGCCGGCTGGTCCGCATTGGTAACGCAGGTACCCAAGGTATCCTGTGTTATGACTATTCCAGCCAATATCACCGTTAATACAGGACCAGCGGCAAGCACCTGTTTTGTCAACGTCAGTTCGCCCGTGCCCACTTTTGCACCGGGTGGTTGCAATGCTTCTTACATCCTTCGGTATCGCCTGAACGGTGGCATACCTGTTGTTGTGACGGATCCTGCAATGACAACCATACCTGCTCCGGTAGGTAAAAACGTAGTTTTGTGGGAATTGATCGCCACCTGTGGCGATGCCGTTGTGTCTTCCGGCACACAAATGATTACCGTGTTAGACAACACAGCGCCCATCATCACTTGCCCATCCAACACTACCCTCAACCTGCCTCCAGGCGCTTGTGATGTTGCATTCAACTATGTGGTTAATTGCACGGATAATTGCAGCTTTATGATGAATGGCCAGGTCGCCCACCCCATTGATTTTGACAATGGCCAGGCTGGTATCATGTTTGACGTGGTCAACCTCGGCTTCTCCCCCTTGGTGATCACGGAATTTGGCCCTTCGCTTGATCTCGGCGTTTGGCCAATAGAGGTATATCGTACCTCCACGGCAGCATCCTGGCAGGGTAGCCAAAACAATGTTGCCAATTGGCAACTGCTGTCAAGCCAGGCTATCACTTCCATGGGCCCGGGCACAGGCACCCCGATCACGGGCTTCAGCATTACCTTGCAGCCAGGCGAATCAAAAGGCATATATATCACCAGTAAAATAGGTGCGCCGATCAATTATACCGGCTCTGTGGCCACACCCTCGAGCCGTCAGTTTGATGATGGCAAATTGCGCGTTTCCTCAGCGCCTGGTGCTGGTGTAAATTACCCATTCGGCCTTACTTTCAGCAGCCGTTCCTATAATGGCTATGTAAAATATCAAATGCCAACCTCTGGCATACCGGTTCAACTGTCTGGCGTAGCCTCCGGCGCCCGTTTCCCGCTGGGCGAAACCACCAACGTTTTCCGTTGCACAGATGCTTCAGGAAATACAGCCATTTGCAGTTTCAAGGTGACCGTAGTGCCCTTCCCCAACCCCATCAAGAATTTGGTTTGCAATGACTTGGTAACGGTAGCCTTGGATGAAACCTGCGAGACTATGCTCGGTGCCGATGAAGTATTGGAAGGTGGCCCCTACAAGTGCTATGACCAGTACAAATTGGAATTGGACAAAACCCCTCCCTTTGGCAATGGCCCCTGGGTAACGGCAAAATTGACCTCCGCTGATATCGGCAAAACATACGCGGTGCGCGTAACCGACCCCGCTACCGGCAACAAGTGTGAGGGCAACATCATCGTGCAGGACAACCTTGCCCCTAAGATGAACTGCCTCCCAAGCCCTAACTACCTGCCCTGCAATTTCCCAACTGACCCTTGCTTCTCGGCAAATGCTTCCATCACCCAACGGTTTACGCCGGACGGCTTGCCCATGAGCGTTGTGGACAATCAGATCCGTACGTTTGAAGTACCCGTTACAGCACCCGCTGGCAGCAAAGTAGAGGATTTGGACCTTCGCTTGAAACTCTCCGGTGATGCCTTCCGCTCCAACCTGCGCATACAGGTGGAAAGTCCAACCGGGAAAATTGTGACTGTTTGGGATCAACTCACCGGTTGTGGCAACAGCCCAATCTTGGTGCGGCTTGATGATGAGGGTATCGTTGACTTCAACTGCACCAATTATACTACGGACAAAAACGCCGTTGTCCCCATGAACCTCGGCCAATTGGCCACCTTTGACAATGAAAGCCCCAATGGTATATGGAAAGTACGGGTCAGTGATGTAAATGCAGGCGCTGATTTTACTAATATTGAAACAATAGAACTGTATATCAAGATCAACGGCAACTACTCTGCCGGCCTACCCAATGGCATCGCTTGTGCCAATGTGACCAAGGTAAACAGTAACACCTATAATGTACCCGCTGGTTTCCTGGACGCTTGCGGACCAGTTACCCTGACTTTTGCAGACCAGACCATGCAGGAGGAGTGCAAAACCGGATTTACTTCCACCATTACCCGCCGTTGGACGGCCCGTGATGCCAGTGGAAACGTGTCCACCTGCAATCAGGTGATCAAACTGTTACGCCCGGCGCTGTCTGACATTGTGTTGCCTTCAAATTTTGACGATATTGAAAACCCTGCATTCAAATGCAATACAGGGGAATATCCTACCCCTGAATGGATCGTAAAGCAAGGCTTATTAGGTGTGCCCACCCTTGGTGGCCTCCCCATCATGTGCTCTGTGGGCAGTGACTATACCGATCTCCCAATTTGGTCCTGCAAAGGTTCCGTGAGGATATCAAGGGAATGGTTGATACAGGATTTTTGCACGGGCAAGAGTATAAAATTTGATCAATTGATCCGCGTAGAGGACAAGGAAGGCCCCATCATTGATGCGCCAGCCAATTTGACCGCCTCTACCGACCCATTTGCCTGCTGCGCCACAGTGGACCTGCCAGAAGTATTGGTTTCGGACAAATGCGCCATGGTCAAGTCCATATCAGCATACCTTACTACCATAGATGCGGCTACCGGTGATACCCTCAACGTAGAGTTTGTTCCTGGTTCCTTAGTGAACTTCCCGGGCAACAACCCCCAAAACTCTGACACTTTGGCCGTGTTCAACCTTCAGAAATGCCTGCCCGTTGGCACACACTGTGTTACCTATATCGCAACTGATGATTGTGACAATACCTCGTCCGTTACCTTCAAACTGAAGGTGTATGACCTTTCCCCTCCCGTAGCGGCCTGTGATCAGGTAACCACCATCTCTTTGGGTCGTGACGATCCTAATGACTGTTATTTACCCGATCCAAAAACATGTGCATTTGCGGGTGTTAGCTGGCTGAAAGCCATCTCTTTGGATGATAAATCTTATGATAACTGCGGCTCCGTACTGTTCAAGGCATACCGCGCCACGCCTTACAATGATTGTATCCTGGCGCTGAACAAAACCAATGGCAAGCCAGACTGCAGTGATAACACACCGGATGCTGTTACTGAATATGACCGCGCAACAATGGAAAGTGATTCCATCAAATTCTATTGCTGCGAGGTAGGCACCACTCAGGATGTTATCCTTCGGGTGTACCAATTAGATCCCGATGGCAGCATCGGCCTTTATCCCGACGGCACACCTATATATAATGAATGCAGGGTGAAGGTGGAGATACAGGACAAACTGAAACCACAATGTGATCCGCCGCTAAACATAACGGTAAGTTGCAGCAGTTTTGACCCATCGCTTTGGGCTTATGGTTTGCCCAAAGTTTATGACAACTGCTGCTTAGATACAACCATCGTGACTATGGGCCAAAAAGGCTTGAAACAAACCGTCAGCTACGCACAGTTTGATACCTTGTGCAACAGGGGTACCATTTTCCGCTCCTTCCAGGTATTTGATTGCTATGGAGCAAGCGGCCAATGCCAGCAACGTATCATCGTATCACCGGATCAAGGCGGCAATTACGCCATTAAGTTCCCGGATGACAAAGTAGTCACTACCTGTGATGGCACTGTGGATTTCGGCAAACCAGAATTCAGTGGGATGCCTTGCGGCCAGATCGCTGTTTCCTTCACAGATGAGACCTTTAATGTAGTAGCGGATGCCTGCTACAAAATAGAACGCACCTGGAAGATCATCAACTGGTGTAACTACAACCCGAATGTGCCATGCATCAGCGTGCCCAATCCAAACCCAAGCAACAACAGCAATAGTTCGGCTAATTTGCCCGGGCCTGTCGTGTCAAAATTGGGCACCCCGGCTCCGTGGGCACCAACGGTGGTCAAAGTCAATCCTTCTGATGCCAATACCACCAATTACAGCAGTTTCTGGAATGTCAATGCCAACTGTTATACCTATAAGCAGATCATAAAGGTTACTGACACACAAAAGCCAGTTGTAAATTGCCCGGCACCACCTATTGTGGTCAATGACCTGAGCAACAACAACAAGGAATTGTGGAATGATCCAACCTGGTGGGACCTGAAGTACAAAGTGCATGACCTGTGCGAAATGCCTGTTGAACTTGGCCTTTGGGCCAATGATGCCTGCTCCGGGGTCAATATTGACATGCGCTATCTGCTATTCCTTGATTTGGATGGTGACGGCATTATGGAAACAGTGGTCAATAGCGCAAATCCACCTGCCCCAGCCACTGTCAACTTTGGCAATGCCAACTCCCAGGATTATTCTGGCGGCGCACCGCGTATTTTTGACAACCGTCAAGTGCCGCTCAATGAAAAATACCAGTTCACCATAGAATATGCGGTAAGCGGTGACAAACGGCTCGCACAGGTAAAATGGAATACGCAAAAAAATCCAAATACCTATGTATTACCTGAACTGCCCCACGGAAAGCACAAGATCAAGTGGGTGGTATCAGACCGCTGCGGTAACGAGACAACATGTGAGTACGAGTTTACCATAAAGGATGGAAAACCACCTACCGTATTCTGTATCAACGGATTGAGCGCCAATGTTATGTCCAACGGGCTTACCTTGTATGCCTCTGACTTTATCCTGACGGCCATGGACAACTGCGCTCCATTGGATGCACTCATCTTTGGTATTCGCAAAAAGGGCAAGGGTACAGGTTTCCCATTGGATGCCAATGGAAACCCTCAAATCAGTGTCACTTTTGATTGCACGGAACTGGGCACCCAGGAAGTGGAACTTTGGGCATCAGATGGTACAAATGCCGCTTACTGCGAAACGTACATCATCGTACAGGATAAATTGGGCAATTGCAGCCAAAATGCCACCATCGCAGGAGCGCTTAACATGGAAAATGGTAATGGGCTTGAAGAAGCACAAATAGAGGTCACCGGACAGAGCAACAAAGGCATAACTTTCTTGCACCACGGTATGACCGGCAAAGAAGGTGGCTTCAACTTTAAAAATGCCGTGCCGATGCAATCGGATTACACCCTGACGCCAACAAAGGATGAAAATCCCCTCAACGGTGTCAGCACATACGATCTTGTGCTCATCAGCAAGCATATTCTGGGTATAGAGCCGCTTGGCAGCCCATACAAAATGATTGCTGCCGATGCAAACCGCTCTGGTTCTATCACAACACTCGATATCGTTGAGTTGCGCAAACTGATTCTCGGTATTTATCAGGAACTGCCCAAAAGCACTTCATGGCGCTTCGTGGATGAGGACTTTGTCTTCCCCAACCCAAGCAATCCTTTTGAGGGCGCTTTCCCTGAAAACAAAACCGTATCCGAAATCAAAGGCAGCTTGATGCATGAGGACTTCGTGGCCATTAAAGTAGGTGACGTCAATGCTTCCGCTGTGGCCAATAGCCTGCAAAGTGCCGAAGACCGCAGCAATGGCCTTATGCTCTTTGACGTGGAAGACCAAAGTGTAAAAGCCGGTGATGATGTAGTGGTAGAATTTACCCCAACAGAGCAACCCTCGGGTTACCAGTTTACGCTTAACATCAATGGCCTGACTATCTTAGATGTTCAGCCCGGCGAAAACATGAGCAAAGAAAACTTCGGTGTATTGCAACATGAAAATGCCCTGACAACCAGTTGGGATGGCAAAACGGGAGGCTCTTTCAGCGTGCGCTTCCGTGCCACAAAAACAGGCCGCCTGAGCAACATGATACAAGTATCAAGCCGTATCACCAAAGCAGAAGGCTACCGTGCACAAAATGGCCAAAGTATAGAACGCAAGGATATTGCCCTGCGCTTCAATAATGGCAATACAAGCAGTATCAGCGGATTGGGCTTTGAACTGTACCAAAACATGCCAAACCCATTCGTCAATAAAACAATGATAGGCTTCCACTTGCCAGAAGCAGGTACTGCCACCTTAAGAATATATGATGATACAGGTCGCCTGATCCATACCCAAAAAGGTGACTATGCAAAAGGGTACAACTCTATACCGCTTGAGCGCAACAAATTGCAAGGCAAAGCTGGTGTGCTGATGTACCAATTGGAAAGTGCCACAGGCACAGCGACAAAAAAGATGATCGTAGGGGATTAAGGTAATGATGAATGATACACGATAAATGATGAATGTTCTGTGTGGCAAAATAAATTACAACACAGACATTCATCATGGATCATAGCGCTCATTCACATTTTAAAATATAAGATGCTCTTTTCACAAACCTAACAGGCATCCCGAAAAGTCGGGGTGCCTGCGGTTATTTAAGGCATACTATTTACGAAACGGCAGAAAATAATGGTAAAAGGTGGTTTGGGAGGCATTTTGAATTAATCTTTTTTTATATATTCAAGCACTACAACCCAGCCACTATGTTAATTTACAACCTGAATTAAAATAATTTATACATTACACTTCTTAAATAGATAACTCGCTTAGCCAATCATTGTGACCTCACTTCATTTCTGCGTCTGGATACCGCTTTCCCCAAAAAAGCAGATAAGAAGGGGCCGTCCCAAACCGATTTGCCGCTTACCCGACAAAACCGAACTAAAATACCTCTTTTTATACCCTTCAAAGGTTAAAATCGCACGGTGAAAAAAAATTTTTAAGAAAAATGGCACGGTGCGAAAAAATTGGCAAGCCTTTTGGAATATAAGGGGAAACGGCTAACAAGCCACACAAAATTCAAATCATAATCCGTCTCACGATCATCATCCTAAAAACAACAACATTAACATGAAAAAGGTAAGCAGCATCAT
>CAZIKN010000017.1:17681-65744 GCA_964539805.1 uncultured Saprospiraceae bacterium | reverse complement strand
CGAAACGCCAGAGGAAGTTTTTGATTCCATGGTCAATATCCATTTGAAAGCACCCTATTTTATTACTCAAAAATTGTTGCCTATCATCAGTGAGGGCGGCAGTATCGTGAATATTTCTACTGGCTTGACAAGGTTTAGTTATCCAAACTATGCGCCTTATGCTATTATGAAAGCAGCTGTTGAAAGTTTGACGAGGTATCAGGCACAAGAATTTGGTACTCGAAAAATACGTGTAAATACCGTCGCACCTGGTGCGATTGCTACAGATTTTGGCGGGGGTGCGGTAAGAGACAATAAAGACATAAATGCCATGATTGCGAATATGACCGCCCTTGGCAGGGTTGGTTTGCCCGATGACATTGGTGGTGTGGTCGCATTTTTGTGCAGCGATGATGCCAAATGGGTAAATGCCCAACGCATAGAAGTATCCGGCGGTGTGCATATTTAAGCATGACGTTTTTTAATATAAGTGTTTTCGCATATAGACGCGTCAGTAAATCTTTGATAATCAGGTAAATCAATCTTGGAAATCTTCAAAATCACTTAAATCTGGGTATAAAATGAAAAAAACAACAATTTTGGGAAACAGCACACTACACGTGAACCGGATTGGCCTTGGCTGTATGGGTATGTCGGAGTTTTATGGCTCTTTTGATGAAACGGAATCCATTCAGACCTTGTATAAAGCCATTGATTTGGGCGTAAATTTTTTCGATACTGCTGATATGTACGGCAGTGGTGCCAATGAAAGATTAATCGGCAAAGCCTTTAAAGGTCGCTGGAAGGAGCTTGTTTTGGCAACTAAATTTGGTGTTATGCGCGGCCCCAATGGAGAATGGTTGGGGCTGAACGGGCAACCCGAATACATTAAAAAAGCTTGTGACCAAAGCCTGTTAAATTTGGGAACGGATGCCATTGATTTGTATTATATGCACCGTCAAGACCCCAAAGTTGAGATTGAAACCATCGTTGGGGCGATGTCTGATTTGGTCAAACAGGGTAAAGTAAAATATTTGGGTTTATCCGAGGTTGATGCCGATACTTTAAGACGGGCGCACAAAGTTCATCCAATTTCCGCCTTGCAAACAGAGTATTCTTTATGGAGCCGTGAACCGGAACAAGAACTTTTTGAGGTTTGTAAAGAGTTGGGCATTACCTTCGTAGCCTACAGCCCATTGGGTCGTGGTTTTCTGACCGGCGCAATTAAAAGTCGTGCTGATCTGGAGGCGGGTGATTTCAGGTTAAACAATCCACGATTTACTGATGAAGCCATTGCTGAGAACATCAAGTTTGTAGAAGTGGTGGATCAATTGGCAAACGAAAAAGGTGTCACAAAAGCACAGATAGCTTTGGCGTGGATTTTAAGTCAAAATGACGACATCACAGCCATTCCCGGCACCAGAAGAATCAACCGATTGGAAGAGAATCTGGGTGCCTACAACGTGGCACTCACGCAGGCCGATTTTGATATCATTGAAGCATCTATGCCTAAAATAACCATTGGAAGTCGGTATTAATTAAATATAAGCCCTCTCTATCTCGCCCTTTTTTGATGATTTTTTCATCAAAAAAGGGCGATTTCATACGGTACCTCAAATCAATCATTCACCAAACGCCACCTTATTTCAAACCCATCTGCGAAACCCTGCTATTCCACATTACACATTCGCCACCGCTGTTTTTCAACTTTTTTTGCCGCACTAAATCCAAAGTTCCCAAACCAACGTAATTGTCGTTGAATCTGTTTTGGGGTGATTCATCTGCCGAAAAGGCTGCATCGAGAACCATCCCAACCTTTTCGTATATCAATTTTTATTAATTTTTTAACAATCAATCAATTATGCACAGTAATCTTGCAACTGCTCAAGAAATCTACGCCTGTTTCGGGCAAGGTGACATTCCCGGGATTTTGGACAAAATAGCCGACGATGTCCGCTGGGAAGATTGGACCGACAACCATGCCCAAAAGACTGGCGTCCCGTGGCTTCAGGCAAAACACGGCAAGGCCGGAGTACTCGAATTTTTTCAATACCTCGGTGGCAACATGCAGATCAGGGACTTTCAGGTTTTGTCCATGATGGAAGGCGGCAATCAAGTGGCCGTTGAGTTCATCATTGAAGCCGATATACCGGCCACGGGTGGTCATTTCCGCGACGAAGAAATGCACCTCTGGACGTTCAACGAAGCGGGCAAAGTGATGCGGTTACGGCACTACACCGATACTTATAAGCACGCCAAGGCAGCAGGGCTGGCCTGATTTATAAAAATATATTCGATTGGAAATCATTTGATTATGTCGTTTTCCATATTGCACCTGGCCGGAGAATCAAATGCGCCGGCCGGCACACCGTTGCAAGTTTAGGATGTGTGTTTTGGCAAGGTGAAAAAGTTTACATCCACACTACTTTGGACAAAAACATCACATCCCGTTTGCAAAAAATGATGATCGGTCGGCGGCTTTAAAGCAAATAACAAAAAAATGTCGAATTATCATTTTATCACGCGTTGGCAAATCGAAGCCAGCTGCGAAGAAGTTTACCGAACCCTCAAAGAAGCCGAAGACCTCGCCCGCTGGTGGCCGAGCGTCTATCTCGACGTGAAAACCAGAGAAAAAGGTTAGCCCGGCGGTGTTGGCAAAGTCGTCGAACTTTTCACGAAGGGCTGGCTGCCCTACACGCTGCGCTGGAAATTCCGGGTGACGAAAACGGAGTTCCCAAAAGGTTACGCCCTCGAAGCCCTCGGCGATTTTGTTGGGCGGGGCGAGTGGACGTTTACTCAAATTTCACCAGCAGTTTGTGAAGTGGTTTACGACTGGCAAATTGCCGCCGAAAAACCGTTTTTGAAATGCTTGACCTCCGTTTTGCGCCCCTTGTTTTCGTTCAACCACGAATGGGCTATGCGGAAGGGTGAGCAAAGTTTGAAACTCGAACTGCTCCACCGCCGCGCAAAAACGGATGCCGAATTTGCGAAAATCGCGCCGCCGCCTGGGCCGACGTTTCCATACAACTTGTTGAATAACAAAATTTTGTGAAAATTTTCCTTTAAAAACATAACGGTTAAAATGAAATGACCAACCCAATCCCATAAGCACTGAATTTGCTCATTTCGGTCGCCGCCGCGCAGCGCTTCACCGCAAGAGCAGCCTCGAAAAGCACATTATGGGCACCCAAAAAATTGGCCGAATCACCCGCAAGTGACCCGGCCAACATAAAGGAATTATAGAAAGTATAAATATTAAGGCAGAAGCACCTTGTCAATAGCGTGTACTACGCCATTTGTACCTTGTACATCTGTTAGAATAATATTTGATACACGTTTTTGGGCATCTGTAATTTTTGCGCCACCGGTCAAACCGATGGTAAATTTACCCTTGCTCAAAGCTGTAACTTCCTGACCGTTAGTCAATTGAGAAGACAAAACATTGGCTGTTACAACATGGTAAGTCAATACAGCATTCAAGGTAGCATTGTCCACCTGATCTAAGCTGGTCAGTTTGAGTTCGGCCAACAAGGCAGCGAAAGCGGCATTGGTAGGAGCCATAACCGTAAACGGGCCGGCACCTGACAGAATATCCACATAAGTAGGCTGTCCGGCAGGGGTAAGACCTGGACGTGTCAATGCCGCCACCAGCGTGCTAAATTCTGGATTGTTCAGGGCATGGTTTACCACAGTAGGCAAAGTGATTACCTTATCAACAATGTGTACTACGCCGTTGGTAGCCGTAACATCAGCAGTGGTTACGTTCACGTCTTTATTCAATTTTACACCTGCTGCGCTGCGCTGTGCAAAAAGGCTGATTTGGCTTGTTGTGGTGCCAAAAGTAGCCAGGGTTTTGACGTAGCCCGCTGTAGGTACGCTTGCTGCCTTTACCTCGCCGGAGAGAACGTGGTTCAACAAAATCTGCTTCAAGGTTGCCACAGGAACATCCTCCAATTTGGCAAAACCAAGTGCCTTAAGGGCATCGGAGAACGCTTGGTTGGTAGGTGCGAACACCGTAAATGGACCAGTACCATTGAGGGTATTTACGAGGTCGGCACGCTGGAGTGCAGATACCAATGTGCTGAGATTGGAATTGCCTTGCGCAAGTGCTACAATGTTTTGTGGGGTGACCACTTCAGGTTCGTCCTCATCCTGGCATGCAGTGAAAAGAAAGCCTCCGCAGAGGGCAAGCAAAAGACCAAAAAGTAACTTCTTCATAATTTGAAAGCGTTTAAATGTTGTGTGAAATTTGCAATCAAAACGGCTTGCAGGTAATTCTGTTTAATCTTTTGGTTTATTATTTTTGTAAAAATTAAACAAAACATACGGTAACTCCCTGATTTTTAAGGAAATGAAATTTTTAGGAAAACGTTTTCGATGTTATACCCGGATTTAAGTGGTTTTATGGATTTATCGGCTTGATATTCAAAGACATAAAGATAAGTGCAGGCTCAAAACTACTTTACGTTGACTATATGATAAAAAAACCCGCAATGTTGCAAAGAACATTACAGGCTGAGATACGACAAGTCAAGAAGCATCAATCAATATTTATTTCGGTATTGTTGTTTACAAATGAAGTCATGTTCACACCTTGTTCAATGGAAACGTCCTGGCCCGGAAATTGGCCTTTTATGGTTTGTTCGCTTCCGACCAAGGAAATCATTTTTCCATCCACCGCCTGCACTTGTACCATTTCTATGACAATAGTCCCCGGGTTGTTGTGTGTAGAAGGGGAAATGGACTTTATACGGCCAACAGCAAGGGCATTTGTTCTGATGGCAATGTGTCCCTGTACCAAGACATTTGTTCTGACTTTGCATTGTAGGTTTTTTCCTACACTTACCTGGGAAGAGGATATTTGTTCACATGTTTCGAGCAGGATTATGGTTCCTGCGGGCAAGCTTATGTTTTTGTGAAAAGCAACCTTAAAAACGGGAGCAGGCATGGGGTCTTCATATTGGGCTTTGATGCTTTCTATGTTGGAGCAGCTAATTAGACCACAAATCAATAAGTTTTTCATGTTGTTTGTGTATTGAAAATGTTGAAAAGGAAGATTGTTTTATTGGTCTTTTATGGTTTTTACGCGTTGATTTGGATATCGTTGAGTACCCTTGCGGTGAGGTTGGTGCCTATGTTTGCCTGAGTGGCGCCGTCGCAGCAAGGGGCTTTAACCACATGTGGGATGCTCCTGAGGTTTACGGTTTGTCCGTCCACGGCGGTTGCGCTTTCTACGGTCAGGGTGATTTCGAGGCATTTACCGCCGCAGCTTTTCTTTACATTTTTGACCCATCCGGTGGCGGTGGCACCTGCTGCGATAAGCACTTTGCCATTTACGAGCACGTTGCTTCTTACGTTAAAGTCCACGGCGTTTCCGATAGCGACCTGGTCAGCATCGAGGGGTTCGTTGAGGGTAACGGTGACCTGAGTGCCTGCTGGGAGGTTTACGATTTGTTGTGGTGCCTCGAAGCAAACAGCGCCGTTAGAGGATACTGCAAATGTGGGTGCTGCGAAAGCGATGGCGACAGCGATGAGGGCGGAGCGAAAAGAAAAACGGGTTGTCATGATGTTATTTTTTTAGATGATGTGATGGATAAGTTTTTAGTGAATCAGCAGTGTTGATGATTTTTGAACCGCTGTTTGACAATAAGTGGCGGTGGGCAGGCGGAGGTACCCATGATGGAGCAGAAAAATTAAAAATTCTTTTTTTGTGCTGGTATGGTTTAGTCATACGATGACTCCGAGTCATCGTATGACTAAACCATACCAGCACAAAAAAAGCCCTCGTGCAGTTAGATTGCACGAGGGCTTTTTTTCCAGATCCCAAGATTCAGGCCCTACTTCAACAAATTAACGGCTCCCTTAATTTGCTTTGATCCGGGCTGGAGCAGCAGTTTGAAATAATATGTTGCCGGCGGCAGCTCGTGGCCCTTATCGGAGGTTTTTCCTTCCCAGGCGCGGTATGGCCTGGCTTTAAATATGATTTCGCCCCAGCGGTTGAGGATGGTCATTTCGGTATTGTTTGGATCAATATCAAAGTTGAACGGTGCTGTATTTAAAATGCTTACGGGATCGAATACGTCGTTTTGAAGGTTGCCATCAGGCGTGATGAAATTGGGCAATGCCAATCTTAGTTTTTCGACATCCTCGGGCAGGGGCTTGGGCGGCAGCTTGCTCAGGGAATCCGACAGGGGCTGCTGGAAGCCCTGGGTAAGCCCGGCTAAGTGATCTACGGCTACTTCGCCCATGCTCCAACTGATGGAGCCGCTGCTGTTGCTGGCGAAACCGCCTGCGGGGGCGAGTAGGGTAGGGGTGAGGCTGCCCTGCTGGGCGTGGAGGCTGCCGTGTGCGAATAGGACAAGGGCGATGAGGGATTTTTGCATGGTGGTGTTAATAAGCGCCTCTTTTACATTTTGATGAAAAATATCTTTTGCCAAGTTCTTTTTTCGAGCAAAAATAAGCATTTGCCTCGAATTACTCGCCTTTTTGACTATTATTATCTTTGGGCAGCGTCTTTTCGAGTGCGCTCAGCCGCGCCTCGAGGGCTTGTATGAGGCGTTTTTGTTCTTCTATCATGGCCTGCTGCTCTTGTACTGCCTTCACGAGCGGCACCGTGAACTCCGCGTAGCGCAACCCGTAGAGACTTTTGTCGTTCTTGGGCGCGTCCACGCCAGAGAAGTCATAACCGATGGAGCGGGCGGCCTGCTCTACTTCCTGAGCGATGAAGCCGGAGAAGGTCATTTTTTCGATGTCGTACTTGCCCTCCCATTGGGCCGTGTCCGTAATGCCGAGCAGGGCGTTTTGGCGGCGGATGTCGTAGCGGTAGCTGACGGGGCGGAGTTTCTGGATGAAGGCGAGGCCGGGGATGTTTTCGGCGATGGCGGTTTTGACGCGGGAATCGGAGAGGTTGGACCAGCCTACTTGGCCACCGATGGAGCTGATACCTGTATTGCCAATTCGGACAGAATTGGAGACTGTAGCATTTGCAGAATAGCCTATTGCGGTTGCGTTGACCAAATTGTCGAGATTGGCGTTCGTATTTTTGCCAACAAAAGTATTTCGACTGCCTGTTTTATTGGACGTACCGGCAGCATCCCCGATTGCTATGTTTTCGGAACCTGATGTATTGCCGAACAATGCGGCACTACCAATGGCTGTGTTTTGTGTCCCAGCCGTGTTTTTGTTCAGTGCCTGATAGCCAAAAGCACTATTATTATTGCCATCTTGGTTGTCTTCAAGTGCTTGAAAACCAAATGCGGTATTGCTATTTCCATTATTAAAGCGCAAGGTGCCCGCACCCGTGGCAGTATTATTTACTCCTGTTGTGTTCGTAGAAAGCGACTTCGAGCCAAGGGCAGTATTCCCCACCCCGCCTGTATTTGAGTACAGCGCACTATCCCCCACCGCCACCAGATTGCTGCTTGCGGTGTTGCTGTAAAGGGCATGAGCTCCGAAGGCAACGTTAGAGTTTCCTGTTTTGTTTGAGCGAAGTGCTAGATATCCGTTTGCCGTATTCCTGTTCCCGGTTGTGTTTGAGTAAAGTGCATCATATCCGTTCGCTGTGTTATTGTCCCCGGTTGTGTTTGAGTAAAGTGCATCATATCCGTTCGCTGTGTTATTGTCCCCGGTAGTGTTGATGTTAAGTGCAAAAGCCCCGTTTGCTGTGTTCCGGTTCCCGGTTATGTTGTAGCTAAGTGCCTGAACTCCATTTGCTGTGTTACTTCTCCCGGTTGTGTTGGATAGAAGTGCATTAATTCCGGTTGCTGTGTTACTTTCCCCTGTAGTGTTAGATTTAAGTGCAAAAGCCCCGTTTGCTGTGTTATTGTACCCGTCAATGTTTGATTCAAGTGCAAAAGCCCCGGTTGCTGTGTTATTGTACCCGTCAATGTTTGATTCAAGTGCAAAAGCCCCGTTTGCTGTGTTATTGTACCCGTCAGTATTAGATTTAAGTGCAAGAGCCCCGTTTGCTGTGTTCTGGTTCCCTGTTGTGTTGGATAAAAGTGCACGATACCCGTGTGCTGTGTTTGATAACCCTATTGTGTTGGAGAAAAGTGCATCAGCCCCGTTTGCTGTGTTAAATCTTCCTGTTGTGTTGGATTGACCAGCACCCTGACCCACAAAAGTATTTGTTGCCACCCTATTAAAAAGTTCCAACCGCCCGTCCCCCCACAACTTCATCCGAAGCGTATCATTCACCCGAAACGAAATTGGCTGCGCGTCCGTAGTTCCAATGAAATTCGTGGCCGGGTCGGTCCCCGCATTTCCTGTCAAATTCCACCCCAAACTTCCCCCATCGTTGTCAGATGAAGGTTTCCAAGTTTTCAAAACATCATCCCATTTCAGCACCTGCCCATCGGCGGCTCCTTGCTGTGCAATTTTGGAGCCCGTAAGGGTGCCATCCACTATTTTGCTGTTGTTAATGGAGCCGTCTGCAATTTTTATGGCTCCAATGCTACCATCGGCTATTTCGGCTGATCCTACACTTCCATTGGCGATCTCATTGGAGCCAATTACATCGGTTCCGATTTGCAGGTTATTATAGGTGCCGCTCACGTCGCCGCCGAAATTGGTGGCATTTGTCAGGTCGTCCGCCGCGTTGGTGTCGCCCGTGTTGTTGATGGTAAAATTGGGGCTGCTCCCGGTGACGGTGATGCCTGGGCCGGCGGTGTAAGCCGCTGCGGCGGGCGTGGTTACGGTGAGGTTGGGGTAGGTGCCTGTCACAGTCGTTGCTCCGCCGCCGAGGAGCGAAAGCGGCACATCCGGGGCGGTGTTGATGATTTTGTTTTGGGCATCAATCGTGATGCCCGCGCCCGCCGAGTACGTTTTGGGCGAAGTGGGCGCCCATTGCGTGCCATTCCACTGCAGCACTTGGCCGTTGATCACGCCCGTCGTCGTTACGTCCAAAAGGTCTTCGAGGGTGCTGGCACTGAGGTCTTGGGCTGGTATCCAGGTGCTGTTGGTGGCGTTCCATTTCAGTACCTGTCCGTTGCTGGCCCCCTGCGGAGCGAGGTTGAGCGGGCTGGTGGCGGAGCCGTTCCCGGTGAGCGTGGTGCCTGTAACAGCAGTTTGGCTGCCCCAGCCGTCGCCCGTGCCGCCGCCGATGTCGTTTTGCGGCAGCCAAGTTCCGCTTGCGGTATTCCATTTCAGCACCTGCCCATCCGTCGCGTTTTGCTGCGCGATTTTCGCCCCCGTCACTGCGCCGTTGGCGAGTTCGGTGGCACCTATAGCATTTGCATTGATTTGCAGGTTGTTGAACGTGCCACTCACGTCGCCGCCAAAGTTGGTGGCCGTCGTCAGGTCGTCCGCAGCGTTGGTGTCGCCTGTGTTGTTGATGGTGAAATTGGGGCTGCTGCCGGTGACGCTGATGCCTGGGCCGGCAGCGTAGGTGTTGCTTGCGCCAGTACCCGTTTCATCCGCCGCAGGCCCCCAAGTCGTTCCATTCCATTTCAGCACCTGCCCGCTCGCGTTTCCCGGAGCCAGCCGCACTTGGTTGCCCGCCGAGCCGTCGCCGAGGATGGGCGCGGCGGTGGCCGTATTGCCGGAGCCGACGGTGTTCAGGTCGTTGTCGGGCTTCCAGGTCCCGGCGGCGGCATCCCACTTCAGCACCTGCCCGTTTTGCGGCGTGGCACTCGCTAAGGGGCGGCCTTTTATCCGATCCACAGAGAGGGTCGAAAAAGTGCCGCTCACGTCGCCTCCGGCGGTGGAGGTTTTGATCAGGTCGTCCGTCGGGTCGGTGTCGCCCGTATTCGTGATGGTGTTGTTACTTATACCTATACCCTGGCCCGCTTGCAGGTTTTGCCCGCCCGTGGGCAAAGTGACCGAATTGCCGCCCGTGATGGACAACACATTGCCATTGCTCAGGGTGAGCTGCTGTTTTTCGGTACGCACTTCTTCGGCCATAAGGGCGTAGGGTACGGAAAGGATGGGGGAGGGCGGCAGATCAAGCACCAAAGCACCAGTGGTGCTGACCTTGAGCGAGTAGCCGCTCAATGCCCAGTTGATGGTGCTGAAGTCGGCGGGCTCCTTACTGCCGACGGCCAAAACAAAAAGGCCGGTTGGGGCGGTCTTTACATCGCCGTGGGTCTCGGAGAACACTTCGGTGCCGTTGCGAAGAATTTTTACTTCTACCTCCAGAGTGGCCCCTGCGAGGGGTTTTTGATCTTTATCGCGGGCTATGGCCTGATATTGAAAGGATTGCGGTATCTGGGCCCAAAGGCGTGCATTAAAAAAACAAAACAAAATGGTAAAAACGAAAACTTGCTTCATGACGCGGTGGTATTGAAATATTGGAAAATTTAAAAAGCAAAGAAAGAAAATTGGCGTGAGTGGTATCGAAAAAATTTGGATAGATTTTCGATACCACGCTTTAAGGCGCAACAAACCTTAATGCTTGAAGAAAAATGAACAAAATAAAATTTGATTTTTTACTCATACGATGACTCTCGAAGTCATCGTATGAGTAAAAAATCAAATTTTATTCCTTAGCCAATCTCTATTTTTGGCTGGTGATACAGCCTCTGTACATTATTTTTATATTTTTACCTGCTTTGCTCTGAATACAAGGGTATATCGGGCCGGATATGCGCGGGCAGTGGTACCGTGAATGTATTGTACGGTTGCTCATATTCCACGTGCAGATGGGCAATGTCCGGATCAAAATGTTGTATGTCGCCGGAAACAGTCTGGACGGATTGGGGAAAGACCACAAGGTAGAGGCCGCAGTCTTCACGTTCGAGCATCATGACCGTGCCTGCTGCCCGCGCACCTGCTGCGATGTATAAATGACCATCACAAAGAACGTCCTCTTCCACGGTAAAAAACAAGCGATCTCCTGCGGCTATAGTATCATTGGGCAGCCCGGCTAAGGCCAAACTGATTTTAGCCAATGGCAGTGGTTCCTGATAGCTATCCATCGTTTGAGCCTTTAAAGAGATCAGGGATAGGTAAAAAAGGGCGGACAAAAGGGCGAGGCGGATCATGGCGGAGTAAAAATGATTAATGAAAAATTAGAGGGATATGGCGAAAAAAAAGCAGCATGAACAGAAAGCCTGAGTCATGCTGCATGGGTTGGGTTACCTGTGTTTAGAAATTGATTTCTGTGTTGTTCATAACGGTGGCCGTTATCATTTGGCCAGGCTCTACGCTTACACTTTCGCCCGGAAATTGGCCTTTGTAGGTTTGTTCTGTTCCATTCAGGGGTATTTGTTGGCCGTCAACTGCTTGCGCATAAAGCAGTTCCAAAGTGATTTCTTCCTTATTGTTATAGGTAGCCTTACGGATGTTTTTAACACGACCAAGGGCGATGGCTCCTGTGGCAATTACTACTTTCCCGTCAACGACAACATTGGTTCGAACGCGGAAAACCACAGTTTTGCCAACGGTAGCGGCATCAGAGTCAATGCGTTCGGAACTTTCAAGGATAACTAAGGTGCCGGCAGGCAAGGTCTTGTTGATGATAACAAGGGCTGTGTTGTTTGCAGCATTGATGTTGTTGCTAAAAGAGCAAGAGAACAAAGTAACGAGGGCAAAAACGATATTTTTCATGACTAAAATGTTGATGTGTGTGATGTAAATGATGTTTGATTGACTTGTTTGCCTATAGGTGGAGGAATGCTTTCGGAGGTACCCATGTTTTTGAAAAATATTTTTTTGAAAAAATTATTGAACAGAAATGGGCCTATGTATTGGCACATTTCCACTTAATGTTGACCTTTACATGATGAATTTAACTTTATACTTTGCAAACAGTACATTTATGGGCATTTTGTGGAAAGGCGGACTTCTCTTTTGCTTTATGTTCATAGCGATGTCAATGCGGGCTTATATTACAGAAGACACACCTAATAGCGGTACAGTCCCTATACAAGTAAAGGCTACAGGTATTGTTTTGCCAGAAGGAACGCCAGTGACCTTGGAAGTGACGGAAGATATTGCCTCGAATAAAGCCCATAAAGGAGATATTGTGGTGTTGTTTGTGCTAAAGCCTGTTGTGGTAAATGGAAAAACCTTAGTCAACGCAGGCCGATATGCGGAGGGTAAGGTGAGGGAGGTAAAGAGGGCCGGAATATTTGGGCGTCCCGGGAAAATTAGTTTTGAAGCCTTAAACATAGAGGCAGTTGATGGCACAAGAGTACCCGTAAAAGGCCCTATGGTAGAGTATTACGGGCGTGACAGGAGGGCTTTGGCCTGGCTATTGTCGCTAAGCCTGACTGCTACCGGCTTTGCCTTGTTGGGCCTATTGGCACCCAAACTTATTACGGTGGCCATATTGCTCATCTTCGTGGGCATGCCCATCAAAGGCAAAGACATAACCATAGAAGCTAAAAAAATCATTGCGGTGCAAGTACAACGCGATGTGACGATACAGGAATAAGAAACAGAAGACATATTTCTCGCATATATAGTCAACGCAAAGTGATTTTGAGACTACTCGCGTCTATAAATCCTTAAAAATCAGGTAAATCAATCCTGGTAATCTTCAAAATCACTTAAATCCTGGTATAATCCAACAAAAAACACCGTCATGAAGCATATTATTATCTTTTTATCTTTTTTACATGGCTTGACCTGTATGGCACAGGGTAATGCAACCGTGGAGAACCAATGGGAAAAGTCATGGGATAGCACATATCAACTCGGGGTGTCAGAAACCATGCATGACCTGTTGTACCTGACTGACGGTCGCATCGCTGTGGTAGGCGTTTCTGTAGGGGAAAAAGGAGAGAAAAGGGGGTTTTTCTTATTGCTGAATTCGCTCAATGGGCAACGTATAACCTATAAGTCTTATGAAACTATACGGGACAACGCACTAACCGGTGTGGCGTATGCGGGCGATGAAACCTTTTACCTTGTGGGGTATCAAGAGACCCAAAACGAAAAACAACAGGCTTGGCTGCTGCGCGTGGAGGCAGATGGTGCCATCATGCACGCTGAAACAAGAGGCAGTGAAGGTGATGATCGTTTTGAAAAAATAGAGTGGCTCGGCCATAATGGTATTATCGTGGGGCATAGCGACAAGTTTGTGGACAATGAAATGTGGGTATTTAAGGTGGATGACAATCGCCTGGAAGAAGTGCGGCCCGTTGGTGATGGCATGGTAGATAAAATCATTGGGACCGAAAAAGGCAAAAATACAGCATGGATATGTGCGTATGCCAGCAAATCAAAAGGCATGACCCGAAAAGGGGATATCGTGGCCTTCCAGTTGGATGCCAATGGGATGTTCAAAGGCCAGGCGGTGATTCAAGGTAAGAGCGGCCAACAGATTCACAGCATGAGTGTGACAGAACGGGGCGAGCTCCTTATTGGTGGCGCAGCATGGGGCACCTCTGTTGGAAGCGACAGCTGGTGGGCTAAGGTATCGCCCACTGGAAACACAGAAGAATATCCGGCTTTGAGCATTGACGGCAATGACTATGCCTCTGCCATTCAAAAAACACCCGGCGGCAAAAAACTATTGGTCGTCAAATGGCCGAAATCCAAACGCCTATCAGTAGTGGAACTGTATGATAATGATGAAAAGCCCAACCTCGATGACCAAGTATATTACCTGCCTATGGACAATTTTGAGGTACAAAAATTAATCTACCTCAAAAAAAATACCTACCTCATGGCGGGCACCAACCTGAGCAGGGATAACAGAAACAATGCCATAAGACTTATGTGTATGCAGGATACAGAGCGGCTCCCCAAAAGCAGGGGAGTGCCACAATTGGAATACACAGACCTGATGTTTGATGATGAGAGCCACGATGGCTACCTGTCAGCGGGAGAACGCGCTACCATTCGCATCAAAGTCAGCAACTCAGAAAAAAGCGAGGCCCCTGTACAGGAGGGCACTTTAAAAATAGTGGTTATTAACCCTGTCCCCGGTGTATATATACAACAGACTGTTCATAACCTGGGCTTCATGCCAGCAGGGGAAGGCACTGATTTTACCTTTTCCGTCAAGGCAGAAAAAAATATCAAGATCCCCAAAATCAATATTGAGATCATTGCCGAGATAGGAGGGCAGCCCTATCTGAGGGTACCATACAGTTTTGAAGGGGTGCCAGAGAAAGCCGCGCCTGTTTTTGCCCAAAATATCATCATCACAGACCCTGATCCCTCACAAAGCGGCAGCCGTGTAGTAGTAGCCCAAAAAAAGGAACAGGTTATCAAGGCAAAGGGCTTTTCACAGAATGGCGAGATCAAGTCCAACGATTTCCAAAAAGTAAACAACGGCAAAATATTAAAAGATGAAAGAGCACTGACCAAGATAGACAAGGTACAAAAAACCAACCGCTTTGAATACAACCTGGAATACACGCTCCAGTTGGATCCCGGGCGCAATGAGTTCTATATTACCTTCGAGAACGGGACCAGTGATACCTTAATTATTGACTATACCCCGGAAAAGCCTAATCTGTATGTTTTGTCCATTGGGGTCCCCGGTCATGGCCTTGTGTTTCCACCAAAGGATGCCCGTGACTTTGCCCTTACTCTGAACAGCCCTGAAAACCGTGAATACTTCAACCGGATTGAGCTGGATACCTTGTGCTTAGAAACCAATACCAGAAAAAGGGAAATCCTCAAGGCTTTTCAGCGCATGCAAATAAAAGCCAAGAACATAAAACCCGATGACTATGTCATGATATTCGTGGCCGGGCACGGCTTGATCAGAGCCGATGACAACGCTTTGGGCTTGGTGCCTTCTGATTTTGACCATACGCTCCCCAATTCCGAAACCACCGTAAACCTTGAGGAAATGATAAGGGGATATATCAATCCTTTGAAGTGCAAAAAATTTGTTTTTATGGATGCTTGCCATAGCGGCAGCGGGGTGGATGGTTCCCGCGAAACCCCCAATGACCCCAACCTTCCGAGACGGCAGCGAGAAGCAAGCCTTATTACAACAGGAGCAGCAGTGTTTGCCTCATGTGACAGCACAGAGCTGTCCTATGAAGATGAGCGGTGGCAGAATGGCGCCTTTACAAAAGCACTCATCGAGGCATTCTCCGGTCAAAATGTCATACTGCAAAATGGCTCCAGCCTGAGTGCCGATATGGGCCATAACCCTCTGGATCCAAAGGACGAAAGGCGGAAAGATGGCTTTATCAGCGTACAGGAATTACATCAATTCCTGCGCGTAAGGGTGCCCGATTTGGTCAGGAGTAAGGTTTCCAATAAAAGCCAAACTCCGGTTATGGAGATGAAAGAACCTATGAAAGATTACGTCACTATTTTTCACTATAAAAAACAGTAAAACACCATGCGGCAGTTTTTCTTCCTGCTAATCCTTGCCATTGGGGCCAACACGGCAAAGGCTCAACAAACACCTTTCACGCTGTTTTACCGCAACAATTGGCAGTTTGTGAATCCGGCAGCCATTGATCGGGCGCATTATTTGACCAGCAATACCAAACCAACGGTAATTAATGTAGGCTCAAGAGCCCAATGGCTTGGGCTTGAAGGTGCGCCTTTGTTTTATTTTGCCTCGGCAGAATACTGCCCCGAACGACCTCGTGGCTTACCACACCATAAAATTGGGGTGACCGCTTTTGGTGATCAAACAGATGCTTTGGGCACTTACGGGTTTTATGGCAATTATTCCTACTATTTTCCTTTGGGGTATTCACGCGGAAAGGTATTGCACATCGGCATCAGCCCGGGATTCATCTGGTCCAACTTGAATATTGGAAAATTGCGCGGTGACCTGACAGACCCTGTTCTGGCCAACAACAACCAACGCGGCTATTTTGATTTTGCTTTTGGGGTGATGTACCGCAACAGCGATAAGTTTTATGTTGGAGCCAGCGTGCCTCAAACCTTTTCACTCAACGTGTACCAATCAGGCGAACCCAATAACAAAGCACCTTTGTTCAAAACCCAACGTATTCAACATTTCAATGTTCACTGCGGATGGTTTATCCGGCGGGGAGCGTATGACCTCAGCGCAAGTGGAGATGAGACAGTGTGGACGCTGGAGCCTTCTATATGGTTAAGAATGACACCGGGATTGACTTATGGCACCTTGTTGCCGGGCAGTCCATTTAGCCTTGATGCCAATTTTAGGGCGCATTACCGCCAAAAATACTGGTTCGGTACCGGAGCGGGAACCAACGGGATAGCCAATTTGGAATTGGGCTTTTATGCCAACATGGGAGAATCAAAGATTCAGGTAGGTATAGGCTATGGCCAGCCCGTCCTGCGGAACAAAGTAAATTTGGGGCCCAGCCTTGAGCTAACAGGCGCTTTTTATATGGACTGACGCTTTTGGTGCCATTTGAGCAATATGGAAAGCAGACCGACCAGGGCGATACCGATAATTCCGAAAAGTGGCCACTGGCTTGGTTCATATAAGGCATCTTCTGCACCGTAGCAAACGAAACCTGCCCAAAAAAACGGGTGCGCCTGTACCCCTTCGTTCTCTTGTAGAAAACTTCTTCGGGCTGCACAGAGGGCTTCGTTTTTGGGTCGCCTGTCCCAAAGGGAAGCAAAAAAATTGCGCATCAATGCGGGAGTCTGTCGGTCATCAACATTCCATAAGGATGCCAGTACGCATTTTGCCCCTGCATATTGGAATGCCTTGGCCACACTCAAGAGACCTTCACCCCTTAATAATTTCCCGGAGGCTGTTTGGCAGGCACTCAGAACAACCAAATCAGCAGGGAAGTAATGGTTGTAAATTTCGGCGGCAAACAAGCGGTCATCACTTTTGGGCGAGGGACTAAAAGCAACAAACGATGCTTGAGGATCTTGGTCATTTGTCATGCCATGCGTAGCCAGTAAAAGTACGTTATAACTGGTCGCGTTTTCTAAAAAACTCCTTTTTTGCGCTTTTTCTGCCATAAGGGTATCCCCTTTTGTGACTGTTACCACCGAGCGGACTTCCTGTGCATTAAAAAAGAGTGCCGAAAGCCCATGTGTATTGCCTGTAAAATCCGGGGCAATGGCCAATAATTTTGGATTGTTCCTTGTAACGGCCTTGGTTTTAAGTAGCACCCAGCTGCTAACGGATTGAAGATAGCTCACCTTGTATCTGTGCACAAGGTAAGTATGACGATCAAAAAGGTGCGCGGATCCCCCGGTAGAACATACCAGTGCGTCAAACGGCAAAAGACATAGTTCGTCATCAGGCACCATGAGTATGTTTTCCGTGAGGGATCCCTCAAATGGACGTATCAATTGATCATAAAGGTAGCTACCCAATCTAACTTGGCGCTCAAAGGCTGCATTCCTAAGCGATGATGGAATCAACAGAGGGTTTTGGCTGCAATGTGCTAAGAATGTGCGCAAGGAATCAGAAAAGCCGCTGTGTAGCGCGATGCGCTTAGCCAGGAGGGACTGGTTGCGCACCACAAATCCTATCAACATACTCGAATCGGCCCAATGCCAACTTAGTATAGATTGGTCTTTTTTCAAGAGTTTTTTTACACTTTCGAGATCTACGGTTTGTGGGTTCAGGAAAAAAGAAAAGAATTCAGGACAGTTCTCTGTAATCTGTTTTCGTATGCCCCAAATACGATCGGATATGATTCTGATGCTGTCCTCTATCGCGCGGCCTGATTTTTCCATGATCTGTTTCCGTTGATGGTATGCCAGCCGAATGCGCCAAAATTGTTCCTGGCGGCACAGGTCCGCTGCTTTTCCTGTCAGTTGGGCCATGGCAGTGTGAAGGCTGACATGTTGTGCGTAGTTAAGCCTAAATGTTTCAGCATATTCCCATGCCTTTTGCGGTAATTCCATGGCCATACAGGCTTTGACGGTTATATCAAAAGCTTCACCCAGCATGGCTTGTACTTCTGTGCCGGATCGTTCCCCTTTAAGGGCATTTTTAAGTTCCTGAAGAAGGTTTACGGCCTGTTGGGCCACATGTAGCGCCTGTTGCCATTGTGTGGCGTTTTCAGCAGCCAAAACGGCTAAGGTACGCGCTATGGCAGTTTTGCCTTGCACTTGCTCAAAAGGATAAGGGGGGAAGGCTGCTGTTATGGGGCTTTCAATCAGGTCAGCGGCTTTTTGATACCAAAATAAGGCATCATGATATTTTTTTTGTATAAAAAACCAATCACCTCGATGATAAAACACGGAAAAGCGCTCTAATACTGCGTTAGAAGGCAATCGGTGTTCAGCCTTGGCTAATGCCTGCCAGGCCAGGTTCCAATCATGGAGCTGTATAAAGCAATAGGCTATTTTATCTAAGCAAGCGGCTTGTTCCGAAACCGTTCCGGGCCATTTTTTTAAGGTTTGTAAGGCATCCTGATAATAATACAGGGCAGTTTTGAACTCTCCCTGGCCCATATAGCAGTTGCCCAGATTGCGCCATACCCCCGCTGCCGCTATTCTATTGGAGGCATTGGGTTCTGCCTGTAAAAACATATTACCCGCTTTGATCAGTGCTTTTTGTGCCATAATAGTTTCGTTACGGTAAAAAGCGGCCAAACCTAAAGCATTTAGCACACTGGCATGGTCGGGGCCATGCTCCGGAAAGTAAAGCAGCGCGGCTTCCAATACAGTGCTGGCATTTCCAAAATCGCCCATGGCATTAAGGATTGTGCCTTGGTTTAGGAGTGCATCACCCTTGAGCTTTGGGGGGAGGCCTTGGTGCTGTTCACTGCTAATGACTGCCTCCTCAAGATAATCAAGAGCTGTTGCGTAATCCCCTCTTGCAGCCAGGGTATTGGCCATATTGTTGAGGACTAAAATGCCAAGCCCGGGGTCGTTTTTAACGGAATCACGAAAAATTGTTTGGGCACGCTGCAAAAAAACGAGCGCTGGGTCATGGTTTTTTTGAGTCACGTAAAAATCAGCCATGGATACAAGATCTCCTATTATCCTTGGGCTGTTGGAGCCATAGTATTTTTCATTGATAGAAAAAGCTTGATGAAAGTAATCGGCAGCAGCGCTGGCATTTCCCTCTGCCTGACGACATTGACCCAGACTGTTGAGTGTGGAGGCCAATCTTGGGTGATCGGGCGAGAAAATGCGGTTTTTTATCTTCAATGCCAATTCAAATGCCTCGGACGCCTCCTTGTTCTTGCCCATGGATAACAGGCAGTTGCCTATATTCTGATAACTGGCCGCTACGGCTTCATGTTGGGTGCCAAACAAGGCCTTCCGCAGCTTTAGTGCTTCCTGATGGTTCAGAAGTGATTTGTGATACAAATGCCCCGTGCGATATGCTGTACCCTTGAGAGACAGGGCTAAAGCAAGCGTTTCCAATCTGTTGGAATGACGATATAACGGAATAAGTTTATCACAACTGTCCACTATGGATTGCCAATTGTTATCATTCAGGCTTTGGCGCCAGGCATCAATTTTTTCTGCTCCTACTTGAGCAAAAAGGCTGCTGTAACACAGAAGTCCCACTAAACTTGCCAAGGCCCGCTTGAGCCATGATGGTATATTGTGTCTTTTTAGCGTCATGAGCGCAATGTAAAGAATGAGCTTAAAATTGATCTATTTTTTACCTTTGCCAAAAAAAATCCGGGCAATAACGGGTACCTCAACTATCCATTCTCCACAAATATATGAAAGTCGTTCAAATGAACAGTGCGGATATGAATGCCGCCTTGCAGAGCAACAACCCAACCGAACGAAACAGGGCCTTTAAAACATTATATATGAGCCCTATCGTAAACGGTAAAATATTTGAATGGGCAAAGTTGTACAACCTTCGGGACAAAACCGCTGATGATGTGCTTCAAGAAGGCATAATTCTTTTGGAGCAAATGATTCGGGACGGGCGTTTCCGATTTGAGAGCAAGGCGCAAACCTTTTTGCTGGGTATCTGTAAAAACCTCATTCGGGATAGTTCAAAAAAAGTAAGCCGTGTGGTGTTTAAAGATTCGATACCGGAGTCAGCCCTGAGTTCAGAAGATGAACTGGCGGATTATTTGGAATTGCAAAGCCCCGGAGAGAAAGAGGAAAAAAGAGACCTGGCATTGAGTGACGCGCTTCAGCAGTTGACCCCAAAATGCCAGGAGGCCTTAAAACTGTATTATTTTGAACAAAAATCAATGGCAGAAGTGGCAAAGGCCCGCGAATTGGCCAATGCCGACCAAGCCAAAAAAGCAATGTCGCGTTGCCGTGAATCATTGCGCGAAATCATTACAAACGACAAGCGTTTCCAGCATTTGCTGGCTTAACCCACCATCAAATTACCCACCCGTTAAATTAAGTCCGTCATGAGCAGCAATACTGATAACTTTGACCGCATAGAGACCTACCTTTTTGGTCAAATGAACGCCAACGATGCAGCAGCGTTTGAGCAAGAGGCCCAAAATGACAAAGCACTCGCTGCTGAACTGGAACAACATAAACTGGAGCACCGGGCTATGGAATTATTGCTCCAACAGGAGCTTGCTTCCAATTTGACGGATTGGAAAGCCGAAAAGGAAAGCTTGCAGCAATCCGAAAGCACAACAACAAAAGTGGTGTCCATAGGCAATACACGAAAATGGTTTCAAATAGCCGCTGCCGCAAGTGTCGCCTTGATGCTTGGGTTCTTTGTCCGCAGCTTCTTTTTTACAGGGGATATAGCATCTGACCAATTGGCAATGGAACAATTTGGCTCAAATGTACCCTCCGTTCGAGGAGAAAAACTGCCCCTTGATGCTGTATATGACCTAATGGGACAAAAAAAGTATCAGCAGGCCATAGATATGATTTCCTCCGGGACGATTGTTGCCGATGCTCCTGTTTTGGCTGATTTGCGCGGGGAATGCCAGTTCTTGCTCAAAGACTATGCGGCAGCAGCCCTGACTTATACACAACTATTAACAATGCCCGCTCTCGCATCCGATCTGCGCGAAAATGCCGAGTGGCGCTTGGCACTGTCCTATTTGGCCCAGGAAAACAAACAAGAGGATGCCCGCTTGCAATTGGAAAAAATTATAGCAGCGGATGGCAGCTATGCCAAAAGAGCGAAAGATATTAAGGGGAAAATGAAATAATATTTTTTTGTCATTACATCCTCAGATCAATCAAAGCTTTTCTACTTTTGATCCTTTCTTCCCGAGCTCGTCTCACAGGCGGCCTCGGCCTGTATTCCCCAAGTTCAAATTTGTCCGCACAATGGTTATGAAACTCCGAATTTTCCTCCTTGGCGCCATTTCGCTCCTTTTTACTTTTGTTTGCTCTGCACAGTTCACCCTGGAGAATGCTGTTATGGCAGAAGGTTCCGATCCCAACCCTCCATACTTCAATAATGAAAAGTATATTTTTTCTTATACAGAATTAGCGGCCTCGGTGGTCATCTTAAAAGACCTTGGCCCCAATGAACTGACCGTTTACCATGAATGGTACAGACGCAATGACTTGAACAATCCCATCTGGGTGTTTGAGCACCCCATTGGCTGCTGTTGGGGCCTATATATAAGTGTCTCCAATAGAATTGGCAGCGATCCCGATATCGGTTTTGGTGATTTCACCCTGAAGTTCAGAATTGGCGTAACCAATAGCGGTAACTATCCGGTAGTGGCAACCAAAAACTTTAGCATACAACCACCGGTATGTGAAGCGTCATCCGCTCCTTATGCCTTGGTGAATGGACATACCTGGCTGGATCTCCAATGGGATGATCCCATCGGGGTGGATGGTGATTACTATACCATTTATCAGCGTGAAAAAGGGGGAAGCGTATGGACTCCTGCGCAAAGTTTTTCAGATTGTATTGACCCTCAAATATTGATTTTTGGACCTAAACTTGATGGTTCTACGTATGGGTTAAAGCCCTGCACCAATTATGAAATCAAAATTTTGAAAGAATGCAAAACAGGGGGAACGGCAGAATCTCCAGTCTCAACAATCCCCACAGGCGAATGTGGCAATGATTATTTTACGACCGTTCCGTTGAGGTATGCAGCAGGGAAAAGGGCTTGTTCTATCATTGAAAGCATCACCTTAGCCAATTTGTTTGATTATAATGGCATTTGTGAAGGTAGTATTGTTGACCCTGAGCATGGCTACGAATTTTTCACACAGGATACGGCCCGTTTGGAACGGGGCAAAGATTATGTATTTGATTTGACCACCAATGGAAGGGCAGGCACGCATCATGCAGGCGGATGGATAGATTATGATGGAAATACCTTTTTTGAGGTCAACAAAAACGAAAGGGTGTTTTCGGGCCAACAAACGCTGAGCAGTGATTGCAGTACCTGGAGTGCGTCATTTACAATCAGCATACCCGCCAATGCACCCACAGGGTTTAGGCGTATGCGCATTGTTTCGAGCTACAACACCGCCGCTCAGCCCCATGCAGGCACCATGAACTCGGGTGGGCGCGTTGAAGATATCGTGGTGGAAATAAAAGATAGTGGCCCGGTTTTTCTTGCACCAACTTTGGCAGCGGTAACGGGCGGTACCTTCACCATGGGTTGTACGGATGAGGTAAAACCCTGCGCCAATTTTGAAAACCCGCCGCACAGCGTCACGCTTCCCGATTTTCAGATCGGCCGATACGAAATTACACAAGCTGAGTGGCAATCGCTCATGGGCAATAATCCCTCTTCTTTTTCCAATTGCCCAAACTGTCCGGTGGAGCGCGTAAGCTGGTATGATGCAGCCGTATATTGCAACAGGCTAAGTGAAAAATTGGGATTGAAGCCCTGTTACTATGCCGATGCTTCCTACAAACAAGTCTATGGCAAATCAGGAAGCAACTGGAATATGCCCAATACAGGCCCTGTTTTTTGGAAAAAATGCGCTGATGGCTACCGCCTGCCCACCGAGGCCGAATGGGAGTTCGTGGCAAGAGGGGGAAGTCTGGATGCTACACCCAAAACACCATACCCGGGCAGCAGCAATGTGGGGGGCGTGGCCTGGTACAAAAACAATGCAAATAGCAAAACGAACCCGGTCGGCCAAAAACAGGCCAACGAACTCGGTGTTTACGATATGAGCGGCAATGTGTGGGAATGGTGCTATGATTGGTATGATCCGAATTATTACGCTGCGTCAAATTGCTGTATCCCCACAGGGCCTGCAAACGGCACCATAAAGACAACAAGGGGCGGCTCATGGTTTGATGATGAAACATCTATGCGCGTCTCGCACCGAAACGGTGATTTTACCAATGCCCCTGAACGACGTGTGGATACCAACCGGGGCTTTCGCGTGGTGCGTGGCGGTGGTGGCGACTCATTGGCCTTAGTCCGGCTGTATCAAAGCACAAATGGCCCTTCATGGGTCAATAAATGGAACTTGAGTGATCCGGTAAGCAAATGGTATGGTGTTTCACTTGACCTGGATGGATGCGTGGATACGATTGCTTTGGGTGGCAATGGCCTTGCCGGTGTGTTGCCGCAACAAATCGGCAATTTTGCCCATTTGCGCCTATTGCGCCTACCCACGAATTTTATCACGGGTACCATCCCTGAGGAAACAGCTCGCCTGACAGAATTGCAGGAACTGAACCTAAGCCAGAATAAAAACCTCAGCGGTAGCATACCCGCCAGCCTCGGTAACCTGAGCCAATTAAAGGCCTTATACCTAAACGAATGTAATTTTTCAGCTGCAATACCAGCTGAATTAGGACAATTATCCAATCTGGAAATCCTGAATTTGAGCAAAAACAAGCTCAACTCCTCCTCGTCTTTGAATGTGGGTGCATGGAGCAAGCTAAAAGAATGCTTTTGGAATGAAAACCAGTTTTCCGGCCCCTTGCCCACAGGCTTTACAGGGCTTCCCCAACTCAAGCACCTCAACCTGAGTATCAACAATTTTGACGGCAGCATACCGGCAGCTTATGGCAATATGTCGGCCATTGATTCCCTCTTTTTGAACAACAACCAACTCTCCGGATGTTTGAATGCCAATTTAAAAAAATTATGCGCTGCCAAAAGGGTGTCCATAGCCGCCAACACTGGTTTAGCAACGCAGGACTGGGCTAAGTTTTGTAGCCAGGATGAGGGGCTTTGTGCGCCGAGCAAATGTAATGTAAAAATAGACTCGTCTGCCTTGGCAGAACTCTACAAAGCCACAGGCGGAATGACAACCTGGGCTAAACAAGACAACTGGTTGCAGCCGGGTAAAAAAATAGGAGAATGGTACGGAATAAAAACCACGACAGAAGGCTGCGTGCAATGTATCGGTCTGGATGGGGATGCTGATCCCTGTAACGCCGTTGGCGGGCTGCCAGGCAATGGCCTGATTGGGCCTATTCCCAAGGAAATCGGAAACTTTACGGAATTGGAAGTGCTCAATCTTTTTGGCAATCAGCTCTCCGGCAGTATGCCCAAGGAGTTGGGCTTGCTATCCAAGTTGAAGGTGATGGTGTTGGACCGGAATGTCCTGACAGGCTCCATACCGCTCGAATTGGGCAATCTGACTCAATTGGTTTCCATTGGCATCGGAGCCAACCAGATCGGCGGAACCATACCAGCCTCCCTTGCCAATGCAAAATCACTGCAATACCTGTTTTTTCAGGACAATAAAAACATCAGCGGGACCATACCCGGCGAACTGTTCAGTCTGCCCGAGCTGAGAGGACTTTATCTTCAAAACAATAATTTGAGCGGCGCAGTACCTGTTCAAATTTTGCAGGCCAAAAAATTGGAATCGTTTTTTATCGCCAAAAACAAGATAACGGATTTGCCCAATATCTCCAGCCTGCCCTTTGTCCCTGATGGGCCAATTCCGGCCTACAACGGCTTGCGTATAGCAGATAACAAACTGACATTCAGGCATATATTGCCCAATATAACAATCTTGAACCAATTTATCAACAACCCTCCACAAACCCGATACGCCCCCCAGGACTCCATTTTTTCCGATACCACCATCATCAAAAATGCCAACGAGACCTTTGTCGTTGATCTGGGTATTGATGCCGCAGTCACCGGCAATCGCTATCAATGGTTCAAGGGTTCATCCAGCAGTGGCCAGCCCTTATTGACAACCAACCAGCGCGAATTTAAAAACGTACAGCCCTCGGATGCCGGCACCTATTATGTGCAGGTGACCAACCCAGCCGCCCCCCTGCTCACCCTGCGCAGCCGCGCCATACGCATACAGGTGATACCCGACCCGGGAGCCTGTAATCCGAAGAATGATTCTTTGGAATTGGTCAAACTGTATGATGCCACCGGAGGGGCAAACTGGACGAACAAGTGGGATTTGACGAAACCGATGAAAACCTGGGATGGCGTAACGATTACAGGTTCGTGTGTGACGGGCTTATTCTTAAGCAAGAAGGGGCTTGCAGGTAATTTGCCCGACTTGAACCTACCCAAATTGGAGGAGCTGCACTGCGACAGCAACCAATTGGTCGGCAACATACCAGACTTCAAAGGACTGCCTAATCTTAAAGTTTTCGTTTGTAATTACAACAACTTTAGCGGTAGCATACCTGATTTTAAAAATCTGCCCAATTTGCAGGGCTTTTACTGTGCATATAATAAATTAACTGGAAATATCCCGGATTTTTCAAACCTGCCTAATCTTCAAGTGTTCGACTGCCCAGTCAATAAATTGAGTGGTAGCATCCCTGACTTTAAAAACCTGCCTAATCTGTTGGGTTTTTACTGCTGGGATAACGACTTGACCGGGAAAATACCTGATTTTTCCAATTTGCCCAATTTGATCAGGTTCTCATGTATTGCAAATGAATTAAGCGGCAGCATACCCAATTTTACCAAATTGCCCAATCTGCAAGTGGTCAATTGCAGCGCCAACCGTTTGAGCGGGGAGGTGCCGGACTTTGCCAAATGCCCCAAATTGGCATACCTGGCCTTATTGGCAAATCGCTTCACTTTTGAGGATATTCTCCCTTCAAAAAACAAGATAGATGCCAGTGTATCTACCAATTGTATGCCCGACCTGTGTGATTACCTTTATGAAAACCAAGACTCGGTCTTTCATGACACCCTGCTTGTACGCAATGCGGGCCAAAACCTTGACTTCTCCCTGGATTTTGATGAAGCAGTTACCACCAATAAATATAAATGGTATAAAGACGGCATTGAACAGCCAAATCAAGACCAGGCAGGCAACAATAACCTGATAATCCCGGGCCTTCAACCTGTTCATGCAGGCAAATGGACGGTGAAGGTTACCAACCCCCTTGCTCCCGAGCTTATCCTGTACAGCCGTACCATACGCTTGCAAGTGGGGTGTACGGGTGCACTGGCTCCTGTGATACAAGGGCCGAGCAATCTCTGCAATGGCTCAGCAACCCTGACCGTGAACGGCAGTTATCAGAGTTGGAAATGGTCGGGCAGTATCACACAACAGACATCATCTGTTATGGTAAACGCCCCGGGCACTTACACGGTCACCACCACAGATGCAAACGGCTGTACGGCCACGGCCAGCATAACCGTGGGGGCCACTGTGGCACTGCCCACCGCTAAAATAGAGGGTAGCGGTGCGATATGCGGCACACAGGCCGCCGTGCTTAATGCGGGTAGTGCAGGGATAACTGCTTATGCCTGGTCCACGGGCAGCACAGGTTCTGCCATATCGGTTCTCAATGTGGGCACCTATACCGTCACCGTTAAAAATAGCGCTGGCTGTACGGCTACAACCCAGATCACCACGCAGGCGTTTCCAGCCCCCCAGGTGAACATCGCCCTGCTGGTTGCCATTTGTGATGGCAATCCTGCCAAAATGCAGGTGAACCAAAACTATCCGAAATATGAATGGTCGGGCGGACAAAATACAAAACAAATCAGCCCAACAACACCGGGTATCTATACGGTGACCATTACCGATGCCAATACCTGTACGGCCACGGCCACCAGAAATGTTATCATTGGCCCCAAAATCACGGTTGACCTCGGGGCAGACATCGGTCGGTGCACCCTGCCCGGGGCAGGCATAAAACTCGATGCAGGCCCTGCAGATGCCTACTCTTGGTCAACGGGCAGCAACCTGAATGTTATCACTGTCAAACAGTTTGGCGAATATGCCGTCACGGTGACCAATGCCGCAGGCTGTACCGATTCGGATACCGTAAGAGTTTACCTGAAAGATGCGGTAAAGGTGCAAATAGATACTTTTTTGTGCCCCGGTATTACGCTAAAATATTGTGGCAAAAGTATCACACAACCAGGTATTTATAATGATTGCAAATTTACTACAATAGAAGGCTGTGATAGCATACTAATCCTAAAAGTTGCACAGTTTGACAGCTCCCTTCTCACAGCGGAGGCCGATGTGTTCAATATGCCCTTTGATCCCAAAACCGTTGAAATTAGCGTTTTGGACAATGATGTGGTGCCAGATAAATACAGCCTGGAAATAGCTCAAGGGCCAACTACCGGTACGGTAACAGTGTTGCCTGACGGGCGACTGCGCTACACGCCCGTCATCAGTGCCCAGGGTAAAGATTCGCTGTTGTATGTCCTTTGCCCGGAGGGCGGCTGCCCGGCGCTCTGCGAACAGGCTTGGTTAACCATCCGTTTTCAGACTGGCGACCTGGAAACAATAAAAAAACGTATTTCAAACTTTATTACCCCGGATGATGACGGGCAAAACGACTTTTTTGATCCCCTTAAACACTTGACAGACAACGAAATATTCCCCGACCCAGGTAGTGAAAAACTCTTTGTCATCAACCGCTGGGGCGAGGTGATCTATAGGTCCGACGATGCCTATCAAGCCTGGAACGGCAAAAAACATGGCGATCCTGTCCCTAAAGCCACCTACTATTTCACTTTTGAGTTCAAAGTCGGCGGCGAAATAGAATGGATCAAAGGTGCGATCAATGTGATACGGTAAGTTTTTGGTTTTTGTATCTGATAGTCATACGATGACTCCAGTTCATCATATGACTATCAGATACAAAAACAAAACCTATCTCAGTACCCCTATTGGCCCCTTTACCACCCGTTCCTCGCCCGTTTGCAAAATGAGCCGATAGTAGTAAGTGGCCGGAGGCACCAATTGACCATTCACTCGCCCGTCCCAGCGGCCGTCCTCGCTTCGGTGGATTACTTCGCCCCATCGGTTCAGGATCAGTAGTTCGGATGATTGCACAATGATGCCACGAAGTACTAAGTGCCGAATGGGATCAAATTGGTCGTTTTTACCATCTTCCAATTCCGGGCTGATGAAGTTGGGCATGGTTTTCATGGCCTCTTCTAATGAACCTGCTTGTACCAAGACCACCAACCACGCCGAGTCACAGGCTTCCGGACAGCCCAGTTCCGGGCACAATACATAGCGCAAGGAATCTATACCGGAAAAAGATGCACTGTTTAGGGTATAAGTAATTTTATCCTTATTGGAAAGGGTGGCTTTCCCGTGTATGGAGCTTTGTTTTTCAAGCAATTCAATACTATAATTCGATGGTTTTTTATCATTCTCCGCCAAGCGGATTTCGCCTGTGCTGCTTTGCGGGGCCAACAACAGGGTATCGCGTCGGGCCTCGAGTTGTTGGTTGTCAAATGGCTTTACACTTAAGGTCACCATACTGTCGCAGCCAAATTGGGATTTCAGATCAAGAAAATATTGACCAGCCTTTGTAATCTTGAGTGTGCCCGCTTGGATGGTATCGCCCGGACAGAGCAGAGCCTCCTGCTCCAGATCATAGGTCGGCTGGGCATTCACCTGTACGCTGGCCGACAGCTTGCAGTTGTTGGCGTCCGTGACGGTGACGCTGTGGGTTTGCTCGCCGATGGCGCTGACGAATTTGGTGGCCGAAGCGCCGCCCTGGCTCCACTGGTACTTGCAGGTCGTACAGCCCTTGACGAGCGGGGCCAGCAATACGGATTGGTTTTCGCAGGCATTGACCACGGAGTCCCTGAAACTCAGTTCCAGCGGATGCACGTCTAAAGTGAGGTTAACCACACTGTCACAGCCAGATTTTGAGGTCAAAAAGACCTGATAAAAGCCTTTTTTGCTGAAAATGCTATCGCCAACCGTGTAGGTCGCACCTGGGCAGATGCTACGCTTCAAGTAAGAATTAATTGATACATCCTGAGTCAGGATAAGCCGCACCAAGGTGTCGCAGCCCTGTGTGCCAGGCCGTGTTTTGCTGTAAAAACCGGGCGTTCGCAAACTATCTCCATAAAACAGGTAAAAGCCGTTTTCACAGAAAGATACCACTTTTTCCAGTTCAAATTTAGTAACCGTTTTCAGGTTTAGGATCAAGGTGCTGTCACATCCAGCGGTGCTTTTCAGTGCTACAGTATAAGTCCCGTTCTGGTTGTAGGTTTTCCCGTTTAGGACCAAGGACTGCGTAAAACAGATGGTGGTGTCCAATTGACCTTTCAATTCAGGCAATACATTGATGGTCAGGGCATTGCCCGGCGGATAATTAGCGGCACAGCTGGTGCCAAGCGTTCGCACAGTAACGATATTGCATACCAAGCTGCCAGCGGGTTGTAGGCCAATGTCCAATACGCCAAGGCCAGCTGCCACAGTCACATTGGTACTTTTTATGGCCTGTCCGTTGATTTGGTAGTTTATGACATAAGTGGCATCCGGGCATTTGGGCATATTGAGCAATACACGAATAGGCAAGCCCGGGCAATCTTTTATGGCACTCAAGGTGGCGGCCCCTAAGTTTGGGGAAGCCTGTACGTTCACCTTTATTGTTTTGAAGCCCGATGGCTCGGCCAAAGACGTACTGTCCGTGCAGCCATTGGCATCCTTCACCAGCACCCCAATGACCGTAGTTTGTGTTGGCTGTATCTGCAAGGTGTTTTTACTGCTGAAATCACTCAAAAACTGTCCATTGGCAGAAAAACGGTACAATGTGCCGCCACCTGCACTCAAAATCACCTCGGTATTGGCGCACACCGTGTCCGCACTGCTCAAAAGCAGCGCATTGGGTGAGGGCCACTGGGCCACGCTGACGCTCTGGGTGCCAGTGCAGCCCTCTGAATCGGTCACTTTGAGGACATAGACTCCCGGCTTGTCCACAGCAATATTGTTGGTTTTGGGGCCATGCGCCCATTCATAAGATTCAAAACCGGTATCCGCACCGAGTGAAGTGGAGCTTCCTGTGCAAAAAGCAAGAGTACCTTGTATCCCTGGATTGAGTATTTTTTCCGGCAGCACGATTATAGTTTTGCTGTTCGTGCATCCGTTTGCAGGATCGGTTACGGTAAGGGTGTAATTTCCTGCCAACAGCACTACCGGGTTGGCGGAGTTGTTGCTGAAATTATTTGGCCCGCTCCAGGCAAATGTTGCGCCCGGAACAGCCGAGCCGCCCTGCAACTGTACGGACTTGCTGATACAGCCTAACGCACCGCCTGCGGCATTTACCAATGGTTTGGCGGTGCTGTCGGCCACCAAAACGCTAATGGAGGCCGTACAACCCGGACTGGAAGTCACGGTGAGCGTATATACGCCCGGCAGATTAACACTAACCTTTGCGCCGCTGTAAAAAGCAGTACCGCCCGGTGCTTCCCACAAAAACTGAGATCCGGCTATATCTGAGTTGCCAATCAGCTCAGCAATGGGCTGTTTGCAGGTTATAGTACCCGCCGTGACTGCAATCTGGGGCAGGGAAGGCGAGCCTTTTAGTTCGGTACTGGCAGTAGCCGTACAGAAGTTGGGCCCTGTCACCGTAAGGGTATAGACACCCGCAGCACCCACCACGGGATTCTGCTGTGCACTGGCAAAGTTGTTGGGGCCAATCCAGGCATACGTCGCGCCGGCAGTATTGGAATTGCCCAACAAGGTCGCATTTTTCTGTGTGCAGGTCAAAGCACCGTTAGCGGTGGCAAAAACTGTGGGTGGGCTGATGCTTTGGTTGATGTTCACGGTAGCCGTTGCGCTGCATTGGGTCAAATTGTTGGTGACCGTCACCGTGTAAATACCCGGATTGGAAATACTTGCGTCGGCATTGCTGCCTAAACCACCTGACCATATATAGGCATCGCCGCCAGAGGCCAAGAGGGGCAGCGTGTTGAATTTACAATTGAGTTGAAGCCCGTTTTGGGCTGAAACGGCTGCTGGCGGCTTGCTTGATGGCACAACGCTGGTGACCATGCTCTGGGTACAGCCGTTTTGCGGGTTTTGCACCGTCAGGGTATAGGTCCCTACCACATTCACGGTGGGATTTTGCAAAGCGCTTGTAAAATTGTTTGGCCCGCTCCAGCTGTAACTGGCGTTGGCGGTGTTGGATTGGCCTTGCAAGGTCACAGTGGCCCCGGCACCGCAGTTCAGTATGCCGCCAATGGCCGACACGTCCGGTTTTTGGGTATTCTCCGTTATGCTGACGCTATTGGTGCTGCTGCAGCCGTTTTGCGGATTGGTCACGGTGATGGTGTAGGTGCCGGCCAGCGCGATGTTGGCTTGCAGCGTATTGGCACTAAAATTATTGGGGCCGGCCCATTTATAGGTAAGCCCGTTGGCAAGTTTGCCCTCAAGAGGCAGGGCAGGGCGCTTGCAACTGATTTCCAATCCGTTAGGTGCCGTGATGCTCGAATCCGGGTGCTGTTTGTCCGCGATGACCAGGGCTGAGGCCATGCTGGTGCAACCATTTTGTGTATTGCGCACGGTGAGGAAATAAGTGCCTGCCACCGTGACCAAAGGGTTTTGTTGGGTTGTGGCAAAATTATTGGGCCCAGCCCAGGTGTAGCCCACGTTCGGGGTATTGCTATTGCCCGTTATTGCGACTGAGGTTTGCGCACAGGTAATCAGGCCGCCTGTAGCTGCAGCAGTGGGCTTGTCAATATCCTGGCTGATGCTGGTGGTCATCGTGGACGAACACCCGTTGGCTGATGTGGTGACGGTGACCGTATAAATTCCCGCTGTATTTACGCTGATTTCTGCCTGTGCGGCGGTAAATCCGCCCGGCCCGGCCCAGTTGTATTGGTCAGCGCCAGAGGCCTGGAGCGACAAGGTAACCAGATCACAATTCAAAACAAGTCCATTGGGTTTTCCTACCGATGCCGTGGGGAAAACTTGAGGGGTCACCGTGGTGACAGCCGTGCTGGTACAGCCGTTTTGCGGGTTTTGCACCGTCAGGGTATAGGAGCCTGCCACACTGACGGGCGGGTTTTGCTGATTGGTGGTGAAGCCATTGGGGCCTGTCCAGGCATAGCTGACGCCAGCTGTATTGGATTGGCCCTGCAAAACGACAAAGGGGTTTTTGCAGGGCAGTTCGCCCCCAAGGGCATTGGCATCGGGTTTTTGCGTGTTTTTTTCCACAACCACGAAATTTACAGCGGTACACCCGTTTTGGGTGTTCGTGACGGTGAGGGTATAAGTTCCAGGTGTTTTTGTAATGATTTGTGCCGTTTTGGCCCCATTTGACCAGGCATAAGTATAACCAGCCCCTGCGGGCGCAATCAGGCGAAGGGAATCCACGGTACAACTCAGCAGGGTGCCGTTGGGCGTGCCGATGGTGGCTGAGGGGACTCCAACGGCTGCCTCCACCACAACCGTATCGCGGGCGGAGCAGGCGTTTGTTGGGTCGTTGACGGTCAGGATATAAGTACCCGCTACGTTCACGGGTGGGTTTTGCTGGGTAGAGGAAAAGCCGTTGGGACCTGACCACGAGTAGGTTGCGCCGGGTGTGGCGGAGTTGCCTTGCAGCATGCCGACAGGGGTAGTGCAGGTGAGGGTGTCGCCGAGGGCGGAGATGTTAGGGGTAGTGCAAGCACTGTTCATAACTGTGATATTATCCATATATAGGTTGTTGCCGAAGTCACTAATGCCACGCAGGCGAACGAGCACTTCTGACTGGCCTACATACGGCGTGAAATCAATTTCATTGCTTATCCAGTCACCGCTGGCAGGCAACCAGAGGGCCCCCACAAAGGGTGCAGTAGCCAATGCATTGCCTTGTTTGTCGAACACAGTGGCCCAAGTGGCGCCGCAGTCTGTGGACACCTCTATGACGAGGCGGTCGTCATTGCCTGCGGCGTCATAATTTGCTTTAGCGTGGTCAAACGTGAGTTTTGCGCCCGTCACACTAGTAAGATCCATACGCGGGAGGTACAGTTCCACCGTTTTGCCTTTTGGAATCTTGAAGAATTCACAAGCGAGTGACTTTGCACTGGCATTGTACCCTCCACTAGCTTGAGGGATGGAAGTCCAGCCGTACACACTACAACTCCCTTCGTTATTCAAGCCAAAACCGTCAGGCGGAAAAATTGTACCTTCGAAGTCATGGATTACGGGGAGGGGCTTCGTGGTGTACATAGCCTGGATCAATACCGTGTTGGCCCCGTCGGCCTGATTGAGTGGAGTGCCTGTATTGGTCTCTATGAGTCGGATCTTGACTTGGTTGGTGCCCGGTTGCGTAAACACAATATCCGGCAAGGTCACTTGTGTGGTGTCGCTCGGGTTGAGTTGTCCGATCCACTGGTAAGGCAGCCATGCGCCGCCATTGACATTATACTCGAAGTCTGCACGAGTTATCACCACCGAACCTGTGTTTTTTATCTCGCAAGTGGGGACCCAATTGGACGTACAAATAGTTTGGGCACCTATCTGCACATTGGCAAAGTTACCACCACCACCTTGAATATTCGGTACTGAGAGATTTGACTGCCATACCTCTTTTGTGTCATCGTCTTGTAGCCACGCTACCGCTTTGATTTTGCCGAGATTATAGAAATTTTCGGGCTTCCATGTAAAACTAAAAATCTTTTCTTCGCCTGCTGAAAAGGAACCCGTGACGGTACCGTTCGCATCGGGCAGCATCTTTTTCATCACATCCGTAAAGTCTTTTTCGCCATTGTCACCGGGTGGTGTGGCGAAGTTGATGCTCTCTTCTGTGATCGCTGCACGAAGGCGGAAGTTGCCACTGATTGCATCATCGGATCTCACCTTAACCGTCACCATTACAGTGCTGAAATCTGGTGCTACGGTATGGGATATGTCAATTGTTACGGGGGTTAGTTTGTTGTTTTCATTGGTCAAGTCAACACTGTCCACACAAACGGGTGAACCGATAAAAGCACCGCAGTCGTTGACAACGCCCACCCCGTTCAAAAAGGCATTCGGCGCTCCAGTTACGCCATAAAAGGACACTCGATCAGCTACCTCAGTCGGGTTGTGCTTATTCATGGGGTCACAGCCTGGCCAGGATACATGGTATTTGACGGCCGTAACTTTATCTGTATTTGCAGCAAGTATGGCATTGAAAGCAAGATTCTGCCAAGCGCAAGGAAGGCAGGATGCTTGCGTGAACTCCTCTACCAAGACACGGCGCTGATGTAGTCCTTTGCCTGCCGTCACAAACCAAAACTCCCCGCATCCGCTCGCTTCGCCCACGCCATTGAAGGGTATCACCCGTACAAAAACCGTATCGCTCGCAGGCAGCGGCTGCGCGGGCTGGTAGGCGGTGTCCGCCACGACCTGATTGTTCAGCAGGTCGGATCCGCCGGGCGTGGTGCCGAGGCTGAGGCGGTAGCCATCCTCGCAGCCGAGGGCGGGGGGCCAGGTGATTTTGGTGTCTGTAGGTACATTGGTTTGGTTGTGGAGGGGGATGCTGGGGAGGCAAGAAAGTGTATTTTGCTTTCGGAGTTTGAGGATCCAAATATCGTTGGCACCAACCCTTTTTCCTGTTTTATCATTATCGTTATCCGAACTGGATTGTCCGCTAACCATAAATCCATCATCGTTGGTAACACGAATGGATTCCAAAGCGTCACTAACTTTGCCGCCAAGTGTTTTTTGCCATAATATCTTACCAAGGCTATTGGTTTTCACCAACCAATAATCATCAAAAATACCTCTGTTAGGTTCTGTTTTATCCCCGCTAACGGTAGAATTAGATTTTCCGCCAAAGATATATCCATTGTCATTCAGGACTATTGATGTCAAAAAGTCGCCAGCACCACCACCTATGGTATTCTGCCACTGAATTTTCCCCAACTCATCTAATTTTACGACCCAGTAATCATAATTGCCAATCCGATCTTCTGATTTTTCTCCATTTTTATCAGAGATGGAGGAGCCTCCTATAATATAGCCATTATCAGTAGTCTGTTGAAGGTCTGCAAGATCATCGTGAATATGTCCTCCTATGGTTTTTTGCCATTGTTGATTTCCCAAGGCATCCAATTTTATTACCCAGTAGTCGGATAATCCTCTACTATTTTCTTGCTTTTCACTGCTAATATTTGAACTGGAAGTTCCGCCAATGATATATCCGCCATCGGAGCTCTGTTGAATGGCCTTCAAGATATCATCATCATTGCCGCCGTAAGTTTTTTGCCAAACGATATTTCCTTGATTATTTAATTTCAACACCCAAAAATCCTTTTTACCTCTATTCATCTCGTTTTTATCCCCGGATATACCAGATTTTGAAGTGCCACCTACGATATAACCCCCATCCAAGCTGGGTCGAATACGACTCAACAAATCTTCATCATTGCCACCATAAGTTTTTTGCCATAAAATATTGCCTGTGGGCCCCGTTTTAATAATCCAATAATCGCTTATACCGCGATTATTGCCCGTTTTATCTCCTGAAATGCCTGATCCTGATGACCCGCCAATAATATACCCGCCATCTGAGGTTTGATAAATATCGCTTAGCACGTCGTCATTTACGCCACCCAATGTTTGTTGCCATATGATGCTTCCTGTCGCATTAACTTTTAAAATCCAATAATCAAAAGCACCTTTGTTTACTGCTTTTTTATCACCACTTTGGCCGGAATTGGAATACCCTCCTAATATGTAGCCGCCATCCGTAGTGGGCTGGGCAATGCGAAGACCATCTTCTTCCAAAGCCCCAATTGTTTTTTGCCATTCAATACAAGGGGGCAAAGTATCTACTGAGATGCCCGCCGCCGTCACAAACCAAAATTCCTGACACCCGCTTGCTTCCCCAAAACCATTAAAAGGCTTCACGCGGACATAGACCGTATCACCTGATGGAAACGGCTGGGCTGGCTGATAAACCGTATCTGCTACAACCTGATTGTTCAAAATATCCGAACTGCCCGGCGTGGTGCCGATGCTGAGCCGGTAACCATCAATGCAACCCGCCCCGGGAGCAGCCGACCAGCGTAACACCGTGTTGGTCGCTACCTGGGTGGCCTGATGACCGGGAATAAGCAGGGTGTCCGCGCATAGTGGAGTCAGAGTGGAGCCTTTCAACACTTCTAAGGCGTAGTCGCAAACCGAGCCGTTACATCCATCCAACACCATATAATATTTCTGCCCAACTACAAAATTAGTGGCAGTTAAGATGAAAGGATTGGTGGTACATTGACACTGAAGATCAATGGGTTGCGCAATACAAGAGGCGTAAATCCCGCCTTGCATACCGTTATTTCCGCCGCTGGCGACGCAATTGGACGGTGTGACACGTATGGAAATTTCTGTAGTTCCGGCGATGAAGGCAATCCATGAAGGATCACCTAATTGGAAAGCCGTACAGCCCGGGAAAGGGGTTGGCATATTATCGCCTCCCAGTGTATTGCAATACCCATGCAGCCCTTGGCAAAACAAGGGAGCAGAAGAACATGTTTTACTAAGAGCAGGGAAGCCCGGAGGCGGGCATATCCCGCCCGCCGTCACAAATGAAAACTCCTGCACCCCATTCGCTCCACCTGCCCCATTATAGGGCACAATGCGCACAAAGATGGTTTGGCCCGCCGGAAGGGCCTGCGCCGGTTGATAAAAGGTATCCGGTACAATGGCGCTGTTCAGCAGGTCTGAAGCCCCCGGATTAGTACCGAGGCTCAATTGATAACCCACTACACAACCCTTTGTTACAGACCACTTTATGCTGGTAGCAGTGCTGACATTCACCGCGTTGGGCAAGGGAAGCAACAGCACACTGCTGCTGACCGGGGGGGCGGCAAGGCTCAGCGTATGCGTATCCGTACCCGTGCAGCCGCTGTTGTTGCTAACCGTCACGGTGTATGTACCCGTAGCGCCAGCATTGATCTGTCGGGTGTTGGCTGTAAATCCATTTGGACCGGCCCAGCTATAGGTATCGTACCCCGAACCGGCATCCAAGAGTTCGCTGCCGCTGCAAAAAACGCTTGGGCCAGTAATCACCGGACTAAGCGAGGCTCCAACAATGACCGTCGCGGAGGCAGAGCTCTTGCAACCATTGGAAGCCGTGACCGTGACGGTATATGTCCCTGCATTGCCGACCGTGATGCTCCGGGTAGCCGGGCCATTCGACCATTTGTAGGCACTGTATCCGGCACCTGCATCCAATATCGTGCTGCCACCCACACAGAAAGACAGGGCGCCGGTGATAGTGGGAGGCACAGGCTCACTCACCAAAACCGTCGGTTCAAATGTACTTGGGCCTGTGCCGCAGCTGTTGTTGGCACTGACCTCCATTGTGGTGAACGTCGGGTCGAGCCATTTGATTTTTACGGTGCTAACCGTCTGATTTTCAATGAATTGCCCACCGTTGGCCGTCCAGTTGTACGAAGTGGCACCCGCTATGGGGGTCAACACATAGATGCCTGTATCGCCCACGCACAAGACATCGTCTGCGCTGATGTAGCTGGGGGCCGGGGGCAATGGTTTTATGGTCACATTGCGGCAGGCTGTGCGGTCGGTGTTGCACAGATCCGAGCTGGCCGTGACACAGAGCTGACCATCGCTGGCACCCAACCATTCCATCGTGATATTGGGCGTGCCCTGCCCGGCACTGATGTTGCCGCCATTGCTGTACGTCCATTGGTAATCGTTGAAAGCCGCTTGGGGTGTCACGCCGTAGTCTAAGGTAGCTGTCTCGCAGGGATTAAAATTGCCCGCCAAAAACACTGGAACGGTCGGGATGGCCACAGCGCTTACGGAAAGGCAGTTGTAGGTACTGTTGCCGCAGCTGTTTTGCGCACGCACGCACACATCGCCCGAGCCGGCACTGTTCCAACGAATGCTTGCGGTGACACTGCCCTGCCCGCTGAGCAGGGTGGCATTTGATGGTACCGTCCAATTGTAAGAAGTCGCATTCGGTACGGCATCTATAGTATAGGTGTACGCTGCGCCTACACAAACTGTTGCTTCGCCGGTGACGGGGTCGGGCGCGGCGGGCAGCGGGGTCACCGTGATGGCGCGGCAACTGGGCGTACCCGTGCCGCAGTCGTTTACGGCTTCCACACACAGGTCGCCGGAGGCCGCGCCATTCCAGTCCACCGTGATGTTTGGCGTGCCTTGTCCTGCCGTTATGGTGGCACCGGGAGGAGCCGTCCAATTGTAAGTCGTAACGCCGGACACAGCGGGCACACTGTAGTTGGTGCTTTGGTTGGCACACACATTGTTGCTGCCGCTGATAGCCCCGAGATTGACCACATCAATCACCGTGATGGTGACGGGGCCGATGGGTGTAGCCGTGCAGCCGTTGGCATCGGTGGCGCTGCTGATGGTGTAAGTTGTTGTGACAGTGGGCGATACACTTTCAGTATGGCCGTTAGAAATGCCTGTGAGGGTGCCGCCCGTCCAGGTAACATTATAGGGCGGCGTGCCATCGGAAAAATTGAAACTGATGTCCGTGCTGTTCCCCCTGCATATCGTGGTCGTACCACTCAGGGAAGCCGTATATACGGGGCAGGAGAGGTCGCAGGAGCAGTCGGGATATATTTCATCCGCGCCCGGAGTGTTGACGTTGTCGCAGGGAGCAGCTATCTGGGGCTGGTTGGCGCAGAACTGGGAGAAATCGCCTTCCCAGGGGAGGAGGGGGTTGTTGGAGAAGTTGTAGGTTTTGGTGCAGAAAGCGGAGTAAGTGGGAGGGAAGCAGCCGGAGAGGTTGTTGTTGTTGACGCGAATAGCTTGTAAATTAGGCAAAGTAAGAGTGGGCAAATTGCCTGTGAGTTGATTGTTGTCTAAGTATAAAATTTGTAGATTAGGTAAATTGAAGGCAGGAATTGGTCCGGTGAGGTTATTGCTGTAGAGTTCTAATCCGCGTAAAAGTGGAGAGTTGGTGATGTTCAAAATTCCACCATTGAGTTTATTGCCCCAAAGTTGCACATCATCCAGCATTGGCCTATTTGACAAGTTTGGGATTGGCCCGTCCAATTGACTGTTGTTAGTAACGCCTAGCGCTCTTAACTTTGGAAGGTTATCAAAGGCTGGCAAGGGACCAGTAATGTTAGTTCCCGATATTCCCATTCCCGTTAAATTGGGGAAATTTGAAAAATTGGGTATTGGGCCTTCTACAGAAATTTGATACAAATTCAGTCGTTCCAACTTAGGTATCCCGGAAAAATTGGGGATATTACCTGTCAGGTTGTTGTTAAAAGAAAGGTTTAGATCAATCAACTCTGGGAGAGCCAAATCAGGTATAGTTCCGTTCAATCCGTTTCCAGAGCCATTTTGATCCCATTGACACTGACCTACTCCATCCATATCAATACAAACTACTCGCCCATTAGCATTACATCCTACCCCATACCAACTACACACATCACAACTCGTTGTATCCCAGGTATTTGTCCATCCAGGCCCATTGGTGGCTTCATATAGTTCGATCAGTGCCGCCTTATCCGGGTGGGTACAAACCACCGTGGCACAAGAGGAAAATGGCGAAGTGTGATTGGCTGAACTTGCAGTGGCGGTTAGCTGGTCACCCGTTTGCAGAGGAGGATTAAAAGGCCCGCTGAGCGACCAGGCTCCGCTGCCGTTGGCGGTCGTGGTGCCGATATAGGTTTTTCCCTGACAAGGCGGGTTTCCGCTACAGCCTGCATTGTCGTGCGTAAATACTTCTACAGTGGCATTGGCCACAGTGGTGCCGTTGATCAGGTCGGGCGAAGCCGAGGTAATAACCGGAGCAGCCATGTTGTTGTTGCCGCTGACGAGTTGTATGCCTGCTATGGTGTTACAAAAAATGGAGTTGTTGGTGATGTGGTGGGGGCCGCCACCAGTGATGCGGATACCTCGGCGGCTGTCTCTGATGATATTGTCAGTAATGGTATTGTTTGCACCATCAGAACACCAAATGCCCGTAGTGCCAGAGTTGGCAAAAGTGTAATTTTTGATCAAATTACCTGAAACTGTCGCGTTGTCAACATCCACCCTTACGGCATTAAAATTAACAAATGAGACTGTTTCATCAGGGTTGGTTCCGAAATAATTGCAAAGTACCTGTGTATTATCGCCGCTGATGACCACTCCTGTTGTAGTCTTCCCAAAAATATTGGCCTCTCCGGAGTTGCAGCCTCCAATTATTGCTCCGCTCGCAGTTACGGTAATTGCAGAATTGGATATAGGTATTTCAACAAAATTGGTATCGCATCCAAAATAATTGCCTTGTATCGTCAGGTTAGTTCCAGTAGTTTGGCTTACTATTGAAAGCTCAGACGACCCAAAAACATTGCCTTTACCAGGCATCCCAATTATACAGTTCGGAGATCTAATTGTTAATGAAATACCATTATTGCCAGTATTGTCAATAATTTTGCATTTTAATAGGGTAAAATGACTTCCGTTTATCGCCAAAAGATTACTCAAAGAGCCGTCTAAGATAATGCCTCCATTTTGGGTAGAACCATCCATGACCACATTTTCAGCAGTAATAGTTGGAAGTGACGAAGTTGGCTTAATCGTATGAGGCCCCACTCCCGGAATATTGAACGTAATGGTATCCAATGCTGGATCACTATTAGCGCAGGTTATCGCCTGCCGCAAAGAACCCACACCATTGTTATTGGTATTGGTGACTTCAATGGAGGTCGTGCCCGGCGCTGGGCATTGCCCTTGCGCATCGCCCAGGTAAACAGCTGTCACTAAGGTAAAAATGTATTTTATGCGCATGTGTTATGCTTTAAAAATGTTTTGTTTGTGTGGTATTTTGTGCAGATACTGGTTCTGGTATAGGGGCTGTATCATAAGTGCCAAAGGCAAAAACAAGGCGGAATAAAATTTCGTTTTTTACTCATACGATGACTTGAAGTCATCGTATGAGTAAAAAACGAAATTTTATTCTTTAGCCAATCTCTATTTTATAGTCATACGATGTCTCCGAGTCATCGTATGACTATCAGGCACAAAAAACAAACCCCTATCTCAGCACCCCTATCGCCCCCTTCACCACCCGCTGCTCGCCCGTTTGCAGGACAAGGCGGTAGTAATAGGTGGCCGGAGGGGCCATTTGGCCATTGATGCGCCCGTCCCAGCGTCCGTCCTCGCTCCGATGTACCACCTCACCCCAGCGGTTCAGGATCAGCAGTTCCGATGACCGAATGATGATGCCGCGCAGCACCAAGTGCCGCACCGGCTCGAACAGGTCATTCAGGCCGTCCTCGATTTCAGGCGTGATGAAGTTGGGCATGGTCTTCATCGCCTCCTCCAAGGAACCTGCCTGCACCTGCACCAATACCCAGGCCGTATCGCAGGCCTCCGGGCAGCCTAATTCCGGGCAGAGCACATAGCGGAAGGAGTCCAAGCCCGAAAAATCCGTGCTGTTCAGCGTGTATATCACCTTGTCCTTGTCGAGCAGTTCCGCTTTGCCGTGTTTAGGGCCTTGGGTATCTATCAATTTGAGCACGAAGGTACTTGGTTTTTGGTTGTTTTTGGTTAGTTCCGCCTCCCCGTTCGCGCTGCGCGGGGCCAACAAAAGGGTGTCGCGGCGGGCAGCGATCTGCCGGGCATCAAAATCTTTTACAGTTAAGGTCACTATGCTGACGCAACCGAATTGCGATTGGAGATTCAAGGGGTATTTGTCTGCTTTGGTGATGGTAAAGCTACCCACTCGTATGGTATCACCCGGGCAGAGCAGGGCCTCCTGCTCCAGGTTGTAGGAGGGCTGGGCATTTACCTGTACGCTGGCTGAGAGCTTGCAGTTGTTGGCATCCGTGACGGTGATGCTGTAGGTTTGCTGGCCAATGGCGCTGACGAATTTGGTGGCCGAAGCGCCGCCCTGACTCCACTGGTACTTGCAGCCTGTGCAGCCTTTTATGAGCGGTGCCAACAATACGGACTGGTTTAGGCAGGCATTGACTACGGAGTCCTTGAAACTTAGCTCCAACGGATGCACATCCAAAGTGAGGTTAACCACGCTGTCGCAGCCCGATTTTGCCTTCAAAAAGACCTGATAAAAACCTTTTTTATTGAAAATACTATCACCCACTGCGTAGGTTGCACCCGGACAGATGATGCGCTTCTGGGAGGAATTGATGGACACAGCCTTGTTCAGGTTCAGCTCCACCAAGGTGTCACAGCCTTGTGTTCCGGGCCGTGTTTTGTAGTACTTACCTTCATTTTTCAGGGTATCGCCGTAAAATACATAGTGCCCGTTTTCACAAAATGAGGCTACTATGGTTTTGTTAAATTTTGTCACCACGTTCAGGTCCAAGAATAGGGTGCTGTCGCAACCAGCCTTTGAGGGCAGTATGACCTCGTACTTGCCCGTCTGGTTGTAGATTTTACCATGCAGTACCAACGATTGCGTAAAACAGATGATAGTGTCCAATTTGCCTGTTAAGGGTGGCAAAACCTTGATGGTCAGTGTTTTGCCTGGTGGGTAATTGGCGACGCAGTTCGTGCCAAGCGTTCGCATATTGACAATATTGCATACCAAGGTGCCTTTGGGCTGTATGCCAATATCCAAGGCTCCAAGGCCACCCGTAACGGTTACATTGGCGGTTTTTACGGCCTGTCCGTTGATTTGGTAGGCCACAAGATAACTGTCGTCCGGGCAGTTGGGCAAATTCAAAGTTATGAGCAGGGGCTTGCCCGGGCAGTCCTGAAGCGGGGCGAGCGATGCCCCGGCCAGATTGGGCGCAGGGCGGGCAGTCACGAGGATGCTCCTGCTGCCCACCGGCTCGTTTATCGCCGTGCTGTCCGTGCAGCCATTGGCATCCATAACCTGCACCCCAAAGCGGGTGTTTTGGTTCACTTGCCGGGTTAAAGTGCTTTTGGCCTCGAAAACACCTATCGGAACCCCGTTCTCGATGAAGCGGTACAGGCCGCCGCCGCCGGCAGACAGGCCGATGTCCTGGCCCGCGCACACGATCTCCTCGCTGGCCAATAGCAGGGCCGTGGGCAAGGTCAGGTGCTTCACTTCCGCTGTGGCCGTAGCCGAACAGCCCGCCACGTCGGTGACCGTTAGGGTGTAAATGCCCGACACCAGAGCTTGTATCTTGTCCGTTTTTTGTCCGTTCGACCATTCGTACTGGGCAAAACCCGTCGAGCCTTGCAAAAGCGTGGGCGTGCCACTGCATACGGTAAACAGACCCGATATGACGGGTTGTGTGGCCTGCCCAAAACCCACGAGGAGCGTTTTGCTGTCCGTGCAGCCGTTGGCGGGGTCACTTATGACAAGGGTGTAATTGCCTGCTGTACTTACTTCCACATCGGGGCTGCTGCTGCTGAAGCCGTTCGGCCCCGACCATTGAAAGGTCGCGTTTGGCACAGGGCTGTTGGCCTCCAATTGTGCGGTCTTTTTGACACAGTCCGTCGCCAGCACCGAGGCGCTGAAAGGAGGCTTTGTCCGATTGTCAACCACGGTGACGGTGCTTGTGACAGAGCAGGCGGGTGAGCTCGTCACCGTGAGGGCATACAGCCCCGGCAGGCTCGTGATGATTAGTGTATCGCTGTAAAAAGTACCATCTGGCCCTCGCCACAGGAAACCCGAACCCGCTATGCTGGACTTGGCCCTCAGGGTAACCGAGGGGTTCAGGCAAGTGATGGCCCCGCCTGTGGTCGTCACTGTGGGCAGATCGGGCGAACCTTTTACTTCCGCGCTTGCACTCGCCGTGCAAAAATTGTTCTGGCGGGTCACCGTGAGCGCATAGATGCCGGGAGTGCCTACAATCGGGTTTTGGGCTGTGGAACTGAAATTGTTTGGCCCCGTCCAGGCGTAGTCCACTATTTGTCCACTGCTGCCCAGCAGCGCGGCGGTCTTTTGGGTGCAGGTAAGCGTACCGTTGGCGAAGGCGAAGGCGGTGGGCGGGGTAGTGTTTTGGCCCACGCTCACCACGGCCGTGGCACTGCACTGGGTGCTGCTGTTGCTGACTGTTACGGTATAAGTACCTGATTTATTGATACTTACCGCTGCTGTACTGCCCAAGCCGCCAGACCAGGCGTAGCTGTCGCCGCCGGAGGCGGAGAGCGATAGGGTGGTGGTCTTGCAGTCGAGTGTTTTGCCTTGTGGGGCCGTGATAAGGGCCGATGGCGGGGAGGCGCTGCTGGCCAATGCGGTGGCCGTGGCGGTACAGCCTGTGGCATCTATGGTCACCGTGAGGGTATAAGTGCCGGCTTGTGTGACGGTGTTGGATGCCTGATTGGTATTGGTTCCGCCCGACCATTTGTAGCTCACGCCGGGGGTGCTGCTGTTGCCCTTGAGCTCCACAGCGGCAGCGGGGCCGCAGTTGATCGTGCCGCCTGTGGCCGTGGCATTGGGTTGTTGTCTTTTATCGGCTATACTGATGCTGTTGGTACTGCTGCATCCGTTTTGAGGGTTGGTGACGGTGACCGTGTAGGTGGTGGGATTGCTAATTGTTGATTGATTATTGCTAATTGTTCCGCCTGACCAATTGTAAATAGGATTGAGGGCATTGCTGCTGCCTTGCAGGGTCGCAGAGGGCTTGGCGCAGGTGATTTCTGCGCCATTTACGGCCGTGATCTGGGCTGAGGGCGGGGTGTTATCCGCAACCGCCTCCGCAGTAGCCGTGGCGCTACAGCCGTTTTGCAGGTTGGTCACAGTGACGGTATAAGTGCCTGATTGATTGACGATTGTGGATTGTTGGTTGCTGATTCCGCCCGACCAGATGTAGATTGCATTGGGGGCGTTGCTGCCCGCTTGCAGGGTTGCGTCGGGCTGGGTGCAGGTGATCACGCCGCCCGTGGCCGATGCGCTGGGGCTCACCTTGTTTTCTGTGATCGTGCGCGAGGCCGTGGCTGTGCAGCCATCGGCGTAGGTGACGGTGACGGTGTAGGCACCGGGACTGCTGACAGTGGTTTGATTATTGCTATTTGCTCCGCCCGACCATGCATAGGATGCGCCGCCCGTGGATGTCAGTTGCAGGCTCGTGCGCGTACACGTGAGCGTGTCGCCCTGTGGCGCGCTCAGGGCTGCGGGTGCCGCGCTACACACCTGTAGGGTGATGGTGCGGCTGTACAAAGTCAAATCCGGCGCATCGGGGTTGGTCACCTGCACCGTCCATTTGCCCGAGTCGGTGGTTTTTAGGTTGTTGATTTTCAAGTTGTTATTGCCGGTTTGGTCTTGGGCAGGCTGATAGCTGCCGTCTTTGTACCACCTGTACACGTTGGTGGGGATGGTTTCGTCGAAGTCGAGGGAGAAGTCGAGGTTTTGGCCAGGGGAGCGGAGGAGGAGGGTGTCATGGAAGACGGGGTCTTGGGGGGCGTAAGAGTAATAGCCACCATTGGATTTGACTTTATTTTGAATGATGGTGTAAGAAGGGAGAACGTCTTCGAAGGTGAATTGATTGAGGTCGCAGTCAAACCTTTGCAAATCGGGCAAATTCTTAAAATCTGGTATAAAATCGCTTAAGTAGTTCCAGCGACAGCTGAAGAGTTGCAATTTGGGTAGATTGGTAAAGTTCGGTATGCTGCCGCTCAAGTTGTTGTAAGAACACCAAAATTCTATCAAATTAGGCAGGTTGGTAAAGTTTGGTATATTACCGCTTAATTTGTTGGTGCTGCAGTCGAATTTTTGCAAATTGGGCAAGTTGGTAAAATTTGGTATGCTGCCACTCAATTGGTTTCCGGAACAATAGAAATATTGTAAATTAGTCAAGTTGGTAAAGTTTGGTATGCTGCCGCTCAGTTGGTTTCCAGAACATTCAAAAACTTTTAAATTGGACAGGCTGGTAAAGTCTGGTATAACATTACTCAAGTCATTGCCACCGCAATAGATTTTTTGAACAGTTGGCAGGTTAATATCAGGCAAAACGCCTTTTAAACCATTCCCGCCAAATCCAAGTAAATTACAATTAGCATCGCCATCCAGATCCAAACAAGTCACACACCCCTCGGCATTCACAAAAACTCCGTACCATGTCTTCATCGGCTTTGTCAGATCCCACTTGTTTTTCCAGTTGGCGCTATCGGTGGCAATGTACAGTTTTACGAGTTCGAGGGAGTCGGACCTTGGGTTACAGGTACTGGAAGGCAGGCAGCCAGGCACCAGATACTCTATTGTACGACAACAGTTTGTCGGGTTGCCACCTGCGTTCAATAAGCAAATTTTCAGCAGATCGGTCTGGCCGCCATCCCAGGGGTAGTTTTGAATCGTCAGCGGTTGAGCGGTATTCAGGGGGTAAGTACCGAAGGGTGTGCTGTTCGCCGTTAGGGCGAATTGCGTAGCCCCGTTTATATTTTGTACTTTAAAATCAAAAGTAAGGGTATAGGTAGTATCAGATGTACAGTTGCCCGTGCTGACTTTGAGGCCATAAATATTGCAGCTGCTACCACCTACTTCCACTGTCGTCATGCCGCTGCACCCGCTCGCATCCGTCGCCACCACCGTGTAGGTCCCCGCCTGCGGGCAGGTGAAGGACACGGTTTCGTTGTGTGTAAAGGGCGCGTTCGTAAGCGTGGCCGTCACAGCAGGGTTGCCTTGCAGACTCATGGTGACAGCGGCGAAGTTGGAGCCGTTGTCCTGAGGCAGGCCACCGGAGAGGGTGAAGGTGCCGCCCAACCCGTTGGAGAGGACATTTTGGATATTTATGCTTGGGGCCGCTTCCACTTTTACATTTCCCCAGCACCGTTTGTTCACAGGGTCCGCAGGGTCAGCAACCTGAACTCGGAATGTTTTTCCAATATCGGCGGGGTTCAATATGCCTGGTTCCCATGGGCCGTTGCCAAAGGGGGCAGTTCTATCCAGTTCTACCGTGTAATAATCATAACAACGATAGGGGCCGCCTTCCAATACCTCTCCAGCAGAAATGGTGTAGGTGCAATTGTTGCCGACCTTGCATACGATCAGATCGTTACAAATAACGTTTTGAACAGGGTTGGCGAAATCATTCACTGTGATGCTGAACGAACAGGTCGTGCTGTTGCCTGCCTGATCTTCGCTTTTGAACACATTCACCGTAGTGCCTAACGGAAAAGCGGCTCCAGTAGGCAAGCCTGACAATTGGATAATCGTGTCTGATCCCGTGACCGTATAGGAATACATACTTTCGCATTGCCCTGGCGGCAGGTTTATCGTTAAAGAAGCGGGGCATTGAATGGTCAGGCTGCTGCCCGCTGTCACAAACGAAAACTCCCCACATCCGCTCGCCTCACCCACACCATTATACGGTACCACGCGCACATAGATGGTCTTGCCCGCAGGCAGCGGCTGCGCGGGCTGGTAGGCGGTATCGGCTACGATCTGGTTGTTCAGCAGATCGTAGCCGCCGGGCGTGGTGCCGAGGCTGAGGCGGTAGGCATCCTCGCAGCCAGGGGCATTGGGCCAGGTGATTTTGGTATCGGTGGGTACGTTGGTTCGGGTGTGGAGGGGGATGGAGGGGAGGCAGGAGGGGGTGGAAGGGGTGTATTTGAGGATGGTGCCGTTGGGGCCTACTGCCCAGCCAGTTTGGGCATTGGTGAAATGAACTGATATTGCCCCGGCCACCTTGGAATTTTGAGCCGTCCAGGTGCTGCCCCCGTTCACAGTTTTCAGAATTTTCTCCCCTACTGCCCAGCCCGTCTGAGCATCAATGAAATGAACCGAACGAAGGTCTTGTATCGTCCCGGAAGTTTGTGCTATCCAGGTGCTGCCCCCATTTGTCGTTTTTAAGGTGGTAAAGTCTCCGACCGCCCAGCCCGTCTGGGTATCGCTGAAATGAACTGAGTTTAGCCATCTTTTCGTCCCAGAAGTTTGGGGCACCCAATTACTGCCCCCGTCAATGGTTTTCAGTATTGTGCCAGCACTTCCTACCACCCAGCCTGTTTGGGCATTGTTGAAATGAACCGAATAAAGATATTGTCCTGTCGTCCCGGAAGTTTGCGCTGCCCAGGTGCCGCCTCCGTTTGTTGTTTTTAAGATGGTGCTACTTTCTCCCACGGCCCAGCCAGTTTGATCATCGCTGAAATGAACTGAATAGAGATTGCTTGCCGTCCCGGAAGCCCGAGGTATCCAAGTACCGCCCCCGTTTGTTGTTTTTAGGATGGTGCCACTTTCTCCCACTGCCCAACCCACTTGAGCATCGGTGAAATAAACTGCGAAGAGGATGTTTGCGGTCCCAGAAGTTTGCGCTGTCCAGGTGCCACCTCCGTTTGTTGTTTTTAGGATGGTGCCGCTTTCTCCCACCACCCAGCCCGTCT
>CAZIKN010000017.1:0-17581 GCA_964539805.1 uncultured Saprospiraceae bacterium | reverse complement strand
CCTCCGTTTGTTGTTTTTAGGATGGTGCCGCTTTCTCCCACCACCCAGCCCGTCTGAGCATCAATGAAATGAACCGAACGAAGGTGGTCTGTCGTCCCAGAAGTTTGCGCTAACCAAGTGCCGCCTCCGTTTGTTGTTTTCAGGATGGTGCCACTTTCCCCCACTATCCAACCCACCTGGTCATCGGTGAAATAAACTGAGTAGAGCCAACTTGCCGTTCCAGAAGTTTGGGATGCCCAACTACTGCCTCCGTTAACGGTTTTCAGTATAGTGCCAGCACTTCCTACTGCCCAGCCAGTCTGGGCATCGGTGAAATAAACTGCGAAGAGGATGTTTGCGGTCCCGGAAGTTTGCGCTGTCCAGGTGCCGCCTCCGTTTGTTGTTTTTAGGATGGTGCCGCTTTCTCCCACCACCCAGCCCGTCTGAACATCAATGAAATGAACCGAACGAAGGTGTTCTGTCGTCCCGGAAGTTTGCGCTGTCCAGGTGCCGCCTCCGTTTGTTGTTTTCAGGATAGTGCCACTTTCCCCCACTATCCAACCCACCTGGGCATCGGTGAAATAAACTGCGAAAAGGATGCTTGTCGTCCCGGAAGTTTGCGCTGTCCAGGTGCCACCTCCGTTTGTTGTTTTTAGGATGGTGCCACTTTCTCCCACTGCCCAACCCACTTGGGCATCGGTGAAATAAACTACAGAGAGGATGTTTCCCGTCCCGGAAGTCTGGGTCGTCCAAGTGCTGCCCCCATTCACGGTTTTCAGAATCGTACCATCTTCTCCCACTGCCCAACCCATCTGAGGATCAATGAAATGAACTGAGTAGAGCCAGTTTGTTGTTTCAGGAGCCTGCGGCATCCAAGTCACGCCGCCGTTCACCGTTTTCAGGATGGTGCCAGCATCACCTACTGCCCACCCCGTCTGCCCATCCACAAAAAACACATCATTCAACGTATTCCCCTGCGGCAGCGGGTTCTGCCAAGTCCAGCAGTCGCCAGCGGGGAGGCCGGGGCCGTTGCCAGATGTACCGCCACCACTTGTCACAAACGAAAACTCCCCACACCCGCTCGCTTCGCCTACGCCATTGTACGGTACCACCCGTACATAGATGGTCTTGCCCGCTGGCAGCGGCTGTGCAGGCTGGTAGGCGGTATCGGCTACGATCTGATTGTTCAGTAGATCCGAGCCGCCGGGCGTGGTGCCGAGGCTGAGGCGGTAGGCATCCTCGCAGCCGGGAGCATTGGGCCAGGTGATTTTGGTGGTGGCGGGGACGTTGGTCTGCTGGTGGAGGGGGATGGTGGGGAGGCAGGAGGGGATGGATGGGGTGTATTTGAGGATGGTGCCATTATCTCCTACGGCCCAACCAGTTTGTGCATTGGTGAAATGAACTGAGTTGAGCCTGTTTGTTGTGCCTGATGGCTGCACCGTCCAAGCCGAACCGCCGTTCACCGTCCTGAGTATGATGCCACCCTCTCCCACAGCCCACCCAGTTTGCGTATTGGTGAAATGAATCGAATAAAGCTGGTTTTTTGTACCAGAAGTTTGGGGGTTCCATGTACTTCCGCCATCGGTTGTTTTCAGAATCATACCACCATCTCCCACCATCCAGCCAGTTTGCATGTTAGCGAAATGAACGGAATAGAGTGAGTTTGTTGTACCAGAATTTTCGGTACCCCATTGACTTCCGCCATCGGTCGTCTTTAGAATCGTACCGTTCCTTCCTACAGTCCAACCAGTTTGGTTATCAATAAAATAGACGGACTCAAGTCGATTTGTTATGCCAGAAATTTGCTTTACCCAGGTACTTCCGCCATTGGTAGTTTTCAGAATCGTACCAGGGTTGCCAACTGCCCAGCCGGTCTGCGCATCGGTAAAATAAACGGAATAGAGCCATTCTGTCGTCCCAGAAGTTTGGGGCTGCCAAGTATTGCTTCCATTGTTCATTTTCCTAATTGTACCAAAGTCTCCCACTGTCCAACCCGTCTGTGCATCGGTGATATGAATGGAATAAAGAAATTCTGTTGTGTTGGAAGTTTGTGCTGTCCAAGTATTTCCGCCGTTGATGGTTTTCAGGATGGTGCCAGCATCCCCGACAGCCCACCCTGTCTGCGAATCTACAAAAAATACATCATTCAGGTCATCCCCTTGTGGTAGCGGAGTCTGCCAAGTCCAGCATGGCAGGCCTGTGCCCCCACTCGTCGCCACCACCGTCCCAGTCCCACTACACCCGCCCGCATCCGTCGCCACCACCGTGTACGTCCCCGCCTGCGGGCAGGTGAAGGACACGGTTTCGTTGTGCGTGAAGGGTGAAGTCGTGAGGGTAGCCGTCACGGCAGGGTTGCCTTGCAGGGTCATGGTCAAAGAGGTGTAGTTGGAGCCGTTGGTTTGGGGCAGGCCGCCAGAGAGGGTGAAGGAGCCGGAGAGGTTGGTGCTGCTGGGGTTGGAAATGATTATTGGGGGGATGACGGTTACCGTTTTGCAGCGTTGAATACTGGACGAGCATTCATTAACCGCTGTGACACAAATATCTCCAGAAGAGGATCCCAACTTAACAGAAATAGTGTTAGTGCCGTCGCCAGTTACTATTACTGCACCGTTTGGCAGGGTCCAGTTGTATGATTCAGCATTAGGTACATTAGCAATGCTATATGTGGTTGTTTCTCCTGCACATGCGGTTGTTTTGCCATTTATTGGACCAGAGATTGTTAATGCTGGAGGAGCTGGAATAACGTTGGTGTATGAACATCCGCCGAAAATCAGGTCGGGCCATGATCCTGTACTAAAATTGGTAAAAATGCTCACAGTTTGTCCCAGTGTGACACCTTTTATAGTGTATGTAACGGGTATAGTGCCATCACACTGTTCATTGCTGGTCAACAAGATGCCTGTACAATCAAAAAAATCAGCATAATCTGTTGGAGAGTGGTTCACCCCATCACAGCCGCAAGCCACTGAAGAATAGAGGTCTATCAAATCACATGATGGATTGTTTGGATCATATTGAGCTACACACTCTGGTTCAAGTGTACCCCTATTTACCGTTACATTCCTAAAAATTATACTCTGACCAAGTGCTTGACTGGTTGCAAGTGAAAATGTAACATCATAAGTTTGTGTTCCGTTGTCACAGGTGTAACCAATGATATTAAGATTCATGGTAGGGGCGCAATTTTGGGCATTGCTCAAGCAATTTATTCCTAAAAGCAACAAGCAAGTCAAAAAGTGAGCAAGTGCATTAATAGGATGAATCCAAGCCATCCTATCACTACGCGCACTATCCACACGGACAATCCCAAAAAAGCGAAACCAAAAGTATATATTTTTCATGGCAAAAGAAATAATGGTATGTTTAAAAAGGGGGGAGGTGGGAGGGACTGAAACCGTGGTTGGTCGGGTAGTCATACGATGACTCCGAGTCATCGTATGACTACCCGACCAACCACGGTTTAGGTACTATGGCGGCAGTCGAAGCAGGCTTTTCGCCAATTCCTGGTTGCAAAGCGTACCATTTCTTAGTCCGGCAAAATCCCGCGCAGAGGAATAAGGCCAGTCCGTGGCATTGGCGCAAAGCCCTGCCTCGCTGGGGTTGTCGTGGATATAGTTGAAACAGTGGTACCCGTATTCGTCGTCCGGAAAAGCCCGGAAGTCAAAAGTGCCCTTTCGGTAGCGGTCCACGGTGATGAACTGGTCAATCCAGCCCGTTTTGCCCTGCGTGTGCGCCCGAAACAATGATCCCGTGCGTTTTTCCTGCACATTGATGGCGCGGGTATAAGAGCGAAGCAGTATGGCAATGGAATCATTGAGCGATCGGATTCGCTGTGCTGCTTTTGAACCGCTGCCCTCCGAGTCCCCCCCTGAGTCATACGATGACTTGGAGTCATCGTATGACTCAGGGGGGGACTCGGAGGATGACTTGGGCTTCACGTCTGCGCCTGACTCATACGATGGCTCGCAGTCATCGTATGAGTCAGGCGCAGACCTAAGGCGCAAATGCGGGTTTCCCCGCGCCACGGTCAAATCCTTTTCATGGATGATCAACTCAGGCTCGACCACCTGAATAAGCCAATGAAAGTGATTGGGCATAAGGCAATAACACAATAACTCGGCATGTGGCAGGAGATGCACCCTCATTTTTGTTAAAAAAAACAGGTAGTTCTCCTCGTTGAAAAAGACCTGCTCTCGATTATTGCCCTGGTTAAAAACATGATATACCAAATTTTTTTCAAATATCATGAGGTGTATGTAGATGTGCTAATTTGTTGATTTATAGTGGATTGTTGATTTTAAAACACTGTTTCTTGTCATAGTCCTCGTCTAAGTCATACGATGACTCCAAGTCATCGTATGACTTAGACGAGGACTATGACGAAACCCAAAAATCAAAACCAAAATTCTGTTATTGGCTTTTGTCCAATTCCCGATTGCACAGCGTTCCATATCTAAGTCTGGCAAAATCCCGCGCGGAGGAACGTATAATAACGAAGCGCTATGGCCATGCAATCCTTGAGCGATTGGGTAGGGTGTGGTTTCGAATCATAGTCATTGGCAACCCTTATGCCTATCTCACCATGCGCTTAGTGGAGCAAATATAAAAACGGTACCCAATATATTCAATAAAAGCGGTCTGTAACCGGCAGATTTCTCTTCGATCAAAAAAAGATTCAGAAAACGCGTCACCTTTTGGGGGGCTGCTCCACTAAGTGCCGTAAGCCGTTGGAAAAGCGGCTTGTGAGCGGCCAACCCGAAACGCTGTAAAAATAGAAGTAGGGCGCGAAAACCGAAAAGCGACATGAGTAGGTGCAACTATAACACGTTTTTTCATTATGAAAAACTTCCGTTTTTTGATCGTATTGGCCGGCGTGATCGCCATGAGCATTGCCGCCTGCAAAAAAGAAGCATCCGAAATCTCGGACCAATTGGAACCTGAGCATAGCCAGGATTTTGATGTGCCAGGTATGGGGCTTGATTTTTTACCTGCCGATGAGTACAACCGCCTGCAGACCCTGGATGCTACTCAGATGCTGAGCCTGATGCCAGCTGACGGCACCACCGATCGTGCTGGTTATGTGAAATTGGCATTACCGCCCGTGGGAAATCAAGGCCGCGAAGGTTCCTGCACAGCCTGGGCCACAGCGTATGCTGCCATTAGTTATTACACCAGGGTGTTCAACAAGGATTTTTCGTACACCAGTACTCAGGCCATTCGCAGCCCGGAGTTTTTGTACAACCCCACTAAGGTCAACAGTAACTGTAACTCCGGTGCTTATATGAACACTGTGCTGAACTATGTGAAAAGTACAGGTGTATGCTCCTGGTCGCAAATGCCCTACTCTGATGCTGGCTGCTCCACCCTGCCTAATTCCACACAGCGGGCGCAGGCTGCTTCAGCCAAGATCGAGTCTTGGTATGCTGTTGCCCGCAACATCACTACGGTAAAGCAGTGGTTGGACAAAGGCTATCCGCTCTTGCTGGCCTTTGATGTGAACACCAACTTTCTGAACCAGACCTATAATGCCCCATACATCAACAAGACCTACAGCAATACGGGCAACAAGGGCGGCCATGTAGTGGCAATTATCGGTTATGATGACTCCAAACAATATCTGATCGCACAAAATTCATGGGGAACTGGTGTGCACGACAAAGGCTATTTTTACATCTCTTATGCCAATTTTCCAACCATGGCACGAGAACTGTATGTGGCCGTGCCATTCTTCCCCAAAATCACGGTGCGCCATGCCTCCGCAGTGGGCGACATCACGCTAAACCTCAACAACAAGAGCTATGTGATCAAAAAAGGCCAAACCCTCACACTGGATGTATTCCAAAACACCAACGCGCTCTTTATGTGGGAATGTGTTTGGCTGAACAATGCCTGGGCCTGCCGTTGGGACGGCGATTACAAACCTGTGGCCGGTAGAAAATACAAGATCATAGACAGAAGCCAGCAATACGATATGCAGATCGTGCAGGAATAGGATCTTGTAGATAAAATCCATTGTTCCTGAGGCTGTATCATAAGTCAAAGGATAAAACTTCGGCGCATACTCATACGATGACTCCAAGTCATCGTATGAGTATGCGCCGAAGTTTTATCCTGCCTTGTTTTTCTCTTTGATACTTATGATACAGCCTCGGCTTTTGGAGCGGTTAGTCATAGAATGACTCGAAGCGGGTGTGCATCATTTTGTCCTTTTATTTCAATACTGTTCCTTATGTATAGTCAACGCAAAGTTGTTTTGAGTTTGTTCGCGTCTGTAACTCTTTTTATAATCAGGTAAATCAATCCTAGCAATCTTTAATGGCCACTTACATCCAGGTGTAAAACGAGTACCCAAGTTTTTTTAAAAAAAATTTATTTTTTTAAAAATAATTTTAAATATTTGATTTTCAGTATTTTATAATTGGTGTTTGATGGTTTTTACAACGCCCTGAATTTTTTTTTGAAAAACATGGGTACCTCCACCTACCTGCCTCCACCTATTGTCAAACAGCAGATCAATAAAACATCAACACTGCTGAATCACTAAAAAACATTTCACATCACATCATTTAAAAAAATAACATCATGACAAACCGTTTTTCTTTTCGCTCTGCTCTTGTCGCCATCGCTTTCGCTTTTGCAGCACCACTCTTCGCAGTATCTTCAAATGGCGCAACATGCTTCGAGGCTCCCCAACAAATCGTAAACCTACCTGCAGGAACGCAGGTCACCCTTACCCTCAACGAACCCCTCGATGCTGACCAGGTTGCTATCGGAAACGCTGTGGACTTCAACGTAAGAAGCAACGTGCTCGTAAATGGCAAAGTACTTATCGCAGCAGGTGCCACCGCCACCGGATGGGTCAAAAATGTAAAGAAAAGCTGCGGCGGTAAATGCCTCGAAATCACCCTGACCGTAGAAAGCGCAACCGCCGTGGACGGACAAACCGTAAACCTCAGGAGCATCCCACATGTGGTTAAAGCCCCTTGCTGCGACGGCGCCACTCAGGCAAACATAGGCACCAACCTTACTGCCCGCGTCCTCAACGACATCCAGATCAACGCCTGATTTTTAAGCCACCAACGTAAAAGATTTAAACCGAAAAACATTTTAAGACAATCTTCAAAATTTCACCTTCATCATCTTTTAAAAATAAAAAACAACATAACATGAAATCGTTTATCATCATCAGCCTTACGCTCGCGCTCCAAACCATCAACGCCTTTGCCAGCGCCCCACAACCCACCAACACCGCCATCGCTCCTTGCGATAAAGTTATGCTGACAGCAGGCACCTTGGTTATCCTTGAAACAACCGAAACCTTGCGCTCTGGTCAGGCCACTGTAGGCCAATTGGTTCAGTTCCGTGTCCGCACCAATGTTTATGCCGAAAATGAAGTGGCCATCGCTTCCGGCGCTATGGCAACTGGCCGGATCAAGGCCATCGAGCCAAGCACCCGCAACAATCCTGAAACCTACAAAATAGAAGTGATGTACGTGCAGGCTGTTGACGGCCAGCAAGTTGCCCTGAATGGACAGGAACTCAGCATAAAAGGACAATTTCCGGGTGAGGATGCCGGCCACAACCCCGGTGCAACAATCACCGCCACGGTTATGAATGACATCAAAATCAAAACTTAATCTTCTTTAGTGTTTGACGTAAAAAAGCCGCCTCTGAAAAGAGAGCGGCTTTTTGTGTTTACTCTTTTCAAGCATATCCACAACAAAATACTACCTTTGCGCCTCTTTTTAGCAAGCATAGCAACATGATGCGTTTGATACTCGGCTTTTTCATTTGTTCCGCCATTATAGGTGGCATGACCGCCTGTGGCGGTGACAACAATGCTAAAAATGGAGATAAACTCTTGGCCAAAGTTTATGATAAGAGCCTCTATCTGTCTGAATTAGAAGGCGTTGTGCCAGAAGGTTCAGCCCCTGCGGACAGCATAATCAGCGTAAATGCATACGTGCAGCGCTGGGTACAAGAGCAAATGATCATGTATGAAGCGGAGCGCAACATACCCAATGATTCCGATATTGACCAATTGGTGCGCGATTACAGGGCAAGCCTTGTCCGCTTTAATTTCGAAGAGCAAATCATAGCCTCCAAGTTGGACAGCGTGGTCAAAGACAGTGAGTTGGAACAATATTATAAAGAAAATAAAGACCAGTTTCAATTAGAAAATACCATTGTAAAGTGCCAAATTTTGAAACTGAGGCCCAATGCACCACTCAACGAAATAAACAAGATATGGAACAACCGTGGAGAGGGCCAAAGCATCAGATTAGACGCCTATGCCAAACAATGGGCCTCGATAGCCCTTTTGGATACGGAAAAATGGTATAAATTGGAGGACATCGCCGCTATTTTGCCACAAGGAACGTTAACTGCAGAAAATGCCTCCTCGCGCCGCGAAGGCTCCATAACAGACAATGGCGTGCGTTATTTTTATCGCGTACTGGAGTCCGTGCAAGGGAAAACCACCGCCCCCTTCGATTATATCCGTGAGCAGGCATCAAAAATCATCTTGCACAAACGCAAACAAGACTTGCTCAATCAGTGGAAAAATGACTTGTTGCAAAAAGAACTAAGACGGGAGAACATCAAAATATACTAAGCCCTCAACATTTCAAGCATACTAATGAATATTCGCTTAATTTTCAACACTTTTTTGCTGCTTTTGGGGTTTACGGCCCACTTGACGGCCCAAAATGACAAAGCTGTTATTGACCGGGTAGTGGCCATGGTGGGCAGCGAGATCATCCTCCTCAGTGATGTGGAAGAGCAGTTTGCCTATATCAAACAGCAGCAGCCCACCGTGACAGATGACTATCGCTGCATCGCGCTTCAAAATATCATCGTGCAGAAATTGTTGGTCAATCAGGCCAAATTAGACTCCATCGAAGTAAAGGATGAGGAAATTGACAATCAAATTGAAGCGCGTATTGATCGTTTGCTGTCCTATTTCAACCAAGATCAAAAAGCGTTGGAGGATTATTACAGCGAATCCTTAGATGAAATCAAACAACGTTTCAGGCCCGACATCCTCAATCAGGTACTCTCCGAGCGCATGCAGGAAAGCATCACCAGCAAGGCTACCATCACGCCCGCCGAGGTAAAGCGTTTTTACAATAATATACCTAAAGACTCCCTGCCCTATTTCAATGCAGAAGTGGAGATAAGGGAAATTTTGTACAAACCTTTAGTAAGCCCTGCCGAACGCAGCAAAGCCCTGGAACGCACAGAAGGCTTGCGCAAACAGATCCTGGAAGGCGCAAACTTTGCCGAATTAGCCAAAAAACATAGTGATGATACCGGAAGTGGACTGCAAGGAGGCGATCTGGGCTGGCAAAAACGCGGAACCTTTGTGCCTGAGTTTGAAGCAACAGTGTATAAATTGGAAAAAGGCCAGATCAGTCAGGTTGTAGAAACAGAATTCGGCTTTCACATTATAGAACTTTTAGAAAGGCGTGGCAATCTGGTACATGCACGCCACATCCTTATCAAGCCGGAGATTACGGATGAAGATCTGGACCGGGCCAAATCCAAATTGGATTCCGTACGCCAATCCATCATAAACGGAGAAATGGACTTCAGTACCGCCGTTCGCCGCTTTGGCGAAAAGAAGGTGCCCAGCTACAACAACGATGGCCGAATGGCTAACCCTCGTAGCGGAAATACTTTCTTCGAGATCGCCGACCTGGAATCCGATGTCTTTTTTGCCATTGATGAACTCAAGGAAGGCGGAATAGCCCAACCCATACAGTACAAAGCCCCCGATGGCACCCGCTATTACCAGTTGCTGATGCTCAGCAGCCGCAGCAAACCCCACAAAGCGGATTTGCGACAGGATTATGGCAAAATACAAAAAGCAGCCCTGGAACAAAAAAAATCGGACTACACCGAACGCTGGGTCAAGGAACGTATAAAGGCTACCTTTCTGTCAGTCAATGATTTATACGATGATTGCCCCAACATCAAACAGCTGTTTGAAGTAAAACAATAATGGAATTAGCAGAACATAACATGCACATGAAACTACAAACCCTCCTCTTATGCCTTCTCGCGCTGTGCATCGCAGCCCCGATCATGGCCCAAAAACAGGACACGCTGCTACCCGTAGTGCCTTATGACCAACCCAAAGAATACGAAATAGGTGGTATCCGGGTCAGCGGTGCGCAATACGCCGATGCCGGTGCGCTTATTGCGGTATCAAGCCTCAAGGTGGGCGACAAAGTACGGATACCCGGTGCTAACTTCACAAAGGCCATACAAAGCCTCTGGAACCTCAAGCTGTTCACTGATGTGCAGATCGTCCTGGAACGTACCATCGGGGGAGTGGCCTTTATTGAAATAGTAGTGGAAGAACTGCCCCGCTATACGCGCCACAGCTTTAAAGGCGTGAAAAAGAATAAACACGATGACCTGAACGGGGTTATCACCAAATTTATCCAAAAAGGGGCCATACTCACCGAAAACATCCGCTCAACCCTGAAATACCAATTGGAAGAGTATTTTGTGGAAAAAGGCTACCGCAATGCCACCGTTAATTTGAACACCTTCCCTGATGAAAAAAATATCAATGCCGTGCGTATTGAATTTGACATCAAAAAAGGAAAAAAGGTGAAAATTCAGAACATTACCTTTGATGGCAATACCGAGGTGAAAGACCGCGTTTTGCGCAAAAAAATGAAAAAAACAGTGCGTAAAAGCCGGATTTTCAAAAAATCCAAGTTTATACGCGAAGAGTTCGAAGAGGATAAGACCAAGGTGGAGGCATATTACAGCAACCTGGGCTTTCGCGATGCGCGCATCTTCAAGGACAGCATCTGGCGCAATAAAAAAGGGCGCATCCTGATTGACATGAAGGTGGATGAGGGCCGCCGCTATTATTTCAGAAATGTGGTCTGGAAAGGCAATACCCTCTACGAAACAGCCTACCTCAATCAGGTGCTGGGCCTCAAAAAAGGCGACCCATACAACCAGGAATTGCTCCAAAACCGCCTTACATTCAGTCAGGATGGGCGTGATATTTCCTCTCTTTACCTTGACAATGGCTACCTGTTCTTCCGTTGTGACCCGGTGGAAACGGCAGTGGATGGTGATTCCATAGACGTGGAATTGCGTATATTTGAAGGCCCACAGGCTACCATTGACCGCGTAGTGATCAAAGGCAATGACCGAACCCACGAGCATGTTATCAGGCGTGAGCTTTTCACCCGCCCTGGCGACAAGTTCAGCCGCTCGGACATCATACGCTCACAGCGACAAATCGTTAACCTCGGCTATTTCAACCAGGAAAAATTGGGTATTAACACCCCGGTAAACCCGGATCGTGGCACAGTGGATATTGAATACACCGTGGAAGAAAAGCCCAGTGACCAATTGGAGCTGTCCGCCGGCTATCAACCGCCCAATGCCTTTAGCCGCCGTGGCGGGGTTATTGGTACCCTTGGTGTCACCTTCAATAACTTTTCGGTGCGCAACATCAAAAACCGCGAATCCTGGAATCCACTACCCCAAGGCGACGGCCAACGCCTCAGCCTTCGCGGACAAACGGCCGGTGACCGTTTCCAATCCTACAATGCATCCTTCACAGAGCCTTGGTTGGGTGGCCGTAAGCCCAATTCACTTACTGTTGCCGGTTTTTACAACCGATCCGCTTTTGGGTTTGAAGGCACGGAGAGTTTCAGCCGCTTGGAGATCATGCAAGGTTCAGTGGGCTTTGGTACCCGCCTGAAATTCCCTGACGACAACTTTATTTTCCGGGCCGATCTTGATATCCAAACCCTGAGGCTCAACAACTCAACGGGTTTTGTGGATGATGAGGGCCGTTTTGTGCGCAATGGTATCTTCCATAATTACAGTGTAAACCTGACTCTGGCGCGCAATACCATCAATGACCCTATTTTCCCCAAAAGCGGCTCTTTGGTATCCCTGAAAACCCAGTTTACCCCGCCATACTCTTTTTTCCGGGATGAAAACTATTATAAAACGGATGATGTACGCAAGCTGTATGGCTATATCGAGTACGTCAAATGGCGCTTTGATGCAGAATGGTACACCCCTATCGTGGGCAAGCTGACTTTGCGCACCTCTACCAAAGTGGGCATCCTGAGCCGATGGTCCGACAAACTGAGCCTTTCTCCATTTGAGCGCTATCAGGTGGGCGGCGACGGTCTTAACAACCAAAATTTCCTGCTGAATGGCCAGGAGATCATTAGTATGCGCGGATATGAGCCTACAGAATCCACTTCAGGTGTTACTTTTGGAAATGGTATCATGGACGGGATCACGGGGGGCGCAGGTGTGTTTAGTAAATACACAGTAGAAATGCGCTATCCTATTTCACTGAATCCCCAAAGTACCATTTTCGTGATGGCCTTTGCCCAGGGCGGTAATGCCTGGCAGCGCGTGCAGGAGTTCAACCCCTTTGATGTTCGGCGCTCGGTAGGCATGGGCCTGCGTGTTTTCTTGCCCATGTTTGGTACGTTGGGCTTTGATTACGGTTTTGGTATTGATAAGCCTTCTGTAGTAGGGAAAAATATATTCCAGAAGTATGGCAACTTTAATATCGTTCTGGGCTTTGAGCCGGATTGATCTAAGGGCAATTCCACTTCTGCCATGATGGTTTATTGGCCGGATGACTCCAAATCATCCGGCCAATATTGTTTTGAGGCTTTTGCTGTATGCTTGTTTGTGACGTTGAATTTTTAGCCATTTCGCAAATGTTTGCTCAATTCCTGAAAAAAAAACTTTTCACGCTTGCAAATTCAAATCATGGGGTTTACTTTCGTCCGTATTATTCAAATTTGCACCCAACTTCTATGGCAGCAAAATCATTGGTCAAAAGCGGACAAGTCCTTCTGGCAGAGCCTTTTATGCTTGATCCTTATTTTAGGAGAGCGGCGGTTTTGCTGTGTGAGCACCATGATGAGGGCAGTATTGGCTTCATCATGAACAAAAGTATTGACATGATGGTCAATGACCTCATCACTGATTTCCCGACATTTGAGGCAGAAGTATTTTATGGCGGACCGGTACAAACGGATACCCTCCACTACATTCACAACGTGGGTGACCTTTTGGAGGAGAGTGTGCGCGTTGCCGATGGTGTTTGGTGGGGTGGAGATTTTGACAAACTAAAATTCCTGATATCCAGCGGCCTTATGCTCCCGGAAAACATCCGTTTTTTCGTGGGCTATTCGGGCTGGACACATGGACAGTTGGAGGAAGAGCTGACCACAGGCTCATGGGTATGCGCGGACATGCACGCCAATTACCTGTTCAAATCAGCCCCGGAAGAGCTTTGGCATCAGGTCATGTACAATAAGGGCGACCAATATGAGGTGATCGCCAGTATACCAGAGGTGGTTAGCTGGAACTGATATTGTGGTTTCCTTACTCTACCTTGATGACGCTTTTTTCCAATACCTCTTCATAATATGCCTCATAGTCGGGCAGAATATTGTGCAGGTCAAATCGTTGGGCCTGTTTCAGGGCGTTTTCCCTAAACTGTTGCAGCATAGCATCATCCTGGAGCAAGCGGATAGCGTTGCGCGCCATTTCTATTACGTTGCCGGGTTCACTGCTAAAGCCCGTAACCCCGTTTATATTGACTTCCGGCAGGCCCCCGCTGTTGCTTGATATTACCGGAACTTCACAGGCCATGGCCTCCAAGGCGGCCAGGCCAAAGCTTTCACTTTCCGATGGAATGATAAACAGATCACAAATAGCCAATAGCTCTTCAATGGCATCCTGTTTGCCCAAAAAGCGCACCTCATCACAAAGGCCAATGTCGCGGCACATACGCTCGGCATTGTAACGCTCCGGCCCATCACCAATCATTAGCAGTTTTGAGGGTACCTTATCATGTACCTCCTTAAAAATCAAAATGACATCCTCTACCCTTTTCACTTTCCTGAAATTAGAGGTGTGTACCAAAATACGCTCGTTGGCAGGAGCTATTATTTTTTTGAAATGATCTTTATTGACCTTTTTAAACCGCTCAAAATCAATAAAATTATAAATCACTTTGACCTCTCTGTGTATGTCAAAAAGTGCCAGGGTGTCATTTTTAAGGCTCTCGGATACCGCAGTTACCCCATCGCTTTTGTTGATACTGAACTCCACTACCGGCGCAAAAGCCCTGTTGTTGCCTACCAGCGTAATGTCCGTGCCATGAAGGGTGGTCACCACAGGAACATAACGGCCTTTGCTGATAAGGATTTTTTTGGCCATGTAGGCAACGGCCGCGTGGGGTATGGCATAGTGTACGTGGAGCAGGTCAAGGTTTTGGTAAAGTACCACATCCACAATTTTGGAAGCCAGGGCCGTATCATAAGGAGGATACTCAAACAAGGGGTAATCATCATTGTCCACCTCGTGGTAAAACACATTTTCCTGAAAATGCGCCAGGCGTACCGGGCGACGATAAGTAATAAAGTGGATCTCGTGGCCTTTGCGGGCCAAGCCTAAGCCCAACTCTGTGGCCACAACACCTGAACCACCGTATGTCGGGTAACAAACAATACCTATTTTCATATCAGATAAGACAAAAAAATGTGCGCAAAGTTGAGAGAAAAGATTCAGTCTTCACAGGACAGTTTCTAAACTTGTTTGATTCATTTTAATCTTTGAACTTTGCAACCATGAATCATATAAAAATACCTGTTCTTCTTATTTTCGTTGCTGCGCTGTTTTCCTGTAACAGGATACCAAGCCGCGTATTGGCCTCTGTTAATGACATCAAAACCTATGGCATTGTGTATAGGCTGCAGGACTACAAACAGCGCCTTGAATACCTTGAAAAAATAGGCCAGACGGAAAGGGCCAATGCTGAGCGAGCAAAATACGCCATGCAAAACAAGCAGCTCATGCAGGATTTCAAGGCAAATTTTACCTATTGCAAGGTGTATTTTTTTTATGCCAGCCAGGGAAAAGACCTGCTTGCCGGTAAAAGAGTATTGCTGAATGACAAACTGGAGCCAGACCCTAACCTTGAGTTGCCCGCTAAACTGCACCTCATGTATTATGGTGTGGATGACCGCGAGGAGCATGCCAATAACATGGATGGCTTCAGGATGGACTATACTGGTATGTTCATCCGTCCAACTTTTATGACCTGGCTTAAAAACAGCGATATTCAGGCCCGTGATATTATCAAACTAAATGGTGTGATGGGGCGTATGGTAGCGCAAGCGCCAATTACTGGCCCCGGAAATCAATAAAACCCAACACATTGGTGAACAATTTCGTCAGTTTGCCAATTATGTTTTTAATTCCGTTAAAACATATTCAATACAAGCATTCACCTTAACATTAAAAAACATGCAATTTCAAACCGTTCTACGTGTGTCTCTATCTGCACTCGCGCTTGTCGCGCTACTTCAGGCCTGCAAAAAAGATGACGATAGCAGCAGCGACAAAGAAGACCCCAGCACCGCGATCAAGTGCGACAATTCCGGGCTTAGCCTGGCCACTACCCGTTACAGCGTGGAAATAAAGGCCATATTTGACAATACGGGTTGTCTTGGTTGCCATTCCACTTCTTCCTATAAGGCTTCCGGTGGCGGAGTTAACCTGGAAGATCATGCTGCAACCAAAAAATTGGCAGACAACAAAACACTCCTGGGCTCCATAGGCCAGCTTAAAGGCTGGAAAGCCATGCCACAGGGCGGCTTGCCCAAGATGAAAGATGCCGACATCTGCAAGGTAAAGTTTTGGGTAGAAAATGGTGCACCCAACAACTAAAAATCACCTAATCAGTAAGTTAAGTTTTTGAGCCATTTCAGGTGTGTCCACGCTGATCAGGCGCGCAGGATCAAGAGCTTGTACCAAAACAACCCGTTGGTATTGCAAAAACAAACGCAGTGAATAATTACCACCTTCTCTCCAATGCTGCAGTGCTGATCCGGCTTCGTGCTCATATATGGCTAAAAGTGGTTCGGGATGTCCTGATTCAGCATTTTGATAGGCAAGGGCGGATACGCCTGTAGTGCGCTGAGCAATCAAATGCGCAAAGTCAATGTGTTGAAGCATAGGGTAGTCACAGCCAAGCACCAACCATGATGTCTTTTCTTTTAGCAAAAAAGCGGTACATACACCATTAATGGGGCCAATTTGGCCCCATTTTTTTTGATCCAAAATCAAGGGCATACCAGGAAAGCTCCCTGCCTGATCTTCACGACAGGATAGCCAAACTTCCTCAACCAAAGGTGTTAATGCTTGTGCAAGGTGTTGGTAATGGGGGATCTGCCAATATTTGATCAGGGCTTTGTCTTGCCCCATCCTTTGGCTTTCTCCACCGCAAAGGATGAGGGCATGAAGTGGTGCCAGGGTATTCATGATTTTGCAGGTGTTGGCCGGATCAAACCGTCGTCATCAAGGATGAGCATGGTTTCCACAAGCATAAAATTCAAGGCTTTTAATACCGTTTCATGTCTTTTTGCAGCAAAGGCCTCCAGAATTTGTGCCTCTGTCAGGGGCTCCCGTAGTAGCAGTTCTTTTATTTTGTGTGCATAGCTCTCAAAGAGAGCCTGTGGCAGATCACTTTTATTTCGTCCGGTGCAAACATCACAAATGCCACATGGCGCCCCGTTTGTTTCTCCAAAATAGGCTAATAGTTGTTGGCTTCGGCAAATACGTTGCTCAGCGTACCGAATGGCTTGCTCCATGCGGTGCTTGGCGCGTTCTTTCCGAAAAGCAAACAATTGCTGATTTATAGTCAGGTTTTCGGCTGATACACGTTCGCGGGTCAAGGTGAGCTGTGGTTTGTTTTTCATAGGCTCATAAAATATAATTCCTTCTTTTTCAGCCAACTGTAGTGTTTGTGCTACTTCTTTGGTGCTCATTTGGGCATAAGGGGCTATCATGGATTCACTCACTTCTACATAATCGGATTGAATCCCTGGATAAGCACGTAAGAGTGTTTTTATGACCGTATCTGCTTTTTTGTTGCGCAATTGATAATCATAAACGGTCTGTTTGTCGGCAATAATATGCACTTTGGAGGGGGCCGTGGCGGGGTCGCTCACCGTGATCCAGCCTTCTTGCTCCAATAGGCGCAGGGCAGCGTGCGCCGGGGCATGCTCCAGCCCATAGGTAGCGCAGAAATGCTGCAAGTCAAAATCAAAGGATTCGCCCAAGCCAGCCCCTATGGCTAACTGTGTGTAGCTACCCAATGCTTGATATACCCGCCTCACTTCTGTCATGGGCGGATAGGCCAAATCAAAAAAATAGCGCAGGGAATCACCATCTCCTTCCTGGTATAACAGGACGGCGTATGACTTTTTTCCATCACGGCCTCCGCGCCCTGCTTCCTGGAAATATGCTTCCAGACTATCTGGAAGATTGAGGTGGACTACAACGCGAACATCCGGTTTGTCAATGCCCATACCAAAAGCATTGGTGCAGCAGATGATCCGGGTTTTGCCAGCAATCCAGTTGTCCTGCTTGCTGTTCCTTTCTTCAGCGGGTAGGCCGGCATGGTAATAATCAGCGCTGATCTGTTGTTGTTGCAGCAGGTAGGCTAATTCTTTGGTTTCGCCGCGGCTTCGGGCATATACGATACCTGTTCCGGCCACATTTTTAAGTATTTGTATCA
>CAZIKN010000016.1:0-65804 GCA_964539805.1 uncultured Saprospiraceae bacterium | reverse complement strand
GAAAAAATCTCTCGTTTTTGACTCAAGCAGAAAATCCCAGACATGCTCTTACGGATCATCATAATCCTGTTTCGAGGAAAATCGGAAAAAGCAGTAGCCTTAAACTACTTTGCGTTGACCATTAATACATTAATCAAGCCAAGGTTATCAGTACCTTATTTATTAACAAGGGGCGACCCAGGCTGGAAGTGGAGCGGGCGGAAGTGTTTGCGGAGTGAAGGATTGAAAACCCGTCTGAACGAACTTTATAAGTCTATACGGTTATCCACTCCCAAAGCTATACCAAATCCGTGTGATCCGTTTTATCCGTGAAACACTTCATTGATCTTTCCAATCAGCTTTCTGATCTAAATTTTAAAACAGCAGGCGGCAGCCCATTGTTGTTTTGTTCCAGGTTATCAACAATAGCCATTTCAACCATTTCTAAACTTACATTCAAATTATGAAAAAAACGTTTTTTTTCGCTTTTTCGCTCTTTTTAAGTTTCAATTTTGTTCAGGCTCAAAATGCTGAAGAAATAGTAGCCAAGCACCTGGCCGCCATCGGTGCCGACAAATGGGCAAACATTAAAAGTATAAAAATGGAAGCCCAAATCAGCTCAGCTGCTGCCGCAGGTATGAGCATTGGCTGGAACATGACTGCCGTTCGCGATAAATCAGCCCGTATGGATGTTTCTGTAATGGGCATGAGCCAGGTGGTGGTCATCTCCGGAGATCAGGGGTGGGCAACCAATCCATTTGCCGGCCAGAACGATCCGGAACCCATGACCGCTGATCAGGTGGAGTCCATGAAAGAAATGACTGATATTGATGGTGCTTTGGTAGGCTACAAGGAAAAAGGGTACACCCTTGAGTATGTTGGTACTGAAGACGTGGATGGCACGGATGCCATCAAAATCAAGGTCAACAAAGGCAAAAAAACAGAATATAGTTTTTTTGATCCGGCGACCTATTATGAGATCAAGAACATAGATGTGGAAGAAGTGGATGGCAAAGTGGTGGAGAGTTCAACTACCTATTCCAATTTCAAAACCCAGGATGGCATAACCATGCCGTTTACCATGGAACAGGGCGGTGGCCCAATGGGCGCTTCAACCATTACCCTCACCAATCTTACCTTCAATCCTGCGGTGGACGAGAAAATTTTTGAAAAACCGGCTAAAAAATAACTCATTCCAGGACATGTCAAACCAATTATTCAAAAACGCAACCAGTATCTGGTTCGCTTGTGGCCTGTTATTGCAGGCCATAGTCGCCAATGCACAGGTTAAACTCAATTCCGCCTCTTTTGGGGCTATTGAAGCACGCAGCATAGGCCCAGCCGTTATGGGTGGCCGCATCACCGCCATTGACGGCGTAAACAACAGCCCCAAAACGCTGTATGTGGGCACTGCCGGCGGAGGTGTCTGGAAATCAACCACAGGCGGTATGACCTTTGAGCCTGTATTTGAAAAGTACCCGCAGAGCATAGGCTGCCTGACCGTGGACCAGAAAAACCCTGAAACAATATGGGTAGGCACTGGCGAAAGCAATATGCGCAATAGCGTAAGTATTGGCTTAGGCTTGTACAAATCAACTGACGCCGGGCGAAACTGGACGCGCGTTGGGCTGGAAAACTCCGAGCATATCTCAAAGATAATGCTCCACCCTGGAAATTCAAACATTGTGTACGCAGCCGTGCCCGGTAAATTATGGAGCGATAGCCCCGACCGAGGCCTCTACAAAAGTACCGATGGCGGCAAAAGCTGGGAAAAAATCCTTTATACCGACGAAAAAACGGGCTGCGCCGACATTATCATGGATCCGCGAAACCCTGATGTGCTGCTGGCCTCCATGTGGCAATTCCGTCGCACGCCCTATTCCTTTGTCTCAGGAGGTCCCGGCAGCGCACTCTACAAAAGCACTGACGGGGGCAAAAACTGGCGCAAAATCACCAATGGTATCCCCACAGGTAATATCGGGCGTATTGCTTTAGCCCTGGCGCCCAGTGCCCCGGACAATATGCTGGCCATTGTAGAAAGCGATAATACCAGCCTCCTCATCTCTTCTGATGGCGGAGAAAACTGGAAATACCAGAGCGCGACCACCAATGTAACCGCTCGCCCTTTCTATTTCAGCACCCTCGTGGTGGATCCGCAAGATCCCAAAAGGGTGTACAGGCCCGCTTTTTCACTTTCCATCAGCAATGACGGCGGCTATTCCTTCAGTGATGCCTCCAATGACGGCGGCTGGGTACACTCTGATCACCATGCGCTCTGGATCACGCCCAACAACACTAACCACATGTACCTCGGCACTGATGGCGGGGTTTATATGAGTATTGACCGCGGCGTCACCTGGACCCACCTCAATACCCTGCCCGTATCCCAGTTTTACCATGTATCCGTGGATCAAAGATCACCTTATAATGTGTATGGCGGCTTGCAGGACAACGGTTCATGGCGTGGCCCCTCTCAAAGCACCGGAGGGGTGGAAAACCGTGATTGGGACAATGTGGGCGGTGGTGACGGCTTTTGGGTGCAGCCCGATGCCATGGATCCCGATATTGTCTTCAGCGAAAGCCAAGGGGGCCAGGTCAGCAAACGCAATATGCGCACCAACCAATCCCAATTCGTGCAGCCACAGGCTACCAAAGGGGAAGACACCCACCGCTGGAACTGGAACACGCCCTTAGTCAATGGAACCGCCAACCCCAAGGCACTCTATGTCGGCGCACAATATTTGTTCAAAACGACCGACCGTGGCTTCAGTTGGCAGCGTATCTCGCCGGATCTGACCACCAACAACAAAGAAAAACAAAAACAGGCCGAAAGTGGTGGCGTAACCGTTGATAATACCTCCGCTGAGAACCACTGCACCATTTTCAGTATCGGTCCATCACCCCTTGACGAGAACCTGATCTATGTCGGCACCGATGACGGTAACATACAGGTGACACGCGATGGCGGCAAAACCTGGAACCTCATCTCCGGCAACATCCCCGGCGTACCAGCCGGAACCTGGGTCAGCAGGGTCAGCCCAAGCCGCTTTAACCCCAATGTAGTGTATGCCACTTTTGACAACCACGCATACGGGGATATGAAAACCTATGTCGCCAAATCTGCCGATGGTGGTAAAACGTGGACGGCCATCCATAACGACAAAGCCCTCCAAGGCTATGCGCATGTAATCATAGAGGATTTGGTTAATCCAGACCTCCTGTTTTTGGGCACAGAATTCGGCCTTTACATTAGCCCCGATGGCGGGCAAAGTTGGGTATTGTACAAATCAAAACTGCCTGAGTATGTAGCTGTACGCGATTTGTTGGTTCACCCTCAAACCAATGACCTGGTCATTGGCACACATGGCCGCGGTATTTTCATCATTGACGACATTGCGCCTTTGCGCGGGCTCCATACGGACTTGCTGCAAAGAGATGTTGCGCTGCTGCCCACTCGCCCGGTTCCCGTCACTACTGGCCACTATGGCTCCGCTTTCCCCAATACGGATTCCTATGCCGGTGCCAACCCACCCGAGTTGGCTGTTATCCAGTATTACCTCAAAGATCGCCTCAACACAGGAGAGGTCAACATTGACATCATTGACGCCACCGGAAAGGTGATCGCCACAGTGCCCGGAACCAAGCGCAAAGGCATCAATATTGTGCGCTGGGATATGCGGACCGCGCCACCCAAGGCGGCTAAAGGCGTGATGGTACAGGGCGAAGTAGGGGTGTATGCCGGTTTTATCGGCCAAATGGCCCTGCCCGGAGAGTACACCGTAAGGCTTAAAGCGGGTGACTACGCTGATGAAAGCAAGATCAAGCTCATCGCGGATCCCCTGCAGCCGGAATTAGACTATGTCAAAAAACGCGAAATATCAGACGGCCTTTACCAAATGGTGGAAGAACTAGGATATTTGGTGGCTCAGGTACAAAGCGTAAAGGATACTGCTGCCCAACGCGAAAGCCCGGTCAAGGATAAAAAACTGAAAGCCAGTTTGGCCAAATTGGGCACTGATCTGGAAACGTTCCGCAAAACCCTGACGGAGACTATTGAGTCAAAAGGCATTACCGGCGAGCAACAACTGCGCTCCCGCATCGGCAAACTTTATGTTTTTACAGAGTTTTCTGATGAAATGCCCACTCAATCCGTATTGGATGGCTCCAAGCTGATGCGCGAAGAACTGAAACAAGCCCAAGCCAAGGCCGAGGCTATATTCAACAAAGAACTCGCCGCCATCAATGCCGCCCTGAAAAAGGAAAAATTGCGACCCATAACACCTGTAAGCAAGGCAGAATGGGAAAAACAAAACGGCAAAGCGGCAGCACCTGTGATTAAACCGTTTTAAAGATCATTGGGTAAATGGCTTGGGGGCTTTCTCATGTACCAGTCTGCTCTCGCCAAATCTGCGTATTGCCACGTCCGGCATGTGACCTGTTAGAATTTTTCTTGATTTAGGCGTGAGGAGGGCGAAATGCAGGACATTTTAACCGACGAACAACGAAAAGCAAGGAAAAATCGGCCACTCGGATTGCCGGGACATTTGCCGGACGTGGTAGTACCATAAACAGGAGTTATCCGGAATTTCGGGATGACTCCTGTTTATTTTTCATGGGTATAAGATATAAATTATTGCATATGAAATGTTTACATATATGTTTTCAGGGTAAGCATTACAGGTTCTATCACTTTCTTTTTAGGGTCAATATTTTGGATCAGCAGTTCAACGGTTTTGGCACCGATCTCACTGGCAGGCTGACGGATGGCCTTCATGGTGGGATTAAATAGGCTGACATGTTTGAAATTGGTAAAACCTACTATTTCGAGCGGTGTTGGGATGAGGTGTTGGCTCTTTTTGATAGCCTGCAAGGAGTTGAGGGTAAGCCGATCACTGTTGATAAAAAGGGCATCGGGCTGAGCATTGGCAACAACATGATGAATGGCCTGAAAAGCATCTTCAGGGGCAAAGCTGCAAAAGCGAATCAGGTTTTCATCAATTTCAATGCCGTGATCTTTCAAACAGGCCAGATACCCTGCATGCCTTTCCTGTGTGATAGAAAGATAAAGAGGGCTTGAAAGGTTGGCGATCCGTTTTTTACCCATGTCAATAAGATGCTTGGTGCCATTGTAGGCCCCTTCAAAATTGTCCACCACTACCTTGTTTACCTGGCTAAAGGGAGGCACGCGATCAAAATAGACGGTTGGCACTCGTTCATCAATCAACATTTTCAGGTGGTCATAATGGGAGGTTGTACCAGAGAGTGATATGATAAATCCGTCAACACGCCGATCCAAACCATGCTGGATACACTCTATCTCGCGCGCACAATCTTCGTGACTCTGAAACACAAACACATTGTATCCTTTGGCGTAGGCTGCCATGTCTATCCCGTTGATCACCTCTGAGAAAAAGTTGTTGGCTATTTCGGGCACAATGACACAAATCGAGTGACTTCGCCTTTCTTTCAGTCCGAGGGCCAGCGGATTGGGTCGGTAATTGACCGATTGGGCATATTCAAGCACCTTTTTTTTGGTATCCTCTCCAATTTCATAACTGTCGCGCAATGCCCTTGATACAGAGGAAACAGAAAGGTTGAGTGCTTGTGCTATTTCTTTGATGGTGGATCTGGACATGAGTGCTAATATGGTGTCAATTCACACCAAAGATACGTCATTGACAACGTTTGCGTAAATTTTTTTGTGGCGAGCCATGATACTAAGCCCATTTGTTTCTCACCTTGCTTCTTGTTTTCAACAAATTGGTAGTTTTCATTTCATATAACATGGACAACAAGTCGGTTAACCCTTTTGATATAAGCGGAAAAACAGCGTTGGTAACAGGATGCTCGAAGGGAATTGGCAAGGCCATCGCCATAGGTCTGGCAGAGGCCGGATGCCATATTATTGGTGTTTCGCGAACCATGACCAAGGGAGAAAGTAGCGTAAGCGACGCTGTAAATGGCATGGGGCAAAACTTTTATCCCTATGCTTGCGATTTTTCGGACCGAAAGGATGTGCTCCGCTTCCTGCAACAGGTCATACAGGAACATCCTGATATTGACATCCTGGTCAACAATGCCGGCACGATCAAAAGAAGCCCTATTGCGGAGCACAGTGATGAATTCTGGGATGAAGTGATCGCCACCAACCTTTCCGCACAGTTTTTGGTCACGCGTGAAATTGGCAAGCGTATGGTGGCAAAGGGGCATGGAAACATCATTTTTATTGCCTCTTTGCTCAGTTTTCAGGGCGGCATTTTGGTGCCAGGGTATGCTGCCAGCAAAGGTGGTGTGAGCAGCTTAATCAAAGCCTTTGCCAATGAGTGGGCCGCTTCAGGGGTAAATGTAAATGGTATTGCCCCGGGCTATATTTCAACGGACAACACGGAAGCGCTGCGCAGTGACCCTGAAAGAAGCCGGTCCATTCTGAGCCGAATTCCCGCAGGGCGCTGGGGGGAGCCGGAGGATTTTGTAGGCCCGGCTATCTTTTTGGCCTCTCCCGCTGCCCGCTATGTACATGGCACCATCTTAACCGTAGATGGCGGATGGATGGGGCGATGAGCTGCCAAATCTTAAATACTGTGGGCCATTTTAGGGTTTATTTGCCTGATTTTCAATAGTTTATTGTTGAATAAAGAGCCAATGCCATTTTGGTTTTACCATAACCCTTACCCTATATAATCATTAAATCGTATTGGAATGAAGATTTTATTTGAAGCAGGGCCTAATGAAGTAAAGGCCATGAACACCGCACAACTGAGGGCACAATTTTTGCTGGAAAACTTAGTGGAGGGCGATGCCCTTCATCTGGCCTATACCCTGTATGACCGCATGATTATGGGCTGCGCCAACCCGGTGCAAAAAAGCCTTTCCTTAGGCAGTTATGAGGCTTTAAAAAGCGATTTTTTCTTGCAGAGAAGGGAAATTGGCATCATTAATATCGGGGGCAAAGGGCAGGTATTGGCTGATGGTCAGGATTTTTTTTTGGACAAACTGTCCTGCCTGTACTTAGGCCAGGGTACCCAATCCGTGGTTTTCTCTTCTGAGCGCGAGGATGATCCTGCTTTGTTTTTTATGTTGAGCACTCCTGCACATCACCCATACCCCAACAGCTTGTTTCATAAAAACGATGCTTCTCCCGTCCAACTCGGCGAATCCGCAAAAGCCAATCAGCGCACCATTTACAAATACATACACAAAGACGGCATTCCATCCTGCCAATTGGTGATGGGCCTTACGGTGCTCCAGCCAGGCAACATTTGGAATACCATGCCCGCACACACACACCTCCGGCGCAGCGAGGCGTATTTTTATTTTGACATGGCGCCTGATGCCAATATCATACACCTGATGGGCGAACCACAGGAAACGCGCCACCTTATAGTCAGGAACAATCAGGCCATTATTTCGCCCCCTTGGTCCATACATTCAGGGGCGGGCAGCGCTGCATACTCCTTTATTTGGGCAATGGGCGGAGAAAATCAGGATTTTACAGATATGGACTTTGTAGCCATGGATGCATTGTTTTGATTTTGCCCTACTTACATCGGGTTGTTTTTAATACCTACAACAACAAACCATGCACAAGTCTATCATTGTCTGCCAGTTATTTGCCCTCATCTTGGGGCAAATGGCAAATGGCCAGACCCTCATCACCGTTGCCAAAGATGGCAGTGGGCAGTTTACTTCCATCCAAAAAGCCATTGACAGTTTTGCTGATGATGATGCGCCCAAAATAGTGCGCATAAAGCCGGGCATCTATGAGGAAAGGGTATTTATTGCCAAAAACAATATTTCACTTGTCGGTGACAGCATGCCTTATGGGAACAAAAGCTGGACAGAACTGCTTGACGAACATCAACTGCTTCCGCCAACGGGCGTCATCATAAAAATGGCCATTTATCGCGAACTACACCGTTGTGACCATCCCGACGATTGGGGTGCCGCAGTCCTCAATATCAGAGCGAACGATGTGAAACTCAAAAACCTGTGCGTTGTCAATACCTATGGTTTTGATCTCCGGGAAAGTTTCACGTTTGCCTGTAAGGAAAAAACAATCCATGTTAAAAACGATGGACACCAGTTTGCCCTCCGGGCTATGCCACCCACACAACGTCTGCAAGTGGAGGGCTGCAATTTTTATTCGCTTGGAGGGGATACCGTTAGCCCCTGGGATGCCGAAAATGGAACTTACAGCTTTTCCAACTGTACCATAGAAGGCGGCGTGGATCTGTACTGCCCACGAGGATGGGCTTTTGCCGAAGGGATGCATTTCATTTGCCACAATAAAAACGCTGCCATCTGGCATGACGGCTCTGCGGACAGCACGGCCATTTCGGTTGTCCAAAACAGCAGTTTTAGGGGTGATCCGGGCTTTAAATTAGGCCGATTTCACCGCGATGCCCGGATCGTCCTGATCAACTGCCATTTTTCTGCTGATATGGCCGACGCTGAAATTTATCAGGTACCCACAGAAAACAGGATAAAATGGGGAAAGCGCATCTATTACAACAATTGCCACCGTGATGGCCCCTCATTTTTATGGTTTTTGGACAATATTGACCCAGAAAACAGTAAAAATTTGACAAAAGAAAAGGTACTTTCCCCCCGGTGGAACACCCCGAAACCGTATGAAAGCAAAGTGAACCACAACATACTGCCTCAAAATGCCGCCCCGCTTGTCCCCCATGAAAACTTTTATTGTAATCCCATCATACACGCTGATTACTCGGATCCGGATGCCATTCGGGTGGCTGATGATTATTACATGACAGCCTCCAGTTTTAGCCATTTTCCGGGACTTCCCATACTGCATTCCAAGGATCTGGTACACTGGAAAATAATAGGCCATGCCGCTCCATATTACCCAGATAAAGCATTCCAGTCCCCACAACACGGCAATGCCATTTGGGCACCGAGCATCCGTTGGCACAATGGGTATTTTTATATTTTTTTTGGTGATCCAGACCGCGGTGTTTTTATGACGAAGGCTAAAGACCCGGAGGGGCCTTGGGCTCCCTTGCGTTTGGTCAAAAAGGTGACGGGCTGGATTGATTGCTGTCCTTTCTGGGACGATGATGGCAAGGCATATCTTGTACACGCATACGCAAACAGCAGGGTTGGCCTGAAAAGTGTGCTGCTGCTCAACGAGATGTCGCCCGTCGGTGACAGCATTTACGGCAGTTCCAGCCTCGTGTTCAATGGGCAAGCGCACCACAACACCATAGAAGGCCCTAAAATGTACAAACGAAATGGCTACTATTACATCTTTGCTCCGGCAGGAGGGGTGGCCACCGGTTGGCAAACGGTACTGAGGTCAAAAACCGTATTTGGCCCATACGAAGACAGGATCGTGTTGGAACAAGGGTTTTCTGCCATCAATGGCCCCCACCAGGGCGCATGGGTCAGCACAGCAGCTGGTGAGGATTGGTTTATACATTTTCAGGACAAGGGTGCTTATGGCAGAATTGTGCATTTGCAGCCTGTGTCCTGGCAAAATGACTGGCCCCTGATCGGGAAAGATGCCGATGGGGATGGCATTGGCGAGCCGGTAGCCTGCTTCCGGTGCCCTTTGCCTACGGCCCCTTCTGATCCTTTTTGCCCGGCGGCCTCTGATGAGTTCGAGGATGGACACATCGGCCTGCAATGGCAATGGCAGGCAAACCCTTCCGCATCGTGGTACAAATGTCTGCCCTTAGAGGGCCGCTTACAGTTAAACGCCGTTCCAAAAGTACGGCAGGCAAACCTCTGGATGCAGACCAATCTGTTGATGCAAAAATTCCCTGCCGAGGCCTTCGAGGCAACGGCCAAATTGAATCTGGAGGGCCTTGCCAAAGGCGAAGAAGCGGGCCTTATTGTGTTTGGGCTGGATTACCAACGCATCAGTATGGCCCGAACAGGAAAAAATACTTTCAGCATAAACATGAAAACCTGCATGAATGCCGACATGGGTACTGCCGAGACCAGTGCTTCGGCTACTTCGGTCCCGTTTGATGCCCGCCGTTCATCAGATGTGGTATATCTCCGCTTGAAAGTCAGGTCGGTTTACGAGCAAAATTTATCACAGCCAAAGGCACATTGCCAATTTTCATACAGTACGGATGGGGAGCATTTTACCGATCTTGGAGAGGCGTTTTTTGCCCGGCAAGGCAAGTGGGTTGGTGCCAAAATGGGACTCTTTTGCCTTGCCCCAAAAGATGAAAAAAGACCCGGGTATGTACAAATAGATTGGTTTAGGGTAAGGTAAACAGGCCGTTTTTGGGGTAAAAGCGCTTCTCTGACAACGTTTGCGTAAATAAATCCAAGTAATTGTTGTGGTGACAAAAAGCACTAGACATAGTTTCGCATTCAATTTAAAATAAAATAATTTAAGTATGAAGCCAACTTTTATTCTGCTTTTCGTCATGCTGTCGGTTTCATTATTTGGGCAATCCCAAATAAGAGTTTCCGGAAAAGTGACCGACGAAACGACCGCCGAGCCACTTATCGGGGCTACGGTAGCACTGCTTGGATCAACCACTGGTACCAGCACTGACGCCCAAGGCAACTATGTCCTTACCGTTCCTGCTGACGGCACTTTATCCTTTCGTTATACGGGCTATGTGAGTCGTGATCTGGCCGTCAACAACAACCCCACACTTAATGTCGCCCTGGCCCTCAATTCCGAACTCATAGAGGAAGTAGTGGTAATCGGTTATGGAGCTGTCAAAAAAAGCAATGTTACCGGTGCCATTGTATCTGTAAAGCCAGCCGATCTCAAAACCGTGCCCACAACCAATGTAATGGAGGCCTTACAAGGTAAATTGCCTGGCGTGGACATCACCCGTTCAAGCGGAGCGGCAGGTGCAAATGTGAATGTACTGGTGCGCGGCAATCGCTCACTTACGGCGTCCAATACTCCGCTGTTTATCGTGGACGGCATCCAGTACAGCAATGTACAGGATATCAATCCCAACGATGTTGAATCCATGGAGGTGCTAAAAGATGCCGCTTCTACGGCCATTTATGGTTCAAGGGGGGCAAATGGAGTGATCATCATCACCACCAAGAAGGGCAGAAAGGACAAAACTGCGGTTTCCTTCAATGCCTATGCTGGAGCGACATCTTTGGCTGGCTACCCCCGTGTCATGGGCCCGGAGGAATACAAACAATTCAGGCGTGAATCCAACCGGACTACCGGCAATTGGGCTTCGGAGGCCGATGATGCCAAGATTTTTGGCAACCTGCTGAGCAATAAAGGAACCTATTGGCCTGATCTTTTTATCCAAAACGGATCGCAGAGTGATTACCAGTTGGGGGTTTCCACCGGCAATGAAAAAACAAATATTTACCTTTCACTTGATCTTTTTAACGAAAAAGGAATCATTGCCAAGGATGAATTGAGGCGCTATTCCTTCAGGGCCAATGTGGACCACAAGATCAATAAAATATTCAGCCTCGGCACACAAAACCAGATAACATACTACGATCAGGACTTGCGTTTTGATCCGCTCGGAGGAGCCAACAAACTGGTGCCATTGGAAGAACCCTATGATGCAAACGGCAACCTGAACATCTTGATCAACAACGGACGAAATATCAACCCATTGACTGATCTTGAACCCAACAACTACGAAAACAACGTGCGCACCAGCCGCATCTTTAGCTCTGCATACGTAAGTGTCAACCTTTTGGAAAACCTCTCTTTTAAGTCAAACCTCGGCATAAACCTCACCGGAACCAGGGATGGCCTTTTCGCAGGCGCACAAACCCATTTCAGGAACGGTGCGCAAGCATTGGCCAGGTACATTGCGGGCAACTCCATTGGCCTAAACCTGGAAAATATCCTGAACTACAACGTGTCAGCAGGCAAGCACAATTTTAACCTGACCGGTGTGCATTCCGTGCTGACCAACAAATTTGAGTCCTCCACGGCTCAGGGCACCAACCAATTGGTCAAGAGCCAACTCTACTACGGCCTGGCTAACGCCAACGCTCAGGTATCCATCGGAGCCGACTACAAAGAGTCTGCGCTGGTGTCCTACACAGGTCGTTTGATGTATAACTTTGCCGATAAGTACCTATTGACGCTTACCGGACGCACCGACGGTGCCAGCCAATTGAGCGCAGGCAACAAATGGGCTTTTTTCCCATCTGTATCAGCCGCATGGCGCCTAAGCCAGGAGCAGTTTTTGAGCAACAACAACCTGATTTCTGACCTTAAGCTAAGGGCCAGCTGGGGTAAGGCAGGCAATTCAGCCGTAGAGCCTTATTCCTCCCAAAACCTGCTCAACCGCGTACCTTTTGCCTGGGATGAGGCCGCCGCAATCGGCTATTCGTACTCCCCAAGAATTGGCAACCCTGACCTGCGCTGGGAAATATCAACCACATCCAACATTGGCTTAGACTTCGGATTGTTTGGCAACCGCCTCACAGGCACGCTTGACCTCTTTAGTACCGATACCAAAGACCTGCTCCTTGAGCGCTTGTTGCCACTTACGTCCGGGGCTACTTCCATCATCCAGAATATTGGCCAAACAAATACAAAAGGCATAGAATTGGGCCTGAGCGCCACAGTAGTCAACAAAAAAAACCTGCGCTGGAACTTAGGTGTCAATTGGACAAAAGTAAATGAAAAGATCGAAAAATTGGCCACAGAATCCAATGACATTGCCAACGGTTGGTTTATCGGACAAACCACCCAATCCTTCTATGACTACGAGAAAATCGGCATCTGGCAATCCAATGAAGTGGATGCTGCCAAAACCTTCAATCAGGTGCCCGGTGACATCAAAGTAAAAGACCAAAACGGCGACGGCAAAATAGATGCTACCAATGACCGGGTCATCATCGGTTCCGGTCGGCCCGACTGGATAGGTAACCTCAATAGCGACCTTAAAGTGTTTGGATTTGATCTCAATGTCCAGTTCTTCGCCCGTTGGGGCCAAATGATAAGGTATGACCTGGTGGGTGTATATGACCCTCAAGCCAATGAAAACAGCTTGGTACATGATTACTGGACTCCTGAAAACGCCACAAATGCTTTCCCAAGGCCCAGTTCCACAAGGTCACAGGCAGCCACCTTGTACTACTCCTCTCTGTTCTATCGCGATGGCTCTTTCTTGAAATTAAGGGGACTTACCCTTGGCTATACCTTGCCAGACGCTATGACCAACAAGATAAAAGCCGACAACCTGAGAATTTATATCTCCGGAAGAAATCTCTGGACCTATTCCAAGATTGATGACTACGACCCCGAACGCGGCGGCTCCATGTCAAGCCCCATGAACAAAGTCATCGTAGGCGGCATCAACCTTGATTTTTAAGACCCATCAACCATTTCACCTAATCATTAATGGCTGATCTTTTGGTCAGCATATCATCAACATCAACAACATGAAACAGTATATAAAATTAGGGGCAACCATACTGCTGATGACTTTCGGTGCAGGCTGCAAAGACATTCTGGAGGAAGAAAACCGGGCGGGCCTCACAGGCGAGATCGTATTTACCGAACCCGCCGGTTTTGAATCATTGGTCAGTGCATCTTATGGCTACCTGCGCGCCTGGTATGGCAAGGAAGAAGGATATAACCTGACGGAAATGGGTTCCGATCTTTGGTACCCCGGGGTGGACAACCGCCGGCTCGACCTCATGGCCTACAACAACCTGCAAGGCTCCGAGGCGGGACTGGCTGCTACCGAGGTGTTTTTAGAGCGTCTTTGGCAGCGCAGCTATCAAGCCATCAACTTAGTCAACACGGGCATAAAGGGTGTTGGCAATTCCGGCCTGAGTGATGCGCTAAAAAAAGTAAGAGAAGCCGAACTGCGCTTTTTGCGCGCACACTACTATTGGCTCCTTACCGAACAATGGGGCGATGTACATTTCACCACTGAGCCTACGGACGGGGTACAAACCACCGCCAACAAAACGCCCAGAACAGAAATATACCGCCAGATCAACGAAGACCTTAACTTCGCCATCGCCAACCTGCCCGCCACCACTACCCAGTACGGAAGGGCAACCCAGGCCGTTGCCGAAGCCTTTATGGCAAGGGTGCAATTGTTCCAGGGCAACTACAAACAGGCATCCGAACTGGCCCAAAAAGTAATCGCCAACTCGGCTTTTGGCTTAGTGCCCAAATACGCCGACCTCTGGAACATGACCAACCTCAAAAACAAAGAGGTCATCTGGGCATGCAACTATACCTCGGACCTCACCCTGTCCGACCTCACCAATATCGTGACCAACCCCGACGGCCACCCACGCGGCGGCAACAATGGCCACCTTCACTTCGGTATGGCTTATGAGCGCACCGCCTCCGGTTCCATTGGCATGCAACGCGATGTAGCCAATGGCCGGCCTTTTGTACGCTACATGCCTACGCCTCACCTGTTGGATCTCTTTGATGAAAAAATAGACGCCCGCTATGATGCCACTTTTAAACAAGTATGGCTGTGCAACAAAGCAGGTAAGTACAAGAAAAAGGTAGGCGCTACAGAAATAGAAGTTGACCTTAAATTGGGTGACACGGCCATAGTGGCCACCAAGTATGACATACCTGATGCCGTTGATCTGAGCAAAAAATACCTGATCATTGATCGGCCTAAAATGTACAAAACCGATGGCGCTTTTAACGCCAATGCCATGTACATCCCTTTGAAAAAGTTTGATGACCCCACGCGCCCAACCTTCAACGAGGCTCAGAGTGCCCGTGACGTATTCATTATCCGCCTGGCCGAAATGTACCTGATTGCCGCCGAGGCCGAACTCCTGCAAAACAATGCCGCCAAGGCAGCCGAACTCATCAATGTGCTCCGCACAAGGGCAGCCGTCAGCGGCAAAACTGCCGACATGCAAGTAAGTGCTGCCAATATGAGCATTGACTTCATCCTGGACGAAAGAGCACGGGAGTTTGCCGGGGAACAATTGCGCTGGTTTGACCTGAAACGCACCGGAAAATTGGTTGAACGGGTCAAACTCTATAACAAATCAGCCGAAACATTCATTCAGGATTATCATGTACTGCGTCCCATACCACAAAAGCAGTTGGACGCGGTAACCAATAAATCTACTTTTGTTCAGAATCCGGGATACAAATAATCCCATGTTAAGGAATAAGTTTTTTTTCTACCCTACTCATAGGATGACTCGGAGTCATCCTATGAGTAGGGTAGAAAAAAAACTTTACAGTCAACGCAATGTGGTTTTTTAGTCTATTCGCATCTGTAAATCTTTAAAAATCAGGTAAATCAATCATAGTAATCTTCAAAAGCACTTAAACCCGCGTACAATACCGATCAACAATGTCAAATATTCTTTTTGCCATCATGCTGTTAGTCTGCTTGAACACAAACGGCGAACCCAAACCCCGTATCCTGCTCATAGGAGACTCTACCATGGCCAACAAGAAAGTGGGCGATGCGCCCGAAACCGGCTGGGGCCAGGTATTGCACGAGTATTTTACGGACAAGATTGAAATACACAACTTTGCGGTCAATGGCCGTAGTACCAAAAGTTTCCGAAGCAAAGGACACTGGAAAGAGGTGCTGGAACAAATGAAAAAAGATGACTATGTCATTATTCAGTTTGGGCACAATGATGCAAAAAAAGAGGACAGCACCCGCTATGCGCCCGCTCAAACGGATTTCCGCGACAACCTTCTTCGTTACATCGCGGAAATCAGAAGTAAAGGGGCTATCCCTGTTCTGGTCACCCCCGTCCATCGCCGCAATTTTGAGGAGAAAGGCCAGTTGGCAGATACCCATGCGGATTATCCATCAGTGGTCAGGGCCGTTGCCCAAAGCCAGCACGTGGAGCTGCTTGATCTCCATACGGCCAGTGGCAATATTGTTCAACAGCAGGGGCCTGAACTTTCGAAATTGATGTTTATGCACTATCCGGGTGGTGTTTTTGATAAATTTCCGGAAGGAATCTCTGACAACACCCATTTTTCGCCCTATGGCGCACGCTGCATTGCCGCTGCTGTTGCAGCCGAGATAGTAAAAACTCGCCACCCATTGCGCCATTACCTGAAGAAATCAGCCCACTCCAAGGTATATCACCATGAGTTGCCGATAGTGGCTGGCCCGTTTTTTAAAAAAGACACATTTGATATCACGGACTATGGTGCCATGCCGGGCATTGGCCAATTGAATACCAGCGCGATCCAGATGGCTATTGACCGGGCAAGCCAAAAAGGTGGGGGCGTAGTGCTCATACCACCGGGATTATGGCTGACAGCCCCCATCGAGCTCAAAGACAACATCAATTTGCATGTTGCAGAAGGTGCCCTGCTCCAGTTTTCGGATGATCGGAAGGACTACCCCGTTGTTATGACCACCTGGGAAGGGCAAGCAGCTTATCGTTGTCAGGCACCAATTTCCGCAACGAACCGCGCCAACATAGCCCTCACCGGAAAAGGAACCATTGATGGTGCCGGGCATGTTTGGAAAGCCGTCAGAAAAGCCAAACTTACCGAAGCCCAATGGGCGGAATTAGTCAACTCCGGCGGCGTCCATGACGGCAAGACCTGGTATCCTTCCGCCAATGCAAAACTTGGCTCGGAGGCCGAGTGGGCCAAAAAAGTTACAGACGGCAAAACCCTTAAGGACTATGAAGCCGTGCGCGATTTCCTGCGCCCGAATTTTGTCAGTTTCAACACCTGCACCGCCGTTCTCATTGAAGACCTGACCTTCAATAACTCCCCCGCATGGACATTGCACCCGCTGATGTGCCAGCACACCACCGTTCGCAATGTAAGGGTCATAAACCCCTGGTACGGACAGAATAATGACGCTATTGACCTTGAATCCTGCCGGTATGGCATACTGGAAAACTGTTACTTTGACACCGGCGACGATGCCATCACCATCAAATCAGGGCGTGATGAAGAAGGACGAAAAAGAGGCATTCCCACTGCAAACTGGATCATCCGCAACACCACCGTCCTGCACGGTCATGGCGGCTTTGTGGTTGGCTCCGAGATGTCTGGCGGAGTACATCATATTTTTGTGGACAACTGTAGCTTTATTGGTACTGATATTGGCCTGCGGTTCAAAACCGCACGCGGAAGGGGCGGCACGGTCAGTGATATTTTTATCTCCAACATTCAAATGTCCAAAATCGTTGGGGAAGCCATTTTGTTCAGTATGTACTATGCCGCCAAGGATCCTATTATTCTGCCCGATGACAATGCTCCCGTTATAGAGTACAAAGAAGAGCCTGTATCTGATAAAACACCCGTATTCCGGGATGTATTCATGGAAAAAATTTACTGTAAAGGCGCTGCCGTAGCCTTCAAATTGGATGGACTGCCCGAAAGTAACGTGCAAAACATCCAATTGACCAATGCCAGCCTTCAGGCCCAACAGGGCATACTCATCAATGAAGGAAGTGATATTGTGTTCAGGAACACCGCAATCCGGCAACAGGCCGGGGCATTTGCCCATATTGTCAATGGTAAAAACATAGCCTTTGAAAACATATTAGCCCTGAATACCGAAAACCAAAAGATAAAGATCGCCGGATCAAAGACCCAAAACATCAGCTTCAAAGAAATGCCGTGGCTTCGGGATAACTTGCTACAACTTGACGGCAAGTTTGGCCCAAACGAGGTAAAACTAAAACAATGACTCGTCCGCTACTCACTCCAGCGCATCATGCACTGATTAAGCTTTACCCATCATGCTAAAAAAATATTTTACTCTACTCGCTTTCAGTTTGTTGGCATGCCGCGCCAACGCCCAGATCAGTATGGCCGAAAACTTGGCCGCCACCATTATGAGCCAGTACACTGACTCTATTGTGGTGAAAAAATACATCAACCACCTGATGCAGGATGGCCAAATGGCAAGCTACAGCGAAACCGATCTGGCCAAAGCCAATCAGCGCCCGGCAAACTGGAACTATGAAATAGGAGTAGTGCTCACCGGCTTTGATCGGCTTTGGCGACGCACCGGCAAACCCGAATACCTACAGTACATAAAGCGCATCATTGATCACTTTATAGACAAAGAGGGCAATATCCGAACCTACCACATGGACGAGTTCAATATTGACAACATCCCGCCCGGGCGACAACTCATCACCCTCTATCAGGTGTATAAAGACCCCAGGTACCTGCGTGCCGCCCAAACCCTTAAGTATCAACTTGACTGGCAGCCCCGCACCAAAGAAGGCGGATACTGGCACAAACTCAAGTACCCGTACCAGATGTGGCTTGATGGCCTGTACATGGGGCAGCCTTTCCGCTCCGAATTTTTGATCCTGACAGCCAACAACAGTGAATGGGATGATATAGCCAACCAATTTATCTGGATGGCAAAAGGGGCTCGCGACCCCAAAACAGGCCTTATGTACCATGCATTTGACGAAAGCCGTGTGCAGCGCTGGTCAAACCCGCAAACAGGCCAATCTCCCGAATTTTGGAGTCGTGCCATGGGTTGGTACATGATCGCACTTGTTGATGTGCTGGAAATTTTTCCACCAAACCATCCCAAAGGGCCCCAATTGCGCCAAATATTTGAAGACCTAAGCCGCTCACTGATCAAATTTCAGGACCCCAATTCCCAAACCTGGTGGCAAGTCACCGACAAAGCAGGCTTAAAGGACAATTATTTGGAAAGTTCCGGCTCCGCTATGTTTGTTGCCGCCATACTTAAAGGTGTTCGCCTGGGCTTGTTGCCCCCCGAACTAAAGCCCGCCGCAGTAGCAGGGTATCAAGGTGTTTTGAAAACATTTGTCAGCAAGGACAATAACGGCAAATACCACCTCAATCAGGCGGTGTCAGGAGCTGGCCTCGGAGGATCACCCTATCGCGATGGCTCTTATGAGTATTACGTGAAAGAACCCAAACGCGATGATGACCTGAAAGCCATTGGGCCTTTTATACAAGCCGCCATAGAATATGAATACGCCATACAAACACCACCCGGCATAGGCAAAAAAGTGCTTTTGGATCGCTTTTTCAACCAGGAATACCGTGATGGCAAACGCTTCCATTATACCTGGGACGACTACTTTGACAGTGGTTTTTCATGGTTGGGTGACGTGTTCCGTTTTCACGGTGCAATGACACAGCATCTTGATGCCGCCCCCGGTGCCGAAAATCTGAAAGAGGCCAATGTATATATCATCGTAGATCCTGACCACAAAAAAGACAGCCCCTCACCCAATCCCATCACCATAAACGATGGTCAAACAATTGAAAAATGGGTAAAAAACGGGGGCACCCTGCTGCTCTTTACCAATGATACCAGCAATGCTGATGTACAGAATGCCAACCAATTGGCTCAACTGTTTGGCATCAAATTTACCCAAAAGAACATTAATTTTGTAAAAAATGACCACTTCCCCGATGGCGTGGTGACGGCTGACGCTGACAACGGAATCTTTGCCCCTGGAAGCAAATTTTATGTCAAAGAATTGGTCACCCTTGATATTAATAAAAAAACACAAAAAGTAGCCAGCAAAGGCAGTGACATCGTCATGGCCAGCACTGTTTATGGCAAAGGAAAGGTATTTGTCATCGGTGATCCCTGGCTGTACAATGAGTACGTCAACGGTCGCAAGCTCCCTGCTGACTTCGATAATTACCGTGCAATGGTGGATCTGGTGAAATGGAGCTTGAAATAATCACTGACGTCAACATTTTTTTTACCGACGCAATCAAAAATGACTAAAAACTGGATATTCCTCAGCCTGCTCCTGCATGCACAATTCACTCAGGGCCAAAATGCATCCCTGACCAAATTGACCCATCAGATAGAAGCCTTCAGGCTTGCCCTGATTGACCCTACCAACGAGAAACTCAACGACTTGGTCCTGCACAATCTGTCCTACGGACACTCCAACGGACGGGTGGAAGACAAAAAAACCTTTATCGAAAACTTAGTCAACGGTAACTCCAATTTTGAAGAAATCACGCTGAGCGACCAACAAATAACCGTACAGCATAATACCGCAATCGTGAGGCACACTTTTTCCGCCAAAACCATGGACAAAGGAAAAAATCCTGCTGAAATTAAATTGCACGTGCTGACAATATGGGTAAAAGAGAAAAAAAACTGGAAATTAATGGGCCGACAAGCCGTAAAAACATAAATACCTGACGAGGCAACAAATAAAAGGCTGGAGCAGCCCCGAAACTAACAACACCATCAATGCAGCAGTTAAATAAAGAAACCTTCATACAGAGAACCGCATCCGGTGAGGCCCTTATGGCCTTGCCGGAGCGGATTTTACAGTTTGGCAATGGCGTTTTGTTGCGCGGATTACCTGATTATTACGTGGATTTAGCCAATAAAAAAGGTATATTCAATGGGCGCATCGTGGTAGTAAAAACTACCGCTGGCAATACAGAGGACTTTAAAAACCAGAATTACCTTTACACACACCGCATCAAAGGCATCCAAAATGGACAAAAAGTGGACGAAACCCTGATTAATGCCAGCATCAGCCGCCTGCTTTCCGCCACTGATCAATGGCCAACCATTCTGGCCTGCGCTGAAAATCCCGCCATAAACATCGTTTTTTCCAATACGACCGAGCAGGGCTTTGTCTATTCGGAGGAAAATATAAGTGACAGCGTACCAAGCTCCTTTCCCGGGAAACTGCTGGCATATCTTTTTCACCGTTACCAAAGCATAGGGGAACAGGAGGCCTCAAAGATCTGCATTATCCCCACTGAATTAGTGGAAAACAACGGGGACAAACTGCGCTCATTTCTCAAAAAATTATCCAAACACAACGATTTACCCACCGCATTTCAACAGTGGATGGAGGAAAAAGTATGGGTGTGCAATTCACTTGTTGACCGCATTGTGCCAGGCAAACCAACACAGGATATTTTGGAGCAGTACCATCAGGAACTTCGTTATTATGACGATTACCTCATTGAATCCGAGCCATTTAACCTGTGGGCAATTGAAGGTTCGCCCGAAATCCTGAACAACTGGCTGAGTTTCGCCCAATGCCATGAGGGCATTAAAATCACGGAAGATATTGCTGTTTTTAAGGAATTAAAACTTAGGTTGCTCAATGCCGCACATAGTTTTTCGGCGGGTGTTGCACTCTCGGCAGGCCTCGAAACGGTTAGTGCAGCTATGCAAAATATTGACTTTCAATATTTTATAACTGATTTGATGAAGGATATCACCGTATCTATTCCCATGGAAATTCCAGGGCATGTCAAAGATGAATTTGCCGCTGCCGTTTTGGACCGGTTCCGAAATCCCAATATCCGGCATTTTTGGTCGTCCATTACCTTTAATTATCCTGAGAAATTCAAGATCCGCTGCGTGCCATTGATACAGCAGTATTACGCCCAAAATGGCTGCTTTTCGCCCGTGATGGTCAGGGGCTTAGGCGCTTATTTGGCCAATATCGGCAAGGACCAAAGCCCTGTTGACACCAAAGATCACCTTTCCACCTTTCTGCTGCCTGCTACCCCCGCAGCAGAAATTGCCGAATTGATGGAGGCATTGGCAGCCCACTCGGCCACCCTGCAACATAAAGAGCCAATCTATTCCCTGCAATCATGAGTAGTCAAAAAATATTAAAAGTTCACCCAAACGATAACCTTATCGTAGCCCTGCAAAACCTGGAAGCAGGCACGGTGCTCGAAGTGGAAGGCCAAACGCTCATACTGCCCGAAGCCGTTGAGCGCAAGCATAAATTTGTCCAGCATGACGTAGCCGAACAGCAAGAACTTCGGATGTATGGTGTTACCGTTGGCAAAGCCAATGTGTTTTTGCCCAAAGGCAGCGTCATCAGCACCCGGAATGTCAGCCATAAAACCACCAAAATCAGCGCTCGTACGCCCCGGACAAACTGGGCAAAACCCGATGTGTCCAAATGGGCCGACCAGACATTTTTAGGGTACAAACGCAGCGATGGATCCGTAGGTACGGCCAATTATTGGCTGGTGTTCCCCCTGGTTTTTTGCGAAAATAAAAATATTGAAGTGCTCAAAGAAGCCTTAAACGAGGCATTGGGTTACTCCAAATACCACCGATATAAGGCATTTGCAAGGCAATTGGTAGAAAAAACGGCCTCTGGCCTACCCTTTGACCTTTCCCTGCATGATTTCGCGGAGCAGACCAATAATGCAGCCCATCCCTTTCAGCACGTGGATGGCGTTCGCTTTATCACCCATGCTATGGGCTGTGGAGGAACCCGACAGGACGCCAACACGCTCTGCGGCCTGCTGGCTGGCTACCTTAACAATAGCAATGTAGCTGGCGCAACCGTGCTGAGCCTTGGATGCCAAAACGCACAGTTTGATATTTTGAAAAAAGAAATTGAACTGCGCAACCCGAATTTTGACAAGCCCCTGCTTTATTTTGACCAACAAAGCCTCGGTTCAGAAGAAAAATTACTGGAAAATGCCTTAAAAGCTACCATAGAAGGCCTTAAAATAGCCAACCAGTGTAAAAGGACACCCGCCCCCCTGAGCAAACTGATCGTCGGCCTGGAATGTGGCGGCTCGGACGGCTTTTCTGGTATCTCCGCCAATCCGGTGCTGGGCTTAGTCTCCGATACCCTCGTAGCCTTGGGCGGCACTGCGGTTTTATCCGAATTTCCGGAGCTCTGCGGCGTAGAACAAGACCTGTGCGACCGCTGCGTGGACGATGCCTCGGCGGCGCGTTTTCTCGAACTGATGGGCAAATATGAAGCAGCAGCCATCCTGTCAGGCTCCAGCTTTGACATGAACCCCTCGCCCGGAAATATCCGCGACGGGCTTATTACAGATGCCATGAAATCGGCTGGAGCAGCAAAAAAAGGTGGGGTCTCGCCCGTCACCGATGTGCTGGATTACCCCGAACCCATCACAAAACCAGGGCTAAACCTGCTTTGTACTCCTGGTAACGACGTAGAATCCACGACTGCCCTGGCTGGCTCGGGCGCAAACATCATTTTGTTCACTACCGGCTTAGGTACCCCAACCGGCAACCCCGTTGTGCCCGTGGTAAAAGTTTCGAGCAATACAACGCTGGCCCAAAAAATGCAGGACATCATTGACATTGATGCCGGCCCCATCATTGAAGGCAAGGCAAGCATTCAGGAAATAACTGATCTCACCCTGCAATTCATTATTGACGTGGCTTCAGGGCGGAAAAAAACAAAGGCAATGCTGAATGAACAATTTGACTTTATCCCGTGGAAACGCGGGGTTTCGCTCTGAAAAATTAAATTTTCATCCATTTCAATGGCTTCGATAAAAACATTTCTCGACGAGGATTTTCTTTTGAACAACGGCACCGCAACCCGTTTGTACCACGATTTTGCGGCGGCGATGCCCATCATTGATTACCACAACCACCTGCCGCCGGAGCAAATCGCGGGCGACCACCAATTTGAAAATATCACGCAGGCATGGCTGTACGGCGACCATTACAAATGGCGGGCAATGCGGACTATGGGAATTAATGAAGCATTCGTCACGGGCAATAAAAGCGACCGCGAAAAATTTGAACAATGGGCAAAAACAGTCCCGTACACCCTCCGCAACCCGCTTTATCATTGGACGCACCTCGAATTGCAGCGGTATTTTGGCATCGAAACCTTGCTCGACCCGACTTCCGCGGATGCCATTTTTGAAAAAAGCAGCCACCTGTTGCGCCAAAAATCACACTCGGTTTTGGGGCTTTTGGAGATGCGAAATGTCAAAGTCGTCTGCACAACGGACGACCCGACCGACGATTTGCGGCACCACACGGCGTTCGCAAAATCGGGCAACGCGCTCAAAATGTTCCCCTCGTTCCGACCGGACAAGTTCATTTTGATTGAAAGTGAGCACTTCCTGCCTTCTCTCCAAAAATTGGGCAATACCTGCGGCTCGGACATCAAAAACTATGACGATTTGCTGGCTGCGCTGCAAAAACGCGCCCGGTTTTTCGCCTCGCTCGGTTGTCGCGCTGCCGATCACGGACTGGAGTATATTTCACAAACGGCGTACAAAACCGCTGAAATCAATAAAATTTTTGCAAAAAAAATGGGCGGCGCTACCCTCAAAATGGAGGAAATCGAAAAGTTCAAGTCCGCCATTTTATACGACCTGGGCAGGATGTACCACGAACTTGGCTGGGTGCAACAGTTTCACCTCGGCGCACTCAGAAACAACAACCTCCGCGCCTTGCGGACGATGGGTGCGGATACAGGCTGGGATTCCATCGGCGATTGGTCGCAGGCAAAAACATTGTCCAAATTGCTGGCGCGGCTCGACAACGAGGACAAACTCGCCAAAACCGTTTTGTACAACCTCAACCCCGCCGACAACGAAATCATGGCCACCATGATCGGTAATTTCAACGACGGCAGCCTGAAAGGGAAAATCCAATTCGGCTCTGGTTGGTGGTTTTTGGACCAGAAAGACGGCATGGAAAAACAAATCAATGCCCTCTCCAACATGGGCCTTTTGAGCTGTTTCATCGGGATGCTCACTGATTCGAGGAGCTTTTTGTCCTTCCCCCGGCACGAATATTTCCGGCGCATTTTGTGCAATCTGTTCGGTACAGAAGTAGAAAGGGGGGAATTGCCCAATGATGTGCCCTGGATCGGAAAGATCATTCAGGACATCTGTTTCAACAACGTCCGGCAATTTTTAAACCTCGATTAATGGAAAGGTCGGCAGGGTTCAAAACCCCTGCCGACCTTAAAACTATAAAAAAACGCATGATTCTCTGTTTTGGTGAAACCCTGTTGCGCCTCATCCCGCAACTCGACGGCAAATGGATTGAGCAAGCGACGCTCAAAACCTACATCGGCGGCGCAGAACTCAATACGGCTTTTGCATTGGCAAAATGGGGACAAAAAACGGCGTACTCTACGGCACTGCCCGACCATTATTTGGCGCAGGAAGTCATTGAGTATTTGCAAAAACACGGCATCGAAACGAGCAGGATTGTCAAAAATGAAGGTCGGCTCGGTACCTATTATTTGCCGCAGGGCAGCGACGTGAAAAACAGCGGGGTGATTTACGACCGCCAATTTTCGTCGTTTGCCAATTTGGTTTTGGCGGATTTGGATGTTGAAAAACTGCTCGACGGCGTGCATTGGCTACACATTTCAGCTATTTGCCCCGCCATCAACCGCGAGGTGGCGAGCATCAGTTTGGCGATGTTGAAAGCGGCAAAACAGCGGGGCATCACGACCTCGATTGATTTCAATTTTCGCAGCAAACTCTGGCAATGGGGCGCAAAACCCGCTGAAATCATGCCCGAATTGACGAAAAATTGCGACGTTTTGATGGGCAATTTGTGGGCGATGCAGTCGCTTTTGGGCATCGAAACTTTTTTGGAAAACAAGCTCGAAACCGAGCGCGAAAAACTCTTGGAGGCCGCCGGAAAATCCATGCTGACCCTCCATCGGCAATACCCGAACGTGCAGACGATGGCTTATACGTTTCGGTTTGAAAGCGAATATTTTGGTGTTTTGCAGCATGGTCGCGAACTAGTTTTTTCAAAAACCTACCCAATCCGGCAAGTGGTGGACAAAGTCGGCAGCGGCGATACCTTCATGGCTGCCCTGATTTTTGGGCTGCAAAATGGCTGGTCAGCACAGGAAACCGTTGAGTTTTGTGCAAAAGCGGCGGTGCGGAAATTGGGGGAGCATGGTGACCACACGGATTCGGGGATCGAGGAGATATAAACGTCGGCAGGGTTTTGCACTCCGCCGACGATAAAAAATTATTTCAGACACACAAAAAGTAGCATTTTGAACGCACTTACGATCATACTCATCGGCACCGCCGTCGTGCTGTTCGGCATTATCCGAATGAAATTGCATCCGATGCTGGCTTTGTTGGCGGCGGCTTTGGTAACGGGCTTGCTGACCGCCCCGGAAATGTTAAAAGCCTACGCCACGGCGATGGGCATGGACGAGGCGAAAGCACTCGCTTTCTCCCAAAAAAACATCGGCGACCGGCTGGCAGACGCTTTTGGGAACACCTGCGCAAAAATAGGGATTTTGATAGCCCTTGCTTCCATTATCGGCTCGGCATTGATGCAAAGTGGTGGGGCGGAGCGCATCGTCCGGTCTTTGCTCAACTTTTTTGGCGAAAAAAATGCGGGTGCATCGCTGGCTTTGGGTAGTTTCACGCTGGGTATTCCGGTCTTTTTCGACACGGTTTTTTACCTGATGATACCGATCGTCAAGTCGCTTTCCATCCGGAACCCAAAAAAATTCAGCCTGTTTTTGATGGCCGTAATTGCGGGCGGGGTCATGGCCCATTCGCTCGTTCCGCCTACGCCGGGGCCTTTGTTTGTGGCAAAAGAATTGAAAGTTGACCTCGGAATCATGATGATCGGGGGCATCATCGTGGGCTTGATAACCGTGGTGGCTGGCTTTTTGTATGCCATTTGGGCGAACAAAAAATGGGATCTGCCCATGCGGAGCACCGCTGATACCAGCAACGAAGACCTGCAAAAATTCTCGGATGTTGAGCAAAAAGACTTGCCACCGCTTTGGCTTTCGCTGTTGCCGGTGTTGCTGCCCATCATACTCATCACGGGCAACACTTTTTCCGATATGACGGGCGGCGAGGGATCTCTTTCCAATATTTTCAAGATTATCGGCGATGCCAACGTGGCTTTGTTCATTTCGGCAGTAGCCTCTATGCTCTTGCTTTGGCGGCACGGGCGGGAGAAAACGCAGTTCGGAAATTACATTACCGAAGCCCTGTCGAGTGCGGGAACCATCATTTTGATAACGGCTGCGGGCGGCACGTTCGGGCAAATGCTGCAACAGACGGGCATCGGCAGCCAGATTGGCAATTGGGCAGCCAATGAGCAAATGGCGATTTTGCCGCTGGCATTTTTCATCACGGCTGCAGTGCGTTCGGCGCAGGGTTCGGCGACGGTGGCGATGGTCACGGCCATCGGTGTAATATCGGGCACTTTGACGGCGGGACTGAAATTTCACCCGGTTTACGTTGCGCTCGCCATCGGTTGCGGCTCCAAAATTTTTGCCTGGATGAACGACAGCGCGTTTTGGATCATCACCCGAATGAGCGGCATGGAAGTCAAAGAAACCATCCGTTTTTTTTCCTATCTGTTGGTGGTCATGGCCTTGGCTGGCTTGGTGGTAGTGATGGTTTTATCCCAAATTTTTCCTTTGATTTGACAAAAATGGATGAAAAAGCAAAAGTTATAAGGATCAATAAGCGAGACAACGTGGCCGTCGTCCCGTCGCCGGAAGGCATTGCCCCCGGCGATGTTTTGGCTTTGGACAATGTTATAGTGAAAGAATTTGTGCCGATGGGACACAAAATTTCCATCCGACCGATCAAAAAAGGGGAAGCGGTGACGCGGTACGGGCACACCATCGGTTTTGCGGCTACAAACATCGGGGCGGGTTCGTGGGTCAGCGAAAACAACATCGAACTGGCTGCGCCGCCCGATCTCGCCGCCATGCCTTTGCATTACCATTACCGTTGGCACGAAACGCCGTTGGAAAATTTCACTTTTCAAGGCTTCAGAAATGCCGACGGCAGCGTGGGGACAAAAAACATTTTGGGTATTTCAACCAGCGTGCAATGTGTTTCCGGCACGGCGGAAATTTTGGTAAAAAGGATTAAGGAAAAATTGTTGCCCCGCTTCCCGAACGTGGATGACGTGGTGGCCCTGAACCATGGCTACGGTTGCGGGGTGGCCATCAACGCTCCGGCGGCGATTGTTCCGATCCGAACGATTCAAAACATGGCCGCCAATCCGAATTTCGGCGGCGAGGTGATGGTCTTGGGTTTGGGCTGCGAAAAATTGAGACCGGAGCGGCTGACCGGGGGGGGAAATGCGGCTTCTATTGAAATGATGCAAGACGAGCGTTTCGTCGGTTTTGAAAATATGCTCAATGGCATGATGCAGACCGCCGAAAAACACCTCGAAAAACTCAATGCCCGAAAACGCGAAACCTGCCCCGCTGCCGATTTGGTGGTCGGGATGCAGTGCGGCGGCAGCGATGCTTTTTCAGGCATCACGGCCAACCCGGTGGCGGGTTTTGCGGCGGATTTGGTGGTGCGGGCAGGCGGCACGGTACTGTTTTCGGAAGTCACGGAGGTGCGGGATGCCATTCATCAATTGGTGCAACGGAGTTACGACGAGACCGTCGCCCGCGCGCTCATTGACCAAATGCAATGGTACGACGACTACCTCGAAATGGGGCAAGCCGACCGCAGCGCAAACACCACGCCGGGCAATAAAAAAGGCGGTTTGAGTACGATCATTGAAAAATCGTTGGGTTCAGTTGTCAAATCGGGCAGTTCGCCCATTGTGGATGTGCTTGCCCCCGGGGAAAAAATCAGGAAAAAAGGGCTGGTTTTTGCCGCCACCCCGGCGAGCGATTTTGTCTGCGGCACCCTGCAATTGGCAGCCGGCATGAACGTCCACCTTTTTATGACAGGCAGGGGTACACCCTATGGATTGTCCATGGTGCCGGTGATAAAAGTTGGCTCGAATACTACTTTGAGCCAGCGCTGGTTTGACCTCATTGATTTCGATGCGGGACGCGTTCTTTCCGAAGGAAAAACCATCGAAGATATGGGCTGGGAACTGTTCGATCTGATTTTGAAAGTAGCGAGCGGGGAGCAAAAAGTGGCTTGCGACAAATTGCAATTGCACAACGATTTGGTTCTGTTTAATCCGGGACCTTTGACTTAAATACCTCATTCCCAGCCCCCTTTTCAAAGCAAAGCAGACTGGGAATAAGGCCAATTTTTTAAAAATGAACTATCCAAAATTAAGGGCAGCCCTCAGCGACGGGCTTCTTTCTTTTCCCATTACCGACCTTGACCACGCGGGCAATTTCGATGGAGCCTCTTTTGCCGAAAGGCTAAAATGGTTTGCCGCGCACGAGATTTCTACGGTTTTTGTGGCAGGCGGCACGGGCGAGTTTTTTTCCTTGTCCAAGGACGAATACAAGGAAATCCTCCAGGTTTCGGCGCAGACAGTCAGGTATTTGCCCATCATTTCAAGCGTGGGCAGGAGCATCCCGGAGGCCCTTGAATTTGCCCAAATAGCCGAAAATGCAGGCATGGACGGGCTGTTGTTGATGCCGCCTTACCTCACAGAATGCCCCAAAGAGGGCGTTTTGGAATACGCCGCTGCCATCATTTCAGGCACCAAACTGCCCGTCATTTATTACAACCGGGCAAACGGCATCCTCACGACCAAAGAATTGCAGGTGCTGGCCGACCGCTGTCCCAATTTCATCGGGTTGAAGGATGGCACGGGCAATATCCAAGACCTCAACGACATCATCAAAAGCATCGGCGACCGCTTAGTTTACATCGGAGGGGTGCCGACGGCGGAGATTATTTCGGAGGCCTACCTGTCCATCGGTGTGAATACCTACTCGTCCGCTGTGTTCAATTTCGTGCCAGAAATGGCCGTGAAATATTACAAAGCCCTGCGTGCGGGCGACAAAAACACGGTTGATAAAATCATCAGAGCGTTTTTTGTGCCATTCGTCCGGCTGCGGGGCAGAAAAAATGGCTATGCCGTTAGTTTGATAAAAGCGGGGGCAACGCTCGTCGGCAAAAGTGCGGGGAAGGTCAGGCCGCCGTTGGTGATGCCAAACGAGGAGGAGATTGGGGAGTTGCGGCGCTTGATTGAATTGGCAAATGAATTGTAATAAATATTTGATTTTTAATTATTTAAATAAAAAAATGCACCCAGCCACACAGCAAATTTTAGACACCAAAATCCTCCCGCTTTTTTACCATGACGACTACGATTTGTGCAAATCAAACATCGTCGCCTGCCATGCTGCGGGGGTGAAGGTTTTTGAATTTACCAATCGGGGCGAGATGGCGTTGGCGCATTTTCAACGCTTGAAAAACGAGTTTTCCGTTTCGCACCCGGATTTGAAATTGGGCGTGGGGACCATTTACACCGTTGAAGAGGCAGCGGTATTTGCAGCCGCGGGAGCGGATTTCATCGTCCAGCCCGTATGTGTCAATGCCGTTGCCGATTTTTGCCATAAAGAACAAATCCCGTGGATACCCGGTGCCATGACCCTGAATGAAATCTATAACGCCATTCAGCTTGGGGCAGAATTAGTAAAGATTTTCCCCGGCAACATGGTTGGCAAAGACTATATCAAGGCCATCCGCGGGCCACTCCCACAAGCCAAAATAATGGTTACGGGCGGAGTAGAGGCAAGCCCGGACGACATTTTATCATGGCTTGCTGCAGGCGTAAATGCCTGTGGTTTGGGTTCACAACTATTTGCCCGAAAGCCAGCCGACATCACAGCCCTTTTAAGGGAAATCATCAATGCAATCCGTCAATAAACATGCAACAAACTATCGGTAAATATCGCTGGACAATCTGTGGATTGTTATTTTTTGCCACAACCATCAACTACTTAGACCGGCAGGTTTTATCCTTGCTAAAACCCGCCTTAGAGGAAGAGTTTGGTTGGTCCAATACTGATTATGCCAATATTGCCGCTGCTTTTCAGTTCACTTATGCAATGGCGCTGCTGTTTGCCGGTCGTTTGGTGGATGGCTTGGGCACCAAAAAGGGTTATGTTTGGGCCATAGTTTTGTGGTCACTCGGAGCCATGATCCACGCCTGGTCAGTGCCCATAGGCAATTTCCTGTTACAATACCTCGGTTGGGCAGGCATCGCCATGGTTCCGGCATCAGTGTTGGGTTTTATGTTTTCAAGGGCGTTTTTGGCCATTGGCGAAGCGGGCAATTTCCCGGCAGCCATCAAAGCGACCGCAGAATATTTTCCCAAAAAAGAAAGATCCCTTGCCACAGGCATTTTCAATTCCGGGGCAAATATCGGAGCCGTTTTGGCACCGCTTACCGTGCCCTGGATTGCCCACCAATGGGGATGGGGCATGGCATTTATTATCATCGGTGGTATTGGCTTTATTTGGCTTTTGTTTTGGTTAGCCTATTACGAAAAACCCGAAAAACAGTCAAGGCTTGGGGCTGAAGAACTGGCATACATCAACCAGGATATGGATAAGGAAACAGCCAAGAGCGACCCAACGGTCAAGGTTAGTTGGAGCCAACTGCTCAAATTCAGGCAGACTTGGTCCTTTGTGGCGGGCAAATTTCTGACTGATGGGGTTTGGTGGTTTTTCCTGTTCTGGCTGCCAGGTTTTCTCAAAGACCAGTACCAAATGGCCAGCACGGACATGATGGTGCCTCTGGCACTGCTGTATTCCATAACTATGATAGGCAGCATTGGCGGTGGATGGTTGCCTGCTTATTTTATCCAAAAGGGGCATGAGGTGTATGCAGCCCGTATGAAAGCGATGTTTGCCATTGCGCTCTTCCCGCTCGTGGTGTTGCTGGCGCAGCCACTTGGTCATTTTTCCTTTTGGGTGCCTGTCATCCTGATCGGATTCGGAGCTGCCGCGCACCAGGCATGGAGTGCCAATATTTTTACGACGGTCTCGGATATGTTCCCCAAAAAAACGGTGGCCAGTGTGGTCGGCATTGGCGGCATGGCGGGCGGCATCGGTGGCGTGCTCATTACCAAAGTGGGCGGATACCTTTTTGATCATTACAAAGCTTTGGGCCATATTGAAACAGGCTACACCATCATGTTTGCCTTTTGTGCCGTAGCCTATCTGCTGGCCTGGCTTGTGATGAAAAGTTTGGTGCCTACATACAAAGCCGTGACCCTGGACTAAATGGCAGGGCTTGTATCATAAGTCAAAAACAGAGACTGGTTAAAAAATAAAATTTCGTTTTTTACTCATACGATGACTCGAACTCATCGTATGAGTAAAAAACGAAATTTTATTCTGCCTTGCTTTTGCTTATGAGGCAGCCTCTTCAATATTCGGGCCTGATGGTCTCCTGCCGCAACAAGTCTTTTATTTTCGCACTGCTTTTTTCACTTTTGGGGCAGCATAAGCAGCGCCCCCGGTAATCACAAATGTTTTCCCTACATTATCCCAGCGCAGGCTTTGCGTGTCATAACGGTAATGCAAGTCAAGGCCCTTTTCTTTCGGGTTTAATTTGGTTTTTGTTTGGCCCGGTAGTTTTTGGCTTAAGTACACATCCATGCGCAGAGGGTACTGGGCATCCAGGTAGGGATGGGTTTGTACATAACGCAGGGATTCATCCGTAAGATTGCGCAATTTAGGGTGCAGATGGCTTGTTTGTGCCTGCACATTGTCCTGATACAAAGGGATGTAATAAGCCCTAAATTCATTGGCGTGTGTAAAGGCATGGCCCTTGGAGGAGAAAAATGGCGCCGCTGTTTTCGATCTAAGGTACAGTGTGACTTCCTGCTGGCCTTTCCTTACGTAAGTGTCAGACAACCAGCTACATGCGTTTTCAAAACCCTCCTTGACCAAAATGCCCAGTTCTTTTTTGGCCAGATTGGCTAAAAAGGCGGATTGTGCTTCAGCGCTTGAATAATGGAGGATAAAAGTCAAAATGATGGCAAATAAGGTGGTTCGATTTTTCATGGTAAAAAATTTAAAAGGTAAAAAATATGGTGTATTTCGGTAAGCATCCTGCTGCTCATCGCCAAGCTCGGATATCACATTGTCACATTCCCTTCATGATCACATTAAACCCCCATTCCTTCACTGCCAAGCAAGTCCTTTAAAACAGCGCAGTACGGGTCATCTGGTGGAAGCATGGATAAAGCAAAGGCCCACTCCTTTCTGGCTTCCGCCTCATTACCCTGCATGCTCCACAGGGAGCCTTTGTTTATGCGGGCCAAAACATCATCCGGGCGGCTCGCAATGGCACGCTCAAAACAGGCCATAGCCTCCACTACCTCTTGTTGTCTGACATGGATAACGCCCTGATTAATAGCCACTTCTGCATCATTTGGGAATAAGTGACCTGCGTGGTTAAAGGAGGCCAATGCTTTTTCAAACTCATTGTTGGCCCAATGATCAAAACCCGCGCAAATAGCGCGTTCTGCTTCACCCCGCCGTTCTTCCAACTTAAGCTTGGGTAATAGCGCTTCCAACTCGCACTTAATATCAGTGAGACTTGTGGCCCGCTCCTCGTCCGTAATCTTATTTTGCGCATAATACCTGCTCAACATACTTACACGTGCCTGTAAACCGATGAACTCATGGTGGACATGGGTATCCAGCGAGGCCGGAGCGATGACCCCAAGCAGCGTGGCCAACTCCCCTTCGGCCAACAATTGTTCGGCTTCCAGTGCAGATATTCTTTTCCGTATTTGCATGATAATCACTAGATTGATACTGCAAATATATTCCTGCTCCGTACATCGCAACAAGGCTAAACCGGGCTAAGATTGGGCTTTATCAGGGCTGTAAAAGCTTAATTACAGCCCTGTCACAGCCCGGATGGAAAGTCCAATTCCTGTAGGGCCAACCAGGCCATAAGTCCGCTGCCAACGGCCAAACAAGTTGGGTCAACATCAAAAGTATCCGTGTGCAGGGCTGAGGCACCCTTGCCGGTTTCGGGGTTCCAGATGCCAAGGCGATAAAAGCAGCCCGGGATATGTTGTGTGTAGTAGGCAAAATCCTCCGAGGCCGCCCATTGGGGCAAATCTTCCACTTTGTCCTCACCCAAATAATCAATCATGGCCTGCCGTACCCGCGTGGAAAGGGCTTCCTCGTTGTGTAATACAGGCGTGACAGACAAAATGCTGACCTCGCACTCACCACCCAATGCCTGTGCGGTATGCTGCGCAATAGCACGGATGCGCTCGTGCGCGATTTGTTTCCATTGGTCATCAAAGGTGCGCAAACCGCCCGTGATTTTTACTTCATTCGGTATGACGTTGTAGGCCCCGCCGGGACTTTCTATTTTCCCAAATGACAATACTGCTGCCATAAATGGGCTGGCATTTCTGGATACAAGGGTCTGTAGGGACATAATCACCTGAGCAGCCATCACGATTGGGTCAACTACTAAATGCGGGGTAGCCGCATGGCCACCTTTGCCCTTTATGGTTAGGATCACCTCGTCCGCCGAGCTCATGTAAGGCCCGATGTGAATACCAGCCTTGCCCACCGGCATACGCGGCATCACGTGAGTCCCGATAATGCCGGATGGTTCAGGATGTTGTAGCACCCCTTCTCGGATCATCAAACTGGCACCGCAGGGATACAATTCTTCACCCAACTGGAAGATGCACTTTACCGTACCCTCAAACTGATCGCGCAGGCTTTGCAGGATCATTAGTGCGCCCAAGTGGGACGCAGAGTGTACATCATGCCCGCAGGCATGCATAACACCATCATTTTGACTTTTATACGCATCTTCATTTTTTTCAATTATAGGCAATGCATCATGGTCAGAGCGTAGGGCGATGCATCGCTTACCCGGGTTTTTGCCCCGAATATAGGCCACTATGCCCGTGCCGGCCACATTGGGGCTATGCTCAATGCCAAGGCGCGTGAGTTGCGCGCACAGATAGTCATGGGTATCGTATTCCTTGAACGATAATTCGGGGTAGCGGTGCAGATGTTCCCGAATAGCCACCAATTTTGGATAAGCCTCAAGGGCTAATTGCTGAACCTGCTCTTTTAGGGTCTCTTTGTGCAATGCCGTCTGTGGCATAGGATTGGATTTTTGCATATTTTAACTGTTTGGGTAAATGTACGCCCAAAGATTCAGGCCTTACAGTCAATTGAACAAGATTACAGGCAATTAGCCGAAAAAAGGCCAAGCCACAGCCCACATACAGTCCATAAAAAGATGTCATATTTTGTTCTAATGCCTTTTATTTGCTGCCGTAAACCAATTAAGAGCATGTCTGGGATTTTCCTGCTTGGCCCAAAACGGCTCTTTTTTCAGCATTTTCACCCTTTTTTCAGTCGTGTAGCCCCGCTACACTCCTTCAAAAACAATAAAAATGCTGAAAAAATCTCTCGTTTTTGACTCAAGCAGAAAATCCCAGACATGCTCTAACCATAACAGACCCAATTTATGCAAATTACCCTTGTTGAATATTGCACCTTATTGTTGCAGGCCCTGAAAAAGTATCGGGAGGAATGCCCATTGCTGCCCACTGCGCAAAACCAGTTTTGGGGCTTCGATAAAACATATACGGATGGGTGGTGCGAAAGATATCCCAACAGCTTCCGCAGTGTCCTTTACAAAGCCATTGGCAAGGGTATGGATATCAACAGCTTTGGCCAGGCATTTAACCCTCGTTATCCTATCGTAGAAGAAATCAACGAGTTGACCAAAGATACCGGCCTCGGAGCACTAAGCCTGCCGGATAAAATTTGGTTGCAATTGGAGTGGATCCTCCACAACAAGGCCAAAGAAAACACCAACATAAAAGCAGACTTCTTAAGCTGCTTAAGCCAATACGCTGCAAATCAAACCTTTATAGAATGGCAGCACGCACAAAATGCAGCGAAAAACAAGCCTGAAATTGCCCATTACAGGGCTTATTTTTGGACGGTTTTGAGGGATGATCTCTGGGAGGCCCGCTTTGAGTTCTGCTTAGACGAGGACAACGAGATCAAGGTGAAGGCTTCGCACCTTTTTGCCAATGATCCGGAGCACATCAGCACGGGCCATGCCCGAAAAGGTGAAGATGATATTATTGAGATTGATTTGGTGCAATCCCGCCTCAACCATTCGGCCAACATCAAAGCATATTCCACCCCCTTGCTCCATTTTCCCAATTGGGGCATTTTTGCAGGGCATTATCTTGCCGTTTCCGGCAATCCGGGCCGCCCCATCACCGTGCGCCCTATCGTATTTGTGCCAGCCGAAAAGGTGACAGACATCTTTAAACAGGCCCTTCGTGAAAAACTCCTGCACTTGCGCCGTGATACCGAAAACCCTTCCGTCTGGTGGAAAATCGGGCCCGAATTTTTGATGGATATTCAGGGCTTGGTAGAGAAGAGAGATAAGGAGGGAACCGGTACAATTTAAAAAATTTACTTCCTGCTCGTACTATCCGGATAATAATGAAACGCCAAATATGCGATTTTCCACTCACCACCCAATTTTTCAAGTATGCGGGTCTCTAAGGAACGACCCAACAACTTTTGGGTACCTTTTTCGTAGGAATTTTGCTCAAAGGTATACCAGGCCATATCGCGTGAGATACGGAAATTTTCATTTTCTCTCGTTTCGGTGGAGCCTTGCCAGAGGGTAGTGTTGTTGTCAAACTGTTTCTTTTTTTCGTCGCGAAGGGCAGAAAAGCCATTGCTGGAAACTACCTTTTCGGGGTAGCCTTCCCAGTAACCATATTTACGAAATTGCGGTGAATCCATATAGGTGCTTTGCCATGCCGCAAAGTCCTGACGATAATAAGACTCCGTTTCTTTGGCGATTACAGCCTTTATGGCGGCTTTTTCTTTTTCCACATCAAGTGGCGGCTCCACAGGGTTACAGGCTGTTAAGGTCAATGACACATACAGGAGGGCATAAATGGTGCATTTCATAAAAGCGATTTTTGTTATCCAGCAACAAAAATACAGGATAAACAACGATTAATAATCAACATCCCTGATATTCTATAAAATTCTATTGGGCTTCCAAATAGGTTAACACCCCTGCGCGAAAAGCTGTTGCACCTGCGCCGTGACCCCGAAAATCCTTCCGACTGGTGGAAAATCGGGCCAGCATTTTTGATAGAAATTCAAAGATTGTTGGAGTTATAGGCAAACGCAAGGTGCTTTTGAGTCCAATCCCGAACGCAATGTGTACGAAATCGAACAATTGCTCTGTTTTAAAGTGCTGATAATCAAATGGTTGAATTTTGGCCTGTCAATTGGCGAATACCCTATAGGCGCGTCCGGCACCAACAAATATTCAGATCAACAAAAAGGCTATGATTCAAAACTATATCAAAATCGCGTTCCGCAACCTGCGCAAACACTTGGGCTTTACGGCCATCAATGTCCTTGGGCTTACTACAGGTATTGCTGCTTGTCTGCTCATCGCACTATGGGTAAGCGACGAGCAGAGTTTTGACCGCTTTCATGCGAAACACGAGCGAATATTCAGGACCCACGCGGACATTGTGTTTGGCGGCGCGGACATGAGCATTGCCTGTGCGCCGGCACCCATGGCCGCAGCCCTTAAAAATGACTACCCTCAAATTGAGGGCATCTGCAGGTTTAGGGACAAGGGCAATCTTTCCGTCCGACTTGCAGACAAGGTATTTTCAGAAAAAAAAGTGCTGTTCGCAGATCCTTCACTTTTTGAGGTTTTTAGCTTCCCTCTGCTCGAAGGTGACCCATTTACGGCCTTAAATGAGCCTAATACGGTTGTGATTTCGGCGCATGTGGCCCAAAAATACTTTGCCGGGCGCAGCCCATTAGGCGAATCCCTGCAATTTGACAACGATTGGCAGGCCAAGATAACAGGCGTTATGCAGGATATTCCAACAAATTCACACATCAAGGCCGATTTTTTCATTTCCATGCTTGGTCTCGAGGAGGCCAAAAACGAAGAGTGGCTGAGTTTTAATTTTAATACCTATATCCTGTTCAAAGACCATGCTTCATCTGACCATTTCGCAGGGGAGTGGCCCAAAATTGTTTATCGCTACATCGGAGCGCAGGCCGAAAAAGTGCTGAATCAGAAGTGGGAGGATATGGAAAAAAACGGGACCAGTGTGCGCTTTGGGATGATGCCACTGGCGGATGTGCACCTGCACGGGGGCAATCGCAATGGCGATCTTGGCCCCAATGGCGATGCGGCCACAGTGCGGGTTTTCGGTATCGTGGCACTTTTTATCCTCTTGCTGGCTGCGGTCAATTTCATGAACCTTTCCACGGCACGATCTACACTTCGCGCACGGGAAGTAGGGGTAAGGAAGGTAATGGGATCGGGCAAGCAACAATTGATTAGCCAATTTTTGACGGAATCCATACTCCTGAGCGCATTTTCAGGAATTATTGCATTGGGTTTGGTTCGTGTGTTCCTGCCCTTTTTTAATCGCTTTTCCGGTAAGGAAATCCATTTTGACTTTTGGGATGCCCCCCAATTGTTAGTCGCCACCTTGCTTTTTATCCTTTTAGTTGGTTTGCTGGCGGGCCTGTACCCGGCTTTTGTGTTATCGGGCTTTATGCCGATAAAAGTATTGAAGGCTGGAAATGCTGTGGCTGCGGAGGGCAAAGGCAAGTGGCTTCGCAACGGACTGGTTACGTTTCAATTTACCACTTCACTCGTGCTCATTGTTGGCGCATTAGTGAGCTGGCGGCAAATGGATTTTATCCAAAACAAAAACTTGGGCTTCGAGCGCTCGCAGGTACTGGTGGTCACAGATGCGCTGACACTCGGTGAAAAGGCCAAAGTATTCAAATCTGACGTATTGGCCTTGCCAACCGTGGAAAGCGGAACCATCTCCGGCTTCCTGCCCACCAATGGCAACCACAGTGATCAGGTATTGTTCAAGAACACACCATTTACACCGGAAAATGGCATCTCAACCAACACTTGGTGGGTGGATAATGATTACCTCAAAACCATGAAAATCAAACTCTTGGAAGGTCGGGATTTTGATCCCAACATGCCCGCCGACAGCAATTCCGTCATTATCAATCGCAAGGCTGCCAGGGCCTTTGGTTTTGATGCCCCTTTGGATAAGGAAATTTTTCAGCTTACGGATGTTGAAGCAAATAAATTTGACCGCTTGCGCGTAGTGGGCGTTATCGAGGACTTCCATTTTGAAAGCCTCCGCGATGAGATTGAACCGCTTGTACTACATCGGGGGAACTACCCCGCTTGTATTTCTTTCCGCCTGAAAACCAATAACTTACCATCTGTTATTGCAGATATTAAACAGCTTTGGGAAAAAAGCGCGCCCGGTCTTCCTTTCCAGTATGAATTTATGGACGAGCAGTTTGACCAGATTTACCGCAGCGAACGCAGGGCAGGGGCGCTTGTGTTGGGCTTTGCCTTTTTGGCTATCATCATCGCCTGTTTGGGTTTGTTTGGTCTGGCGGCTTTCACCACTCAGCGGCGCACCAAGGAAATTGGTATCCGAAAAGTTTTGGGGGCGTCGGTAGCAGGCATCACGGGTCTGTTGGCCAAGGATTTTCTGAAATTGGTGTTGATCGCCGTAATCATCGCCTCGCCAGTGGCCTGGTATTTTATGCAAAAATGGCTTTCGGATTTTGCCTATCGTATTGATATACAATGGTGGATGTTCATCGTGGCAGGACTTGGGGCGGTGCTGATTGCATTGCTGACGGTGGGTGGGCAAGCCGTGAAAGCAGCGCTGGCCAACCCGGTTCATTCGCTGAAAAGCGAATAGTGCTGACCTGAACCTAATGGTTTTTTAAACACCTATGACGGACAAGTTATATTTGATGAGGTGCAACAGGTACCGCAACTTTTCTCTTATTTCCAGACATGCTCTTAGGTAGGCGAGGCATCAGGGCAAATGGGACGCTATATCTTATCTGGCCCACAAAACCCTCAACTTCCCGCCACATTTGGCTTAACAGGCCCAAATATTCCCCATGCAAACGTCCGTTTCCGCCCGAACTTCGTTCGGAAACGGACGCGCTATGTTGTGCTATGTCATTGATAATCAGTGTCTTTTGCTTCTGGCCCGCTAATTGGCATACCAGGTCATAAATCACGCAAGCATGTTTTACAATTATATAAAAATTGCACTTCGCAACCTGTTGAGAAACAGGGCCTATGCTTTTATCAATATCATAGGGCTATCCCTTGGTGTGGCCGCCTGTGCCCTCATCGCGATGTACATCCACGATGAAACACATTATGATGCACATTACCAAAAAGGTGATCACCTCTATCGGCTGGTAGGGGTAAGCCAACAGGGAGAAAAGCAGGGCCGTGATGTTGATTTTCCGGCTCCGCTCGCTTCGGCGCTGGCGGCAGAGTTGCCTTCCATTGAACTCATAGGCCGCCTTAACCCCAATGCGCTGTTTACGGGAGGCGGCAATCCGGTGCGCCGAGCGGATGCACGGGAAAACCACTATGAGGAAGGCTTTGCTTTTGCTGACCCATCCATGCTGTCCCTGTTGGAAATCCCCATGCTCCTGGGCGATGCCCAAAGTGCCTTGGCACAGCCCAATTCAATCCTGATTTCCAAACGCAAGGCCGATAAATATTTTCCCAATGAAAATCCGATTGGCAAAACGTTGGTGCTCAATGACAACAACAAAGCGCCCCTGACCATAGGCGGGGTCATGGCAGATGCGCCCCAAAATACCCATTTTCAGTTTGATTTTTTGATTACCCTGAGCGGCCTGGAATTTTATCCCGGCGAACAGACCAACTGGGGGGCGAGCAATTACCACTGCTACCTCCGTTTGCGTCCGGGAACCGATGCAAAACAATTGGAGCAGGCAATGTTACCGGCCATTTTTGACAAATACCTGCTGAGCTTCTTTCAGAAAGAGGGCATGGATGCCAAAGCCATTGAAGAACTCAAAACTTCCATAGGATTAGCATTGCAACCAGTACGTGAAATTTACCTCAACCCAATGGAGGCGGATGATACTTTCAAGCATGGCGATATTCGGCTTATTTGGCTTTTTGGGGCCATTGCCGGCTTTATATTGCTCATTGCTTGCGTCAATTTTATCAACCTCAGCACCGCTCGTTCCGCCAATCGGGCACGCGAAGTCGGGATGCGCAAGGCCATTGGCTCACAAAGAAGTCATTTAATGCTACAGTTTCTTGCCGAATCCATTTTGCTGAGCGGCTTTTCCTTCCTTTTAGGCCTGGGATTGGTCCGTTTGAGTTTGCCTTTTTTTAATCTTTTGGCCGGAAAATCTTTGTCTATTCCCTGGGGGGCAGGCCCGTTTGTGCCCATCATCGTTTTATCTGCCGTTTTGATTGGCTTGATTGCGGGGCTTTACCCGGCATTTTACCTTTCGGCATTCCAGCCAATACGTGTTCTCAAAGGTGATTTTAAGCGAACGGGCCAAAATACCTCCCTGCGGAGTGCGCTGGTGGTATTCCAATTTGTGGTTTCCATTGCCCTCATTATCAGCACTTTGGTCGTGTGGCGGCAAATGAGTTTTATCCTGCACAAAAACCTTGGTTTTGATAAGGAACAAGTTGTGCTTTTGCAGGGAACACATACGCTGGGCCAACAGCTTCCGGTATTCAAACAGGCGTTGCGTCAGATTTCAGGGGTGCAAAGTGTAAGTGTCAGCGATTTTCTGCCCATTACAGGGGCGGGCACCAAACGCAACGGCAACACTTTCTGGGAATTGGGCAAAGACAAAAACTTAGACGATGTCATCATACAAAAATGGGATATTGACCATGATTATATCCCTACCTTGAACCTGCAAATCGTGGAAGGGCGCAATTTTTCCCCTGAACTGCCAACGGATACGCAATCCATTATCATCAACCGCTCATTGGCCCAAAAACTGCATTTGGAGCAGGCTGTGGGCAAACAGATCACCAATGGGGCCCAGACCCTCACGGTGATTGGTGTGGTGGAGGATTTCCATTTCGAATCACTGCGCGAAAAAATCAACCCCGTTGGTCTTGTTCTGGGCCACAGCCCGTCCATCACGGCCATCAAGATTGGTTCTGGTGAACTGGCCCAAACGCTTAAAGCCATCACAGGGGTTTGGCAAGGTATGGCCCCTCATCAGGCCATTCGCTACACATTTTTAGATGAAGGCTTTGCGCGCATGTATGCTGATGTACAGCGGATGGGCCATATTTTCACCATTTTTGCGGGATTTGCCATTTTTGTGGCCTGTCTTGGCTTGTTTGCGCTTTCTTCCTACTTAGCGGAGCGGCGTACCAAAGAAATTGGTATCCGAAAAGTATTGGGGGCATCCGTAACGGGTGTGGCGGCTTTGTTGGCCAAAGATTTTATCAAGCTCGTGCTTGTTGCTATCCTTATTGCCTCGCCCGTGGCCTGGTATTTTATGCAACAATGGCTTTCCGATTTTGCCTATCGCATCGAGATGCAATGGTGGATGTTCGTTGCGGCAGGTGTTTTGGCGGTAGCCATTGCTTTGCTGACGGTAGGCGGCCAGGCCGTGAAGGCGGCGCTGGTAGATCCGGTGAAGAGCCTGCGGAGTGAGTGAACAGTACAGGGTTAGGTATGGCGCATTTTTATAGTGTGACATACCGCTCACGCCCTCACCCATATCTTCCCCCAGCGTTTTTTACCCTTCTCCCCTGTCCATTCCAAAAAATACATGCCATGGGGCAGATCCGACGGAAGGCGAACCGTATTGCCCGCGATCGGGGCCGAAAAGGCTGTTTTACCGAGCGGGTCAATCAGGCTTATGCTGCTGTTGCCCTCCGGCGTACTCGTGTAAAAATGAGGCTAAAAGTGTTATTGTTTGCCCCTTCTCCACCCCCCCATCTTTGTCCTGTCGTTGCGAGAGCCGACAAATAAATCATTACACTTTTCACCATTAAATTTTTTCAAACATGAAAAAAGCATTTTTACCTGCGCTATTTATAGCGTTTTTCGCCCTTTCCTTTCAGCCTGCTGCAAGCGGGACGACCTTCAGCACCACACAGACCTTTGCTCAGGATATTCCGCCCACTTGGGTAAAAGTCGCTACTTGGGAAGTCAATGGGGTACGCTACACAAAATGGTGGACGGGGACGAATTATGTCATTATTGATGAAGGAATTGCTAGCTAATTCAAACGTGCGTTTGGATTAGCATATATCGTAGATATCGCTTAGGGGCAAAAGTGTATCGCCGTTCACATGGGACACTACCATGTAATAACATGACCAAAAGTGTTATTGTTTTCCCCTTCTCTTACCCCCCATCTTTGTTCTGTCGTTGCGAGAGCCGACAAATAAATCATTACACTTTTCACCATTAAATTTTTTCAAACATGAAAAAAGCATTTTTACCTGCGCTATTTATAGCGTTTTTCGCCCTTTCCTTTCAGCCTGCTGCAAGCGGGACGACCTTCAGCACCACACAGACCTTTGCTCAGGATATTCCGCCCACTTGGGTAAAAGTCGCTACCTGGGAAGTCAATGGGGTACGCTACACAAAATGGTGGACGGGAACTAATTACGTCATTGTTGATGACCATGTTGGATAATGACAATTATAGGAACAACAGTCTTAAACAAATTTTGTCATTGTTGATTACAGGGATGTTGACTGAATAAGATTCTGAACGCAAGAGAGGGGCTGGCCCCAAGCCAGCCCCCCTCTATAAAAATCGAAATTCAACATTCCCCCATTCGATATTCCCTACTCCCTCACCCATATCTTCCCCCAGCGTTTTTTACCCTTCTCTCCTGTCCATTCCAAAAAATACATGCCATGGGGCAGATCCGACGGAAGGCGAAGCATATTGCCCGTGATCGGGGCCGAAAAGGCTGTTTTACCGAGCGGGTCAATCAGGCTTATGCTGCTGTTGCCCTCCGGCAGGTCTTCAAAGTAGAGCAGCTCGCCCGTGCGGACGGGGTTGGGGTAAACCTGTTGCTGCATAGGGGTTTTGCCTGAAAAAACAGACAGATTTTTCCGTTTCAAAAAGCCCGTGTCCACGGTGTGGAACACCCAATTGGTGATGATGGGCGCGTTGAAATCAAAGAAAATGGCGGCCCGGTTCTCGATTTTTGTGCCGAGTGGTGTGCTGCTCCTCGGCGTGATGCGGAAGCGCACAAAACCGTGCGAGGCGGCTTCGTTCACGTTGCTGTCCGGCAACAGGATGTTGTTGAACGTAAATTTCAGGATATTGCCCTGCTCAAAATCCACCGTAAAGTCGTGGTCGGAGATGCCCGCCCGGAAGCTTTCAGGGTCCAACCAAGTGGACAGGGTGTCCCGGATGACCACCGTAAAGGCCGTGTCGGTGCCCGTATTCTGGAAGCGGATGAGGTAGTCAATGGGCGTTTTCGGCTCTATGTAATGAGGGCTGCCCACACCGGATGGCTGCGCCGACTTGTCATTGGGATCATAGGAGCCGACGACCTCGCGGCAATCCCGTGAGTAGAAGGGGTTGCCGTCAATTTCATTGAACTGGGAGACAAAGCCGAGGCTGAAAAGGCCGCTTAAGTTCTGCCCGCAGCCCTCCACCGTCGCCGAGGGCATGGATGGGAAAGGATAAGTGGTCTCCTGCTCTGCGTCCAAACGATAGGTGCTGCCATTAGCGCGCACTTTGAACACTAAGGAATCCTGCGCTTGTAGGTTAAAGGTACCCGTGCGGAAGATCACGATGTCTTCAACGATGATAAACCTCTTGGCTTCGGTCATGTCGCCCGTGCCGATGTTGCGGATGACAAAGCGCACCGAGTCGCCCTCGCAATAGCCGTCCACTACGACTTCTGCGCCAGACCAGGTCGCATTGGCGGGCGTGCAGATACTATCGGGCGTGATATGCGCCGAGGCGCAGATGCTTTGACCAAGCACGGTCGAATCACACAGCACCAAAAAGTTGATGGAGAAGGAGCCACAGTCCTCCGAAGCCACTTCGCCCAAGGGGAAACTCCATCGTTGGCCACCAATGTTCACACCAGGGATGGAACTGCTGACAAACTGCACATCTTTTGAGAGCATCACGGTCACCTGGGCATTGGGCGCAGGCGCGGGGCCGACGTTGCAATAGCGCACAATGTATTGATTTTCAAAGCATCGGCGCATTCGGGAAGAGGCGATGTTGACCTCCAGCAAGGGACAGAAAATGACAGGGGTGAGCAGGAAATCCGCACGGATAGAATCTTCTGTTTTAGGTAGATTGACCTCAATATTGTCTTCACAAAGCGCGTAATAATTGCTGCTAAGTGCGTTAGGCACGGACAGCTTGTAAAAGCCTGTATCCACTACGATTTCATAATGGCCTGCGCCATTGGTGATGGCATAAAAGGATTCAGCGCCCGTTTTTTCAGCTTTTATGATCCGGCCTGCCATCCCTGTTTCTGTGGCGTCCGCCTGACAATCGAGGTTTTGGTCTTGTTTGATGTTTCCTTTGATGTGTGCGCCAATTTGAAAACAGGAAGTGTTGATGTAGCAATCTTGGAGGCCGTATTGGCTTGCTTTGCTTTGTACTGATGATAATTGGCCTTCGTCACAACAGATATATCTTAGTTGGGGATTGTCATTAAAAGTTACGTTAGTTTCTATGCTTCCGTTTTTGATGTATAGTTCAGTCAGTTGATTGTTGTTGCATTGCAACATTGACAATTTTGTTATCCCCTGTACATCCAACGCCGTCAGCTGATTCCTGGAACATAACAAATTTAGCAAGTTGTTCAGTCCCCTTACATCCAAGGTCGTCAATTGGTTGATGTGACAAGTCAAGTTTCGCAAACGGTTCAGTCCTTGCACATTCAAGGTCATCAATTGATTGATAGAACAATTTATTTCTTGCAAATTGCTCAGTCCCTGCACATCCAAGGTCATCAATTGGTTAGTGTGGCAAAACAATTTTTGCAAATTGCTCAACCCACGTGCATCCAAAATTGTCAATTGGTTGCCGGAGCAGTACAACTCTTGCAAATTGATCAGCCCCTGTAAATTCAAGGTCGTCAATTTGTTGTTGTCGCAAACGACTTCCTTTAAATTGGCAAGTCCATGCACATCCAAAGTCGTCAATTGGTTGGCGGAACAGTATAATGCTTGCAAATTGATCAGCCCCTGCACATTCAAGGTTTTCAGTTTATTATAACCACAATTCAAAGTTTTCAATTGAGTAAACGCTTCTATCCCTTCCAAAGACTGGATCAAAAGATTGCTTATGTATAGGCTCGTCACGGCCAACGCCTCACTGACCTGTATCTCCCCATCATCATTGGTATCTGCATCTATATCACCTGTGCCATTCCCATCTGTATCCACACATTTGGTATTCACCAGTGCATTTTTAAAATTCACATCAGGGATATTCACGATTTGGGCATTCGCCATCAGGTCAAGCAAAAAAAAGAAAAGCGTAAGGATTGTGTGTTTTTTTAACATGATAATAGTACATTTTAGACCGTTCAAAAATCTTATGCTACAAAGGTGAGGGCGATTACAAAGTTTCCAAAAAACAAAATATCTTTGTTCTCAAAAAAAACAATTCATTTTTATTAATTAAAAAATTGATTATCAATAAAATAACAACATTTTATCTAAAAAATAATGCAAAATAGCCTGCTCCTTAATCTCTTTTTGCAGCTCGCCCCGGCGGAGCGGCGCAAAATGCGAAAATGGTTGGCCTCCCCGTTTTTTAACCACCGCGATGATGTGCAACAGTTGTTTGCCTACATGGAGAAACACGCCGATCAGCCCTCCGCGCTCCAAAAAGAACGGATTTGGGCGCGGCTTTTCCCCTCCCTGCCTTACGATGAGGTGCAGATGAGCCACCTGATGTCGTTTTTGCTCCGGCAGATCAAACAGTACCTCGCCTACGCCGAGTGGCAAAACGACCCCGCCGATGTGCAGATACGGCTTTGCCACGCCCTGCGCGCACACAACGCACCGACCGACATGCTGGAAAAAGAATTGGAAACGGGCGTCGAAATCCTCGAAAAACTGCCCTACCGAGATGCGCAGTACCATTTTCAGAACATGCTGCTCCAACGCGAACGCTATGAGCACAAGGCCCTCCTCAAACGCAATGCCGCCCTGCCGCTTGCCCTGCACAATGCCTCCTTAGAGACGGGCTTCCTGCTGCAAGCCCTGCGTAATGCCTGTATGATGCAAAATGTGAAGAATGTGCGGACGGAACTGGAATCCAACCCTTTGCCGCAACAACTTTTGGCCAATATCACAGCAGAACAATTGGAGCAGCCCTTGGTGCGTCTTTACCACAACCTTTATCTCTGCCTCGAACAGCCCGAATCGGAAGAACTGTTTTTCAGGATCAAGGCCGATCTGCAAGCACACGGTGCCCTGCTCCGCGACAAGGAAAGGCGCGAAATCTACCTCTTGGCCATCAATTATTGCATCCGCCGCCTGAACACCGGCAGGCAACAGTTTTGGCAGGAAGCCTTTGAATTGTACAACAGCGGACTGGAAAACAGAAGCCTCTTCGAGAACGGGGTACTCTCCAAATTTACCTATATCAATGTGGTCAGCGTGGGCATAGGCATGAAAAACTTCGTTTGGGTACGGCAATTTATAGATGCCTATCGCCCCTTCCTGCCCGCCCGCGAGCGCGAGAGCATTTACCATTACAGTCTGGCGGTCTATTATTTTCGCCTGCCGGATTATGATGCAGCCATGTCGCTGCTCAATCAGGTTGATTTTGACCACGACCCTTTGGCCCAATTGACCGCCCGCACCATGCTGCTGCGGATTTATTATGAAAAAAACTACACGGATGCCCTCGAATCCCTGTTGGACAGTTTGTCCATTTTCATTCGCCGACAGCGGAATGTGGGCTATCAAAGAGAGCATTTCCAAAGCCTGATCCGATTTACGCGGCGCTTGTTGGCCCTGTCACCGAATGACAAAGCAGCCGCAGCTGCCCTGAAAACGGATATTGAAAAATCCAGGGGCGTGGCGGAAAAGGGCTGGTTGTTGGAGAAGGTGATGGAGGTTTAGGAATAGGCGGCCATTGCTTTAGCGCATGTTCCCTTGGGGCAGTACATCTGTCTTAGAGAGCCGTTTTGGGCCAAGCGGGAAAATCCCAGACATGCTCTTAAAACAGCCCTGTACCCTTGTTTTGAACAAAGGCCAGAGTACTTTCGTGACAAGGTACTGAAACTGTAGTTCGACTTCTGTTTTTGTGTTCAATTTATGATAGTTTACCATCTAACGTGAATTTTGAATTAATTTATTTGATAATCAGGTATTTATGCAAGCAAAAGGACGGAAAGTCCTTGATGTGGTTACTTGGGTCACGAAGGCAATCAGCATGGCAAGAGATCCAATATAGGTGCGGGGTCGTAAGACCCCACGCACGGCGGGTTTATCCGACCTCAAGAGGGCGGGCCTGTCCGAACCGAAGAGGGCGGATGTTCGTCAGGTTATAGCGGTAAGTGCTACTGAGCCTTCCTCGCCAATCTATACCGGGTGCCGTGCGAGGGGTCTTACGACCCCGCACTTCTTTTTCTTTTTTGGTATTTGCCTATTTCAGAACTCACGTCATCTAATGATCCTTGATGCCCAGTTGTCCTCGGCATCAAGGATTGCAGCGCTGTATCATGCGGGTAAATATATGTTCTTTTTTGGTACCGCCAAATCATCCGACTTTTTTTTCGAAAAGATTCGGCGAGGGCAGGCCTTATGATTTTTTCCTTCCTTTATTTGGTTAGTTGCCTCATTCATAACGCTAAGTCATCGGAAGCAGAATATTTCAAAGTCCATTCCCGAACGCAATTTGTACGAAATCGAACGCGCACAATATTTTATTTAATTGAAAATCAATGTTTTAAATTTTGGCTCGCCAATTGGCGTGTACGATATGCTGAGTAGGCCTGGATTGCTTTGACTGTCCAATCAACGAATCAACACATAAAGTACATGTTTCAAAACTATCTTAAACTTGCCGTTCGCAATCTGTCGCGCAACCGTTTTTACACCCTGCTCAACATATTGGGTTTAGGTGTAGGCATTACATTAATGATCTGGGGGTACCAGGTTTATCGGTTTTGTGATAGTATGGATGATTTCCACGCGGACAAGGAGCAGCTATTTCGTGTGGTGGTTACCCGTGAGGGCAGTGATGAGGTCAAGGGAGTTTGTCCACTTCCCTTAGCCAAAAGGGCACAACGCGATTTTGCCAGTATAACGGCTTCCGTGCGCTGGGACAGTCGCGGCTGTGCTGTAAAGGGTGAGCAAGTTGAGCCATTTTCCGAATCGGTGCATTTCACCGATCCTGCTTTTTTCACCCTTTTTAATTATCCGACAGTGGCAGGCCATCATGATATTTCCGATAAAAATGCCGTCTTGCTGACCGAGGAAATGGCGGAGAAATACTTTGGAAAAAGCAATCCGCTTGGGCAAACCCTGCTCTTGTACGCGGGCGAAAAACGCAGCCTGCCCTTGGTGGTGAAGGGCATTCTGAAAGATGTGCCCAACAATTCGTCATTCCGTTTCAACTTCATCACCAATATCGAAAACCTTAAAATAAACGATACCACTTTTTTACAAGCGGATGATTGGACGCGTTTTGCGGATGCCATTATTTTAAAAATACCCAATCCGGCAGATGCCGCCCATTTAGCCGATGATTTTAAACAATATCTTTCTCAACAAAACGCTGCGCGACAGGATTGGAAGGTGTCGGGATTTCAATTGTTGCCTTGGTCCACCATACATGACAAAGCGGAATATATTGCCACCAACGCTTTGGTCGGGCGACCAAACGATGCTGCTACCTACGGAGGCTTGATTTTGGCCTGTCTGATTTTTTTATCTGCCTGTCTCAATTTTGCCAACACCACCGTGTCGCGCTCCAATCGTCGCCTTCGCGAGATGGGGGTGCGCAAGGTGATGGGCGGCACCCGCGCCCAATTGATGCGGCAGATGCTGCTGGAATGCGCGGCCGTGGTGGCCATGGCCATTTGCGCGGCCGTGCTGATGACCAACTGGTGGATACCAACGGCCAACAGTATGTTCAATGGCCTCGAAGCGCGAGCCGATTTTATGCAGGATCGTGTACTACAGGTTTTTTTGGCAGGGCTTTTTGTATTCACGACGCTTTTGGCAGGGAGTTATCCTGCATTTTATATCAGTAGTTTTAATCCCGCCCGCATCTTCAGGGGCAGTTTGAAACTTGGTGGCACCAACCTTTTTTCCCGTACGCTGCTGGGTTTGCAGGTGGTCGTCTCCATTGTCACGGTAATCGGGGGGATTTCATTCTCCCGCAATGCCCATTTTCAGAAAAACTACGATTATGGATATACCCGAAGCGATTTGATGGGCGTAAGCGTGTCGGACCGAAACTCATTTGAGGCCGTCCGCAATGCAGTAAAAGACTTGCCGGGTGTGGAATCTGTGGCCGGTACGCGCCATCATTTCAGTTTTGGCAACTATTCTATATCCGTAGAAGCCGCAGGCAAAAAAAGTGAGGTCAACTACTTTGAAGTAGGCGACAATTATGCCCAGCTCATGAACCTTCGCGCCCTGTCCGGGCGGCTTTTGGAGGCGCAACGCGAATCCGATTATGACAATGCCGTTGTGATTTCACAAAAAATGGCCCGTGAGTTTGGCTGGACCAATGAGGCCGCAGTGGGGCAACAGATTCGTATGGATACGGCGGTGTACGCGGTTGTTGGTACGATAAACGATATTCAATTGCACTTGTTTGAGTCCTTGTCTCTGGCCATGATACGTTTGGTCAGGCCCGAGCAATACAAAAACCTGATCATCAAGGCCCGACCGGGCCAGCTCGTTTCTGTGCATGACCGCGTAAAGGCGCAATGGACACAGCTGTACCCGCTCAAGCCATTTAATGGTTTTTATCAGGACGAGGTTGCAGTGGCAGCGCTGGAAACGACACAGAGCATTGCTACTATTTTTTCTGGAGTTTCCATAATAGCCATATTGCTCACGGCCACCGGCCTTTTTGCCCTGGTTTCTTTGACCATCCTGAAAAAAATGAGGGAAATAGCCCTTCGCAAAGTGGTAGGGGCCAAACCAAGGCAAATCCTGTCCTTGATAAGCCGGGGCTATGCGTGGATTTTTACCTTCGCGGCTCTTTTGGGCTGTTGGGGCGGGTGGTATGTGACCAAATTTATAATGGATACCATTTTTAAGATCAATGTGGGGGTAGAGCCATTGGTTCCGGTACTGGCCATATTGGTTATGTTGCTCATTGTGGCGGGCACCCTGATCTTTAAAGTGCATCAGGCCGTACGCACCAACCCCGCTGAAGTGCTGAGGGCAGATTAAAAGATGGATATATTTTTTTCACCATATTGATAATTCGAGCGCATGTTAGCCATTACATTCCGAACACTCACGCGTCGCCTGACGCGCAACAAACTTTTTTCATTAATCAATATCTCGGGCCTTGCCGTGGGCTTGACATGCTTCATCCTGATTGTCACTTATGTCAATTTTGAAATGGGGTATGATGATTTTCATCAAAAAGGTGATCGTATTTTTCGTTTGAGCTCAGAGGCGGGGGAAAATGGCGAGGTGCAGCAATTCGCAACCACACCAACGGCCGCATACCCTGAATTCAAAAGGATGTTCCCGGAAGTAGAATCAGGCGTGAGGATTTACAGCACAGCCGAATTTTCACCCACGGTGCTCCGCTACGGAGAAAATGTAAGAGAGGAAAAAGGGCTTTTGTGGGCAGATTCAACGTTTTTTGATATTTTTTCCTTTAAAATCCTCAAAGGCGACCCCGGTACTATGCTTGATCAGGTAAAATCGGTTGTGTTGACGGAAAAGACTGCCCGGCGCTATTTCGGCAATGATGAACCTGTTGGCAAAATACTGAGAACTGCCGGAGGTATTGATTTGACCGTGACAGGCGTAGTTGCGGACGCGCCAGCCAATTCACAGATCAAATTTGATTTTGTCGCCTCATTTCACACCCTGGAAAGCTGGCGCGAGCATATCTGGGGGTCGGCCAATTTTTATACTTACCTCTTGCTCAATGATCCTGCCGCAGCGATGCCGTTAGAAGCCAAGATCAAGGCTCATACCGCCGAACTGATGAAGGGCGAATTTGCAGCAGGCAGTTACCTGAGTTATCGCTTGCAACCCATGCGCGAGGTGCACCTGCATGCCCGTGTAGAGGGCGGGTTGGAGCCTGGCGGCGATGTTCGGTATGTCTATATTTTTTCAGCTATTGCCCTGCTTATCCTGTTGGCTGCCTGCATCAACTACATCAACCTGACCACTGCCCAGGCGGTGGAGCGGGCTGCTGAGACGGGCGTCAGGAAGGTGGTCGGAGCCTTCAATGGGCAATTGGTGCGTCAGTTTATGGGAGAATCGGTTTTTATCACAGGCATTGCCCTGCTTTTAGCCCTGCTATCTTCCTACTTGCTGTTGCCCGCTTTCAATGAATTGTGCGGCAGGGAATTGGCCTTCTTTTTTTTCAAAAATCCCGTAACGCTTGTTGGTCTTTTGGGTATAGGCTTGCTGGTCAGCCTGTTGGCCGGAGGATACCCTGCATTCGTATTGGCTAATTTTCAGCCTGTAAAAGTGTTAAAAGGGGATTTCAAAAGCGCGGGGAGCGGTGGCGCTTTGCGCAAAGCTTTGGTGGTGTTTCAATTCGCCGTGTCCTTCTTCCTGCTGTTGGGCACTTTTGTGATCAACAGGCAGATGGCCTACATCCAAAACCGAAAATTGGGTTATGACAAAGAACGGGTCGTGGTTTTGCCCATGGATCGCATTGTGCGGAAAAACCTCTCCAATATAAAAAACGAACTAAGGGCCGATACCAGGATACAACAGATAGCAGCGGCTTCCGAAACGCCCACTTTTGTTCAGGGAGGCTACTCCGTTTGGGCAGAGGGCAGGCCAGAGGATTTCCGGCTGACGCTCAACGCCGTTGGTACCGATGCGGATTTTGTAAAAACATTAGGCATTAAGCTGCTGGCAGGCACAGATTTTACCGAAACAGATGTGGCCCAGGTGGCTCACGACAGCATAGCACTTCGCAGGTATAGCTTTATCCTCAATGAGTCTGCCGCAAAAGAATTGGGCTGGACGGCTGAATCGGCCATTGGCAAGCGCATGCGCATCAACGGACGTGACGGCATCATAAAAGCGGTATCCGAAGATTTTCATATCGCCCCGCTGCACCAGAGCATTGGCCCTTTGGCCTTGTTCATCACGGATCGTGAAGTGAACAAAATGATGATCAAGTTCAAGGGCGACGACATCCCCGCCACACTGGCTAATATAGCGCAAACATGGAAAAAAGTGGCCCCGCACCGACCCTTCAATTACACTTTTCTCGATCAGGAATTTGATGAAATGTACCGAAATGAGCAGCGATCAAGCCGTATTGCCTCTGTATTTGCCTTATTGGCTATTTTTATCGCCTGCTCGGGGCTTTTTGGCTTAGCCACTTATACCATTCAGCAGCGCACCAAGGAAATTGGTATCCGCAAGGTACTTGGCGCTTCAGTTTTGGGTATTACCAATCTTTTGGCCCTGGATTTTTTAAAATTAGTGCTTATCGCTGTGGTCATCGCTTCGCCCTTGGCCTATTATTTTATGGACAAATGGCTCTCTGACTTCAATTATCACATTGATATTCAATGGTGGATGTTCGCCGGAGCGGCCTTGCTCGCCGTAATCATCGCCTTCTTAACGGTGGGCTTTCAGAGTGTGAAGGCGGCACTGGCGAACCCGGTGAAGAGTTTAAGGAGTGAGTAGTTTGCTGTTGAGTATTTAATATACTACCTTCTTTTTTTGTTTTCCTCAATCTTTTTCACGGTGGATTCAAATTCAGAATGTAGCCTCCGCTCAAGTATTTTACTTCAATCTCCTCACCGCTGCTTCCAGCACCTGATCCCTACCGTTTTTAAGGTCGTCAAGGCTGTTTTTTACCACTATATCCGGTGCTAATCCTATTCCTTCACAGGAGCGGCCATCGGCGAGCAGGGTGTTCTGTGTGGCAATGGTGTATTTCCAGCCGTTGGCCAATTCGCCGGCGACCATAGTGGACAGGGCACCGCAGGTAGTATCGCCCAAGCTGACACAATTGGGCAATGCCTGAAAGGCCATAGCCGTCCGCTCGCCCGCGCTGATGGTGTACCGATCCGTGAGCAACACAATGGGCTTGTCCATATACGTTTTTTTAGGGCTGAGGTACCACTCATGCCAGGATGTGTAATCATCGGGTTTTGGCCCGTTTTTGGTGCGCGAACTAAAAACAAGGCGGCGCTCGGCGGTCAAGCGACCCATCTCGGAGAAAGCCCAGGTGAAATCACCACCGTCATTGTGCCGCAAATCTACAATCAAGCCTTTGACATCGGGGTATTGGTCCAGCGCACGGCCCAAAGCGGTCATATTAGGCCCTACATGTGGAAAGTGAAGGTATAGGATACGCTCGGGCAACAGGGCATAAATATAGCTGGTATCGGCATCCGTGACGAAATCGCCGTTGAGGTAGTTGGCACAAATCAGGTCTAAGTCAAACAGTTCGTCGTCTATTCGGCTGTTGCGGATTTTATTGCTGTTAAAAGCCATTCTGTTGGGGGCAAACAAGTTCACATGGCCATCATTTAGGGTGGCGAGCATACCGGAAAGATGCTGGTACAGCTCATCATCCGTGCTTTGTGCGCTTACTTTTGGCCGGTATTCATTGTACACCGCTTGCCAATCCACACCCCTTTCCTTGAAGGGGCCGTAATCCTTGTTGAAGGTTTGCCAGATGTTTTCAAAAATTGCCTCGGGTTGGTTGGCTGGTTCCGCTTCATACCAGGTTTTTTGGCATGCAGAGGCTATAAACACGAATGCCAATAGGGTAGGGCTTATTTTTTTAAGTATGGTCATTTGTCAAAAATGTAAAGAAAAACGTAAAGAAATTTGCTGATGTGCGCTATGCAGGGGCAAGGGTTTGTTGTTGTGCAATTGCTCCAGCTGATAGTTTAAACCCAGCTGCCATTTTCGGGTAAGGGCAAAATCATAGCCTATATCCAAGGTGATTTGTTGGTGATGGATGGGGCTCATCATTTGTCCGTCACCAATAAAATTCAGAATGGTACCCAATGATTTGTGGCCTGCGATGTTGTCAATAAATTCATCGTCATTGATGAGATAGGGCGATCGCGCAACCCAGGCTGCCAAGGGCAAGCGGGCTTCTGCCGTGAGCTGATGCCTCGGTGAAAGCTGGTAGCGCCATTTGCCACCTACCGAAAGATCAAATGAAATAAAATAACCAAAATTGGATATTCGAGCGTGGTTATAGTTCATGGCATCCATATCCATGGAAACGGCACCGAAAAGCCACCATGTGTTTTTATGGCGCACTGCTATGCGCTTGCCCAAGGTGTAAGATAAATCTGCCAAGAGGAAACTATGCGGCGCAGTGTGCTGCAGTTCGTCCGCCTGGCCTGGCAAGGTATAGGTAAAGGTGGGTTTGTGTTGTGCTGTAATTTGGGAAAAACCAAGTTTCCACTCCTGTTCCCATCGGCGACTTTTTTGGTAGGCAAGCCCAACATTGATCGGGCTGCTGCCACGGCTGACGAAAGGCGAAAAAATCAAATCTTGCCTTGTCAACTGTCCATATCCCAAACTAAGTGAAAGCGCATGGTTTTGGGCTGTTACAGCAGGAGTACACAAGACCAAACAAGAAAAAATGCAGAGGGCGGCTGTTCTGATTGCCGTTGAGGTGCTGTTGGCCATTATTTTAAATTCAGACATGCTCATATAATTGAAAAGCTTGGTGCCGGGCCGTCAAGATTAATTTGACAGCCCGGCGGTTTGTTTCTTAAGGATACGCAAAGTGGTTTTAAGGCTACTCGCGTCTGTAAATCTTTAATAATCAGGTAAATCAATCCTGGTAATCTTCAAGAGCACTTAAATCCCGGTATAATCTTAAGGCCCTCCGATAGATCAGCAGGCCCGCTCCACATACAGTAAGGCTGATGGTGAGGAGCGTAATTTCAACGATGTTCATGGGCTTATATGACTGGAGGCAAGGGGTTGGGTACTACGTTTTTCACTGCTGGTATGGATTTGAGGTAGGCGTAAATAGCGCGCAGGTCTTCATCTTTCATCTTGGCTATATTGAACCAGGGCATAGGGGGCAAAATGGGCCTTGTTCCATCTAAGCCCTTTGATTTGCCTTCGCGGATGGCTTTAAAAAATTGCGCCTCTGTCCAGTTGCCCATACCCGTCTCGTCAGGGGTAAGGTTGGCGGCGAAGGAAACACCCCAGGGGCCAACGGCGGCGGTCAGTCCTGAGCTGAACAATGCCCATTGACCGGGAGCGATCATTTTTTTATCCGTGATAGCGGGCAGTTCTTCCTTCTCCGGATGACCTGACAGCAATCGGGCGGGGTCGGGTTGCGGGCCCATGTCTGTCATGATTTTGGGTGAATGGCAATCATTGCAGCCGCCTACATTGACCAAATATTCGCCGCGTTTGACCAAGTCTTCCGAGGCAGTGGATGTATGGTTTTGCGGTTCGGGTTTTGCGCTGTTCTGTTGGCAATTGGTGAGTGAAAAGAGCAGGGCACTTACTGCTATGGTGCTTGCAAAATACTTCATCATAATAGGTGAAAAGTTGTGAGATGTTTTGGTGATTATGGCACAAAGATGCATGGCGATCAAAGCCCTGTTCAAGTGGAGAAGTGATGAATTGTGGGAAATTGCGGATGAATTGTTATTATTTTATCGCTCCTTGGCCATTATTGGCAGGGACAAAACCTTCAGAGCATGTCTGGGAATGCGAGGGCGCGCCCCTTCATTTTTCAGAAGACAATCAAAACATAAAAAACACCAATTCAGCTGAATAATTGACAATTCAAAACCAAAGGCTGTTTGGAGACTTGTGCTTTTGATTAACTTTGCTGGCATGTTGATGCCACAATATAATGGAATGGATCAAAAGATCATGATGGTCATACTGCCGCTTGGCAGCTTATTGGCCAACAGCATTATTTTGGGCAAGCAGTACGTCACTGATGGGCAGTGTTTTATAGCGGCTACCCTCATTGCTATGGTGATATTTGGTATTTATTTTGGTTTGTGCGGCTGGATCGCGCTAAGTTTAAGGGGGCGTTTTCCAAAGGACAAGCACATCCCCATTCGCTTGGCCATCAGTATTGTCACGTTTTTGCTGATGAGCGGCCTGGTACTGTACGGTTTGCACCTACTATATGAGTTTATCCCGTTTTTTCATTATCAACTGAATGAAACCCGCTTTGCCTGGACCTATTTTGCCATGGGCATAGGCAATATCTTTTTGACCTTTCTGATGGAAGGTATTGCCATATACCAAAGTTGGGAAACCAGTTGGGCTGAAACGGAGAAACTAAACCAGGCATATAAAAAAAGCCACTTAGATGGGTTGAGAAGCCAGGTAAACCCTCATTTTTTGTTTAATAGTCTCAATTCATTGTCAAGTTTGATTCAGGAGGATGAGGACAGGGCAGAAAAGTTTTTGGATGAAATGAGCAAGGTGTACCGCTACATGCTTCGAGACGACAAACAATGGGTTGAGCTGGGCACGGAACTGAATTTTGTTAAATCCTACATGCATTTGTTGAACGCCCGTTTTGGAGATGCCCTAATGGTAGAGGTCAACATACCAGCGTCCGTACAAAAACAGATGATAGCCCCCTTGAGCCTGCAAACCGTCATTGAAAATGCCTTCACCCAGAATATTGTCAGCAGGTCACAGCCCCTGCACATTGAGGTGTATATGAGCCAAAAGGACATGCTGACCATTCGGAATAATGTGCAGCGCAAGACGATCAGTGGGTCACAAGATGTTGAAGCCAGTTTGGATCACCTTGTTTCCAAATACCGGATGTTGAAAAACCCTATTGTGATAGAAGACTCCAACGCGCTGTTCCGCTATATCCACATACCACTCGTTGCCGAAAAAATTGCCACCCCACTGTGAATATATTTGTACCATCACGCTTAAAAATATACGGCTTTTTATGCTCCATGCCACTCATTGAGCTGGGGCTTAATTTGATCCTGTTCCGGGGGCGCGTATGGACAGATGGCAAGATTTGGTTGTTTTCCGCACCTGTTATTTTTGTACTTGGCGCGCTGTCCTGGTATCTGCACGAATGGTGGAATGACGGGTCGGAAAGGAAATATCCCAGCCTCGAACAAAGTCGTCAGCGGATCATCCGAAAAATAGGGGCTATGCTTTTTGTGATGCCCCCGAGCATCATTATGATCTTGTTCGTGTATGATTATTTCCACATCCTGGGCTATCATTGGCAAAGCATGCATGCGTTGGAGGCACTGGTTATTGGCGTTTCGGTCAACCTTGTCTTTTTCCCCTTGCAGGAAGCTGAATATATTTTTAACAAATACAAGGAAAAAAGGCAAGAGCAGGAAATGCTCACGGAATTATCGGTGTACCAGGAATTAGACAGTTTAAAAAACCAGATCAATCCTCATTTTCTGTTCAACTGTTTCAATACCCTGTCCTCCCTGATCAGTGTGGACAAAAAACAGGCAGAGCTGTTTTTGAATGAGTTGAGCAAGGTGTACCGTTACCTGCTTCGCAGCAACGAAGACGGCGTCAGTACGCTTGGAAATGAAATCAAGTTTATAGAATCCTACTTCCAGTTGTTGCGAACCAGACATGGAGATGCGGTAAAAATGAACCTTCAGATAGAAAAGCAGTACGAGCCTTATCTGTTGCCCTCGCTTTCATTGCAATTGCTGGTTGAAAATGCCGTAAAGCACAACAGCTTGTCCAAAAACCAGCCCTTGGTGATAGATATTTTCACTACGGCAGGCAACAAGTTGGTGGTCAATAACAACCTGCAACGCCGCACCATTATGGTACACAGCAACAAAGTAGGCCTGGAGAACATAAAATCAAAATATGCATTGTTGCGTCAACCGGGGTTCCAGGTGATGGAAGATGAAAAAAACTACACCGTGGTGCTGCCCTTGATCTGGAAACCACTAAATTAACACAAACATGAAAGTACTCATTATTGAAGACGAAGAATTGGCCGTCAGGAAGCTGGAAAAAATATTGGCCAGCATGGAAATTCCCATCCAGGTTGTAGGGGTAACGGACAGCATTGAAAGCAGTGTGGCATGGTTGGAAAATAACCCCACACCTGACCTGATTCTTATGGACATAGAGCTCGCCGATGGGCAAAGTTTTGAGATATTCAACTGCACAGAGGTACTAAGTCCCGTTATTTTCACCACATCTTATGACGAATTTGCGCTGAAGGCTTTTAAAGTAAACAGTGTGGATTACCTGCTCAAGCCCATTCAAAAAGAGGAAATGCAGGCAGCATTGGACAAATTTGCCAAAACCCAGAGCAAGGCCAAATCCGATGTGAATATTGACAACCTTGTAGAGGCATTAAGCCAAAAGCTGCAATCCAAGGAATACCGCAAGCGATTTTTGGTAAAGCACGCTCAAAAGCTCCTTAGCCTTGAGGTGGATGACATTGCCTACTTTTACAGTGATGGAAGGGTCAATTTTTTCAAGACCAGGGACAACCGTCGCATCATCATAGATTATACCCTTGATGAATTGGAGGAGATGCTTGATCCCAGAGCCTTTTTCAGGATCAGCCGCTCTTTCCTGATTTCCATTGCCTGTGTGGAGAAAATTGATGATTATTTTGGTAACCGCCTTATCCTTAACCTGAGGCCGCAAAATGACAAAGAGGCCTTGGTAAGCAGGGAAAAGGTAGCAGATTTTAAGACGTGGATGGGGAAGTGACCAATTGCCACTTCACAGCAGATCCCTGCTGAAAAAAATCATCACGCCTGAGCGATATTAGTATCTGTTGCGACTTGGGCAAATCAATGGTATAACTCAGTGTGCCATTAACGGCACCAATGTGTATGTTGAACTCCTCCGGGCAAGCCTGGGCTATTTTTTGCAGCCCTTTTTTGAAAATAACAAAGGCTTCATACCGCTGTTTCATGTTTAGCTTGAGGCCTGTGATCATGTCATCAACCTGTAAGGCTATTTTGGATTGGCGCGTGGTGTTCAGTGAGGCTATGACTTCCTTCATGCGATCTGCCATCTTGTGCACACTGTCGTTTTCAGGAGTTATGCTCCACAGCATATCTTCCATGGCTTCTATCATTTGATAACTTTTTCTATGGATTTGAGTGATAAATTCCTTCGCTTTCTGTGGGTCGCTTTCTGCCTTGATATTGGCCATTTCACTTAACACATTGATGTTTTGCAGGGCAGTGTGGACTTCATTATGCAGATCGTTGGATATATCATTGCGGATCTGCTCAACAGCTTTTTCTCTTTTTTTTCTTTCGTGATCCAACCAAAACAAAAGACCGCCCGCTGCCAACGCCAAAAGGCTGTAAAACCACCAGGCCTGATAAAATGGCGGCAAAATTTGGAGGGTAAAGTGAAGCTGTTCCTCCGAAAAGTTCATGTCGGCATCAGCCGTTCGGGTATAAAAGCGATAAGTGCCCGGTGGCAGAAAGGCATAGTTGGCCTGCCCCTTGTCATCCGCATTTACCCAGTTTTTATCAATGCCCTCCAGCCGATACTGTATGGTACAGCGCACATTAAACACAAGTGTGGCAAGGTCAATGGAGAGCGCATTTTGTTCGTGCCTCAATACGGTCTTTGTGGCTTGTGACAGCAGCGCAAGCGGGTAGCGCTGGTTATTCACCCTTACATCCGTGATGTTTACGGAGGGCAGTTGGCTGTTGCGTTTGATTTTAGCAGGGTCAAAAACGATAAAATGCTCGCCGACACCGAATGCCAAGCGCCCGTCAGGCATCAAAAAGGAGGCGCTCAGCACAAAATAATCGTTGAATATACCATCCCTTCGGTCCATCGCCCACATGCCTTTTTTGCCTGGCTGAAAACGATACAGGGAACTGGTGGTGCCCATCCAAACATTGCCATGATTGTCCTTCTCTAATGCCGCAATAAAGCCCGATATTTCTTCAGGCCCGTAAAGTAGTGTTGTTTTAAGCTGTTTTCGGTTAAAGCACAACACGTGGGCGTTGGTTGTCATAATCATCAGGCTGTCGTTGTATTCCAGCAGTCCGCAGCTGGCCATCAGGGGCAAATGTTCAAAGCCTGTGGTATTTTCCCTGAAGTGATAGATGATGTTGTCCGTAGAAGCATCCAAAACATAGATACCTGCCTGCTCACTGCTCACCCAGACCCATCCTTTGGAATCAACAATGATTTTATTGACAGGGTTTTTTATTCGGACTTCTTTGATGGCATAAAGGCCCTTTTCAAAATCATCTTTGCCTTTTTGGGTATCCCACTTGATCAGCCCCAATCCTTGAGTGCCGAACCACAGGTTGCCCAGGGCATCGGTTTCTACCTGACGCACGGTCCGGTTTTGAAAAATGGAGGGTAACAACAATTCCCCCGAGCGCTTTATTTTGTTGAGTTTGAATATGCCCATCTGGGTCGCAAACCAGGCATGCACCCCATCGCGGTCATGGCACATATCCCAGACCGAGATGCCATTATCCTCCGGCAAGCCCTTGATATGGATGGGAATACGCTTCATATCAAGATTGAAGCGGTAAACCCCGTCGCCCCAAACACCCACCAACATGCTGCTGTCCGTATCCATAAAAAAGGATTGTGGACTGCCACTGATGTTGCGGTCATCCACTTTTCTGCGCATATAGACATTGGAAAAAATGTTTTGTTTCGGGTTGAAGCGGTACAACCCCGCGCCATCGGTAGCTACCCAAATGTTTTGTTCCCTATCCTCAAAAAGGGCGAGCGTAATGTCATAGTTGATCTCTTCATAAGGCTTGGTTCCGGAAAATATATGTTGAAAGCGCTTTTTCGACTCGTCATAAAAAGCAAATACGCCCAAGCCATTGATCCAAATGGTGCCATCGCGTTGTTCCAAAAAACCGTGAACTTCGTGATAGGTTTTGAGCTCTGGCAAAAAGTTCAGACCCGCCAGTTCAAACTCGCCGGTCTGCAAATTCAAACAATATACCCTTGGAGAATCATGGAGCCAGGCAGTCACCCACAACCTGTTTTTTTGGTCAAAATGAAGGCCGTTGAGCTGAGGGATATGTCCTAATTTTTCTACCATCAGTTCATGTTCAACATTGTTTTCAACGGTACTAAAGTTTTTGCTGTCCCTGTTGTACACCATGATCTGGTTATTGACCACTGCCCAGAATTTGCGCGTATGGGGGATCACGCCAAACAAACGGATGGTCCACCCGGGTTGAGTTGGGAAATAATCATCTGATGGTTTGAAGATATTTTCTTTTTCATCCCAAACCAATAGTTCACGCCCTCCAACCCCAAGCAAAACCGCGTCATCTACACCCTTAATCAACCCTTTTGGGGCATTTTTCAAGGTGGAATCACGGAGTTGGAGCCTGGCCTCCCTGAATTTGTGCTGCTCTGTATCAAACATACCTATCTTGTGCTGGCCGCCCGCAATCCAAAGTCGGTCCTTATAGTCAAACATGGTCTGATGGATGGAACGCATCGCAAGGGAAGGCATGTCATCGGGCTTGATCCGAAAGGACTTGAACCTGATGCCGTCATAACTGATCAGGCCATCCTGAGAGCCCAACCAAAGATACCCTTTTTTGTCCTGAACTATGCTGTAGATCAGATTGGATGGCAAGCCCGTGCGCGATTCGTAGTGGGTAAACACGAATTGCTTTTGTTCTTGACCATACAGGTTCCAATAAACGCTCAGCAACAAGATTATCCCTAAATACCTCAACATAAAAATGAATTTGTATCTGCAAAAATACGCTTACACCGCCCATTTCACCGCATGATACAGCTGAAAATACAACAGTTCATACCGCCATTTTAGCAGTTCATTCGGACATAACAGGCAAAAGCGCCTGAGCGAACGGCTGTCAAAGCGATACTTCATCCGCACTTTTTACCAACCGGATTTCGGTTTTTTTATCTGTCAGGAACCTTTGTGTCCCTTGGCAAAAGAATTGAAACTCATCCGGGCGACAATTTCCCAAATCCCAAACAACAAACAAGGTTGTGGCCCAGCTCATGACGTCAAAACAACAGTTCAGGCCAATGCCCACCCAATTCGCCCGTATCGGGTTGTGCGCTTTTGCCGTGCCGCCCACTTTTGCAAAAAAAATCAACCATCTTTAAATTATCAATTTCATGCAAATACAGTATCCACACACCATTGAGAGTTGCACCGGTGAAAAACTCACCTTTATCCGTGTAGAAAATGGCCCAGAGGGCGAAAAAGTCCTCGTCGAAAATTGGGTGCAACCGGGTCGTGGCCCACTTATGCATACCCATTTTTTGCAAGACGAAGCGCTTACCGTCGTCAGCGGTAAAATCGGATATCAGGTGCTTGGAGGCCCCGAGCAATTTGCCGGGCCGGGCGAAACGGTGTTGTTCAGGCGCAACATACCCCATCGTTTCTGGAATGCCGACGACGACATCCTCAACTGCACTGGCTGGGTCGGCCCGGCCAACACGGTGGTTTATTTTTTGACAGCCTTGTTTGCCGCTCAAAACAAATCAGGCAGCGAGCGCCCCGAAACCTTTGACGGGGCCTATCTGGTTACCCGCTATAGCAGCGAGTACGACCTGCCGGAGTTGCCCGTTTTTGTAAAAAAAGTCATTTTCCCACTGATCGTTTTAGTCGGCAAACTACTCGGTAAATACCCGCATTTTAAAGATGCACCCCAGCCGGTGAAAGGGTGATTCAAAAGCGAGCCGCTCCTGATCTGCTCCGAATACTATATCAGATGTGAACCAATGGTACCTGAGTTTTAACCTGCTGATTTTCAATAATAATTATAACAACCATTCATAATTAAGCAATATGAACAAATTACTTTTTTTTCTCTTTTTTGCACCATTTTTTGGTCTTGCACAACCTGTTTTGGACAACATGTATTCACCCAAATCGGGGATGTCATCAAATTGCAACCAGCCCAGATCAACAACATCAGCGAAGGCAGTGCCGGAGCCAACCAAAGCTGGAATTTTACGGGCCTTATACCCAAGCCCTCCACTGCTTTTCAACTGAAATACGTTGATCCTGCAACAACGCCGTATGCTGACTCCTTTGCACTCAGTAATATGGCAACGGAATATGTCTCTGAAGACAATGTCATCTCCTATGGCTATTTCAACCAAACCGGCAATGAAATCTGGTTTTTAGGCGCGGCGTTCAATGAGGCTAATGAGGTGTTGACCCAGCCTGATTTGCTCGCCCGTACGCCCATGCACTTTTCGGAGACTAACACACACCAGTACAATGGTGTTTTTAATTATCCAGGCTTTTCAGGCTATATCAATGGTGTAAAGACAAGTACTTATGATGCCTACGGCACCCTAAAAATGCCCGGTATCACGTATTCCAATGCCATAAGAACCCGTACGCAGGAAACCCGTACAGACAGCGTGTCACTCGGGCAGGGCATATATAACCTTAACATCACGAAGGAAGACTACTACGGTTGGTTTGTCCCGGGCATTCACAGCGCTGTTATGGAGATCAGGTATTCCACGCTGACCACCAAAACTGTAGTCCCGGGTATTCCGCCTCAGGTATCCACCCAGCCTACAGAAAAAACTGTGACTTACCAATTGGAAGCTACTTCGGCAACATACGAAAAGCCCGGGCAGATGGCGGACTTCGACATGAAAAATGTTTCGGCCAATCCCGTTGATCAGCAGGGCCTGACATTGTTGTTCACCACCCGCGAGCGCTTACCGCTTAGCCTGTCCTTGCTTACCGCGCATGGCCAGTTGTTGGCCCAACAGCAATTGGTGCTGGAAGAAGGCACCCAAACCCGGGATATTGACCTGTCCCCCTATCCCACAGGGGTATATTACATCAGTGCAACAAGCGGCACAGGGGTAATATCACAAAAAATTATAAAAAACTAAACCGTTTAGAGCATGTCTGGAATTTTCCCGCTTGGCCCAAAACGGCTCTTTTTTCAGCATTTTCACCCTTTTTTCAGTCGTGTAGCCCCGCTACACTCCTTCAAAAACGATAAAAATGCTGAAAAAACCTCTCGTTTTTGACTCAAGCAGAAAATCCCAGACATGCTCTTATGGCCTTGCCTCTCTTTCTGCGCAGGAGCCAAAAAACGGTGCCAACATAAAGTAACGTGAGTGCTGAATTAGGCAACGACCAAAAGAAAAAAAGGAAAAGTCATAAGATCCGCGCACGGCAGCTGGCGGAACATGAGCCTGTTTTTTTATCGGTTTTTTATCACATATCCCAATAGCAGCAATGATGCTACCACTCCAGCCCAGACAGCCGCCTTCCGCATCACGGAATGTTTGGTTTCGAGCGGATTGCTCATCTGACTATTGGGTTTTAAATAAATAAAACCCTGCGCGTTGTCAATGATTACGTTAAATCGGTGCAGGATAGCATTGCCGATCAAACCCATTTCGCTTGCAGGGGTAGTGGACGTCGGTTTTTCAAGGGTGACAATGAGGTTGTCAAAGGAATGTCCACTTACCACCAATTCGGGCAAAATGCCCACCCTTTTATCGCCCATGCCAATTAATTTTGTCATTTCGTCATAAATGCCAGGTATGGAGGTGACGGCGCGTGCGAGCAGTGCATTGCCCGAGTTTCCGGTGTCAAACAGATACCAGTGTGTATAATTTTTCTCCTTCACCCCAATCGTACATTGGATGCAGGGGCGAATGCCCCCGTCAAGAAACATGTCCTGTTTTTGAAAGGCCCCTGCATCCATCACGGGCATCGTATCATGTATGATCAGGCGTTGGTAATCATAATCAATTTCTACATATTTGTCCAAAAACAAGGCGTTGCCCACGATGGCATCTTCCCAGCGCTCCATATTCCGGGTTTCTACAAAGTATTCGTTTTCCCATTTGAAAGGGCCGATTTCGAGGGTGTTTTTACTGCTCGCGCGAACATTGTTGCCCCCATCAGAATTGACGAGGTAGGTTTGGGCATCAAAATTCATGGGAATCTTGTTCACCGAACGATGATTGATGGCTGAGCCGCCTGCGCCCAGGTCGAATTGGATCAATACATCCGGCACACCATTGATTTTACCTTTTAAAAAAATCCGCTTGTTCCGCATCGTAAAGGGCAAGGTATCCCGCCCATTTGGCGTACCGCATTTAGTGCTTTTTGTAAAATGGGGTTCAGTAGAAACCCTGAGGTAACAGCTGTCACGTTCGTTAAGCAGGATGATCATATCGTACTTTTTCCCAAATTCCGGAACCAAAACAATCGAATCAAGATCCGTATGAATGCTGATGCGTTGCTTTTTTCGGGGCATCTCGGCCCAATAGATGTCCGGTTTTGCCTCCGGTACAATCACACCTCGCAGGATGTGCGGGCCATCCTTTATCACCAAGTCTTTGGAGCCAGCCCGAATAAGGGGAAGCGGCTGTTGCGCAGATACCGTGGCAATAGCGTAAAAAAGAGCGAGGAGATTAAAACAAATG
>CAZIKN010000015.1:0-70746 GCA_964539805.1 uncultured Saprospiraceae bacterium | reverse complement strand
AAAAAAAGGACAAATTTCGAAGGAACACATATCGGGCGATACTATCAACAGCATCACCCAAGGGCAGTTTCAAACGCAAAAGTCGGGAACGGATTGTAAGTTAGGATATTTTAAAGTGGTATTGACCAAGTGAAGGCCACAATGATTTGATTATGCGTACAATAAACCTTATAAACCCTTATAAGACAATATAAGTCAACCACTTCTAAATAATTTCCTCAAATTCAGCCGATTGTGAAAGCGGAAATGCTCTTTCCCGGGCCTCCAGCGCTGCCTGGTGCATCAGCCTGAAATTAGCCTGCACCTGCTCCAGCAAAGTGGCATCGGCCCATTTTTCAAGGTTTTCCAAGGATTTAAACTGTTCGTCCTCACCCAGCTTGAAGCTTTGCTCATAGCGGGCATTTTCAAATTTTACCGTGATCCGATTGTCCGATTTAAACACGGATATCTTAAGGGTAGGGTGTGGTATGGAGCCGATGATGCGCATAATGCGTGCAAAGGTACCGATATGTCGGTTATTTGCATTGTTAAGCAACGGCCTTTTTCTGTTTAATTGGGCTATCCACTTAATTTTGCACTTTCTCGAACCCACGCCTCATTTATCGGTTATACATTCACAAAAAAACGACTACCATGTTTAAAAAAATGCTAGTGCTGTGGTGCGCGCTATTGCCTGTACTGCTTTCCGCTCAGGTGCGTCTCCAACTCAAAGATTTCGCCTCCGGTTTTGTCCGTCCTGTGGATATTGCCCATTGTGGCGACAGCCGCCTGTTCGTGGTGGAACAAAAAGGGCTTATCTGGGTAGTGGACAGCACGGGCAAGCGCAGTGCTGAGCCATTTCTGAACATTGATGATCGCGTGATCAACTCCGGCAACGAGCGCGGTCTTTTAGGGCTGGCCTTCCACCCCAACTATAAGCAAAACGGCTGGTTTTTTGTCAATTATATCAAAAATGACGGCTTTACCCGTATTGCCCGCTTTACCGTATCGGCCACTGACCCCAACAAGGCCGACCCGGCAAGTGAGCTGAATATCCTGGAGCAGAGCCAACCCTTTAACAACCACAAGGGCGGCTGTACAAAATTTGGCCCCGACGGATTTTTGTACCTCAGCCTCGGCGATGGCGGATCCGGTGGTGACCCACAGGACAATGGCCAAAAACCAAGCACCTTGTTGGGCAAAATGTTGAGGATTGATGTCAACAACTCATCAACGGCAACACCATATAAAGTACCTGAATCAAATCCATTCGTCAATAATGCTGCTTTTCGCCCTGAAATATGGTCATGGGGCTGGCGCAATGTCTGGCGTTTTTCCTTTGATCGCCTCACCGGTGACATGTGGCTGGGCGATGTGGGCCAAAGCAAAGCAGAAGAAATTGATTTTGAACCGCGCAACACGCCCGGCCTGAACTATGGCTGGCGCTGCTACGAGGGCCGTTCGGCCTACAATACCACCGGCTGCCAGCCGCAGGTTACCTACGTGGGGCCAGTTTTTGACTATGCCAACCCGAGTGTGGGCTGCTCCGTCACGGGCGGCTTTGTGTATCGCGGCAAGCAGCATCCGGCCCTCTACGGCAAATACATCTTTGCGGATTATTGTTCCGGCATTTTCTGGAGCACAGAACGCAAGGCAAACGGCACTTTTGAAACCAAAGAGTTGGCCAATCTGAGCAACAACGAATACAGCACTTTTGGTGAAAATCGAGATGGAGAATTGTTCGTAGCCACCTTGGTCAGTGGGAAAATCCAACGCGTTGTGGACCAATGCAGTGAATTTACCTTGAAAGTAAATAAAATGTTCAATCCTGTATGCAACAACACCGTTGCAGGAGCGGTATTTCTTACACCTCAGCCCACAGCACAGCCTGTGAAATATTTATGGTCAGACAATACTACATTAGACAACATCATATACCTCAATCCAGGCGTGTACACCGTTACTGCCACTGACGGCAACAACTGTGTCCGCGTGGACTCCTTTGAGATAAAAAGCCTCCAAGCATTGGTACCAACACTGGCTGCCGAGGGCAAACAAGTACTTTGTGCCAATGACAGCATAAGTATCCGGGTTGTGGATACCTTTTCTGACTCGTCCACCACTTTTGAATGGGAATTCAACGGATCCCCCCTGACCACAAGCTCAACAGGCAGACTTTGGGCAAAAAAAGCAGGCGCTTATCGTGTGCGGGCGGTAGCCCCTATTTGCGCCTCTAAATGGTCCGGCAACATTGAAATAGATCAGGAAATCAGCCTCAATCCCTTAATTGTGACATCAAAGGATACCCTGCGCACTGCTTTAGGTGCCAGCGCTTATCAGTGGTTTTTGGATGATGTCCCTATTGTTGGTGCCAATGGCCCCGAGTGGATAGCCCAAAAAAGCGGTCAGTATAAGGTTCAGGTTAGCTCCGTCAACGGTTGCAACACCTTTAGTTTGCCCTTGTTTTTTGAAGTCAGCAATGTGCAAATGCCGCCCTCTGTACAGTTGTTCAGTTTGGCACCCAACCCTGCTTATGATCAGGTTCAGATGAAATTAGAATTGGCCCGCCCGGAACGGATCAGCATTTCGCTTACGGATGCCCAAGGCAGACAGTTTTTCCAGCAAAGCCATAAGCTGCAACAAATACAATTGCCCATCAACCTGAGTGCTTTGCCCTCCGGCACCTATTATTTGCATGTAGAATTGGAAACCGGGCGCTTTACACGGCCCTTGGTGCGGCTGTGATCTTAGCGTAAATGTATTTGTGAGGGGTGTGGTAATCTACTGTTTGGTCAGATTCATCGCTGCGCTCTGAATAGCCTGTCCCGTACTTTATTCGGGAACACGCCGCTTGAGCGTTTGTGACTGGCTTGGCCATCTAAAATCCTGTTTATCCTAAAATCACTTAAATCCGGGTATATATCCACAATTCTTCTTTTTTTTGCGCCAGTTTAACACACAAACATGTCAAAACAACGCAAAGCCGCACCTGCCAAACCCGTCGCATCCACCATCAGCAATCCACAGGCGGTCATGTCTTGGGAATTGCCTGCTTTTTTCCAAAACACCCGCTTGCAGAGCGGCCTGTTTTTCGTTCTGGCTTTTTTGCTTTACGCTAATACGCTGGGCCACGGTTTCGTATTAGATGACGGTATTGTGATCTCCGATAACATGTTCACACAGAAGGGCGTAGAGGGTATTCCAGGCATTTTGAGCAAGGATACCTTTTTTGGTTATTTCAAGGTAGAGGGCAAGGAAACCCTTGTTTCAGGGGGGCGTTATCGTCCCTTGACCTTGGTTGTTTTTGCTTTGGTTTACCAAATAGCTGGCAACACGCCTTTTGTATTTCACCTGCTTACGATTTTGCTCTTTGGGCTAAGCTGCGTGCTTTTTTATCAGGTACTGCGAGCCATGTTTACGCCCCGATTGGGTCAGCAGCGCGCCAACTTGTTGGCTTGGGTAGCGGCACTGTTGTTTACTGCGCACCCCATCCACACTGAAGTGGTGGCCAACATCAAAGGTTGTGACGAAATACTAACCTTGCTCCTGTCTCTTGTGGCCACAAACTTAGCCATCAGAGCGTATCGGCAGCCATCACCTGTGCACAGCATATTGGCCGGACTCGTCTTTTTCGGTGCCTGCCTGTCCAAAGAAAATGCCGCCGCCTTTGTATTGCTGTTGCCTCTAGCGCTTTGGTACGCCTCCCCGGATGATGAGGCGAATGTGCTTGGGCGGGTGATTAAAACCTCGATTCCTGTTTGGGTCGCTTTTATCGCTTTTTTTGTGCTGCGCGGAGAGATATTGGACTGGCGCTTTGGCGGCGCACCCCGTGAGTGGATGAATAATCCCTTTTTAAAGATCGAAAATGGGATGTGGGTGGATTACAGTTTTGGTGAGAAATTAGCGCATTGCTTTTACACCTTAATTAAGTACATACAATTGCTCATCGTGCCACATCCGCTTACGCACGACTATTACCCGCCACAAATTGATGTAAAAAGTTTTAGCAACCCTATGGCCTTGCTTAGCGTGTTTGTGTACCTTGGACTGGCATCTATTGCATTCTTGGGTTTGCGCAAAAAAACGCCTTTAAGCTTCGGTATTTGGGCCTATTTGTTGCCCTTGAGCATTGTGTCCAATATCGTGTTCCCCATTGGCACCAGTATGGGCGAGCGTTTTGTGTTTATGTCGTCCGCAGGTTTTTGCGTGGTTGTCAGCGTCCTGTTGTTGCACTATATTCAACAGTGGAAAACCATTATGGTAACAACAGGCGTGATTGCTGCCCTTTTTGCCCTGAAAACCATTACGCGTAACCCCGTTTGGGAGAGCAACAGCAGCCTGTTCCTCAGTGATGTGCGTTACTCGCCCAACAGTGCCAAAATGCAAAATGCCTGCGCAGGTACTTATTTTGACCTCGCCAATAAAGAAACGGATGCCACCCAAAAAGAGCAATACATGCGCCTTTCCTACGAGCATGCTGAAAAAGCCCTTAAGCTGCACCCCACTTACTCGGATGTGCAAATGACCCATGCCGCTGCCTTGTATCACTTGGGCGAATACGATAAAGCTGTGGCCTCTTACCGCCGTTTGATACAAATAGAGCCGGAAAACAAAAATGGTAAAACCTATCTCGGGATAGCCCTCCGCGACGCGGGAAAATATTATGGAGAGAAAAAAGGTGATCTTGCCAATGCCTTGCGAAATCTGAACGAATCATGGCAAATCAACCCAAGCGATCCTGAAACCGCCCGTTTGCTCGGCGTAGCAAACGGCATCCAGGGCAAACATGCAGAGGCTATTCAATGGTTTGGCAAAGCCGTTGAACTTGCACCCGACAATGCCAATATGCTGTTTGAACTCGGCAACGCCTATAAAATTGCAGGAGAAATGGCCAAAGGCGAGCAATTGCAACAAAAGGCCATGAGCATGGATCCCAAGCTAAAGGATAGGAATAAATAAGAGGGTAAAGAACCGCCCTTTTTTAGTTTTGCGGCAGGTTTTTCCTTGAAAAATATGCCGGACGAGGCTTGTATATGGCCGAATCTGCATCTGAAAACTCAAGAACATCCATTGGTTCCAGTACAGGCTCTTCTGTGGGTTCCAGCCCCTGCAAACGCCGCAAATGTTGCTCAATGTGCAGCAAATCATTTTCAATATCCGGTAAGGGCCTATTCACGATCATTCGGATGATACCATCAGGATCAAGAATCAGTGCCAAGCGGTTACAGCCAGGCTGAGGTCTTCTTGTTGACGCAATCCCATACATTTTGGCTATGCTAAAGTCAAGGTCTTCAATGACCGGAGCCTTGAGGTAAATCCCGATAAACCGCCTGGCCTTGTCAGACCAGTCATTCTGGCCAATATTCAAATTGCTGATAGCCAACACTTTGGTATTACTCTCGTTCAAAGCACGTTCTTTTCGGGCAAGAAAAGCAGAAAAAATAGTCCAAGCGGAGGTAAAATTAGCCGGATGCGCAAAGAATACGCACCAGCTGCCGCGGGCATATTCCGGGAAACTGATGATACCACGAGGCGTGGTCATTTCAAAAGCGGGGGCGGGATCGCCCACTTGAGGCAATTTTATTTTTCCTGTTTCCATGACAAAGCCAAGACGTGTATTGGATGTATATTCGTTGGTTTAGAGCATGTCTGGGATTTTCCCACTTGGCCCAAAACGGCTCTTTTTTTAGCATTTTCACCCTTTTTTCAGTCGTGTAGCCCCGCTACACTCCTTCAAAAACGATAAAAATGCTGAAAAAATCTCTCGTTTTTGACTCAAGCAGAAAATCCCAGACATACTCTTAGGTGTAAATTTGATAGGTATAGGTTTGTTTTGGTGTTTCTTGAGCTTTAGGCTGTACTTCTGTAGGTATATATGAATAGGCAATTTGCATCTGAGCGGACGGGGCTTGTGCTGGCAGCTCTTCTTGTTTCGGTTGCGGTGCTTTTTTAAACAGTACGGTTGTTTTTTTGTGGAACAACACTTTTAAACCTCTTGGGCGGTCAACGTCAAATTTCAGCATTCGGATTACCCTTATGGCCTCTTCGTCACAACCATGGCCCAGCCCGCGCAAAACCCTTACCTCTACAACATTGCCTCTATAGTCAATATCATATTCCAAATGAACCGAACCCTCAATATTAGCTTCGTAGGCTGCCTTAGGATAACGAAGGTGATCGTAAATAAACTTTGTGAGCGCTTTTGGCCCCCCCTGAAACTCAGGCTGCTTTAAAAATAGCGTTTTTTTCTTGTCTTTTTCCATGATTCAGTGCAAAGGAACGACGTCTTGAGGAAAGATGGAATCTTTTGCCATCATAAATAATAAAGGAACTAAAGTGCTTCGTTCAACTGATCTACTTTTATTCGGCCCTTGGGCACCAAAATTTTCCAATAGGAAAAGTCTTGTTCCGCTTCAAGGCCAAAACCGTAGATAATCTCACCGGGCTTGGTTACTTTGACAAATTTTTCGGTAGTGACCTTTGCCGTTCGTTCATTCCAGATAAGTTCTTCTGTTTCCAATTTCTCTTGTTTGTTGGTGAGCATAATGACACTGTCACGGGCAATAATCTTGCCCTTTTCCTGATAGCGCGTGGCGTGTTGGGCAGTTATGGTGCTTTTCACCGAAAGATCAGTTTCCAAAAACTCGATTTTGACACCCTCGGGAAATTCCTGTCGCGGATCATCCCGCTCGGAATGGTTGTGCAGCACAGGCCCTGTTACCCGAACCCTTACGAAGGCGCTATCAGAATACAAAATTTCCACATCACGTGCTATTTCTACCGCAGTATCATCTTGGGTAAACACCTGATGATTTTTTTCAGATTCGGGTTGGCATGCCGCATAAGCAAGTGCAAAGACAAGCAACAGCGCTATGGGTTTATGCCTTTTTATGTGCTGAAAGAACAGGGAGGAGGGCAAAAAGCACATCATGAGATCAACGATTTGAGCGCAAAGCGCATGAGGAGGAAAATACCCACAAACGCAATAAGCAGATAATGAATAGGTACGTTTACCCAGGCGACCATCACAATGTTTAGTTTGTTCAAAAAGTACATGATGCCCAAGGTGAGCATAATTAAGGTGACCAAACTAGAGAGCTTCCCAAAGCCCGGGATATACTCAAATGGGACATTGCGCTTTACAATGCCCAAGGTGATGATCATGGATACAAAAGGCAACACCTGAGTAACTAAATTGAGGTTAAATATGCTGCTTCCTCGCTCAAAAAGGAACATGTAAACGGCCAATGCGGTCACAAAAATGCCCGGCACGGCAACCATAAACACTAATATCGAATAAAAATAAGACCAAGGGGATTCATGTCCCTCTCCTTTTGACATATAATTGGCCAAAAGGGCCGTGAGTGGTACGCCAACAAAGTAAGCCAGCATCACTAAAGGGTTATCACCAAGATAATTGAATAGTTCGTTTAAAGTCATAAATTGAGGGTTATTAGGAATGATAAAATTATACTGACATTACAGCACCTCTCCGACCACAAAAATACTTCCAATTACCAAAATCAGGTCATTGGTTTTTGCTGCGCGTTTGGCTGCCTTCAGGGCGTTTCGCACCGAGCAGTATGCACGCCCCTGTAAACCATGTTCTGCCGCCTGTTGCCTTAGCATTTCCGCGTCCAATCCGCGAGGAATATTTGCCTTGGCAAAATAATACCTTGCATTTGTTGGAAAATGCGCCAATACCTTGTGTACATCTTTATCGTTGACAAAGCCGGTAACGATGCGCAACTGGGTATCCGCGGTCAGTAATGGATCAATATTTTGAAAAACAGCGCTGATGCCCGCTTCATTGTGTGCGCTATCACAAAGGATCACTGGATTGTGGCCAATTACCTGCCATCGTCCCTGAAATTGGGTCAGTTCCCGTAAATAAGACAGGGCAAACCGTATTTTTCCCAGATCTGGATGCCCGCTTTGGAAAATAGTCCATGCTTGTAGCGCTGTTGCAAGGTTACGACTTTGGTAGGGCCCGCCTGCCGCTACCCTTAGGTTATCAAGGAAGATTTTTTCATCTCTAAAAACATCATAATCTGTTGTTATATAACTACTTAGATCAAGTTTTTTTTCATGCTCAACTACCTTGAAATGTGCATCGGCAAAAGTGATTTCAGCATGGCATTCATTGGCTTTCTGTAAAAAAACGGGCGCTGATTCGGGATGGGTTTCACCAATGACTACCGGGATGCCAGGCTTTATGATGCCCGCTTTTTCGTAAGCAATTTGGGGCAGGGTATCACCCAGCATATTCATGTGATCATAGCTGATATTGGTTATGACACTGATTTCAGGGGTAATCACGTTGGTGCTGTCCAAGCGCCCCCCCAAGCCCACCTCAATAATGGCAATATCAACCTTCTCTCGGGCAAAAAAATCAAATGCCATACCTACGGTCATCTCAAAAAATGATGGCTGTATCGCTTCTAAGGCAGCCCGGTTTTGGGCTATAAAATTCACCACGGCATTTTGGGGTATGTGTTGTCCATTGATTTTTATGCGCTCTCGAAAATCTTTGTAATGTGGGCTTACATATAAACCCGTTTTCATGCCCTGTGCTTGACAAAAAGCGGCCAAAAAATGGCTTACTGAACCTTTACCATTGGTACCGCCAACATGAATGCAAGGAAACTTTTGGTGAGGATTGCCCAAATGCTCACAAAGTGCCAGTGTGTTGGTCAGGTCTTTTTTATATGCCGCTGCTCCCACCCTTTGGTACATAGGCAGTTGGGCAAACATATAGTCAAGCGTTTGTTTGTAGTTCATGACTTAAAAAAACGCGGGCCATCAGCGAAGGTTTCACTGATGGCCCATTTATCTTATGACTGTGGGTATCCGTGCATTACATCAAAGACCAAATGCTTTTTTGATGTCCGCCACAGCATCTAATTTTTCCCAGGTAAAGGTCTCCACAGTGCGGGCCTCTGGTTTGCTGCCATTTCCCCCACCGATGTACACCGTTTTTTGCTCAGGATTGCGCCCAAAGTGGCCATAGGCAGCTGTTTCAGAAAAAATTGGGTTTTTCAGGCCATAACGCCGCACAATGGCCGCAGGGCGCAGGTCAAAAACACCTAATAGTTTTTGGGCAATTTCACCATCAGTAAGGCCTTTGACCTTACAGGTTCCGTACGTGTTGACATAAAGGCCAACAGGTTTTGCTACCCCAATGGCGTATGCCACTTGCACGAGGCATTGATTGCACAAACCTGCTGCCACCACATTTTTGGCAATGTGGCGCGTGGCATAGGCTGCCGAACGGTCCACTTTAGAGGGATCTTTGCCGCTGAAAGCACCGCCACCATGTGCACCTTTGCCCCCATAAGTATCTACAATGATTTTACGGCCAGTAAGACCGGTATCCCCGTGTGGGCCACCGATGACGAATTTGCCGGTAGGGTTGATGAAATATTTGACATCTGGCGTAAAAAGTTTGGCTACGCGGGCCGGGAGATGCTTTTTTACCCTTGGAATAAGGATTTTTTGTACATCTGCTGCAATTTTGGCCAACATTTTTTCATCAGCATCAAAATCATCATGTTGTGTACTGATGACGATGGTGTCTATTTTTTTGGGCTGGTGTTTATCGGAATACTCAATGGTGACCTGACTTTTGGCATCGGGGCGGAGGTACTTCATTTGCTTGCCCTCTTTGCGGATAAAGGCTAATTCACGCAGCAACAAATGAGAGAGATCCAGCGGCAATGGCATATAATTGTCGGTTTCATTTGTTGCATAGCCAAACATCATGCCCTGGTCGCCAGCACCTTGATCGTCCTCTTTTTTTCCCACATCAACCCCTTGCGCAATGTCGGCACTTTGTTCGTGTATAGCACTGATGATACCGCAACTTTTAGCATCGAATTGGTATTCTGCTTTGGTATAACCGATGCGCTGTATCACTTTCCGTGTGGTTTCTTGGATATCCACATAGGCAGTAGAACGTACTTCGCCGGCTACTACCACCAAGCCCGTGGTAACGAGGGTTTCGCAAGCCACTTTGGCGTTAGGGTCTTGGCGAAGAAATTCATCAAGAATGCCATCGCTGATCTGGTCGGCGACTTTGTCCGGATGGCCTTCTGAAACGGATTCTGAGGTAAATAAGTAAGCCATTATAAGATGCTAAGTAGTTGTCGGTCAGGCCCTTGGATCAACTTTAAGGTTGTCTTTCAAAGCCTTGTCCATTTTTTATGTTATAAAATGAAATTAGGAATGTTGGTCAATGCGTCATTTAAACGTTTCTGGCGCGCGCAAAGGTAGAGCTTTTTCGCAAAAAAAAGTCTGCCCTGCATTGCGCAGAGCAGACACATCAAAACAAAACGAAAAACCAACTTTATCTTTCAGGTAGTATTCGGTACTACCCATTATTTTTATCTTATTGGGTTAACGAAGGCTCATTCACCACCAGTAGTAACCATTTTTACTGGCAGCTGCATTTCTTTGCCATTTCTTGAAATAACCATTTGCAGCACATCGCCGGATTTGGCTATCCCCACCCGTTCGCGTAATTCTGCCAGTGTTGACACGGGTTTACCCTCAATCTTGGTTATGACATCATATTTTTGAATACCTGCGCGTGAAGCAGAGCCTCGTGGGTCAAGTTGGGTAACTATAATACCTGATGCGTTGGGAATATTCAATTGGGCGGCAATTTCTTCGCTCATAACTGCAATATCAACACCCAGATAGCCGCGCTTGAACTTGCCATATTTGATTAGGTCATCGGCAATACGTTTGGCAAGGTTGGTTGGTATAGCAAAGGCATAACCTGCATAAGCTCCAGTTGGAGAGGCGATGGCAGAGTTGATACCGATTAGCTTGCCATTGATATCTACCAAAGCGCCACCTGAATTACCGGGGTTGACGGCTGCATCGGTTTGAATAAATGATTCAATAGATGCGCCTTCGCGTATGATATTGATATTTCGACCTTTGGCACTTACGATGCCAGCAGTAACCGTGGAGGCCAAATCAAATGGATTTCCTACCGCGATGGCCCATTCGCCAACCTTGACATCATCCGAGTTGGTAAGTTCAATGGCCGGCAGGTCTTTAGCATCAATTTTTAGAACTGCCATATCTGTACTGGCATCGCGGCCGACCAATCGCGCTCTGAATTCGCGGTTGTCATGCAGGGTGACCAGAAACTCATCTGCAAACTCTACAACATGGTTATTGGTAAGGATGTAGCCATCCTCTGTGTAAATTACGCCCGATCCTGTACCTTCGCGCGGCTGATAATCACCGAAAAAGAAACTGAAAGGATCATTGCGATAACGTTGCTGTGTAATACGTTGGCTTTCACTTGCCTTAATGTGTACCACCGCAGGCATAGCCCTGTCTGCTGCTTTGCTAAAATCAAAAGGTGCAGGGCCACCGCCATAAGTGAGGCGTGCTGTTGGATTTGAGGCAGGTGTTGCTGGTAGCTGAGGCTTTTCCATCAACTTGCTTGCGCCAAGAGTGATCAATCCTCCTGCTGCTCCTGCCAATAATGTTGATAGTGCTTTGTTCATCGGATGCTTTTTTGTGTGCTTTTTGTTAGCAATAATAACGAGTTGAAACCTAATTTTGCTTTTAAAATTGCATACTTTAACGAAGTATTAACCACCCGTTTTGCTTCAATTTTGATGCAAATTTGCAATATTAAATATCATTTGTGCTTGTTTTGACGTGTACTAACCATTTTTGACCGACGAATGCCGTTATTTGTACGATCAATAAAAATATGAAACGCCTGACCAATGATCCTGGCCTGTTGGAGGCCCTGCTAAAACCAGAAAATGAATTGGAGTTTGCCCTGCTGCAATCCTCCGATTTCAGGTTTGGCTTGCTTTGGGGAGAACCACGCTTTGGCCATCCTGAGGGCCAGGTGTGCCTGCATGTGCGTGAAGTATTGGACAACATAGAGCAACTGCCACCAGAACTGAAAACCCTCAGAACAGCCTTGAGGATTATTGCTTTTGTTCATGATACCTTTAAATATAAGGAAGACAGGAGCCGCCCCCGAGATTGGTCTAAGCATCATGGCATTTTGGCACGACGTTTTTTGGAACCCTTTACCCCTGAATTGGCCATTCTGGATGTTATTGAGACGCATGATGACGCTTATTACGCCTGGCTTAACAGCGTATCGGGCCATCCGGGAAGTCTGTCCCACAAAACTTTGGATAATTTGCAACGTCGTGTGGGTTATTGCTGGCAATTATATTATACTTTTTTTAAGTGTGACACTCAAACCGGTGATAAGACTCAGGCTTCGGTAAAATGGTTTGAACGGGAGGCCAAGGGATTAACTCTGTTTACCTTACATGAATAGCTTATTTTCATCAACTACCGAAAAAAACCTAATGACAATTTAAAAAAATTTAATTTTGACATCATGTATCGCATACACTTATTAATCATTGCATTGCCTTTAGTATTGGGCTGCCAAAACAAGGAGAATATTCCGATGACAAAAGCCCTTGATTTTTCCTGCATTCAAAGGTTTAACGATCAGGGCCAGACAGAAGGCACACATGGTAGTTGTGCTTCTTTTGATGATTGGCGCAACATCAAATTAAGTACAGAAGAAAGTGCCTACCTGAGCTTTACTGATACCGTAAGCACGGCGGGTGCAACCGCTACAAGTGTAAAAGAAATCGCTTTTTTCCCTAACCCGGTGATGATTGACGGATTATTTAGTTTGATTTTGTTGAATGATGATAAGCAGGAGCGGGTAAAACTGCGTTTGGCCATCGTGGATGAAAACAAGAATACCATACAGCAATTCAGCCTTTCAACCAGCACAGATAGAACACTCGCGATCCAGGTGCCTAAAGAAAAATACAAAATCGGCTCCTATTACCGCCTGTACTATCGTGCCAGCACAGCCTCCAACCCGATTCTTTTTGAGGGTTACGGCAACTTTTTGGTTTGTAAATCCATCATCGTTTTTGGCAAACAAACCATTGAAAATGATTGCATGTAGGTTTGAAATCGGCATTTGTTTTTTACATCTTCGTACATGAAATCTGTTTTTGCTATTGTATCTTTGAGTCTGGGTACAACCTATCTTATGGCTCAAGCACCTCCATTGGGTTCCTGGAACATACTGCAATTGCGTTATTCGCTCAAGTCGCGATGGACCTTTTTTACGGAGGCCCAATTGCGCTCTTTGGATCTTTATTCGGATTTTCACTATCATGAATGGACTGGAGGGCTAATATACCGTCCCAATCGGCAGATTACGTTGACGCTGGCTGCCGGAGATTACGATACCTATCGGGAAGGAGGAAATTTTGTACGGCCCAAAAACAATGATGAATTGCGGATTTGGCCTCAGGTCACCTTTATGCAGGAAATGGGGCGGGTGCGTTTGGAACACCGCTACCGTGCAGAGCAACGTTTTACCCAAAATGGCTTTCGGCTCCGATTCCGCAGCAGGGTGGGCGTTCAGGTGCTGCTCAACAGCAAGGAAATGCGCAACGGAACTTATTTCACTTCGCTAAGCAATGAACTATTTTTTACCAATAAGCCCGCCTATTTTGAACGGAATCGCTTACTCCTGCTTTTTGGGCGGCGTTTTTCCAAAACTTTGACAGCGCACATCGGTTATGTACACCAATTTGATTACAGGATCAACGATGAAACCGGACGCGATTTTTTACAGGCATCCATACAGTATGAGATACCACGAAAATAAACTTACACAATGATGCCATTTGAGGGAACTCCCAAGATGAAAACACTGTTGTGATTTTCGTGCAATTGATGTACTTTTGTGCATTGATGCAATTCATTACATTCACAAGGCATGGAAACCGAGGTGATGGCTTTTTAAGGTTCATTGTTCTTTATGCTGAACCCTTAATCTGGTGCAATCTGTTGACCCTCGTATTTCCCGCTGCTCCAAAAATTTAAGCACTTTAATTTGAGCGAAATCATTCTTACGGTAGAAGCTGTTGATCCCGTAGAACTCTATGGCGAAAACAACGCAAAACTTAATCTGCTGCGCAAAGCTTTTCCTGACGTGACCATTACCCAGCGCGGTGATACCTTAAAAATCAATGGCGAGAAAAAGGATACCCAGGCAGCCAAGGCCAAATTTGAAATGATGGTTCGTTACCTGCGCGAGCATCACGAACTGAGCATTCAGACCGTTGAAGACCTGCTTGGTGGCGAAAACCCTTTCGAGGTGCGCATCCCCGTCAATGGAGATGGCTCCGGGGCCAATGTTATCCTGTATGGGCGCGATGGCAAACCAATCAAGGCCAAAACCCGCAACCAAAAACGCATGATAGAAGTGTGTGACATGAACGACATCGTGTTCGCACTTGGTCCGGCAGGTACGGGCAAAACCTACACTGCGGTTGCCATTGCGGTGCGTGCACTCAAAAACAAATTGATCAAAAAAATTGTGCTGACCCGCCCAGCAGTGGAAGCAGGCGAAAACCTTGGCTTCTTGCCCGGCGATCTCAAGGAAAAAGTAGATCCCTACCTGCGCCCGCTTTATGATGCCCTGGACGACATGCTGCCCATGGACAAGCTTAATTTCTTTATGGAAAACCGGGTCATTGAAATCGCTCCCCTGGCATTCATGCGCGGACGCACTCTGGACAACGCCTATATTATTCTGGACGAGGCCCAAAATGCCACGCCTTTGCAATTGAAAATGTTCCTCACCCGCCTTGGCCCTTCCGCCAAATGCATCATAACCGGTGACCTGAGCCAAGTGGATTTGCCACACCATCAGCGTTCGGGTTTGCGACAGGCCGTGGACATTTTGGATGGCGTGGATGGTATTTCAGTCATCAATCTCACCACTGAAGATGTAGTACGCCACCGTTTGGTGAAAGAAATTATCAAAGCATACGACAAAATAGAGGCAGAGGAACGCGCCCGCAAAGAACGCCGCAAAATGGCCGAACAAACTGCTGACAACAAAGTGGAGGACACAGCGGCAGAGGCGGTACAGAACTAAAAAAATGCAAATAGGAACCGTAATAAAATCAACCGGAAGCTGGTATAGCGTCCGACTTCATGAAAACAACCAAGTATGGCAGTGCCGAATTGTGGGCAAATTCCGTCTTGATGACATTCCACTGACTAATCCGGTAGCCGTGGGCGACGAGGTAGAACTTGCGCATGAAGGTCCTGATAAAGGCTTGATAAAGAAGATATTGCCAAGAAGGAACTACATTCTGCGGCAATCACCGCGCCGCAAACATGATCTACATCTGCTTGCCGCCAATATAGATCAGGCCGTTTTAATTGTTACCGTGGTGCATCCTACCCTGAAGCCGGGCTTTATTGACCGTTTTTTGGTTATGACGGAACGCGATGAAATCCCAGTAACCATTGTGTTCAACAAAGCCGATTTGTATGACGCAGAGGCGATAGACGTTTTTGAGGAAATGAAAGCGGTGTATGAAGACATTGGCTATGGCACCCTGCTTACTTCAGTACCACAACAACTCAACTTAGAGGCGTTCAGAACTCTTTTACAAGGCAAAACCACCTTGATCAGTGGCCAATCCGGCGTGGGTAAAAGCACCTTGGTCAATGCGTTACAGCCTCAGTTGGATCTGCGAACGGGTGACATCAGTGATTATTCGGGCAAAGGGCAACACACAACCACTTTCGCCGAAATGTTTGCCTTGGATTTTGGGGGCAACCTCATAGATACCCCGGGTATTAAAACCTTAGCCTTCAACAATAAGGACAAGGCCAATATCGCACACAGTTTCAGGGAGTTTTTTGCCTTGTCAGGTCAATGCAAATTTGGTGGGGCTTGCCTGCACCGCAATGAGCCTGGCTGTGCGGTGTTGTCCGCTTTGTCAGAAGGCAAAGTGAGTGAACTGCGCTACACCAATTACCTGAATTTGCTGGAAGAAGTGGAGGATCAAAACTACTGGGAAAGGCGAAGGGAATTTTGATTTCCTGCTGCCGTTTTACCTAATAATATTATCACAGGTCGTAGTGGCCATGGCAACTATGAATCAATATGTTGTCTTTTTGAACTTCATAACCCCATTCGATAAAATCCTTAAAAGCCGTTGCACTAAATTGAATCTTTGGCATAACTTGGCTGGGGTTGTTTTGCGAAATCGTCAAACTCATCTATACTGTTAAAGATTACAACCTCTTTAGCATTTCGATTTTCTTCAAGGGATTGTGTGAGCCTGGACAAGTACTGATCTTTTGACTCTTTTCTTAGGGCTGAAGGGCGCGTTTTCTTTTTTGATTTGATACGAATGACAACCTCTGCATCTTCATTTTCCTGAGATGTGAGCAAAAATTTAATTTTTTCAACCAGATCAGAATCGAATTCGGAAAATGGAATGGATAATGTGAATTGAATCATTTTTCAATATTTTTTACAAAAGTATAAATTTTATTCTTTTACATAAAACACTTTTAGCCATGACTTACTTTTGGGGCCTGTTTTGAAAGAAAACACCATGAGCAAAAAGAATAAACCAGCCCCCAAACCCAATACGGCCAAGTCATTGCCCGCCGCTGAAACAGTACGGGAAACGAAATGGCAATTGCCCTTGTTTTTTTCTGTTATCATCCTTGTACTGGGTTATTTGTGCTACCAACAGGCGGACAAAAATAATTTTGTGAGCTGGGATGATCAAGTGTATGTGACTGAAAACCCGGTGCTTTCCAATCCAACCCCGGCTAATATAGCCAGACTCAACCACATGGTTGTGTCCAACAATTTTCATCCGGTCACCATGTGGAGTCTGCTGAAAAATGTGCAAAGCAACGGCATGAAGGCCGGGCCAATGATCCGTACGAATGTATATCTCCACCTGTTAAATAGTCTTTTGGTTTTGTTCTTTATCGGACTGCTTACCCGTGGCCGATGGTGGGTGGCTGGTTTTACGGCACTGCTTTTTGCGGTACACCCCATTCACGTGGAGTCTGTGGCCTGGGTAAGTGAGCGAAAAGATGTGCTGTATGTGTTTTTTGGCCTGCTGAGCATGCTTACCTATTTGCGTTATGCCAGATCACAAAACATTGGTTTTCTGTTGCTTACGAGTGGATTGCTCGCAATGGCCTGCCTTTCAAAGGCTATGGCAGTGGTATTCCCGGTGCTGTACCTGCTGGTGGATTATTGGGATGGAAGGCCTATGCGTTCTTTGAGGGTTTGGCTGGAAAAAACACCCTTTTTTGCTTTGTCCGTCTTGTTTGGCCTGATTGCATTGGATGTCCAGGCGGGCGGTAATTTTCACGGCTGGTTTGACAATATAGAAATTCGGAACACCCTAAAAAGTGGCGACGCATTTGGCACATTTAATATTTTGAAATTTGGCTCCTACGGCCTTGCTCAATATTGCTATAAACTCTTCATACCTATCGGGCTTTGCACTTATTACCCTTATCCCAACTTAGTACAGGCTGCCGGAATGCCCTATTTGGCGGCACCCCTGTTTTTACTAGCCTATTTGGGGCTTACGGCCTGGGCATTTTGGAATGGGCGCAAAACCTTGGCTTTCGGCTTAGCCTGGACCCTGGTTTCGTTGGCCTTAGTACTTCAGTTTATTTCCGTTGGATCAGTCATAATGGCTGACCGTTATGCTTACTTACCCTATGTGGGGCTGGTGTTCATGTTGGCCTTTGGGGCTGATGAATGGCTTCAGAACAAACCAGGCGTTTACCAATGGGGAGTTTGGAGTGCTTTTGCGCTATTTTCATTGCTTTGTGTCAATTTATCCATACGTCAAGTGGCTGTTTGGAAAGACTCTATCAGCCTTTGGTCCCGTGTGATCGAGCTGTACCCCGACTGTGCCTCGGCCTACAACAAGCGCGGTATGTCATGGGGCAAGGAGCGCAATGACCTGGCCCGTGCGCAAGCTGACTTTGAAAAAGCCATTCAATTGGAACCTACAGATGCTTATGGATATGAAGGTCTGGGTATTGTATCAGGTATGCAAAACAACCACGCAAGGGCATTGGAAATGTTCAGCAAATGCATTGAACTGGATCCAAATTACCACAATTTTTACTTTAATCGCGCTTTTGCCTACCTGCAAACCAATCAGCCCGCTAAGGCAGTACCTGATTTTGAAAAAGTCCTCCAACTCAATTCGGGTAATTACGACAAAATTATGCCCCCCTATATTGATGCCCTGTTTATGTCAGGTAACACCACCAAGGCTGCGGAAAAAATAAGTGAATCCCTGGCCAAAGGGCTAAAATCCGCTTCTATCCTGATTGCCCGTGCCCGCATCAAATTGCAGAACGGCGACAGGGCAGGCGCAATAACAGACCTACAGCAGTCGCTGGCCTTAGAACCGGGCAATGCTATGGCGAAGCAGATTTTGGCTCAGCTCACTGGACAGTAAATATCTTTTCCTCAGAATGGCTTGCGTAACACCCAATACTTGGACAAATTTACCCAGCGCCACAGGCCGCCCTTGAAGCGCTGCTGCGGGGCGGGCCAAATATCAGATGGTGGCTCCTGGCCATATTCTTGCCGATAAGCCGCCAAGGTCTGTTCATATTGTGCGAGGTACCTGCTATCTTCATTTGATCCGCCCTCTGTAGGCGTATGATGTAGTGCCTTCCCAAGGATGTGGCCACAAAACTCGTCCCAATATGCCCTGGAATAAACCAAATGTAGGTGCCAAACCTGATCTACTTCCTCGGATGGTGTAACGGAATGGCCTGCAACACAGGCTAAATACATAAAGCGCTTGTACTCTTCAATGGCACGCAGGGCATAACGTCGCGACCAGCCATTTTCTATGGCCAATCGGCGCGAGAAGGGCATTGCTACCCCCGGCTTGTCCGGGTGATACTGATCAATAGATTTCCAAAGGGAAATACTTTTCATAACAAATGGTATTTTTATTTCTCTAAAAAATTAATTATCAATACTTTAGCATCAAGAACCACAGCCACCACCGCAGCCACTACCACAACCACTACTACCACAGCCGCTGCCATCAATACCACAACCACTCCCGCATCCGCCAGTGCTGTCAGAAGAGAGGCCGCCGTCATGACTACTGAACAAGCCATCTAAGAAGTCACTATTGTCACCCCAGTCAGCATCAGGGTCCGGATGTTTTTCCTGATCGTTGTTGTCAATATAGGTGGTGCCGCCGTCACTTGAGTAAGCATGCTTTTCACTTTCGTTCTCAAGGTCCATTTCATAAAACCCGAGTTCGAGGAGCGGAGCAAAATACCCTTCCATATCTGGCGTCAGCAGCACAATAGCGCCGAGGGCTGCTGCCCAAGCCAATGCTTGTGATGACTGGGCCCTAATGAGTGGGGGCAATTCCCTGGCCTCCTTTATTTTTATTTCTACTTGTGCGAGAACATCATGGCCCAATCCGGTGGGTATATAGCTGGCATCGGATTGTTTTATAAGCAAGGATTGGGAAGTAAGCGAGTGTAGGAGCAGGTTTTGGTGAAATCCATTGTTGTCCTGGTATTTTTCCCGCAGTTGCTTTTTTAGGTTCTGCATAGTACAGCGCTCTTTGTTTCCTATAGTCGCTTGAAGTTCGCGGAGCAAAGTGATCAGTACTGTAGATTGGGCAGATGCTTGCAGAGCATTATGACCTTTTGGGGTAATCTGAAACTCGATTTTTTGGCTAAAGATACTTGCCAGAATGACAAAGGCAATGACGGCAAAAATCATGAACATCACAGGCTGGATCACATAAAGCAAGGCGCTAAAGAGACCTAGAATAACCAGCGGCTGTAGGTTGTCTGATATTTTAGGCGTGTGCTGGCGTACGGTGACCCAACCTTTTAGAGCCATTTCCTTGAGGAGCAATGGCAAGGTTTGTCTAACCTGCTCCTGGTTGGGATTTTGAAGGGTTCTGATTTCTGCTGCGGAGAGCGATTTGAGGATAATTTCGTTCATTGTATTATTGTTTTACAAGGCAAAATTGGGGGAGTTGTAATTATAATAAAAATTTGTTTGATTGTACAATTTGTTATAAATTTGTATAAATTTTACAAAAATGGAAAAATTGAAAATTGGTCAAATTATCCGCGACTACCGGGAGTCAGTTGGTATGGGGCAAAAGCAATTTTTGGAGTTATTAACCCAAAAAGGGGCAAAAAAGATAGATATTCCGAGACTTAGCCGCCTGGAACACGGCTTGGAAGGCAATGAAGAACTTTACTTGGATGTTTGTGCCGCCTTAGATATTACCATGCCCGACACGGATAATCGTCTTTTTGTGGGCTTCACCCAGGGATTTTGGGCAGCTCCTTTGGTGTGGATGAACGAACACAGCGCGAACAAGGAGTTTTTTGACGCCGTATCCTTGACCGCTTATGCGCATGCAGATACCCATCAGGTAGCTTACAGCAAACGCGGTGAACGTTTGGAGCCTTTTGACCCTTATCGGCATGGCTTTTTCCACTCCGGCGAAGTTGCAGACCTGCTGCATACCAACAAAATAGATGTCGGTTTTTTGGGCAGCACAGTGGCAGACCATGACAGTGATCTGGTGCGCGTAGCCCGCTTGGTTAAGGCCAATGCCGTGCGCCATGCCATGCTTGTAGCAGCCCCTAAAGGCCGTTTTGCAGACCTTGGCTCGCTCTTGCGCTACCTCCTTACCCCGGCCACCAACGACAACCCGCATTGTCATATCTATTATCAGTCAAAAAGCACGGCAGAGCGCGAATACAGGACCTTGCTCCAGTTTGCAGGACATGAACACAACACCATAGATGTGATGAGTCTGCCTGCGCTCGAGGCCGGGTTTGCCCAAAAACTACAAGCACACGAAGGCGGCATTGTAGGCCTTATTGGCCTTATACTTAGTGCTGATTGGGCGGAGCGGGGTGTGCGAGGCATGGACGAGCGTGGCGAGAAATACGATATTTTTAAGTTTAAAACCACTGATATAGCTGAAATGGCCGCCCAAATGGGACTCAATAACTTGGAAACGCCCAACTTTTACTACGAAATGGTGGTTGCACGCAACAACGAAAAAATAAAGGCCTTGGCACAACACGCGGGTTTCCGCCTGCTGATCAAGCTGCTGCGCTCAGCCGTAAAAGACCTGGAAGAGGCCAAAACAGAGAAAGGCATTTCGCTTTCACACCGGAAAGTTGCCGATTTTTTTGGCCTAAATCGTCAACAAGCCCATGAAATGCTCCAACAAACCGATTTTGAACTGATGTTTTACCCCGAATGGGTAAGTAAAGTGCTGGCGTGAGGGCAAGTTTACGAATCTTTTAAGCACACTTTATGTCCTATTTTTTATGGGTGCGTGAGCAATTCCGTTCATTGACGTTTAAGGTTTTGCTGTTACCAACAGGTCTATTAGTTCGCTTCGGCTTTGTTCTTAAAAGATTTCAATTCATTAAGTTAAAGTGAGTTCTGAATTAGGCAGATCCGCAGATGATCCAATGCGATTCCATGTTAATCATTGGAAAGGAACAAACCTGTTAGGTTATATTCTTACTTCAGTCAGAGTTGCATTTGAGAAGGGTTTGTCCTCTGGTCAGGCGAATGAAAGTTACTAATTTCTTCGCTGGCGCGGGATCAATGCTGTTGACTTAAGGGTAAAAAGATGCTCACTTAGCGGACCAGTCGGTGTCAAACCGACAGTCCGCAAGGCTTAAGTCAACTGCTAAATTTTTCGGACAAGCCCGCCGTGCGTGGTGTCGGATAAACCCGCCCTCTTGGGGTCGGATAAACCCGCCGTGCGTGGGGTCTTACGACCCCGCACCTATATTGACAGGCCACTCGCCGGATCTGGCACTACCCCTTTGGCGCTTCCACCACCCGTATGCCCAATTCCTCCAATTGTTTTAGTTTGATGCTGTCCGGCGCATCAATCATCATATCACGTCCCTGATTGTTTTTGGGGAAGGCGATAAAGTCGCGGATGGAGTTGGCACCGTTCATCACGGCATTGAGGCGGTCAAAACCGAAGGCGATGCCACCGTGCGGGGGCGCGCCAAACTCAAAGGCACCGAGCAAGAAGCCAAACTGCGCTTCGGCTTCTTCGGGCGTAAAGCCGAGGAGGCGGAAATTGCGCGCCTGCAAATCGCGGTCGTGGATACGGATGGAGCCGCCGCCGATTTCCACGCCGTTGAGCACCAGATCATAAGCATCGGCACGCATGGATTTGAGGGTCGTGCGGTCGTCGCTTTCCATTTTGGGTATGTCCTGCGGCTTGGGCGAGGTAAAGGGGTGGTGCATGGCAAAAAAGCGGGCTTCATCCTCATCCCATTCCAAAAGTGGGAAATCAACCACCCAGAGTGGCTTAAATTCGTCGGGTTTGCGCAGTTCAAGACGGTTGCCCATTTCGAGGCGCAGTTCGCAGAGTTGTTTGCGGGTGCGTTCGTCTTCGCCGCAAAGGATGAAGATCAGGTCACCGGGTTTGGCGCCACATTTTTCGGCCCAGATTTTTAAGGTATCGGGCGTGTAAAATTTGTCCACGCTGGATTTGTAACTGCCATCGGCCTCGCATCTGACATAAACCAAACCTTTGGCACCGATTTGTGGGCGTTTGACCCACTCGGTGAGCTCGTCAATTTGCTTGCGGGAATACTCGGCGCAGCCCGGCGCACATATAGCGATGACCGATTCAGCACCGTCAAAAACAGGAAATCCGGCAGGCACTACATCCACGCCGCTGCCAAACTCGCTTCCCGCAGGTGATTTCAGGTCGGTAAAGGCCATTTCAAAACGCAGGTCGGGTTTGTCCGAGCCGTAGCGACGCATGGCCTCGTCGTAGGTCATGCGGGGAAAATCGGACAATTCAACGCCCAGGGCGGATTTGAACAGGTGTTTGGTCAAGCCCTCGAAGGTGTTGAGGATGTCTTCTTGGTGCACGAAGGACATTTCACAGTCAATCTGGGTAAACTCGGGCTGGCGGTCGGCACGAAGGTCTTCGTCCCGGAAGCATTTCACGATCTGGAAATATTTGTCAAAACCCGCTACCATCAGGATTTGCTTGAAGGTTTGGGGGCTTTGGGGCAGGGCATAGAACTGGCCTTTGTTCATGCGGCTCGGCACCACAAAGTCGCGTGCGCCCTCGGGTGTACTTTTTATCAGATTAGGTGTTTCCACCTCGATAAACCCTTGTTCCGCGAGGTATTTGCGGGTTTCTATGGCTAAGTTAGAGCGGAAAAAGAGGTTTTTCTGCACAGCGTTGCGGCGCAAATCAAGGTATCGGTACTTCATGCGAAGGTCGTCACCGCCATCCGTGTCGTCCTGAATGGTGAAGGGCGGAGTTTTCGCCGCGTTCAGGATTTTTAGTTCGGATACTTTTATTTCGATGTCGCCCGTAGGGATTTTGTTGGTTTTAGAGGCGCGCTCGATCACTTCCCCCGTGGCTTGCAGCACGAATTCGCGGCCTACGGTGCGGGCCAGCGCGACCAATTCGGGTGCGGTGTGGCTTTCATCAAAATAGAGTTGTGTGATGCCGTAGCGGTCGCGCAGATCAATCCAAAGCAGGCCGCCTTTGTCGCGTATGGTGGCGGCCCAGCCGCTGAGGGTTACGATTTTTTGTGCGTCAGAAAGGCGAAGTTCGCCGCAATTATGGGTACGATACATGGTGTATGATGTGCTGCGAGGTTTCATTTCGCAGTTGGGATTTTAGATGTTTTGTGTTTCACATTGCAGATTCAAATTACTTCTTCATCTCCGCATAAAACTGGTAAAAATACGGAATGGTTTCAATGCCTTTGTAGAAATTGAATAAGCCATAATGTTCATTGGGCGAGTGGATGTCATCGGAATCAAGCCCAAAGCCCATGAGGATGGAGCTGCAATTGAACACTTTTTTGAACATGGCCACGATGGGTATGCTGCCGCCACCGCGCTGGGGCAGGGGCTTTTTGCCAAAGGCGGCTTCGAGGGCCCTTTCAGCTGCTTTGTACTCCACGGAATCCGTAGGTGTCACCACCGGCCAGCCGCCGTGGTGGGCATTTACCTTTACTTTTACGCTCTTGGGAGCCAGGGATTCAAAGTGCTTTTGAAACAACTTTTCGATCTTTTTGGGATCCTGATTGGGAACCAAACGCATAGATATTTTGGCAAACGCCTTGCTGGGCAGCACCGTTTTGGCCCCTTCGCCGATATAGCCGCCCCAGATGCCATTGACATCCAAGGTGGGGCGGATGCCTGTGCGCTCTATGGTGGTGTAGCCTTTTTCGCCCATGAGCTCGCCGATTTTCAGGTCTTTGATGTAGGCTTTTTCGTCAAACGGGGCCTGATTCATCATTTTCCGCTCCTTGGCGCTCACTTTTTCCACGTCGTCATAAAAGCCTTTGACGGTGATGCGGCGTTTTTCGTCGTGGAGCGAGGAGATCATGTCGCACAGTACGTTGATGGGGTTTGGCACAGCGCCACCGTAAACGCCCGAATGCAGGTCGCGGTTGGGGCCGGTGACTTCCACTTCCATATAGCAAAGGCCGCGCAGGCCCACGGTTAGGCTTGGCGTTTCGTTGTCAATAATGCTTGTATCGGATATGAGCACTACATCGCAAGCGAGTTTCTTTTTGTTTTCCGTACAAAATTTTTCCAAGTTTTTGGAGCCAACCTCCTCCTCGCCCTCTATCATGAATTTCACATTGCAAGGCAGTTGATTGTTTTGGAGCATCATTTCAAATGCCTTGACGTGCATGAAGAACTGGCCTTTGTCATCGCAGGAGCCGCGTGCAAAAATGGCACCTTGCGGGTGGTTTTTGGTCTTTTTGACCACCGGTTCAAAGGGCGGGCTGTCCCAAAGTTCGAGCGGATCGGCGGGTTGTACGTCGTAGTGGCCATACACCAGCACGGTGGGTGCTTTTTTGTCCACCATTTTTTCGCCATAAACGATGGGGTGGCCGGCGGTTTCGAACACCTCAACGGCATCCGCGCCCACTTTGCGCAGGTGCTCAGCAGTGGCTTCTGCCATTCGGCGCACATCGGGTGCATATTTGGGATCAGCACTGATGCTGGGTATCTTGAGGATTTCGAGCAGCTCGCTCAAAAAACGATCCTTATTGCTGTTAAAATACGATTTTAGTTCCTTCATCTTTTAAAAATGGACTTATTAGATCCGGTTGATCTCGGATTTTTGGCCTTTTTTATATCAGGGGCCAAAAAATTAAGGCTGCAAAAGTACAAACATTTTTGGCCTATATGCTATTCCACATTTTGATTATGCGCAACAAGCCGTAACTTTCGCCCTTCTGTCAATAAACGCTATGGCTCTCTTTAATTCAATTTGGGATGATTTTAAATATTCGCTTCGTGCGGGCAATATGGTCACGAAGCTGGTAGTCGTCAATTTCGCCGTATTTGTAGTGCTGAAATTGATCTGGCTCATCTTGGGCGGCTTCACCTTGGGCCATCCACAGGGTCTGTATTATCGTCTGTTGGACTTCCTTTGGATTCCCGCCGACCTGAACAAACTGATGTGGCGGTTCTGGACGGTTGGCACCCACATGTTTCTGCACGATGAATTTTGGCACTTGTTCAACAACCTGATTGGGCTGTACCTTTTTGGCACCATCGTTGGGGATCTGGTCGGTGATCGTCGGATTTTGCCCCTTTATTTGATCTGTGGTTTTATGGGCGGGGCTGTTTTTGTGCTGACTGCCCAATTCGCCTCATTGGGCATATACGCGCTCGGGGCATCTGCGGCAGTAATGGGCTTTGGTGGTGCTGCCCTTATTTTGGCACCCGAGTACCGCGTTCCATTGCTGTTATTGGGCAGTGTAAAGGTGAAATACGTTGTGCTTGTTTTGGTACTGCTTGATCTGGCTTCTGTGGCGGGGCGCATGGGTACCGGTGGGCCTGCTGCCCACTTGGCGGGTTTTGTCATGGGCTGTTTTTTTGTGTACCGCCTGCGTGATGGTAAAGACATGACAGAACCGCTCAACAATGTTCTGGATCGCATCAAAACAATCTTTTCCAATCAAAAACGCCCCAAACAGCCTGTTTTTAAAACCACAAGGGGCGGGGGCCAAGGCAAGCCAAACAATGTGAGCGACAAACATGATCTCTCACATCAGGAAAAATTGGATGCCATTTTGGACAAGATCAAGGCCAATGGCTATGACAGCCTTACGCAGGAGGAAAAAGCCTTTTTGTTCGAGGCCAGTAAAAAATAATGTCCTTATCCAAGCGAATCAAAAGTTTTTACTACGCCTTTAAAGGGGTAGCCGATGTATTGCGCACACAATACAATATGCGCATTCACCTACTGGCAGCCTTTATGGCTATCGTGTTGGGTATTGTTTTGAACATCAGCACCTCGGAATGGATTGCCATCTGCATCTGCATCGGTATGGTGATGGCCCTGGAAGCCATGAATACTGCGGTGGAATACCTGACCGATCTCGTATCACCGGATTATCACCCTTTGGCGGGCAAGGCCAAGGATGCCGCCGCCGCTGCCGTTTTGTTGGCCGCTATTGCTGCTTTGGTAGTGGGCTGTCTGGTTTTTGGGCCAAAATTGATGGTTTGGATGGGTATTTAGGCGGACATTGGTGTTGTGTGGAAGCAAAACAAGCGTAACTCCGGCGAAAAACACCATTTGACGCATATTGGTCAATGATAACATTGCATTTCCCTTAATTTTGCACAAAAATCTTCACTATCAATTTTTTACGCTTATGAAGAAGTGCGCCTTTCTTTTATCTTTTGTTTTATTTGCTTCTATCGCCAAGGGTCAAAATGATGTAGTTCCCCCGATTATTATTTGTTATGGAAGCAGCACCATAAAGATAAAGGCAAAAAACGCCAAAACCTCATTGGAAATAGAAGAAGCGCTGGCGACAGTAATTGAAAAAGATTCTGAGAAAGAATTGGATAGGGAAAAAACTGATTTTCAAGGCAATGCGAGCCTTTTTTTGGATAGTGCAGCACTGGGCTCCCTTAGGGCGGAAGTTCAAAAGACCGCGGATCCGCTAAAAGGATTGACAACTTTCGATTTGGCTCAAAATATGGAACGAATGCTCCAGCACATCACTGGCACAAAACCATTTACCCAAAACTGGCAATACATTGCTGCTGATATGGATCGCAATAACCGGGTAGATTCCGCAGATATAATTGCTTGTCGCAAGGCTGTTTTGGGCTTTATCAACGATACTTTGCCGTTATGGCGCTTTTACCCGGAAACTCACGTATTTCCCAAACCCGATCCGCTTAGTGAGCCTATTCCCCAGGGATATGACTTTCTCGGCACGGCCATTCCTGCACAAACTTTGGTTTTTATGGGCGTGGAGATGTGCCGCGTGGAGGCTCAAACTTCCAACACCAATGAGCCAGACCATAGGATAGAAGCATCAATAGTACCCAACCCATCTGCAGGAACCGCATATTTGCAGTTTTATTCACCTGATTATGAAAGTGTTATATTTGAAACTATTGATGCTTCAGGCCGCTCCGTTTTTCGTCAGTCCATGAATGTAAACAGTGGAAATGTGCAAATAGAAATCCCTGCCGAAGCCTTGCCATCACCAGGTATTTACTTTTGGCGATTGGCGGTTCGCGATCAATCGGCGGCAGGCAAAATCATAAGGAGCGAGTAAATTGACTGCTATGTGTAGAAAAAAGTACTTTTGCGTCTTGTTTTTACACCAATAATTTTACCATGCGCTTTTTTACCGTCGCCTTATTTTTTCTTTATTCTTTTGTTGTTTGTGCCCAAACATCGCTTTATGTCCCTCGAAATATGCAAAAGCCCTATGACATGGGCACCCGCAGTTGGGATGGCAGGCCCGGTCCAAAATATTGGCAAAACAGGGCTTCTTACAACCTTAAAGCCAGTATAACACCCAAAACCAGGCTTTTGAATGGCGAGGCGACGATTGTGTATGAAAACAACAGCCCGGATACCCTGAAAATGATCCGCCTGAAAATGGCACACGATCGCTACCGCAAAGGCAGCCTTAGGGCATACGACGTCACCGCATCTGATGTGTCTGACGAAGGCGTTCGCATCACGGATTTGCGCTACAATGGCCAGATGGTAGACGAAAAAAAACGAACCAAGGCCAACACTTTTTTGGATATATCCTTAAAAGACAGCCCATTGCCCCCCGGGGCCAAAACAACTTTAAACATCTCCTGGTCTTATACCCTGCCTGCCGGAGAGGACGCCGCGCGTGAGTGCGTGTGCGATAGCACTACTTTTTTTGTGCCTTACTGGTATCCGCAAGTGGCTGTATATGATGATCTGAATGGCTGGGCAAGCCATCCTTACAATGGGCAGCAGGAGTTTTACCATGATTTTGCCGATTATGATGTGACCATCACCATGCCAGCCGGCTTTCAGGTATGGGCCACTGGAGAATGGCAAAATGCCGCCGATATATTGACCTCGAGCTACCTGGATCGCTGGAAACGGGCGCAGACCAGCAAAGAAGTCATCAGCATTTTTACCGAAAAAGAACTGCAAAAAGGTGGCATTTATAAGAAAAAAGCCGCTCAAAGCTTCCGTTTTTTGGCAAAGGACGTCCCCGATTTTGCCTTTGCCAGCAGCGACCACTATAACTGGGACGCCACCTCGGTCGTTGTGGACAACAAGACCGGTCGAAGGACATTCGTCAGCGCTGCCTACAATAGTGCCTCTACGGACTATCCCCAAGTAGCGCGTATCGCGGCGGATGGCATTGGACTGATGAGCAACTGGTTGCCAGGTTACCCATTTCCTTACCCTGTCATGACCGTTTTTAATGGCAATGATGGCATGGAATACCCCATGATGTGCAACGATGTGAGTACTGCCCCCAATTCGCCCATGACCCTTACCGTACACGAGGTCAGTCACACCTATTTCCCTTTTATGATGGGCATAAACGAGCAAAACTACGCCTGGATGGACGAGGGTTGGGCAGCATTTTTTGATTACCTGCTTTCCGACTCCTTGAGCAACCATACCTTGGGCGGCGTGCGCCCTTATTCCATTGTTGCCGGCACCGAAAATGACGTGCCGCCCATGGTGCGCTCCAGCAACCTGAGCACGGCCTATCGAAACGCCGCGTATCAGCGCCCGCAAAATGCCTATTTCAGCCTGTTGGATTTGCTCGGATATGACAGCTTCCATCGCTGTATGACTGAATATATGGATCGCTGGAAAGGGAAACACCCGCTGCCTTTTGATTTTTTCAATACCTGGAACGATGTATCGGGCCAAAACCTTGATTGGTTTTGGAAACCATGGTTTTTTGAATGGGGCTATCCAGATCTGGCTATTGCAGGCGTGATGCCGGGCGATATGAAATCTGGCCAGAGCATTGCCATAGAGCGAAAAGGTAACATACCAGTACCGCTACACCTGGAATTAGAATACACGGACGGCAACACGGAGAGCATACACCACAGTCCTGCTATTTGGCGTGATGGCAAAAGCCTTTTCCGCGTGACCGGGAAAGCAGGTAAAACCTTAAAATCCATCAAAATGGGAAAAAAGACCATTCCTGACGTTGATAATTCAAACAACAGCTGGATGCTTGAAAGACAACGCTAAACGATTTAGCTTGCCTGTATCATTTTTAGGGAGCGCATCCAAAAATACAATATCCTTAGGTACTTTATACTTTGCCATATTGGCCTTGCAAAAGGCCAATATGGCCTCTTTGTCTGTAGTAATGCCTTGTTTTAGCACTACAAATGCACGACCTACTTCGCCCCATTTTTCATCAGGCACACCAATGATTGCAACTTCTGCAATATTGGAATTTTTTAACATAATACGCTCTATTTCAGCGGGGTACACGTTTTCCCCCCCGCTAATAAACATATTTTTCAGGCGGTCAATCACATAAAGATACCCTTCTTCATCCTTTTGAACAAGATCGCCACTGCGAAACCACCCTCCTGTTGCAAATGCCTTTTCCGTGGCCTTTTTGTTGCGCCAGTATCCCGGTGTCACCATTGGCCCGCGCAACCATAGCTCTCCGGGCGTATTCGGTGGGCAATCATTACCATTCTCATCTGCAATAAGCGTTTCGACATAAAAATTGGGGCGGCCTATACTGCCGCGCTTGCGGGAGGCATCGTTTTGGTGCAACGAGGTAAGATTGGGGCCTACCTCCGTCATACCATAGCCCTGCCGTATCAGCACGCCTTTATCGTGCCATTTTTCAATCAACGTCAGAGGCATGGGCTCTCCGCCCACTATTGCATATTGAAGATAAGGAAACTGCGCGCTTGAAAAGCCAGGCTCGTCCGCCAACATCTTGAGCATTGTGGGCACGCCGAAGAACAAGGTGCAGCGCTCCTCTTGCAATAGTTGCAAAACGAGCGCCGGGTCAAACTTTTTCAAAAGACAGCTGTAGGCCCCATGATGCAAAAAAGGTGTGGTCAGTACATTCCAGCCTCCCGTATGAAATGGTGGAGCAAACAACAAGGTACGGCTTTCCGTATTGATAATCAGGGAGATAGATGTATTGATGCTGTTCCAGAACAGCATTTTATGGGTGTAAATGGCTCCTTTGGGAAAACCGGTGGTTCCTGAGGTATAAAGGATAAAAACTGGGTCTTTTTCTCCTATAGCCACGCTTGGGAATGGCTTAGGTGAAGGTGATTGAACCCATGATTCAGCCAAATTTTCTAAGGCAAGCACATGATCAATCTTCTGATAATACGGGGCGGCATCAAACAAATATTGAAATTTGGATTCGGAAATAGCCATAACTGGCCGTGCATTCTTGAGCATGTAATCCAATTCCGTAGCCGCGAGGCGGTAATTTAGGGGGACTAAAATACTGCCCGTTTTTTGCGCAGCAGCGAAAAGCACCATATAGTTGATACAAAACTCAGACAACACGGCAATTCTATCCCCCTTTTTAAGCCCAAGCTGTGTTGTCCAATGCCATGCCAGTGCATCAGCGGTCTGATTTAGTTCATAATAGCTTATAAACCGTCCGCTTTCCCATTCCCGAAAAGCAGTTTTATCCGGCGCATAAACTGCCCATTTTGCGCTCCAGTCGGTAGTGTACATGATAAGATAATATGTTTAAGCATCCGTATCCGAATGATCACATCCGAAATGCGGCGGCGGCGAAAGATAAGCCTCCTCCACTGCCTATAAAAAAAATCAGGTCACCTATTTTGACCTTGCCTTGCTCCCAGGCATCATTGAATGCCATCGGGATGCAGGCTGAACCCGTGTAACCATATTCGTGCATAATAGTGTGCCCACGCTCACGAGGCACCCCAAGGCGATCCAGCGTTTCCCGTATGGCATGCACATTGATTTGTGTGATAAAATAGTGCTGCACCTCTTGCGGGCTTGCGCCTATCCGCTGGCATAAGGTATGGGCCATCATGGACCAGATTTCAGGGTTCAATTCTTTTGGGAACCTGCGTACAAACTGTAATTGATGCTCGTGCCTTTCCAAAACTTCATGATTTACAGGCTTTTGTGTGCCTCCAGCATAAATACCCATCCATTCATTATATTCGCCTTTGGTGATGAGTTGCGCTCCCAAAAAGCCGCGGCCATGGCTATCAGCTGATTGCTCTGCTCGCAATACAACAGCACCAGCACCATCGGCAAACAAAGTCACCGTCTTTTTATCTTCCATATTAAGGTGCTTGGACATAGCATAAGCACCTACCACCAGCACATGGCGGTAGTTTTCATCTGCTTTGATGAATTTGGATGCCGTATCCAAGGCTGTAACAAACCCGGCACAAGCGGTATTCAAATCAAAAGTGCCTGCATTGGTTGCGCCAATACGGTGTTGCAATACCGCAGCTGTGGATGGTGATACAAACTCGGGCGTATCTGTAGAAAGGATAATGAGGTCTAAATCTCGGGCAGATATTCCAGCCCGTTCTAGAGCGACTGTTGTCGCTTTTTCAGCCAAATCAGCAGTACTCTCTCCATCATTACACCAATGTCGGTGGTATATTTCCACATTTTCGCGGAGCCAGGTATCCACATCATCGCCGAGGAGATTGTTGAAATATTGATTGTCCAGCACGCGGGTGGGCGCATACGCTGCTACGGACATGATGGTTGCAGTCGGCATATTGATATTGTTTTAAAGCGGCCATCTCAAAAAGCGGCAAACAATGTTTCGTTATCCACTTTTGAGACGGCCGCACAAACACATTTTGTATGAGGTTATTACGCGATCTTAATCCCGTTTAATGGCAGGTAAATCCACTTTCAGTTCAATAGAATATAGGCGAGAAATACTAGGGGAAGCAACAAACTCGCGCACTTCACTATTGAACAAATTGACTATCTGGCCGGAAACGGTAAGTGATTTTCCAAATTTATAGCCCAATCCGAGGTCAACGTTAAAGAATCCGCCCAAGGGGCCATTATTGAAGGATGTGCCTACCCGTTTGTTCTCAATTACCTGGTTACCACCATATATCAAAGCGGTATTCGTTTTAGCCGCTACATTAATACCACTAAAGAAGTCATATTCCTGCACCCAACGGCCAAAAAGTGATGCATATAAGCGTTTTTTGCTGTAATTCAGGCCCAATCCAAGCTTGTTTGAAGGCGTATTGATGGGCAGGTCATTTTCGTTGACCAATCCGTCCTTGTTGCCATCATTGGCCCTGTCCGTCTCATCCAGATCAAACCCGAACCATGAATAGTTGAGCATGGCGGTGAGGTTGGGGGTAAATGCATAACTCAAAGAAGCATCAAAGCCATAAGTATTCACGTTGCCAAAATTGACATAGGACAACACCGTGTTGGCGCCTGATTCTCCATTGGGCACGATGGGAGCCACCGTGGTTATTTCTCCCAATGGCTGGTCGCCACGTGTGGTAGCAAAGCCATTAATTTTGGTAATATTAGGCGTAGCAGGGTTATTGTCATGGTCAAATAGCTCTCGGTTGGGCGCAATATCAATAGACGGGCTAAGGAAATTTTCACTAATATTATAATAGGCGTTGGCGTCCACAAACAGCTTGCCACCGAGTAGGCCCTTGTAGCCCATTTCAATGGTCTTTATTTTTTCAACGGTAAGTTTCTGCACTTGATAGGTGTTGACAATACTTTGTGTTGTAATATCTACCTCCTTGACGGTGAAGCCTTCTCCGTTACCAAGCAGTAAACCACCAAAAATATTGGCGGAAAGGTTCAGGATAGTTGGTGCTGCAATCCCCTGTCCGTAGGTAAGGCGTGCCGCGCCATTGTCCCCAACATTGTACACCAATGCTGCTTTGGGGATAAAGTTGAATCCATAAAGGTCATGGTTATCTGCCCGGGCAGCAAGTACCGTGCGGAATTTACCAAAACGACGCTCCAATTGGGCATAGCCGCCTACCTGACCGATGACAATATCACCACCTTTGTCCAACAAATAGGTATTGTTACTGTTAGCTACATCACGTTGGTATTGAATCCCAACGATAAAGTCAAAAAGTTTGCCCGCCGAGTTGTTGTATTGGGCTTCAGCATTAAGGCGTTGTGATTGATCCTGAAAAAGCGCCCCACGAGCCAAATCACTTCCGCCGTTCGGCAAAGCGGCATTGGGGAGCCAGAAGGAGGCCAAAGATTTTGATCGGGCTACCTCTTCCGTAAATTTTGGGGTACCATCCGTATTACGGGCATTTTTATAGGACCAATAGTTGAGGGTTCGGCGGTTCATGGCGTAAGTGGAGTCTGTGCCGCTCCAGGTATTGTACAAGTTAAGGTAAAGACGGGGCGATACGTAGCGTACCTGCGCCCAGCTCACGCCCCAATCGCGTATTTGATTGCGCCCGGCATTGGTATTACCGATATTGTTGCTGTTGGATGCCCCGTAGCCAACGATAAGATCTGATTTTTTATTAACACTGTAATACAGCTGGGCTTCGCCCGCCAGGTGGTCAAAATTGCGGTTTAGCAAAAACTCTGGATATTTTGCAAACTGGACGCCTCCTGCAACGGAATATACCGTATCCGTAAAGTCAAACTCCTCGCCTTGCGTGTATTCACCGCTTATTTTTAAAGCAAATTTGTCATTGATTTTGGTGGCATGGCGCAAACGCCCGGTGAATACGCTCTGGTTTCCTGCCCCTAAGGCAACCGTGGTACCCTGATATGCACGAGGGTCTTTGGTCGTTGTGTTCAACAAACCGTTATGTGCATTCGGGCCATATAAGGCTGATGAAGGCCCGAGGATAACCTCCACCCGCTCAATAGCCCCAATCGCGTATTTGATTGCGCCCGGCATTGGTATTACCGATATTGTTGCTGTTGGATGCCCCGTAGCCAACGATAAGATCTGATTTTTTATTAACACTGTAATACAGCTGGGCTTCGCCCGCCAGGTGGTCAAAATTGCGGTTTAGCAAAAACTCTGGATATTTTGCAAACTGGACGCCTCCTGCAACGGAATATACCGTATCCGTAAAGTCAAACTCCTCGCCTTGCGTGTATTCACCGCTTATTTTTAAAGCAAATTTGTCATTGATTTTGGTGGCATGGCGCAAACGCCCGGTGAATACGCTCTGGTTTCCTGCCCCTAAGGCAACCGTGGTACCCTGATATGCACGAGGGTCTTTGGTCGTTGTGTTCAACAAACCGTTATGTGCATTCGGGCCATATAAGGCTGATGAAGGCCCGAGGATAACCTCCACCCGCTCAATATCTTCTTTTACCGTAGTGCTGAGGGCACCAAGGGGTAAACCCGTGGCAATCAGGGAGGACAAACGACCATCATTGATCTGAAGGTTTTTGGGGTTAAAAGCGCTGTTGAAGCCCCTCGCATTGATCCCTATCCCCAATACGCCCGACCGCACATAATCCACACCGCGCTGCCTGCCCAACAACTCAGCCACATTAAAAGAGGGATGCTCGCTAATGGCTTTTGCGGTGACAACGGAGATAGTTGCAGGTGCATTGGTCAGTTTCTCGGCACGGCGAGAGGCAGAAATAACTACTTCTTCGCCCTGCAACGCAGAGGAGGACAGGGTCAAATCCAGGCTTAAATTTTGCCCCGCACTAACACTAATGGCACGGGTTTCTGTACGGTAACCCAAATAGGAAACAATTAGGTTGTGGTTCCCTGCCGGCAAGCTAAGGGTGTACATACCGGATGCATCCGTAAAGGTGCCATTGGCTGTGCCTTCTTGCAGGACAGTAGCCCTAAAAATGGCCTCTCCTGTTTCAGTTTCGGTAATTTTTCCGCTAACGGTTGCCTTTTGGCCAAAAATACTGGTGACCAAAACGGCCACAGAAAATAAGAGTGTCGAAATTTTTTTCATGCTATGTGTGTACGTAAGTGGTGAAGGGAGATTTTTTTATTGTAAAAAACCAAGAATGGCAGTGTTGACAGCCGACGCGCCTTCCCATTGGACGAAATGCCCAACATTGGGAATAAGATGAAGGCTACTATTCGGCAGGCGGCTTTGTCCTGACTCAGCCACCGAGCGGGTAGTCAGCGTTTTGTGTAAAATCCGATTTGGGATAAGCGCATCATTTTCCCCGTAAAGGACCAAACTGGTTTGGCGCAATTCAGGTAATCGTGCAAAAACGGGCTGATTCAGCATGCCCATGACACATTTGGGGATCATGTTGCAATACTGGTCATATTCGGGGGTTTCGCGCAAAGCCATACGATCCTGTATCATAAATTCCGCATCTGCGGGAAAACGGACGAAATTCAGTTCAAAATTTTTTCTGATCTGTTCGGCGGATGTGGCTTTCAGCACGGCGGGTGTATAAACCATTGAGAACCAAGCCTTTTCCTGCTCTGTAAAGGTTTCAAAACCCGCAGGGGCAAGCAGTACTAATTTTTTGGCCAAACTGCTATCCTCCAACAGGGCTGTCAGCGCAATTTGCCCGCCCATGGAATGCCCCACCAAAACCACCTCTTTCAATGGTAACGCGGCAATAAATTCGCGTACGCTTTGAGCAAAAAATGCCATGTCATAAGGGTAATCACCTTTAGAGGACTGGCCGTATCCCGGCAGGTCCAAGGCGATACAACGTGTATGCTTGGACAAGGAATCCATATTCTTTTGCCAGCTCTTGCGGTTGCTCCCCAGACCGTGAATCAAGACCAATGTTTGTGCCCCTGTACCCTGATCGGTATAGGCTATTTTGATGCCCGAGGACAGGGTAATGTACTGTGTTTCGCTCATCGGAGTGCTTTTTGATGGACTGGACTGTGCCCAAAGCAATTGGGCCATGCAGAGAAATGCGACAAAAAGAGTATATTTCATGACGCCGATTTTTTTAAGGTAATATAAAGAGCCAAGCCGACCATGACAGAACTCAATATGGCAAAGGTGGCGGCCACCGCCGGGTTGCGTACTGGGCCTTGCAGATACATAGAAACCCCTCCGTAATAAGTGCCGAAGTGTACCAAAACAGCCGTTATTGAAGCGCCAACAACGGCTATACGCGGGCTGTCTTTTATAAAAATACCAAACAAAACAGGTACAAAGGCCGCAGAAAAAAAGGCATATACCCCATTTTGAGCAAAAATACCGACACTCAGGTTGGGCTGCTCCAATTGCTGTTTGGACATCAGTATTGCCGCAAGTCCCAACCCCGCAATAACCGCCCGGTGCCGAATAAACTGCTGTTTTTCATCACCTTTATTGGCTATCAAGGGCGCAATCAGATCTTGTGAAATGGTGGTTGATACAGATTGAATTAAACCCTCCAAAGTGGAAAGCCCGGCCGACAAGAGCCCCAAAATAACCAACAGTCCCGCCCAAACCGGAAACTCATGCACCACATACGCGGGTATAATACCATCCATTTTCAGCGCATCACCTTCCGGTATTTTGAGGTCAGGAAACATCAAACGGGCATAAAACCCCGTAAAAACCACTAAAAAAAAGAGTATTTCAGCCGCTATACCCACCAAAAGATAGCGATTGACATCCCGATCATCACGCAACATCAGGGATTTGGTGATGATGTGCGGTTGGCAGACAATGGCCACCCCTACAACGAAGTTGCAGATCACCACTTCAAAAAAATCACGCGAAACAGGGCTTTTAGTATTATAATTAAGGGTCAGCTCAGGAGCAATAGCGGCTATTTTATCCCAAAAGCCCATGATGCCAGCACTAAAATGCTCATATCCGGAACCCAACATCATTACAGCTACCACAAGCATGATACCTGCCTGCACGGTGTTGGTATAAACCATGGCGTTGGCTCCGCCAAACATCATATACCCAAAAACAAAAACCACCAAAGATGTCAAAACCACTGTCTCACTCATGCCCAAGGCTTGAGCCAATACCTTGGTCATACCCACACAAATAAGTACGATAAAGGTGAGCAACAACAAGGATAACACCGCAAAAAAGAAGGCAAAAGCGGGGCTGCCATAGCGCTGCCCTATCCATTGGGGCATGGTCATCGCCTTTACGCTACTGCCATATCGGCGAAAACTTTTGGTCAGCACAATCAGGGAAAGGATAAGCCCTACAGGCAACACAACAGCTAAGGCTAAAAAGGCACTCCAACCAAACAGCGCAATAAATCCGGGATTGATCACAAATGTGGCTGCACTCGTTATACTCGCCGCCAACGATAGCCCTACCACCACGGGCGAAAAACCCATATTGCCTACGGCATAATCCTTCATCGAATGCGTCTTTCGCGCTCCCCGCACAACAAAAAACAGGATGACCGCCGCGTAGCAAGCCAGCAAACCTATCGTTGCCCAAAACCAACTTTCGCTTTGCATATCGTTTCTTTTTTTTGGTAAAATTTACTAATAGCCAAACATCATTGTTCAGTATTACCGTTTTTCCAAAGACAAAGGAATGCCAATAGGCTCCGTCCAAAAAGATCAAAACGTTTTTAAGAAAGCCCGACATAAGAATAATTATTAATCAATTTAATAACTCAATTTGCTGATTATCTTATATTTGTCATTAATTTAAAATGCCAAGACCATTATTTATAAAACTATTGCCCGACCCAAAGACCGACCTTGACGGGCCATTACTTTTGTCCCGAAAAAAAATTGATCGAACATGAAAAGACTATCAGGAAAAATTGCCGTCGTCACAGGCGGAGCCAGTGGCATCGGGAAAGCCACCGCAAAACGTTTTTTGGAGGAAGGAGCTGCCGTGGCCATTTGGGACATGGATGTTGCTCGTATGGATACCTTGCGCTTAGAATGGGCAACAAATGATAATCAGCTGCGATTTTATACCGTAAATACCAGCGATTACCAAGCGGTGGAAGCCGCTGCAAAACAAGTACAGGCCGACTTCGGAACAGTTCACATTTTAGTAAACAACGCAGGAATTACCAGGGATGCCTCCTTAAAAAAAATGACCCCCGAATTATGGCAACAGGTCATTGACGTCAACCTTGGCGGGGTGTTCCATTGCACCAAAGCCATAGTACCCATGATGGAAGCCCAAAACTGGGGACGCATCCTTAATGCAGCATCCGTTGTTGGGCTTTATGGCAATTTTGGACAAACCAACTACGCCGCCACGAAGGCCGGTGTCATCGGTATGACCAAGGTGTGGGCAAAGGAACTGGGGCGAAAGGGAATCACCTCCAATGCCGTAGCCCCCGGATTTATCCATACCGAAATGATGGATACCATACCGGAAAAAATATTGGATGACCTGCGGGCCAAAACCCCTGTCCCTCGCTTGGGCAAACCCGAAGAAATAGCAGCCGCCTATGTATTTTTGGCCTCTGAAGAAGCCGCTTTTATCAATGGCGCAACACTTAGCGTGGATGGTGGCGTCACCCTCTGAGCTTAGTGTGATTGCGCTTCACCAACCGTGATATGAAACCCAAACTACAGGCATTCTCGGATTTTGCAGCCACGCTGTTGCCACACGAAACGGCGTGGCTGCTTACGGTTAACGGTTTTTTGGATCCCGAAAAACAGGCTATCTTGTCGCGCCTGCACCACAATTGCAAACAAATTCACCAGCCCATACCTTTTGATGCATCTATTGACAAACGTAAGTACTCGGAAATAAAATCCTGGATTGCCACTCGGCTGCATGAGGTGGATGCCGATGCACAATTTGAATGGTTGGTCAATATGGAACGAAAAATAGTGACGGATGCCGTGTTGCCGGAGGAAGAGCGCGAATTGCTTCGCTACCTGCGCCGGGCCAAACCAACCGACTACTTTTTTGTCAAATTTTACGAATTGGTACAGGCATTCCGCCATTTTTTGCTCATTCGATTCAGGCATAAGGAGCACAAACAGGCCGATAAATTCCTCAAAACACATCGTGAGGAATGGCTACGCGCCAAAAAAACCTATGAACAATTGCACGAGGCCACTTTAGATGTCGTCGGGCAATATGCCACCGGGAGCGGGGACTCCGAGCATTGGCAACAATGGCTGACCGATGTTTTTTATGACGAAAGCCTGGACGGACAAAACCGATATTTTGCCCTCATCCGCCTCATTTTTGTGCATTTGAATTATGGGCGCCTGTCCGTGTTATTGGAAAAATTTGAATATCAGGACAAAATATTTGAAAGCGGCGTGTACTACTCGAAGCGGCTTCTGTGCAATTTTTACAGCCAACGCCTGCTGCTCCATTCCAAATTGAAAGACTATGACACGGCAGCCTACTACGGATATCTATCTATACGAGGCCGAAACTCGGATTATCTTTTTTATGTCAATAACCTCACCGCCGTATTGTTGCGCAGCAAAAAGCATGAACAGGCGCTTGCTCTATTAAAATCAGCCCATAGTGATGCCCGCAGCACCTTGAACTTTCACAATCGGATTGGTTATGTTGCCTTTTACATCCGTAGCCTCATCTGTAACGGACAATACAAAAACGCAGAGGGCTACGCGACCACTTTTTTAAAGGCATACAGCAAAGAAATTTTGGAGTATCGTTGGCATCTTTTTTTTACCAACTACCTGAGTGCATTGTTTCATTTGGGCAAATACAACCGATTGATCGCCATCGTCAGGCAGTACAGCCTCATGGAACGGGACAGAACCTACAAGCAAAAATCCTCCTATCTTCCCTTTATTCCCTGGTATTGCCATATAGCCGAAATCATGGAATCCGGTAAAGGACTTAACGCACTTAGCGATGCCATAGCAGCATACATCCGCGCTCAGCCGCCCGAAACAGATCGGCTCCCTTTGGTGTGGGAATTTATAGCGGAAGTTAAACACCATGTGCCAGCCCTGCCCCAAATGATTCAAAGCAGGCTGCGCGACCATACTGTTGTCAGCGTTTCCCCTTAAAAAAATCCGTCATCAAAACGGAACATTCATGCTCCATGATGCCCATTTCCAAGCGGGTTTTGGGGTGCAGGAGGGATTTGCCGCCGTGCAGCATAAAACCCCGCTTTTCATCACTGGCCCCATAAACCACCCGGCCAATTTGGGCCCAGGCCAAAGCACCAGCGCACATCACACAAGGCTCCAGGGTAACAAAAAGGCTACAATCCTGTAGGTACTTGCTGCCCAAATAAGCCGATGCGGCCGTAATGGCCAAAATTTCAGCATGTGCCGTAACGTCAGTCAACTGCTCGGTCTGGTTGTGCGCTTTTGCAATAATGCGATTATCACAAACAATAACCGCCCCGACGGGTATTTCGCCCGCCTCAAAGGCCATGCGAGCCTGCGCGAGGGCCTGTTGCATGTACCATGTATCGGAAAAAACTGAAAGCATGGAGCAAAGATGCGGTGAAAAACCATACTTTCGCCCCACAAACAAATTTTCAACTTATGAGGACGAATAATTTACTGACCTTTCTACTTTATGCGCTGCTACTGGGCCTTATCCTCGTTGGCGGCTACAAGGCATGTCAAATGCGCAATGACAAAGCCGAATTGGCCAAACAGGCCGAGGCCATGAAACAATGGGATGACATGCGCCATGTCGAGCCAGACAGCGCTGGCACTAACGGCAGCAGTTTTGTGAGCAAAGATACATCCCTCGGCACCAGCAAGTCCGGCACTACGCCTGATGGCATTGAGGATGAGCCTGTAAGCAGCCCTAAAACCACTGCCGCACCCACTACTACTGCTCCGAAACAGGAAACACCCAAAACGGACGCAGCCAAAACGGAAGCAGCCAAGCCCAGCACCGTAGCTGCCAACAAAACCACCACTCCTAAAACAGTGGCACCAACAGTGGGAAGCACCGCACCAAAATCAGTAAAAGGTTTAGGATCAGGTCGTTATAGCGTTCGTGTTGGTTCTTTTAGCGATGTAGATCGCGCGCGCACCCAATTGGAAAAAGTGATCAAACTCGGCTATCTCAACGCCGAGATCAACAAAATCAACAACGGCAAGCTCTCCACCGTGGTGGTATTCAGGAGCAATGACAAGGCCGCCGCCACCAAAATTCTGGATCAACTAAAAGCCAAAAGTGTAGAGGCTTTGATACATGATAGCCAGAAGAAGTAAAGTGGCTCTTTAGCGATGGGGTGACTTTGAGGGTTACCCCATCGTTGACTTCCAATCTCCTTATATCGCTCCCGGGCTAAGCAATTGGCCATGATGTCCAATCGCCTGTATGTCTGAAGCCCTAAGAACAAATCCTCCAAAGCGCGCTGCGCTGCCTTTCGATACTTGTTTCGGGCAGGCCATAGCCATTTTTAGAACAGATACAAGGATCCGATTGGCTTTGCCCAATTCCATCTTGGATGCATCCGCTTGGGTCGCGATCCATAGCCATAAAATGCTTGTGTAGATTTTTTCGATACTGCCAGTATTTGGCATGTATGGATTCCTTAGAGCAGGGATGGAAGTACCAACAGGCAATCTAAACCAAAAAGATTATAAGGTTTAGTAGGTTAAAGTGTAAGACGCAGTGTCATTGGATACTATTGGTAGCGCATACTGATTTGAAATTCCATTTTTGGTGTGTTTCCATTTTATCTTTACCTCATCAGGCGAGGCCAAAGGGAAAACCTCCTGATATATTTCATCTTTCTTTAAAATTAATGGATATTTTTTTGTTGAATACCCTGCTTGTGTCCTCTCTTCTGTCATTTTGATGGGGCTGAACACAAGTACAAAAATGGTGTCGTTTTGTCCCGTGACATTTTGAATCGTAAGGGATAAAAAGCCATCACGCGGCACAAGCGAAACATCCCTGATGTTTTCTTCACCGTCTCTGATATCGCTAACCCCAATGTACTCAAGATAATTATTTTTCAGAAATCTTGCCGAAACATTTCTCCCATCTGAAGTACATTCATATTCGCCATTTGGATTGGACTGAAAATAAAGGGTAAAATAATCCGTCAATCCTTTTTCTCCTGGCCTATCTCCGTCTATTTGTACAACAACCCCCTCCAAAGGCACCCCCGTCTTTCGGTCGGTAACGATACCTTTGATGATAGTAGGCTTGTCCTTATCGCAGCTGGGGAGCAGTAAGAAAGGGATAAATGATAGGAACAATAGGGTAAACCGGTGGTTTATCTTAACTAAGGCCATGATTGCAAATTACAATTTATAAGGTTTAGTAGGTTAAAGTGTAAGACGCGGTGTCATTGGGTACGACCGAGACCGATTTCTTCAAATAATTTGCCTTTTTGGCGTGTTCCCAAACAATAATGACCTCGTCAGGCGAAGCCACTCTAAAAACTTCAGTGTATGACTCGTTTTTCTTTAAGGTCAGGGGGTATTTTTTCGTTGAATATCCGGAAGGATCTCTTTCTTCTGCTATTTTGATAGGACTCAGCACAAGCGCATAAATGGTATCGTATTGGCCTGTAAGGTTTTGAATCGTAAGGGATAAAAAGCCATCACGCGGCACAAGTGAAACATCCCTGATGTTTTCTTCACCGTCCCTAACATCGCCACCCCCGAAGTGATTAAGATAATTGTTTTTCCAAAATCTTGCCGAAGCATTTTTCCCATCAAGTTTACATAGATAGCTCCCATTAGCATCTGTATTGCAGTATGCTAATGTATATAATATCCTACCTTCTCTGTCTTTTTCATATTGCTCGCCTGAAATTTCTATAGAAACTTTTTCTATCGGCTTCCCCGTCTTCCGATCCGTCACTGTGCCTTTAATGATAGTAGGCTTGTCCTTATCGCAGCCGGGGAGGAGCAAGAAGGGAATAAATGATAGAAAAAATAACTTGAAAATCCTAGCAAGGGTCATGAATTAGGTAGCGTTTAAGTGAAAGATAATGGTAAGACGTGGAGATGTTCGGTTTCGTTGGAAAAAGGTTTTATATCACTACTTCCTCAACACCAAAGGCTTGTACTCCCCACTCATAGCCTCCTGATTTTCAGGCACTTCGCGCAATGGCTCGCAAGCCTTTAGGGTATCGTGGCATCGGGCCGGCAGTTGCTGGTACAACTTGGTACCCTCTGTCTTCCAGGCCATGAGCTCATCGCTGACTTCCTTGATGATGCGGCCCGGATTGCCCACCACCATGCTCCGGCGCGGTATTTTTTCGCCGCCCTTCATAAAGCACAAGGCACCCACAATGCATTCCTCGCCTAATTCTACCTCGTCCATGATGACGGCGTTCATGCCCACCAAACAATTGCGGCCTATGGTGGCCCCGTGTATGATAGCCCCATGCCCGATATGCGCTCCTTCATACAGGCGCACCGTGACACCCGGAAACATGTGAATAGTACAGTTTTCCTGAATATTGCAACCGTCGTCAATGATGATCTGGCCCCAATCACCCCGTATGGCGGCTCCGGGTCCCACGTACACATCACGGCCAATGATGACATGGCCCGTCACTGCCGCCTGAGGATGCACAAACGCACTTTCATGCACCACAGGGATGAAGCCATTAAAAGCGTAGATCATTGCTTATATTTTATAGTCAACGCAAAGTGGTTTTGAGCCTACTCGCGTCTGGTAATCTTCAAAATCACTTAAATCCTGTCTAATCCACCATGATCGCTATACCCACCATTACTTCATCCTCCAATTCGATTTTTTCGGCTTCTAAATCTTCAACCAAAACCAAGGAATTGGCCAATACCTCTCCTTTGATGTAGTCGCCAAATTGGGTGGCCGCAGCAATCACAGCAGGGTGTTTTTCCAATCGGACGGCGATGCGATCCGTCACGTTAAAGTCTTTTTCCTTGCGCAGGTTTTGGATGCGGTTGACCAGATCGCGCGCCGTACCTTCCGCCAAAAGGGCATCACTCAAATGAACATCTAAGGCCACCGTGAGCGGGCCGTCATTAGCGACTTTCCAACCTTCCAAATCCTCGGTGCTGACGATCAGGTCTTCCGGCGTAATGGTGTATGCCGTGCCATTGATGTCAATGGCAAGCGCTCCCGCTTTTTCTAAGGCATTGATGTCCTCATTGCTCATGGAGGCTATATGCTCCGCCGCAGCCTTCATGTCTTTGCCCAATTTGGCACCCAGCGTTTTAAAATTAGCTTTGGCCGATTTCTTGAGCAGGCCGGAAGCGTCGGTAATATACTCTAACTCCTTTACATTTATTTCATTTAATATCAATATTTTAACACTTTCAACTTCTGCGATAAATGCTTCGTCCAGCACGGGCAGCATCACTTTTTGCAAAGGCAAACGGACGCGTAATTTTTCTTTTTTTCGGATGCTGAAAGCCAGGGAACATATCCGCTGAGCATAATCCATCCGGCGTTCCAGGGCCGCATCTATTTTGGAGGCATCGGATTGTACCAGATCCGTCAGGTGTACGGATTCATGGCGCAGCGGAGTATTGTTCTTTTTGGCCAAGTCTCGTATCGGGGCGGTCAGGTTGCGGTACAGCCAATCGGCGAAAAAGGGTGCAAGGCTTGAGGATAGTTGGGCCGTCACCATGAGGCATTCAAACAGGGTTTGGTAGGCTGCTTGCTTGTCTGCGTTTAGTTCTCCTTTCCAGAAACGGCGGCGACTAAGGCGCACATACCAGTTGGAAAGGTGTTCATCCACAAAACTCTCCAGCACGCGCGCGGCGCGGGTAGGTTCGTAATCGTCCATGGCTTCGCGGTAAGCGGCTACCGTGGAGTAAAGTTTTGAAATGATCCAGCGATCCAATTCTGTGCGCTCGGCATAGGGCAATACATTTTGTTCATCCATCTTGAAGCCATCGAGGTTGGCATACAAGGCGAAGAAATTATAGGTATTGAACAGGGTGCCAAAAAACTTGTTCCGCACTTCAAGGATGCCCTCTTCATCAAATTTCAGGTTGTCCCAGGGGTTGGCGTTGGCGATCAGGTACCAGCGGGTGGCATCGGCGCCATATTCCGCTATGGTTTCAAATGGATCCACCACATTGCCCTTGGATTTTGACATTTTGTTGCCATTTTTATCCAAAACGAGGCCATTGGACACCACATTTTGAAAAGCTATGCCCGTCATTTTTGATTGGTCAAAAGCCACCCCTTGGCGCGCCAGTTCGGCGTGTACCTCATCCTGCACCATGGTGCTGATGGCATGCAGCGTGTAAAACCAGCCCCGTGTTTGGTCCACGCCTTCGGCGATGAAACTGGCCGGGTAGTTTTGGGCAAATTTTTCCACATTTTCAAAAGGAAAATGCCACTGGGCAAAGGGCATGGAGCCGGAGTCAAACCAGACATCAATCAGGTCAAGTTCGCGCGTCATGCGCTTGCCGGAAGGGGAAACCAACACCACATCGTCAATATAGGGGCGATGGAAATCTTTGGGTACGGATTGGTTAAGGCCCAATTGCTGGTTTGCTTTTTCTATTTCAGCGGCCAATTGTGCTTTGCTGCCGATACAAAGTTCTTCTTCGCCATCGGCAGTACGCCATATCGGCAGGGGCACGCCCCAATAACGCGAACGCGAAAGGTTCCAGTCCTGCAAATTTTCCAACCATTTGCCAAAACGGCCCTCACCAGTGGAGGCGGGTTTCCAGTTGATGGTCTGGTTCAGTTCAAACATGCGCTCCTTCAGGGCAGAAGCGCGGACAAACCAGGAGTCCAAAGGATAATACAATACGGGCTTGTCCGTACGCCAGCAATGCGGGTAAGGGTGCACGTATTTCTCTTTTTTGAATAATTTACCTTCATTTTGGAGTTTGAGGGCGATGCGCTCATCTACACTCAGGTAACTCAACTTTGAAGTATCTTTGATAAATCCACTGAGTTTGTCTTTTTGCCGCTCCAATTCAGCCGCTTTTTCATCATCGCGGAGGTAATCTTCTTTCACATACTCCTCACCATAAAGGAATACACCATCCTGCACTTCGGGCAAAAAGCGTCCGCGACGATCTACCAAGGTCAGGGAACCCATACCGTGCTGGCGGCCTACGCGCATATCTTCCGCACCAAATGAAGGAGCGGTATGTACCACTCCCGTGCCATCCTCCGTAGTCACAAAATCGCCCGTAATGACGCGAAAGGCATCGCCATCTTCAGGCACAATACCGAAAGGAAGCAATTGCTCATAGCGGATGTCCTGCATTTTACTGCCTGCAAAGGGCTGGGATTCCGAAGCCGCAACAGCCTGGTTTTTTCCGCCAAACCACTTGGCTGTCAATGCTTTAGCCAAAACAACACTTACATTTTGCCCACCAACGAGGGTTTTGATCTTGACGTAATCAATATCCGGCCCTACCGTTAGGGCTGTATTGCTGGGCAATGTCCAGGGCGTGGTGGTCCAGGCAAGAATACGGACATCCTCATCCTCCTGTTCAAACAGCCATTCGGACTGTGCATCTCTAATAACCTTAAACATAGCGACGGCTGTGGTATCCGTAACATCACGATAACAACCTGGCTGGTTAAGTTCATGTGTGCTCAAGCCCGTACCCGCAGCAGGGCTATAGGGCTGTATGGTGTAGCCTTTGTAGAGCAACTCTTTGCTGTACAGGCGACTGAGCAACCACCAAACCGATTCAATATAATCATTTTCAAAAGTGATATATGGGTTGTTCAGATCCACCCAATAACCCATGCGCCGTGTAATGTCATCCCAGAGGTCTTTGTAACGCATTACCGTTTGGCGGCAGGCGTGATTGTAATCATCCACGGATATTTTTTTGCCAATATCTTCCTTGGTGATTCCAAGTTCTTTTTCCACTTGGAGCTCAATGGGCAATCCGTGGGTATCCCAGCCGCCTTTGCGCTCCACGCGATGGCCTTTCAGGGTATTGTAACGGCAAAAGAGGTCTTTTACCGTGCGCGCCATAACGTGGTGAATACCCGGCTTGCCATTAGCAGAGGGTGGCCCTTCGTAAAAAACAAAGGCATTGTTGGGGTCGCGTTGTGCTACGGACTGTTCAAATACTTTTTCATCATCCCAAAACTGGCGGATTTCCGCGTCAATAGTAGGGAGGTGGAGGTGCTTGTGTTCTTTATACATGATTGATATACAATTCCTTATATAAAACAACCCCGCCCGGTGCACACCGAACAGGGTTGTTTTGTTTCATTTTCTGAACAGAACCACCGCGTCAGGTGTGCTTACACTGGCGAATAATAATAATCCCGTCAGAAATTGAAAAACGTTGAAACATGGTGCAAAAGTAGAAAAACTAATTTGTATAAATAAGATCAATTAAAATAAAAAAGCCCCAACTGTTTTCAACAGCCGGGGCTCCGCATTGGCTCGCGGGTTTTCTTATTCTTTATCCAAACGCAACTCTTGTATAGCGGTTCCGCTTGTTGTTACCTTCAAATAGATATACACACGGTAATTACCATTAACGGTATTCAAGTTTCCGATGCAATACTGATCGCTATTTTCGCGGCTGGTACCTTTGTGCATTTGACTGAATGCCTTGGGTTTGTTGGAGCCGAAAAAAGAGCGCATTTTTTCTGTTGCTTTGATTTTGTCAAATGTTTGCTCATTGTCCTGAATAGAAATTTCTACGTTGCCGGAGAAATATTTGGACAGGGCTTCCGCGTCACCAGTAGAGAGTGCTTGTGTAATAGCCTCAAGACCGGGATTGCTTTGTGCAGAAAAAACAGCCGCAGGCAAGAGAAACAACAGCAATAAAAGCAGATTTTTCATGGCAGTCATAAATTTTGACGTTCAGGTTCTTTTGTAAAATCCTGATGAACATTAATACGCTCATCTACAAATTAGTAACTGCCAAAAACTATGCCTTATTGTTAAGAATTTGTTTTTAAGATTTTGTCTTGCTCAACTTATGTCATGCAGACATCAAAAAAAATCAGTGGCCACCAACCCAAAAACGCCCCATAGCGCGCTGACCCTCCGATGCCGCCTCTAAGGTGTACAGCCCGGGCGACCAATTTTGAACGTTGATCTCTATAACACCAGCAAGGCTGGAACTTCCGCTCTCAAGTACCTTCCCCTGTGCATCATACACGCGCCAGCGACTATCACCGGCTTCTGACCAAACTGCACGCACAAAATGGTTTGCAGGGTTGGGGCTGATATACAAGGCTTTTGGACTTGTTTTTGGCGTTTTTATACTTAATGGCTTACAATCAGCCAATTCCGTTCGGAAAATGGAAATCCCTCCTCTTTGATTTCCCACTACCATTTCCAACTTGCCATCATTGTCCAAATCACCAAACACCGTATGTGAGCGAATACCCTCATCCACATTCCCAAGTGCATGATCTGTTATTTTAAAGGCTTGTGTGGATGGCGTAGGGTTCTCATATACGACTAAATTGCCACAGTTGCTGTTGTTCACTAACAAGGTACCCGTTAGAGTGGGCAGGATGACTGGTGCGCTAAAGCCAAAGGCGGCACAATTTTGCAGGGAAGTGATATTACCCAAATTAGCGATAGTGGGCAGCGGATTGAAGCGCGGCTCAGTCACGGATGGCCCTACATTTTTGAGAAAGCCAATCCTGCCGAGTCGGTTGCCACAAATAATGTCGTTTTTGCCGTCCTTGTCCAGATCATATATTATAGGTGTGTTGGCTGCTCCGGCATCTATCAGTTCCCATTGCAGGTTAAAATCACGCTCCAAAACCATAGGCAAGCCCGGCCCGGCCGTATTTCGATAACAAAACAAAGCCCCAAGATTGCTCCCTACAACAAGATCAAGGTCCAGATCACCATCAATATCCCCAAACGTAGGGGAAAAATCATAATCAAAAGGGGTGAACTCTGAGAAATTCAGCCAATCTTTATCCCTTAATTCAAATGCTGGTTTATCAAAAGTACCGACATTGATAAAAAGGTAAAGGCGGCCATTTTCATAGGATAGCTTGGAGCGGTCAAAAAAACCATAACTCCCGACAACAAGATCCAACAAATCATCACCATTTACATCTGCCAAAGCAGGATGGGATGCAGTACCTACATCCAGCATATCTCCTACTAAAAAACGATTGGTTTCATACTCAAAATAAGCCTCCTTGGTTGTGCTGGTATTAAGGTAAAGCCAAAGGCTGGTTTGGTTTTCACCCCTGCTTCGGTTATTGGGTGCAGCCAATAAATCCTTTTTCCCATCATTGTTGACATCAAGATGGAAAGATGCCGGAAACACGTCAATATATATAGGCTGTTCGCTATAAGCAGGAAAGGTGGTATCCTGTTTGACCATCCATGCGTTTGTTTTGGTGCCACCATTGGTTAATTGGTTCATACAGGAAAAAGATAAATCGCCCAATATCAAGTCTTTATCGCCATCGCCATCCTGGTCATAGGTAAGCACTGTGGAGCCAGCATGTCGCTTGCCTCTATCATCTACCGTTGGCTCATGTAGGAATTTCTTGCACATGTTAGGGTCTTTACTAAGGTCGCAACTACATGACACTGCGCCGCTTTCATAAAATTTACCCCAACACTCATCTTCTAAACGAAAAGTTAGACTATCCAATCCGTAACCTTTTTCAACAGATTCATTTTTGAAATACGTTGGAAAGCCCGCCTGAACGGTAGTGAACGTCACGATATCCAAATCACCATCACCATCAATATCATCCACAGCCGGATAGTCATCTGTGGGAATGGCAATATTGGTCCATTTATCAGAGGTAGAAAGGTAGTAAATTTCAGTTTTGACACAACTGCTGCAATCCGGATAATAAAATTTCAATTGTTTGAATTTCAATATCTTATTTTCATAGTATCCCTTCCAAACCATAAGCTCCTGCGAGCCGGGCACCGAACTGGCAGCAAAAATATCAGCAGCACCATCGCTGTCATAATCCCGCATCAGAAGGTAAAAATTCAAAGGAGGAAAATAACAGGCATACTCTGGCGCAAAACGATAGTCCGGCACGCCAGGCTTGCCACCATTCAGGTATGTGGTCACAATATCACCTACCCGATCAAAAACAACCAGATCTTTAATGCCATCCTGATTGAGGTCGGCTTCCGACACTTGAGGCACATTTATACCTCCAGCAAAAGCATAGTTCAGGTTTTTGCCCTCAATATTCAAAGGATAGTATAACCTGGGAAACATTTGAGGCGTTTGCGCAGTCAGTATTCCGTATGCAAGGAAATATAAGAGAACAAATGAACGGTTCAATGACATAATGTTGAGCTTATTCATAATTTGTGTGCAAGGTCGGTATTACTTGGCTCAACAAGCTTCAAAATGTGCTTTTTTGCTAATCTTTTCCTGATAAAGGGGAAATGTACAATAGGTGCAAAAAACGCACAAGGGCTATCTCCTGTTGAGAGATAGCCCTTGCGCCATTGATTAAACCACTACAGGTTTAGTCGTTAGAAAAACCTACTGCGATTGTCTTTGATCTCAGCGGCTTTTTTAAGGCTTGGCCAGAAACTCATGCGCAACGAGGACAAAGCTGTGGATGCTGCCTGACGACGGAATGGCGTGAGGTCAGGCGGAGCCTGTAACTGTGATTTTTCTGTCAATGGAGATACCAGATAGACTCCATTGACGCCTACGATAGGAGCGCTTACGGCATTGGTAGCGGTGCCAAAAACAGCGCCTGTCACACGAGGCTCAGGACCACCTTGACCAAATGAAAAGTTCTTAATACTATCCACCTTGGTGTTGTATTGTGCTGCAATGGCAGCCAAATCAGATGCATTTTGCAGTTTTGCTTTCAAAACTTCGCCTTTCTTGCGGTTTTTTACGCGCAGCTCCACATCAGGCATTGCCTTGATGGAGGCCAAGCTTGGTTCGCCTTTGGGAGAAATATTTTTCAGGCCAACAACGACATAACGGGAATCAAAATAGCCGCCATTAAGGTCGCCATAACCAAAAACTTCACCACTGATACCATTCAATTTAGTGTCTGGATTGAACGCCCACTGAACGATATTACGAGAATCATCACCGCCTCCAAGAAGGCCCACTTGGAAGTCATTGGCTTTTACACCTGGGGTAGGTTGTACATTGAGGCCCTCGGCTTTGGCATTTGATTCAAGGTCGGCAACTGTTTTGCATTTTTGCTGAAAAGCAGTTGCGCGGTCTTTGGCCGCCTGCTGGGTGCTTTTGCTTGGCTCCACACGGCGTGCGATGGAGGCGATCTTTACACTTGGTTCGCTTTTGAGGAATTTTTTGCCTGTTACCTCAAGAAGGTGCCAACCAAATTGGGTCTGTACTTTGTAGTATTTCCCTTGTTCCGCTTTGTAAAAGCAAAGCGAATTAAACTCCGGCACCATCATGCCTTGGGCGAACCAGCCCAGATCGCCGCCTTTTGAAGCAGTGGCATCTGTACCATTACGAGCGGCCAGAGAGTCAAACGTGGCTCTTTTGGCTGTCAGCAAAGCCAAGAGGCTGTCAATTTTTTTGCTGTTCTCCGGCGTGCCCGGTTGCAAAAGGATATGACGTGCCTTAACTGAGTCAGGCACTATTTTTTGATCCAAAATCTTGGATATTGTCCATTTATCCACTTCTAAATAAGGTTCTGAGACAGAACCCACTGCCAGAGCGGCAATTGCTTGAGGAAGATCCGTACGACGGCGGTAATTTTCCTCTACGACACCTTCATTGGAGGCAACATAAGCGGAGTCATTGGTTGCATTGCGCAGGCCTTCCAATAATTTGGTTACTTCTTCGCGAGCCGAAGCGCTATCTGCGGCAGTTGGCACAACATCAAATTGTACATAAACCAGAGAGCGGAGCTCTTCCGGTTGACTGTACAGTTTGGGGTTTTCGCTCAGGTATGATTTGAAATCCGCATCGGTGATCACGGCTTCTTCGTCTTTTACCTGTTCAAACCCTACGCGAACGGAGCGATAATCCAGACGTTCGTTGTTTTCACGGTACACCATTTCGGCCATCCAAGCTGGGGTGTACATGGCTTTACCCACCATGTTCATCACTTTTTGCTTCAAGCGCTCAGAAATGATCTCCTTCTCTTGTTCAGCCCAGTAAGCACGATTGGTAGGATCTGTAAATTGACCTTGATCAATAGCGTTTTGGATGTTGAGCAATTGCTCCATATTGATTTGGCCCGTTTGTGGATTGCCAAAACGTTGTTGGATGATGGGGCTGAGGTTGGTGCCGAACTGTAGTTCGCGCAATTCATCCTTGCAAACACCCAAACCCAATGCTTCAGCCTGTTCGCCGACAAGCTTGGTCTCAACAAAATGTTCCCAAACCTGCGTGCGTACTTGGTACGGATCCGCTTGGCGATCGCCATAAATTAATTTTTGGTATGTCTCGAATTCAGCGCGCTTTATCTCTTGGCCGTTTATCATACCCAATGAGTTGATATCGCCTTGCGCATACCGCTGAGAATTGCTGATCACGTCCATCAAAATGAAGCCACCAAGCGCCAAAGCCATTAGAGAGATCAGAATCCAGCCCCTTTCCCGAATTGAACCGATTAAAGCCATTTTCTATAATTAGTTAAAAATCAAAGTGTTAAGTACAAAAACAAATTGCTCATAAAAAAGCAGGCGCAAAGTTAACGCATTGGTTTGCAAAAAAAGAAATAATTCCTGTATTTATAGGTGTAAAAGCAATTCGGCACGCTATTCGCTGAACCTCAAGACGTCTAATTTATGACAAATGGTCCTAAAACAGTTGCGACACAATACTATTCACAACCGTTTTCCGTTCCCCTTGTCAACTTTTTTGCCTAACTGGGCAATTTATCCTTACTCCGCTAATTTTCATGGTCACTTATTTAATCATTTTCGTTACGCTCTTGTTAGCCGCTGTTTCGGGTTTTTCCAAGGAAAAAATTGAGTCTCAGGATGTACAATAAGGCATATTGTATTTAAACGCCATTTTACTCCTTAATTTTCCGTAATTCTTGCACCAATAATCCACTTCGCAAGCGAGGGGAGAAATAGGTGCTTTTGGGCGGTAGGCTTTCTCCAAGGTCTGCCAAGCGCATCATATCCTGTACATCAACAGGATAAAGCATAAATCCTGCCCTATCATTGCCGCTGCCAGCGTTTTTTAGTATTCCCTTGAACCCCTTACTGCCTTCCACGTAGATAATGCGCTTGTCGGTTCTGATATCAGTAATATGAAAAAATGACTCAAGTACCAATTCATTGAGTAGTGTGGCGTCTAATACCACAGCTTGTTCTTTGTATTGTTGCAACACTTCGGGCTTGAGCCGGAGGCTAAACCATCCCTTGCGGAGATAAAGCACCATTTCATGTTTTTCATTTGGCCTTCGCGCCTCTGCCAATGAGTTTATCTCAAAATAATGGCTCAAATGTACCATAAGCTGCAAAGCGCCCTTCTGCTTCACACCTTCTATGACACGGTTGTAGTCCAAAATATCCAATTGTGATGAGGCAAAAAAAGCGCAGAACAAATGGTCGAAGTCATGTTCCGGGTATTGTGCGCTGAATTGGTCATGCAGAGTAGCCAAGGTACTGGTGCGGTGATGCCCATCAGCAATATATGTACTTTTAATGTTTTGGGCAAAAAGGGCTTGCAAAGTCTGGATATCCGTTGCCTGGGTTACCGCCCATACCCGATGCGTCTGATGCTCTTTTTCAAAGCGGGTAATCAAAAAAGGACGATGGGCATGTGTGTATGCCGACATCCAGGTTTCTATGGCTTCTACCTCAGGGTAAGTAAGCAAAACTGGTTTTAGCACAGCATCCCATCGGAGCAACAAATCTATTTGATGCTGCTCCCTTTCACTCAGGGTTTTTTCATGTTTTTTAACTTTTCCCGAAAAAAAATCGCCCACATCATTCAAGCATACCAAACCTGTATGCTTTCTGCGTGTCGTTTCAATTTGCAGAATGTATAGCGCTGACGCTTGATACCGGTCCAATAAACCTGCCTCCTTATAATGATTGTAGGCTTCTTTAGCCTCTTCGCAGAACTTGTCCATCGAAACAATCATGGATTGCTGTGGGTATAGTGTCTTGAATGGATGGATATTCATGGCGTAAAAGTAAAAAGTAAAGATGAATAAGACAGCGTTAATCCGGAATGATGAGCGCAGAACTATGTATCTTTGCCCTCAGTAGAAAACCCCACTGCTTCATCAGTAAATAACATTGTAATATCATGGGCAAAACGCGCGCCGCGATCACCGCCGTACAAGGATGGCTACCAGAAACCCGGCTCACCAACAAGGATTTGGAAAAAATGGTGGATACCAACGACGAATGGATCCTTTCACGCACGGGCATCAAAGAACGCAGGATACTCAAAACACCAGGATGGGCCACAAGCGACATGTGCGCCGAGGCTGTACGCGGTCTGTTGGAAAAAACGGGTGTAAAACCTGGAGAAATAGATATGCTCATCGTAGCTACCGTTACAGCTGACATGGTTTTTCCAGATACTGCAAACACGGTTTGCGACAAGATCGGAGCTAAAAATGCTTTTGGCTATGATATTAACGCCGCCTGTTCCGGATTTTTATTTGCCTTGTCAACAGGTGCACAGTTTGTTCAAAATGAAACCTTCAGCAAGGTAGTTGTTGTTGGGGCAGACATGATGTCCTCCATCATTGATTATCAGGATCGCAACACTTGCGTTATCTTTGGTGATGGCGCAGGCGCAGTACTGCTTGAACCACGCAAAGACGGCAATGGCATCATTGATTTTGTATTGCGTGGCGATGGTTCCGGACGCGAGCTGCTCCACATGAAAGCAGGCGGCTCACTCAAGCCGGCTTCTGCAGAAACCGTACTTGCCCGTGAGCATTATGCATGGCAAGATGGCAAGCGTGTATTTGTTCATGCGGTTAAAGGAATGACCAGTACCTGTGAAGAAGTGATGCGCCGCAACAAGATGACGGCTGATGATGTGCAATGGGTAGTCCCCCACCAGGCCAATATGCGCATCATTACATCCGTGGCCGAACACCTTCACTTCCCTATGGAGAAGGTCATGATGAACATTGAGCGTTATGGCAATACCACTGCAGGTACCTTGCCTCTTTGTTTGTGGGATTATGAATCTCAATTGAAAAAAGGCGATAACATTATACTGACTGCTTTTGGCGGCGGTTTTACCTGGGGAGCACTGTACCTCAAGTGGGCCTATTGAACCAAGCATATATAAAAGTGGTTTTGAGTCTCCTCTCGTCTGTAAATCTTTAAAAATCGGGTAAATCAATCCTGCTAATCTTCAAAATCACTTAAATCCGGGTTTAATTCCATGAAAGTTGCGGGCTTCACTTTTATCCGAAATGCGGTTTTGTATGATTATCCGGTTACCGAAGCCATTCGATCTGTGCTTCCATTGTGCGATCATTTTGTTGTGGCTGTTGGCCAATCCGATGACAACACCTTACAATTGGTGCAAAGTATTGGCGATCCCCGCATCCAGATTATAGAAACCCATTGGGATGACTCCTTGCGAGAAGGCGGCAGGGTATTGGCCGTTGAAACGGACAAGGCTTTACAAGCCATTGGCCCTGAGTTTGACTGGTGTTTTTATATTCAGGCAGATGAATGTGTACATGAAGATGATTTGCCCGCCATTCGGACAAGCATGCAGCAATGGCTTGATGACCTCAACACAGAAGGCCTACTTTTTCATTACAGGCATTTTTACGGATCCTATGATTATACAGGTGCCTCACGAAGATGGTATCGGCGCGAAGTCCGCATTGTGCGCAACAATAAAAATATCTATTCTTACAGGGATGCCCAGGGTTTTCGCATCCGTGACACGCCGCTCGGCGCTGGACGAAAGTTGAGGGTTAGATTGATACCTGCAACCATCTACCATTACGGCTGGGTAAAACATCCGGAGGCGCAGTTACGCAAACAGCAGAATTTCAATCGTTTATGGCACTCTGACGAAAAAATAAAAGCGCTTTTGGGTGAAAACAACACCTATAAATATGATGGCACGGAACCGCTATCAAGGTACACAGGTTCACATCCAACTGTAATGAAGCCTCGAATTGATGCCATCAATTGGCAATTCGCCAATGATCCAACTCGCATTCGCAATTCCTGGAAAGACTTCCTTTCCAACTGGATAGAAAAAATTAGCGGATACAGGCCATTTGAATACAGAAACTATCGTTTACTCCGTTTTTAAAATTGTCTTAAATAATCCTTAAAACTACCGTACAAAGACTTAAATGGATGTTTTGTAGAAAACTGACGCAACCTACTACTAAGTTCCGCGTTCTTTCGTTTGTCAACAACCCGCAAACACAAGGGAAAAATTTGGAAAGTTAGCCGAAAATTAAAAAAATTTGAAGCGCTGATCAACAACTAAAATGTTTTCCTATTACCTTTAAATCTCATTATTAAACGATGAAATTACGTAATCGCCCTTTGGGCTTTGATTTAGACAAAACTATTCAGGACATGAAAATTAAAGCATCTCACTTGTTCTTTTCCTTCGTGGGTATATTTGCTATTGGACTGATACTCAATTTTTCCAATGGAGCAAAGCCATTCCACGGCGACCCGGACCCCAAAAAAGATGCCGCTGTAATGCAGGCATTATTGGCTGGTTTGCGCAATTACCACTTCCAGCCACGCAACGTTGATGATGTTTTTTCAAAAGATCTGTACAAACTCTACCTTAAAGATATTGATGGTAGTAAAAGATTCCTCACCAAGCAGGATATTGAGCAACTCAAACCTTTTGAGACACAGTTGGACGATCAAGCTGTTGCTGGCAAATTTGATTTTTTTGATGCCTCCGTAAAGCTTTTGGACAAATCGCTGGAAAAAACACAGGGCTGGTACAGGGAAATCCTTTCTGCACCATTGGATTTCTCCAACAATGAAACCCTTGAAACCGATGGCGAAAAACTCGAATGGGCAAAAGATGATGCTGACCTGCGCAAGCGTTGGGTAAGCTGGATGAAATATGAGGTGCTCAGCCGGGTAACGGATGAACAGGACAAACAAAACAAAGCAGACTTCAAAGGCGACAAAAAAACCTTTGATCAACTGGAGGTGGAAGCACGCAAAAAAGTGCTTGAAACCTATGATAAATGGTATAAACGCCTGGAAAAGCTGGATCGTACCAAGCGAATGGAAACCTACCTGAACTCGTTTTGCAACGTATTTGATCCGCATACCGGATATTACTCTCCTAAAGAAAAGGAAAATTTTGATATCCAGATGTCCGGCAAATTAGAAGGTATCGGTGCCCGCCTGCAAAGTGACGGGGAGAAAACCTCAGTCACCGAGATTGTGCCCGGAGGCCCGGCTTGGAAACAAGGCGATCTTGAACCCAAAGACGTAGTTATTAAAGTAGGGCAAGGAGAAGAGGAACTGATAGATGTCATGGGCTGGGAAATTGATGATGTGGTATCCAAGATCCGCGGCCCCAAGGGCAGCGTAGTTACCCTTCAAATCCAGAAAGCGGATGGCTCAGAAAAAACGATCAAAATCACCCGCGATGTGGTCCTAATGGAGGAAGGTTTTGCCAAGTCCTTGCTGTTGGGAGGCCCGGACCAAAAGACAAGCGATAAAATTGGCTATATTTTCTTGCCTAAATTTTACGCTGATTTTACTCCACAAGGTATGACCTCCTGTGCTGTGGACGTTGCTAAAGAGGTAGCAAAATTAAAACAGGAAGGCGTAAAAGGCATCATCCTTGATCTGCGCAACAATGGCGGCGGCTCCCTACGTGATGTGGTTCAAATGTCCGGCATCTTTGTTGAGGAAGGGCCTATGGTTCAGGTGAAAAGTCGCAACCGCAATCCCGATGTAATGAATGACAACGATCGCGATGTGGATTGGGATGGCCCCTTGGTAGTGATGGTAAATGGTTTCAGCGCATCTGCCTCTGAAATCCTTGCAGCAGCCATGCAGGATTACAAGCGTGCTGTCATCGTAGGCTCTGCAGGAACCTATGGAAAAGGAACGGTACAACGTTTCCTTGACCTCAATAATTTCAGCGCGGATAATTCCGTAAAACCCTTGGGGGAAATGAAACTAACCATTCAAAAATTCTACAGGGTTAGTGGCAAAACCACCCAATTGGATGGTGTAACTCCTGATATTGTGTTGCCTGATGTATATAACTATGTTGATTTGGGCGAAAAGGAAAATGACTTCCCCTTGGATGCCACTACGATTAACCCCGTACCTTTCACCCAAAATGCCTATCAGATTAATGATATTTCAAAGTTGAAATCCAATAGCATGCAAAGGGTCAAAAACGACCCAATCTTCCAGAAAGTGAACGAAAATGCCTTGCGGTTAAAAAGGCAGCGAGATAACTCCCAATATCCATTAAACTCTGAAAAATACCGTGAATGGAATAAAAAATTGGATGATGAAGCTGCTCAATATGAAAACATGTTCAAACCCATTGACGGATTTGAAGTAGTTAACCTTAATGCAGATTTATCATCTATTCAGGTGGATACTTCTCGTGCTGCGCGCAATACAGACTGGATCAAAGATCGGAAAAAAGACATCCAACTCTTTGAAGCATACAATATCATTCGAGACATGATCAAGATGGATGCCGTAGCTTCCGGCAGACAGTAAGTGATATATCAACAGGGGTGTGCGCACAAAAGCAATAACGACATAAATTTGTTATTTTTTAGTGTGCACACCCCTTTTTTTATTGTGCTACTGTAAGGGTATTATCTTTTACAGCCCAACAGTAATATTTTTTGTCTCCGTGAAAAATCGCATGACATCCCAGCCTCCTTCCCGCCCTACCCCTGAATTTTTGACTCCGCCAAATGGCGTGCGCAAGTCTCGTAACATCCAAGTGTTTACCCATACAATACCAGCCTGAAGCGAAGCACTAAGCCGATTCACTCGCGAATGATTATTGGTCCACAAGGTGGCGCTTAATCCATAAGGGCTGCTATTGGCTAAAGCCAAGGCTTCCTCTTCATTTTCAAAAGGCTGAAGCGTAACCACGGGGCCAAAAATCTCTTCCTGATTGGCACGGCACTGCACAGTCAGGCCCTCAATAACCGTAGGAGCGATATACCAACCTCCTGACAATTTCCCTGAAAACTCAAGAGCGTGCCCCCCACAAAGCATATTCCCACCTTCTTGCTTAGCCAGTTCAATATATGACAACACTTTATCAAAATGCATCTTGGACACCACTGCCCCCTGTTGGCTGGCTGGATCAGCCGGATCGCCACATTTTAGGCCAAGCACACGCTCTACAAAATCTTCTTTAAAACGCTTATAAAGGCTCTTTTCTACATAAATTCTTGATCCACAGAGGCATATTTGACCTTGATTGTTGAATGAAGAGCGTACTGTAGTTTCCAACATTTTATCGTAGTCGCAATCAGCAAAAATGATATTGGGATTTTTTCCGCCTAATTCGAGGCTTATTTTTTTAAACATTGGGGCTGCAATACGGGCAATTTCGGCACCTGCACGAGTACTTCCCGTAAACGAAATAGCTTTTATATCCGGATGCCGGACAATAGCCTCCCCAGTTGTTGGCCCTGCTCCATGAACAATATTGAGCACCCCCGGCGGAAGCCCCGCTTTTTGGCATATTTCACCTAACAAATAAGCGGTCATTGGTGTCACTTCGGAAGGTTTACCGATTACACAATTGCCCGCAGCCAAAGCGGGTGCTATTTTCCAGGTGAAAAGATACAAAGGAAGATTCCATGGTGAAATACAGCCAACCACACCGATGGGCTGGCGCAAGGTATAACTCATTGCATGTGGCAAATGATGGCTCTCCGAGGCAAAATGCCACAATGCTGTTGCGAAAAATTTAAAATTTAGCGCTGCACGAGGAATATCTACTGTCCGAGCCGTGGTAATGGTCTTGCCCGAATCAGTGCTTTCTGCCTCTGCCAAAGACGCTATATTTTTTATAATACCATCAGCAATTCCGAGAAGAATATCGCACCGCTGCTCCGGTTGCAATGCAGCCCAAGCCGGGAATGCCCTTTGGGCTGCTATTACTGCGTCGGCCACATCAGAAGCATTTGAATCTGGTATTTTACCATATATATCGCCGGTAGCCGGATGATAATTATCAAGGTATTGGCCGCTTTTGGGTGCTACATATTCGCCGTTGATAAAATTCTGAATGGTCATAATCCTATATATTGAACGGCAAATTTCTACATATTCCTTATAAATTAGAAGGTAAAATCATGTACTTGAATGTGAAATCTAATCTGGGAGTGGTAAAAAATTATGCGTAAAGTCAAAACCAAAGGTATTTTTGCCTAAAATATAACTTACCATGACGATTCGTATTATTGCAGCATACTTATTTTGCTTCATGTTGCAGGGACAAAACGCGATAGCTCAAAAATCCTTGGATAAAAAAATTGGCCAAATGCTGCTGATTGGATTTAGGGGCATGGATGCTAAACCCGAGAGTCAGATTGCAAAAGACATCCGCCGTTTTCACCTTGGGGGAATAGTATTGTTTGATTATGATGTCAAGTCAAAAGCATATACGCGCAATGTACAATCGCCAGAACAATTGCAGCAATTATGCCGTCAATTACAGTCCGCAGCAAAATCTCGTCTTTTTATTGCCATAGACCATGAAGGAGGCAAGGTAAACCGTTTAAAATCCAACTATGGTTTCCCTCAAAGCATTTCTGCTGATAGTTTGGGCAAAATAAACAATTTGGATACGACCTCAAAAAGGGCATCTATCATAGCTAAAACATTGAGGAAAGCAGGGATTAACCTAAACTTTGCTCCTGTTGTAGACCTGGATACCTGCCCGGTCAAGGATAGTTCCATTATTCACCGCAGCAAACGCAGTTATGGGGTGTGGCCGGATCAGGTCACTCCTCACGCCCTTGCTTTTATACAAGCGCATCACCAGGAAGGGGTACTGACCTCACTCAAACACTTCCCGGGGCACGGAAGTGCCAAGGGAGACACCCATGGCGGTTTTGTAAATGTCACGCAGGTATGGAAAAACACGGAATTAGAGCCATTTCGCAGGCTAATTGCCTCTGGAAACTGTGATATATTAATGACAGCTCATGTCTTTAACGCATGGCTTGATCCATTGCATCCGGCCACTTTATCCAAAAAGATATTGACGGGTATTGTACGTGATGAATATGCTTATGATGGTGTAATCATCACGGATGACATGCAGATGGGGGCCATTGCCAAAAATTATGGTTTGGAAAGAGCCATGACACTTGCCGTCAATGCCGGAGCAGATATTTTGTTGTTTGGCAACAATTTGGAATATGACCCACAAATAGCAGAAACTGCTTTTTCGACCTTGAAAAGGTTAGTAAAAGAGGGAAAAATTTCAAAAAAACGGGTCAACCAATCTTACAAAAGAATACAACGGCTGAAAAAGAAATTAAGAACTTTACCCGAATTTAAGTGATTTCAGAACCTTGGCAGGTTAGTTTACCTGACGTGGCGCTAAAACTTGAACAGTGAAACTCAGTTCATGTTGGACAAAGTAGCCCTGATCCGTTTAACCACTTCTTCATCCAAATCAAAATTGGTAGCGATCTGTTGATCGCTCCAATCTGTGTGTTTTCGTAGGAAGGCTGTAAGCAACTTTTCCATTCCTTTTTCCATTCCTTTTTCCATTCCTTTTTCCATAATTTGCTCATATAATGTCTTGATACGACGACCTTGGCGCGATGGCGCATGTTTAACCAACTCCATGATTTCTTTTTCTTTTATAGGTGATACGTGTTGTATGTAATAAAAAGTCAAATCAAAAAGGTGCATCAGTACCTCATCCGACGTGTTTTCGTCTGCAAATATAAGTATTTTATGCAAATAAACACGAAGTAATCTGGTATTTCGCGCATGTTTAAATGCCAATAGTACATTGCGGAGCAAACGAGCATCCTCCATAGCTATAATTTGAGCATCACTCATGTCTGCAAGACGTATTACGACCAAATCATAATGAGGAACATAACCTGAAAGGTCTCGCGGTACATACCCATAAAGATCACGAAGGGGACGCAACTCCCAATCCTGCTTACCATGGTAAAACAATATTGGTACAGTAAGGGTAAATTGTGCGCGGTTCTGCCTGACATCTTGTTCTTGAATATCAAAAAGATAATGCCCAATTTGCCCATAAATTAAGCGGCCATTTGAACGGCTTTTATGCTCAAAAAGTAAGCAAAGTCGAATACTGTCACCCTCACTTTTAGTCTCACAAGTGTAGACGAGATCCGAAATTCTGCGGCGCATCTTTTTGGAAACGTATGTCTCTGAGTCAAGCTGGAGTGTTTCCAGTTTTAGTAATAGCAGTTGCTCAGCAGGCAAAAATTTCTGGATTAACTGATGTACGAGCGCCTTCACCTTAAAGACAGATGCAAAATATGCATCATGTGGGCGCGACATAAAAAAATTATCGTTGGATTTCATGTAGCAGATTTTAGAAATGTAGCGGCCACAAATGTAATTGTTATCCGATGTACAATATAGTTGGGCCAATAAAATTTTTGATTTCTTACCAAAACCGCTGAACAATCTTCATAATCAGGTGAATCAACAGGCTTAAAAGCAACAGGGTAGCCAAAATTGCAGATTCTTATGTTTCTTTGCGCCTTATCATGGCCGTCTTTGTAAAATCTACTATTCATCCCTTATTGGTTCGTGCAGTTGCACAAGCCCTATGGTCCATATTTCAGGAAAACCGACATGCTGATAAAGTAATAGAATACACCTTAAGGCATAATCCTAAGGCAGGTAGCCGCGATCGCGCCTTCATCGCTGAGCACACCTATGATATTGTTCGTTACTATCGTCTTTATTATGAAATAATGGGTAAAACACCTAACAGCTTGGATGACTACTGGAAAATAATTGGCCTTCATCTGCTGAGAAAAGGGCACGATTTGCCAGATTGGACAGAGTTCAAAGGCATTAAATGGCGCCATTGGAATGAGGTGGGCAACAAACAAGGTCAAAAACTAAATCAATTGCCCATTCCAGTATTGGAAAGCATACCAGATTGGCTACATGAGCTGGCAACAAATGAACTATCAGATACCTGGCCTAACACTTTACACTGGCTCAATCAAGCTGCCCAAGTCGTTCTGCGAACCAATCGGTTAAAAACCAACGTTCAGGCCCTGCGAGATGCCCTAAGATTAGAAGGTATTGAATGCCAGATCATTGACGGTAGCGATGCTTTGGTACTAACCGAAAGAAAAAATGTTTTTCAAACGAAAGCATTTAAAAATGGTTGGTTTGAAGTGCAAGACTACAGCAGTCAATTGGTCGCCCCAATGCTGGCCCCCGAGCCAGGCATGAGAGTGGTTGATGCCTGTGCCGGCGGTGGCGGAAAAACCTTACACCTGGCCTCCCTGATGCAAAGCAAAGGCAGTTTGATTGCTTTGGACACATTGGCCTGGAAATTGGATGAATTACGCTTGCGCGCTCGCCGCGCCGGAGCCAGCAATATTGAAACCAGACCAATAGAATCCCGGAAAACCATAAAACGCTTGTACAATAGTGCCGATAGGCTGCTTTTGGATGTCCCCTGTAGTGGCCTGGGTGTATTGAGGCGCAATCCGGACACAAAATGGAAACTCCAACCTCAGCAACTGGAGCAACTCCGCACCATACAACAAGATATTCTTTCGGCTTATAGCCCTATCTTGCGTGCTGGAGGGCGTATGGTTTATGCGACTTGCAGTATTTTGCCTTCCGAAAATCAAATACAGGTTGAGCGTTTTTTGCAATCCGAGGCAGGGCGCGACTTTGTATTGATGGAAGAAAAACGAATTCTGCCACAGGATAATGGTTTTGATGGTTTTTTCATGGCCTTACTGCAAAAAAATGGGTAACAACGCCTTGTATATCAACATTTTATCCTATTCAAGATAATCCTATGAAACTACGTGATATACTTGAACATCAGCTGTTTCAAATCGGCAATTTTTCCTTAACCGTTTTTATGTTATTGGGTGTTGTTCTGGTTTGGCTAACTGGCTGGCTAATTCTGAGGGCCGTAAGCAGATTTATACGCCAGAACAAACGCTTATTGGAATATTCTGACCCGGGCAGGCGGCATTCTCTGTACCTGATTGCACAGTATATCGTCTGGTTAATAGGCCTTTTGGCTGTTTTTGAAATTCTGGGACTGCGTATCTCCGTATTGTTAGCTGGCTCTGCAGCATTTTTGGTGGGTATAGGCTTAGGTTTGCAACAAATTTTCAGGGATATTGCTTCTGGTATCTTCCTTTTGCTTGAAGGCACCATTGAATTAGATGACATACTGGTATTGGACGGGAATGTGGTAAAGGTTATGGAAATCAACCTGCGCACCAGTAAATTGCTCACCCGGGACGGCCAAACGCTTATTATCCCCAATCACAAATTTATTACGGAAAACGTGGTCAATTGGACCCACAAAGATGATGTACCCTCCCGATTTAACATCCAAATCCCGGTACATTATGAGAATGATGACGCTTTGGTACAACTTCTAATTCATTCAATAGCAGAAAACCATTCAGACATTGTTCAAAATGACCCACAATATCCTATTTCTGTCCGCATGACGGACATTGGGAAGGGAACAATGACTTTTGATCTGCTATTTTGGACACACCGGAAATTTGAAGCGGAGAATATCAAGAGTGAATTGCGCTACGCCGTTCGAAGGACTTTTGAACAGCACAAAGTAAGATACGCCGATCCGGTTTGAGCCATTAGTATTCAAATTTCCCAAATTCGCTTTTCACGGTCACTTTTTCGCCCTGTGCCCGTTTTACCCGGCCTATAATACGTGCCTCAAGATTAAACTGTTGCGCTACTGCCATTATAGCTTCAGCATATCGCGGCGCTATGTATATTTCCATACGATGGCCCATATTGAACACCTGATACATTTCGCGCCAAGCGGTGCCACTGCTCTCCTGAATAAGCCGAAACAAGGGCGGTAACGGAAATAGGTCGTCTTTTACAATGTGTACATCCTTTACAAATTTCAGCACCTTGGTTTGTCCGCCACCAGTGCAATGGATAAGTCCGTGTATTTTTTTACGGTATTGTCGCAATATCTCCTGAAGCACAGGGAGGTAGGTTCTTGTGGGCGACAGAATCAGCTTACCCACTGTAATTTCCTTATTATCAATGGATAAAGTTTCCGTAAGTAGGCGATTTCCCGTATATACCACATCATCTGGCAAATGGGGGTCAAAGGACTCGGGATACTTTTGGGCATATGATTTTGCCAAAACATCATGTCGGGCAGCTGTAAGGCCATTGCTACCCATACCGCCGTTGTATTGGTCTTCGTATATCGTTTGACCTGAAGAGGAAAAGGCCACAATAACATCACCCGGGCGTATATCATTAACTAACACTTCGCTGCGTTTCATTCGGGCAAATGCCGTGAAGCCAACATCTATAGTACGTACAATATCGCCCACGTCTGCTGTTTCTCCCCCAGCGAGGCTAAGGTTTACGCCATGGGTACGCATTTTTTCCACAAAATCAGAGCTGCCTTTGATGACGGCGGCTATTACCTCTCCTGTAACCAAGTTTTTATTACGGCCAATAGTACTGCTGAGCATGATATTGTCTGTGCAACCTACACAGGCCATATCATCAAGGTTCATTACAATAGCATCCTGAGTTACCCCCGGCCAAACGCTCAAATCGCCCGTTTCGCGCCAATACATATAGGCAAGGCTTGTCTTGGTGCCTGCGGTATCCGCATGCAGCAAATTGCAATAGCGCGGGTTTCCCGCTGCCAGATCAGGCAGTATTTTGCAAAAAGCATTGGGATACAGGCCTTTATCCAAGTGCTTGATAGCGGCATGAACTTCATCTTTGGAGGCGGAAACGCCGCGTTTGTCGTATTTAAGGCTCAAGGTCAATAGAAATTATTTTGGTACCGTGGATGTCTTCTTCTTTGAGGCTTCTTTGATTTTGGCCCGCTCTGCCCGGTCTAACCAAGGCTGGGCTTTATCCATTTGCCCCATATCTTTATAAGCCGAGCCAATGTAGAACAACAAAGTGTAATCCTCTTCTTTATATTTCAGTCCTTCCAGCCACTGTTCAATGGCTTGTGGGAATTGTTTTTGCATGGCTAAAACAGCACCAAGATTTCGCCTGGCATCCACAAATCGGGGATCATACTTAATGGATTCCCGATAAACTTTTTCCGCTTCCTGCAAATTGCCGCGCATAAAATAAATAAAGCCCAAATTGGACAATACCGTAGCATTGTTGGGGCGGTATTTGATGGAGGTTTGGTAATCTTCAAATGCTTTATCAATTTGTCCCAACCGGAAATAGGCTAAACCTCTACTGCCATAAGCATCGTGATAACGAGGGAAAAGTTCAATCGCCTTGGTATGTGATTTAATGGCTTCATATACCCACGCGGTATCCGTAATCTGGCTTGTTTCCTCAATCATGCCTTTTTTAATGACCTCAATCCCATTGTGGTAATTCAACTTGGCACAATTGGGCGAATAGGGCAAATCTGCCGCGTACAAATCTCCGCTCACACGCCAGTCAGGATTTCGCTGGATGGTTTTAAAACTGTACAAGGCTAAGATCACACCCGTAATTGCCCATACAACAGCTTTCCCATTGGGATTCCACACACTTTCCATATCACTGATTTTGAACAATTTGCACAAACCGTATGCCATAGCAAGCGTAAACCCAAGCGATGAAACATACAACAAACGCTCACCGTAAGAAGTACCAATGGTTACAAAAATATTGCTTGCTACCGAAAAAGTGATGAGAAAATACATGATAGCAAATGCCAGCACATTTTTGCGCTTCAAGTTAAGTAATGCCCATATAAACATACCTCCCATAACAAACAATCCAGCCAAAGCACGCGGATCACCAAAACTCACCGGCTTGTATTGGGGAAAGCCCATATCGCTGATTAGCGGATGCGGGAAAACGAGCGTTTGCAGGTACCGAAGACACATCATAAATGCAGAAGATTTTTGCATCAGAATGTTATCGGTGGCTACAATAAAATTGTCTAATTCGGAAAATTCCTCCTTATAATCCTGGCCTGACAGCACAAAATGCCGTACAATCATAAAAAAGATAGCCGGAGTGGCCATAATGGCCCCTATTTTCAAGGTTCTTTCCATCGTTTCATCTCGGAAAAACCAAACGGCCAGCGGAAAAACAAGGACGTATGTAATGCTACCCTCTTTGGAGAACATAGCCACGGCAAAGCTCAGCAAGGCAGCAATGATATAGCCCAACTTATGGGTATCCAAATGCTTCCAAATATAATACAATGCCAAGGTGCAAAACAGCAGTGAAAAAATCTCATCACGGCTTTTGGTATTGGCTACGACCTCGGTATGTATGGGGTGCGCGATGAACAACAACACGGTAATTGCCGTAAGCACCGGAGGATAATTGCGCAGGATGCGGCTCCAGGTAAGCCAGAGCACCCAGCCTGTGATACCGTACCAAATGGCATTCATCACGTGCCCGATTTTTGGATCATCCGGCGAAATATCCCATTCAAGTGCAAATACGGCAAGTGTCATGGGGCGATACAGGGAGCCGGGACTGTTCCAGGCCCCATACCTATACTCAGTAGTAAAAATCAGTTTGAGACTTTCCCAGTTAAAACCACTTTGTACAATCCAGTTTTCCTTTATTGCTGAGTAGTCATCTAAGCACCATTGGTGGCCAAAGGTATTGATATACAGGCAAAAACCAAGGATGGCAGCAATGGCACCAACTATCCAATGATTAGATGCTGAGCTTGCTAATGTCGCGTTTGCAGAAGCCGTAGCGCTCTCTGCTCGTTTAGGGGCCGTAGAATTCCCGGATTTTACAGGTTTTTGCTTTGCCATGCGGATTATTTTGGGGCAAAAGTATAAAAATAGGGAAAAAGCACGTGCCCAAAAACTATCAAGATAGCAACTGCATACTTTTTAATCTGTTTTTATCACCCGCAAGGCAATCTGTTCCCTATCGTTATTGGCACGCAACACATACACACCTTTAGCCAGATCGCCCAAGTACAAGTTCCCCTGCCCCAAGGCTTGTTGTTCCCAAAGCAATGAACCATCAAGGCCAAGCAATTGTACCCGTACAAGCGAGGGTTCACTGTGGCGTATTTGGAAAGTCAGATAGTCTTTGGTCGGATTGGGATAGCATGATAACAGCATGGGCTCGGTTTCTTCCTTGAGTGCCGCTTGCTCTCTGTCAACCCTATTTCCCTGTAAATCAAATGCATCCGTCCAGTAGTAATTTAGTTCATAACCCATGGGAAGTACCGTGGAACAAATTCCCAATGTGACCCCTGAATTGGATGTATTGGCGATGTTTTGTTGGAGGGTCAGGGTACATATTGGACTGCTGTTGGCATAGAGTATGGCATCATTGGGTGATATTCCAGCTTGCATGTCCGATGATTCAAAGGGGTTTTCAACGCCTTCCGTAATCTCATTGACGCTTATAAGAAAATCATTGATCAAAGCGATATGGTACCACGCCGAACTGTTCGTAAGGCTTTGGCGCAGTTCCATAAGGTAGTGTTCTCCTTCCATTGAGTTGCCTTCATACCAATTACCCTTAAAGCACTTGTTGGAAGGCAATTTGACCATATTTTTGGGCAATACTTCATTTTTGTTCTGATTAAGCACCAGATCCAACACAATTATCGTCTTGAGCACATTCGCATTATTGTTGCTGATTTGCCCCGAGGCACATATACCGGCCACTACAAATCGGTATGTCTCACCCGCTTCCAAACCATTCACAGTAGTTGCTGTGCTGGCTGTGTTGTAATTGGCTACCAAGGTATTAGCTGGCAATTTGTAGGCTTTTACATTATATAGGACGGCACCGCTTACTGCATTCCAGCGCAGTGAGGCAGCGTTTGTTTTAACAATGGTCACCTTAAGCCCGGAAGGAGCAGGAAGCGCACATAGGTAATCGGTTTTATTGTTTGTATCAGCACACCAAGATGTGCATGGATTGCCCAAAAGCAAAAAAAGTGTGGTACATAGGGTTAAAAGGTGTCTCATATCTAAAACCAAAATTTTGTTGCGGCAAAAATCGGGATGTAGATTCTAATATTTTGTTACAATTTTTGCGGCCTATTCCATAACTATAGCTGTTTGATCCATGGAAGGAAGCCACCTATTGGAAGTGCTTAAAACACTTGATGATGCCGAACGCAAAGCCTTGCTGCCTTACGCAGAGGCAATGACTTCATTTGGAAAAAAAATACAGGAAGATGCTCTGGCTTTACTTCGCATTGTAATGGCAAGTGCCCCTCCTTTTGAAGCAAAAAACTTAAAAAAGGAACATATATACGAACAAATATTCCCCAACAGCCCCTGGGTAAGCGGCAAACTTGAAAAAGTAATGGTAGAGGCCAATAAATTGGTCCGAATGTTTTTGCTTCAAAAATTTTACCTCAAAGACCTAAATCCCGTGCAACAACAATTAGATTGGGCAAAGGTGATGGCAGAACGAGGATTGACCCAACAAAGGCAAGTGCTCCTGCAAAAACTGCAAAATCACCCTTTGTTATCTCACGCCCCGGCAAGCCAAGAAGAAGCGTATGAGCAATTTTTGATAGAGATGGCTGCCGTGCACAGCGAAACCGAACACAACAACATGAAAAGCGACCTTAACATTCCCAGGGCTTTAAGAGCATTTGATATCTACAGCCATTTGGTACGCCTTGAATTGTTGAACAATTATTTGCTGCAACAAAAGGTAATCAATTTGACCATACCGCAATCTGTTGAGCTAGCTATTGATTCCATTTCTGTTTCAGCCGAGTACGCCTCCCAAACGCCAATTTTACAAGTGCTTGAAAAAATTTTTCGGCTACTGCAAAAAGACATCCCACAAATTGAAGACTTTACCCAGATGGCCGCACTATTGGCACAAAATGAACACAATATTGCCCCTGACCTCCTAAAACAATCGTTTACCTACCTGCGCAACCTGTGCACCATATTGATCAATGCGGGTGCTACGCAACTGCTTCCCGCTTACCACCAGTTGCAGCGTGACAACCTGGAAAGAGGTTATTTATATTATGAAGGCGACAAATTGTCCGCAAGTGCCTATATCAGCGTTGCGCTAGGAGCTATAAGAGCACAAAACTTTGAATGGGCTGCCGCATTTATTGAAAACCACAAAGGAAGGGTAATAGGCGATAACAAAAGTTTCGACCTTTATCACCTGAACAAAGCGCAATACCTCTTCGCTGTAGGACAATATGAGGCGGCCCTGGATATTATCCCTCCCACATTTGAATACCTCAACTATACCCTTATAGCCAAAAGATTGGAAATAAAAGCTTTGTACGAGCTCCGCTCGGATCTGTTCCAATACAAATTGGGGGCGTTCAAAGTGTATATTACGAGGGCATCGCAAAAACTAATGTCTTCTGCATTGCGCGGACCCAATAGCGAGTTTGTAAATATATTGCTTCAAATTCAAAACTCGAAACCGGGCGATCCCATGCGCTCGCGGAAAATCCAACAGCGCATTCAACAAAAAAACCAGGCCGCAGAGCGGGATTGGCTTTGGGAAAAAGCCGCCTGTTTGAAATAATTCCCCCCCATTTTACCTCAAAAAATGGAATACCAGCTGTTTTATGTAACATAATTGATACAAATAAGCCCTTTTTCAGGTAGGGTTTATATCTTTTACAGGCATTTTTGACCTTAAGAGAGCATGTCTGGGATTTTCTGCTTGAGTCAAAAACGAGAGATTTTTTCAG
>CAZIKN010000014.1:0-70765 GCA_964539805.1 uncultured Saprospiraceae bacterium | reverse complement strand
GCGAGGAAGGCTCAGTAGCACTTACCGCTATAACCTGACGAACATCCGCCTCCTTGTGGGTTCGAACAAGCCCGCCCTCTTCGGTTCGGACAAGCCCGCCGTGCGTGGGGTCTTACGACCCCGCACCTATATTGGATCTCTTGCCATGCTGATTGCCTTTGTGACCCAAGTAACCACATCAAGAACTTTTCGTCGTTTTGCTTGCAGAAATACCTGATTATCAAATAAATTAATTCAAAATTCACGTTTTGCCAACAAATTTTGATCCGGGCTTGCAGGTTTGAAATATTTTTAAAAATATTTGCATTATCGTACCAGTACATTATTACAAACTATTAATTCAACCTATGTACACCACAACCGCCCGCCTGCCTTACGCTGATGCTTTGGAACTATACCACAGTTTGCGCAGCAAAGGGCCATCCTGTTTGTTCGAGTCCGCGTCAGTGACGGACAAATCCAGCCGTATGTCCGTAATTGGCGTAGCGCCTACCCTGGAGTTTGCAGGCAAAGATAATGTGCTTACGATACGGCTTTTGCAGCCACGGGGAAAGGTTTATTTTGACTTTTTGGCTGCTGAATATGCCTCCTTTATCACATTTTCATCATCGGACAAACTTATGCTTCACATCCCGAAACAGCCCTTTATGGGTGATGAGGCGGAGCGCTTAGAGCGGCAAAACATTGCACAGCCCCTGCGGCGTATTTTGGCGCAATTTAAGGTTTCGGACAAAAATTTCATGGGATTTTATGGGGCTTTTTCCTATCGTTTTGTTTATCTTTTTGAAGATATTGCGCATGAAAAACCGTCATCAGTGCCAGATTTTCATCTTTTTTTATTTGATAATATCCTCTCTTTCAATCACTTGACCAAAGACCTTACGTTATACGTGACACGTGCGACGGCTGCTGAGGCCCAGCATGATCTTGAGCCGTTGCGGCAAAGTGTACTGGAGCGCCAGCAGCCGCCTGTTTTGCCTTTGCCCAGGATAAGTGCCTTCCGGTTTACGCCAGATGATGATACTTTCCAACGGCAAGTTGCACGTGGCATACAGCTTTGTTATGAAGGCGAATTATTGGAGATTGTATTGAGCCGAAAACTTAGCGCCGAGGCCAATGGTGACATGTTGCCCCTTTATGCCCGTTACCGAAGCATCAATCCCTCACCTTATCTTTTTTATTTTGATTTTGGCAGTGAAGTGCTGCTCGGGGCGAGTCCTGAACTGATGTTGCGTTATGAAAACGGCAGGGCCACGCTTCGCCCCATCAGTGGCAGTGTCCGGCGAAGCAGCAACCCGATAGAGGACCATCACCTGATGATGGAACTGCTCAACTCGCAAAAAGAAAACTCAGAATTGGATATGTTGATTGACCTGGGCCGCAATGACCTGGCCAAGATCTGCAAACCGGGCATTGACATTGACCATTACCGAATCATTGAAAAATACTCACACGTAACACATACCGTGGCACAGGTAAGCGGCGAATTAGAGGAGCGATATTCCGGTTTTGATGCCCTTATTGCCAGCCTGAATGCGGGCACCCTGACTGGTGCGCCCAAGATAGCGGCCATGAACTACATTGAACAGATAGAACAGCATAGTCGTGGCTACTATGGCGGCACCATTGGCTGGCTGCACCTGAACGGCGAGGTCAATACGGCCATCACTATCCGCACGGCTCATATTCGGGATGGCCTGCTGGAGTTCTGTGCAGGAGCTACCCTGCTGTACGAATCCGTACCGGAAAATGAACTCAAAGAAACAAAAATTAAGGCCGGCGCATTTATGGCAGCAGCAGAATCTTTTCAGGAGTGATAAAAGGCATACTTTTACACCCTAAATTGGACTTACCGTGGAAAAAAAAGAATGGTTCGCCGAGTGGTTTGACTCGCCATATTACCACATTTTATACAAAAATCACGACGAAAACGAGGCGCGCAGGGCCTTGGACAACCTGCTCGGTGCCATAGAGCTGCCCGCTGGCTCGCGCATGCTTGATCTGGCCTGCGGCAAGGGGCGGCACTCCCGTTACTTGGCCGAGCGGGGTTTTGATGTGACCGGATTAGATATATCCTGGGCCAGTATTTCGCACGCACGCCAGTTCGAGCACGAAAAACTGCATTTTTACCAACATGATATGCGGCTTCCCTTCAGGATTAACTATTTTGATGCTATCCTGAACATGTTCACCAGTTTTGGTTATTTTGATCGGGATACCGACCATGTGCGCACGCTGACCCAGGTGGCACGCGGCTTAAAGTCTGGAGGCTTGTTTCTTTTGGATTATTTCAACTCCGAATGGGTGCGCCAGGCAGCTGTACCAGTGGAAGAAAAGGTGGTGGATGGCATTGTTTTCCATTTGAAAAAAAGCATCCGCGACGGGTATGTGTACAAGAACGTGGTTTTTGATCATTACGGCAAGCACTATGATTTTGAGGAACGTGTGCGCTTGTTCAGTTTGACTGATTTTGAACAAATGTTTGCCCGAACAGGCCTGCGCATAAAAGCAATATATGGCGATTACGAGCTCAATCCTTATGAAGCCGATAAAGCCAAACGTTTGATTTTAGTTGGCGAAAAAATTGGGTAAAATGCTCGAAATCAAAAAAATAGCCACCAGTACCGGCCATAATGCCGCACTGTATGCCTTAGCTGAGGGGCAAAGCAACAGGCATATCCTGTCGGCTGGCGGTGATGGCTGGATTGTGGAGTGGAGCATGGATGAACCCGACAATGGCCGCTTGGTAGCCTCCGTGGAAACACGTGTTTTTTCCCTATGCGCCATACCCGAACAGCAGCTCATCATAGCCGGAAACATGGATGGCGGCCTGCATTTTATCCAACGCAAGGCAGCAGACCAAACCCGCAACATACAGCACCACAAGAAGGGAGTGTTTGCTATCCTACACTCGGGCAACATAGTACTTAGCGCAGGGGGCGATGGCCGATTGAGCAAATGGAGCCTTAGTGAGTTCCGATCCCTGGAAAGCTTGCAACTGAGCGCCCAGGCATTGCGCTGTATGGCCCTCCACCCTATTCGGCCCGAACTGGCTGTCGGGGCCAGCGATGGCAATATCTATATACTTGATTTTGAGACTTTTGACCTAAAAAAAACCATAGTTGGTGCACATCTGCCCTCTGTATTTACCTTAGCCTGGCAGCCTGATGGGCAGGGTTTGCTCTCCGGCGGGCGGGATGCCATGCTGCGCCTGTGGAGTGCTGATTTACAGCCTGCCCCCCGCCTTGAGCTGGCCGCCCATTGGTACACCCTTAACCACATTGCTTTTTCCCCGGATGGGCGTTATTTTGCCACTGCAAGCCGCGATAAAACCTTTAAAATATGGAATACCGCCGATAAGCAATTGCTAAAAGTGGTGGATACCATACGCCACGGCGCTCATATTAACTCCATCAACCGCATCCGCTGGATGGACAATCAGCATTTGGTGACCTGTAGTGATGATCGCTCGCTGATGTGGTGGGAAGTGGGGGATATGTATACCAGGATTTAAGCGATTTTTAAAGATTTAAAGACGCGAGTGATTCAAAACCACTTTGTATCGGCTATGATACCCGGATTTAACCCTATTGGTCGGACGATCCGCTCGCGGTCGTCAGACAATTAAGAAACGGTGCCAAACCTCTATTCTATAAACACCATGCGCCCGACTTTTCAACTTTTTAGCCCGCTTCATTTGTCCGCTATAGCCATCTGCATACTGGCGATGCTGTGGCTTGTTTTTTACCTGCGAAAAGGAAGGGGTGCTTCCAATCGTCGGAGAGATATTATGGTTTTCACCATCGTTTTTCTGTTGATTGAAGTGGCCTTGGTGAGCAGCAAAATTGCGAATGGCGATTGGTCTGCACAATATAATTTGCCCTTGCATTTGTGCGATATTTCGGCCATCACGATTTTGGTTGCCTTGTTTACCCGTTCAAAACAGGCTTTTGAAATGGGTTGGTACTGGGGTTTTGTGGGTGGTTCAGCGGCTATTTTAATGCCTAATCTGCAGTTTGTTGACGGATACTTCATACCATTTTTTGTGTGGCATTTGTTCCTGATTGCCGGGCCGGTGTATCAGTTGCTGACCGATGGGTTCACTTTGACGTACAAGGGTATTTACCACGTATTGGGTATGACTGTTTTGCTGGGATCTATCATTTATCTGATCAATTGCCAATTGGGCAGTAACTACATGTTTGTAAATGCCAAAATAAGCGCTTTTGATGCGATAGGGCTTCCCGAACACCCTTATTACCTGCCGTATTTGCTACTGATTGCTGCTGTCCTGTATCACTTGGCTTGGAAAATAGCAGTATGGCTGCGCACCGTGGATAATAGCGCCAGGTCCGGCGAGTGACCGTTTTTGAACAAGACAACTTCACAAATCTCGAACCATGGGTACGGTTTGTGAAGTTGTCATATTACAGCTGGGCGGAGCGCTGATTACGCTTTGCCGCCATCCAATTCGGCCTGATACTTTTCCAGGGCCTCCCATTCGCCGCGATCCGCCATGCCGGCCTGATTGGGCCAGGTGCCGGGGTCATGGATCTGATAAGCCGGGCCGGCAGCATCGAGAATATCTTTAAGTTGCGCCACATCAGCCTCCGAAAGGGCTTTCCAGGTTTTTATGCCCACGTTGTGGAGCAGCTCTTCTATTTTTGGGCCAATGCCTTCCACGATCTTCAGGTCGTCGGCTTTTATTTTTTTACCGGCAAACAGGAATGTTGTGGCGGCGGCAGCGGCGGCCTTCACCGTCTCTTTCTTTCCTGCGGCGGCTTCCTCCTGTTGTATTTTCAGGATATTGCGTTCGCTTTCCACGATGATGAGGTCGTTCTTCAGTTTGCGGATCTGGTCATTTTTATGGTCAATATCCGCATCCGCCTGCGTGAGTTTAACGCGCAAGTCGGTGTTGTCAGCCGTGAGCGAGCTGTTTTTGGTACCGAGCTCGGCATTGGCGGTTTCGAGGTTTTGAAGGCGGTCACGCAAGCCGGGTACATTGAACCAGGATTGGGCCGCCAACCAGCCCAGCAAAGCCGGTATGAGGCACATGGCCAGCGCCATCAGCAGTGATTTAAGACAGGCTGATGACATAAGCAGTATAATAGCAACCATCATAATATTCTGATTTTTAGTAGGTTAACGATTTACGGTGATCACGACGCGGCGATTCAGGTGGCGGCCATCATCGGTGTTGTTGTCTGCAACAGGCTCTGATTCGCCCTTGGATTCGGCTTTGATGCGCGATTTGTCTATGCCGTTTGATTGAAGGATCTGCGCGATGGAATTGGCCCTTCCCAATCCCAAGGCAGCGTTTTCCTTGTCGTCTCCGACATTATCGGTGTGCCCTACTATGCTAAAAGTGGCATTGGTGCCTTTGTGTTTTTCGCTCAGGGCTTTCAAGTACGCATCCACTTGCGCATCCTTGTCCTTCACGGTAGAATTAAATGGGAATAAAATAGTGGTGGCATTATCGGCTTCTATGATGGCCCCTTGGTCCATTTTTAACATCATTTTGAGCCAGGAAAACTGGGCGGATTCCATGGCAGCACCGCCCTCGGCAAGGGCGTCAGAGCTGAGCTTGGCCCCAACTTTGATGCGGCTTTCCGGCAGTTCCGGCATCATCATAGCCTTGAGCGCGTGCGCGCGGGCGAGACCAAGGTTTTCGTATTTGGTATCGTTTTTTTCACCTGAACGGTATAGCCCCGTTATCAAAAGGGTGTCGCCTTGACCAGCTTTTGAAAGGAGTTTCTTTTTCCAGGCGGCAAAGTTGTTGTCCGCCTCAGCTTGGGCAGTATTCCATTTGAACAATGGAACCCCGCTTGTTTGTTCTTGAGTGGAAGCGGCTGAATCACCGCAGCAACCACATTGAACGCAGAAATACCGATGGACAACAAATGCTGTCCAGCCTGCAAATAATATTGCAAGCAACCATAATGGCAATCTCATGTGTAAGTTAATTTAAACGTTTTGCAAAAAATGTTCGGCCAAAATTACAACAAGCAAAATGAAAATCTGTATTAATTTTTTTATTACTTTCAACGCAACGCAGTTTTGAGCCTACCCGCGTCCGTATATCTTTAGGGTCAAGCGGAAAGATTCCAGACAGGCCCTTAAATCCGGGTATAAATTGATGTTTTTTCGACCACTTTAGGCGAAATCATTGAACATAAGCATGGAAAGGCTGTTTTGCTTTTATTTTTCTTATCAAAATTTATAGTTTTGCGGGCCTAAAGCCGACGAAAAAATCTCTTATTGATTGATCTTCAACAACTTGCATCGCAATTACTTTACATTTTATTACTAACCCGATACAATGGCATATTATTCCATTCGTGATTTGGAAAAACTGACCGGGATAAAAGCGCATACGATCCGTATATGGGAACAGCGCTACCAGTTGATTTCGCCCGCGCGGACGGAAACGAACATCCGTTATTACACGGACGATAATTTGCGGCATTTGTTCAATATTGCGCTATTGAACAAGCATGGCTTGAAAATAAGCCATATCGCTAAACTTCATCCCGAGGAAGTAAATGCCCGTGCTGCCGACATCACGCAAAATGGCAGCAGCCAAAATGCACACATTGACAGCCTTACATTAGCCATGATTGATCTTGACGAGGCCGCATTTGACCGCGTGTACACGGCCTATCATTGGGAGCATGGCTTTGAGCGCACCATGTTGGAGCTCATTTACCCTTTCTTGGACAAACTCAATGTGCTTTGGCTCACCAATAGCGTGAGTGCGGCCAACGAACGCTTTATCAGTGGGCTTATCCGGCGCAAACTGATGACAGCCATTGATCAGGAGCCGCTGCAATACACCCGTGAGTCGGAAAGTTTTTTATTGTATTCTCCAGAAGGCGACTCTCAGGAGCTCACCTTGCTGTTTATGCAGTATCTGCTTCGCAGGCGGCATCACAAGGTGATTTATCTTGGCACCAACACCAGTTTGGGCGACCTGCGCGATGCCTGCCAGTCCCTCAAGCCAAACTACATATTCACTATACTGCAAGAACCGCTGGCGCGGCAAAGTGTGCAGAATTATGTGGATTATGCCTCATCATCTGCCCCCGGCAGCCAATTTCTGCTTACGGGTGCCCAAATGTTTGTCAACCCCGTCAAATTGCCCATAAACACGCGTGTGCTCAATGGTCTGCCCGACACCTTGGCGTTTTTGGATGGCCTGAAGCGTCGTAAGTAATGGGCCGAAAATCATCTTGCAAATACCAGGCATCCTATTTTACTCCATAGCCCTTTACCTTTTTCCTATCAATGTCTAAATCTGTTTCAGGTTTTTCTAAATTTGACAAACACCAAAAAATACAATGGCTGGCTGATCATTTCTCCCCTGAGCCTTCTGAACTTGCCCAAACCCTGTCGGCCTGGCAGCACCCTGACCCCGAAACCCAGCGCATCATTGACGGATTTACGGAAAATACCATCGCCAATTATGTCCTGCCTTACAGTATAGCCCCCAATTTTGTCATCAACGGCAAAACCTACGCGGTGCCTATGGTGATTGAGGAAAGCAGCGTAGTAGCAGCAGCCAGCAGTGCCGCCAAGTTTTGGGCGGACCGCGGCGGATTTCATGCGGAAATTTTGGGCACGGTGAAATTGGGTCAGCTGCATTTTCGCTGGTTCGGTGGCGCGGAACGCTTGCAGCATATCTTCCCTACCCTGAAACAGACGCTTTTGGAATCCTCCGCTGATCTGACGGCCAATATGGAAAAAAGAGGCGGCGGTATTTTGGACATAGCGCTGCATGATTTCACGACATTGGAGCCCGATTATTATCAGCTGCGCGCATCTTTTCATACCTGTGACAGCATGGGGGCCAATTTTATCAACTCGGTCCTGGAGCGTTTTGCCGACACCCTGGAGCATTTTATGACCGAGCACCCGGCCCTTGAAGATTCGGAGCGCGATGTGGAAGTGGTGATGTCCATCCTGTCCAACTACACGCCCAACTGCTTGGTACGCGCCTGGGGCGAAACCCCAATTGCTTCTTTTGAGGAACTGGCCCGCAGCCAAGGCATGGATGCCCGCAGCCTGGCCGAACGCTTTGCCTTAGCCGTGCGCATTGCCACCATTGATCCTTACCGCGCCACTACGCATAATAAAGGTATTTTTAATGGTATTGATGCCGTTATTTTGGCTACGGGCAATGATTTCCGTGCCATAGAGGCCTGTGGGCACACCTACGCCTGTCGTGACGGGCAATACCGCAGCCTTAGCCGCTGTACCCTGGATAATGATATTTTCCGTTTTGAATTAGAAATTCCCCTTGCCCTTGGCACCGTAGGCGGCCTTACGGCGCTCCATCCATTGGCCAAGGCATCCCTCGAACTGCTTGGCCACCCCAGTGCTGAGGAACTGATGTGCATCACTGCCTGTGTTGGCTTAGCCCAAAATTTTGCGGCCGTGCGCTCCCTGATTACCACAGGCATCCAGCAGGGACACATGAAAATGCACCTGACCAACATCCTCAACCACCTCGGAGCCTCAGCCGAACAGGCCCTGGCCGCACAGGCACACTTTGAAGGCAAAACGGTGAGTTTTAGTGGGGTGAGGGCGTTTTTGGGGGGCGTTTGATGCACTTTAGTCCAAGCCGCATCTGCAACAGGTTGATCTCCACGATGCGCTCCGCACCCTCTGAGTCGGTGACTTCAAGCAATATGAGGTAAGCGTTGCATTACTACTCGGCCTGCAAGCTCCCTGCTTTGTAGAATCAATGCATTGATTTGCGCCAAAAGCGGCTCAATATCAATATTTTGCAACTTGTTCTCCATCTGTATGCTTGTTTAATTTAAGTTCGGCCAGCGTTCATTTGCGATGCGCATGGGCCTTATTCACCTTTTTGGCCTATTCACAAGATAAAGGAAGCACCAAAAGTACACCAGCGGCCCAAAATGGTCACCAGCGCATGGTGAAAATATTGGACAGCATCCATCGGAATGCCAATCCCATAGAGTGCTATAACCTGAACAGACGGCTCGCTGCCATGCAGACCGCCCAAATAGCCATTGCCCTGAGAAGTGGGGCCCGCCTAGGCACATTTTGAGGACAAAACGGTGAGATTTAGTGGGGTGAGGGCGTTTTTGGCATCATTGTAACGGATAATTACTTTTCTATGGTTGATTAAAAATATCAACCAAAACATTTTAAAAGTTATTAAACCTACAAACAGTGCACTACCTTTGCAAAACAAAAAATTTTACTTTATGGATAGCCGTCCCACATTTTCAGGCCATGAAACCTTTCAGTGCCGACACTTATGGTTAAAAAAAGGATATGATTATGTTGTGTCAGGTAAATCTTTTAATGCTGATGATGCCGTAGTGCATCTTGGTGTGGGAAAAAATATGGTTGGGGCCATACGCTATTGGATGCGAGCCTTTAATGTGTTGGATACAAACGATGAATTGACGGAATTTGCTCATTATTTGTTTGCAGATAATGGTTTTGACCCTTATCTCGAGGATGATGCAAGCCTTTGGCTACTTCATTACAAATTGGTGAAAAAGAATTATGCTACATTATATAATATTCTGTTTAATGAATTTCGAAGAGAAAAAATGGAATTCACCAAGGAACAGTTCTGGAATTTTATTAAATTCAAATATGCATCATTCTCGGATGCAGCTAATAAACAAAATACAGTAGAATCTGATTTTGTTGTGTTTTCTAAAATGTATGTAGGGGACCCGGACGCAAAAGATAAGGAAGACATTATTAGCGGAATTTTGACGGAATTACGCCTCGTGAGACCTGTCGGTAAATCTACATTTACTGTGGAGCCAACTGATAGAAAAAACCTACCCGATGAAGTGCTGCTATATGCGATAGCAGAAAATGAACATTATGGTATCTCAATTAACTTTCAAACTTTGCTTTCTGATTGGGATAGCCCAGGCTCTATTTTTGCCATTAATGAGGCTGGGATGTATGCCAAAATGGAGTCTATTGCAGTAAAATACGCTGATTTAATCGTTTTTAAAGATGATGCGGGTGTTCGAGAACTTCAGTTTAAGGAAAACAAACCTAATCCTTACTTCTTTTTAAAAGATCATTATCATGTTAACTAAACATACGCCTTCTATACATATCATTAGGGACCAAAACAGGGAGTTATCCTATATTCCAACCCCAAATGCTACGCAAGCAGCGCAGGTTATTTGGGACAGCCTAAAACAAGGAGGTAGGGCTTTTAATTTAATAGGATCGTTTGGCACCGGAAAGTCCGCATTCCTTTGGGCATTTGAACAAAGTGCCCGTGGCCAAAAACATTATTTTCAATTTCCTTTTGAGAAAACATTCAAGGTTGATTTTATACCATGTGTTGGTGAGTACAAATCGTTACGAGCTTATTTTAGGCAGCGATTTGGGCTTGACGAGAATGCAACAACACAAACCATATTGGCAGAAATTTATCAACGTTATCATAAGTTAGGCAAAGGAGAAAAGGCACTATTCATTGCAATAGATGAATTCGGAAAGTTTTTGGAATACTCAGCCAAGAACAATCCAGAGGAAGAAATCTATTTCATTCAACAATTGGCTGAATTTTGTAACAACCCTGACCATAACATTATATTAATTACAACAATACATCAAAATTTTGAAGCATATTCATACCATTTAAGTTCAATGCAACGCGAGGAATGGCGAAAAGTAAAGGGACGCCTCCTCGAAATAGCATTTAACGAATCAGTAGAGCAACTTTTGTATCTTGCTGCAGAACGAATGGAACAGTTAGATTTAGGAAAGCCGGACAAGCAAATGGTAGAGAACATGATTCAACTACATCATGATTCAAAAGCCTTTGTTTTTTCATCCGATACTCCAGTTAACTTGGGATTAAAGATTTTCCCCCTAGATTTGTTTTCTGCCAACGTTATTACATCTGCCTTACAACGGTATGGGCAAAACGAACGCTCACTGTTTTCTTTTTTAGAAAACCCTGATTATACAGGGCTACGAGGCTATCAAAAACGCAGCAATCCTTTTTACAACCTAAGCAATGTGTATGATTACCTAATTTTCAATTTTTATTCTTATCTAATCAGCCAGGCTAACCCTGATCGCGCAATTTGGTCAAGTATTAAAAATGCTTTGGATAAAATTGAAAATCAATGGGATAGAGACATATTGGAGGCGAAGAAAGTCGTAAAGTCAATTGGATTGCTTCAACTTTTTGCCAAACATGGTAGCATTTTAGATAAAGTGTTTTGGACGAAATATGCGAAAGTTTCTTTAGGTATCGAAAGTGCTGAAAACATCATTGAAGCATTGGAGGAGGCTCAAATTTTATTATTTCAGCGACATAATAAGCGTTTTATCTTATTTGAAGGCACTGACATTGATATTTATTCTACACTCGAAGCAGCGGGTAAACAGGTGGAAATAACTGATATTGCCACTTTAGTAGAAAAAAATTATTCGCTTGAACCCATTTTCGCTAAGTCGCACTATTATAAAACAGGAACTCCGCGTTTGTTTGAGTTCAAAATATCCAATTACCCGTTAGAAAAAATGTTGCCACAAGGCGAAATAGACGGTTTTATCAATTTAGTGTTTAATGATAAATTAAACATAAAGGATATTGTTAAGGTATCATCTGCGCAACATGAGGCAGTCCTGTATGGATTTTATCTTAATTCAAAAGCAATAAAAGAACTGCTTTTTGAGATAGAGCGTACTAAAAAAGCACTCCGTGATATCAATCAACGGGACAAAGTAGCACTCAAAGAATTTGAAGGTATATTAGCTCATCAACAATCGCTACTCAACCATTACATTCTCAACAACTTATATAGCAACAGTACTAATGACATCTGTTGGGTGTACAGAGGTCAACAAATTCAAATTGATAACAAACGTGCTTTTAATACCGAGCTGAGCCGTATTTGCGAACACGTGTATGCTAAAGCTCCGCATTATAAAAATGAATTGGTCAATAGGCACAAACTACCTGCTCCAATATATACGGCTAAACGCAATTACCTAAAGGCACTATCTGCAAATTGGGGTTTGGAAAATATGGGCTTTGAAAAGGAAAGGTTTCCGCCAGAAAAAACCATATTCATTACGCTATTGCGCGAAAATAGCCTTTGGCCGGATACTCAAAAGCCCTCACAAGCAATAGAAGTTGCAAGCAATTCAACTTTTTCGTCACTTTGGCAGGTATCTAATGCGTTTTTGGACAGTGCACGTAAAAGTCGCCGTCGGGTATCAGAATTCGCTGAGATTCTCTCTAAAAGACCTTTTAAAATCAAGCAGGGTTTGATCGAGTTTTGGCTCCCAACCTTTCTATTTATTAAACGAAATGATTTTGCACTTTTTAACAAAGGGGTTTTTATAGCCAATCTTAACGATGAGATATTGGAACTGGTAACCAAATACCCGCAAGATTATGAGGTAAAAGCCTTTGATCTGGAAGGTATAAGATTAGATATTTTCAATAGTTATCGCCTTTTTTTGCATCAACAAGAGACAGATCAACCAACCCAACAAACCTTTATTGAAACAATAAAACCCTTCCTGATATTCTTTAAAAAATTACCGGATTATGCTAAAAACACAAAGCGCTTAAGCAAAGAAGCCTCGGCCATTCGTAATGCCATAGCAACTTCGACTGATCCTGAAAAAACATTTTTCGATGATTTCCCGCTTGCATTGGGGTACTCAAGTAAACAACTGCAAAGCAAGCGAGAGCATTTGGAAACCTATGCGAGAAATCTTCAGGATGCTATTCGTGAAATACGCACCTGCTTTGATGACTTGCTGAATCGCTATGAGACATTTATCCAATTGGAAGTAATTTACGAAAATATTACATTTGAGGAGTATCAACTCCTATTCAGAGAAAGGTTTAAAAAATTAAAAAAACATTTACTGCTCCCGGGCCAAAAAGCCTTTGTACAACGCCTGTACTCGGAATCGGATGATCGCCGTGCTTGGTTAGGGTCGCTGGCCCAGTCTTTGGTTGGCAAAAATCTCGAAGCCTTTCGCGACGAGGATGAGTTGTTGCTCTATGACAAATTTAAAACGATCATAACCGATTTGGACAACTTGACCAACATCAGTCAAGCGGACATCAACGAAGCGAAAGAATCCGTTTTTCAATTGGAAATTGCCAGTTTTGATGATATTCAAAAGAAAATAGTGCGGTTGCCTAAGAAAAAACAAGCAGAAATAAATACCTTGCAAGCTCATTTGCAAGCGCAATTGGGTGCAGATAAAACCATCAATATCGCAGCAGTGATGCAGATTTTGCAAGATTTGATTAAAAAATGATCCATATGAGTAAAGTGCGTCACGTACTTGGCATATCCGGCGGCAAAGATTCTGCCGCTTTGGCAATTTATATGAAACAACGGTATCCGGCTTTGGATATCGAGTACTATACTTGTGATACGGGGAAAGAGTTGGACGAGACATATCGGTTAATTGAGAATTTGGAGGTTTATTTGGGGAAGAAGATTGAGTTGTTGAAAGCAGTGCAACACCCCAGCGAAAATCCTTTTGATTTTCACTTAAAGTTAAAAGGGGGTTATCTACCTTCTTCGCTCATTCGCTGGTGTACGCAAAAACTAAAATTAGAGCCATTTGAACAATATGTTGGAACTGACCTGGTCGTATCGTATGTTGGCATCAGAGGCGATGAAGACAGAGAAGGCTATATTTCCAAAAAATCAAATATTCAATCCATTTTTCCATTTCGCAAAAATATTTGGAGTGAGGATGTTGTCAATAAAGTACTCAATATCAGTAATATTGAACGCCTGATGGACTTATACGTCAGTCTTGATCTCGAAAATAGGTCGCAACGTTTTGAGGAATTGTTGATGTCGCCGATTGAACGTTCATTCACGATGAATCATAAGCTGCAGCTATTGCTGGATATTAATGTAAAGGACTTTAATCGTTTGGTTTTAGGCTTTTTAAAAAGCACCAATTATCCTCTGGCAGATGAGGCATATTTCCCATTAGTTGATAACGATGAGGTATTGGTCAGAGCAGATATTTTTCGGCTTTTAGAAGAAAGCGGTGTTGGTGTTCCTGCTTATTACAGGGAAATAGACTTTGAAATCAATAACCAAAAAGGCCAATACGCCCGAAGCCGTTCCGGTTGTTTCTTTTGCTTTTTCCAACAACGGATTGAATGGGTTTGGCTGTATGAGCAACATCCCGAAATGTTTTATAAGGCAATGGAATATGAAAAGGAGGGCTACACTTGGGGGCAAAATGAAAGCCTTGCGGAACTAATCAAACCAGAGCGAATAGCCCAAATAAAAATAGAATACTTACAAAAAATGAATGGCAAACGTACTACCTCACGTTTCCTAACAGATATTTTGGATGAAGAAGAAGAGGTAGGTTGTGCCGCTTGTTTCATATAATAACCTAAGTTGATGGAAACCAATAGAGAAGAACTCATCAAACAGCGCGAAGCGCTCGACCGCCAATTGGAGGAATTGGACAAAGATAAGGTCAAATTCTCGGTTGATGCCGGCATCATTGACCGGCTGGGTCGTGAATTGGTTGGACGGCAGGAGACGGCTGTTGCGGAATTGGTTAAGAATGCTTATGATGCGGATGCAAAAGAAGTAACTTTAAGATTCATAAATACTGATATAGCAGGAGGAACTCTGATTATAGAAGATGATGGGCATGGAATGGATTTAGACGCGCTAAAAAATGGATTTATGCGCCTATCTTCGACAGATAAAGTACACAATCCTGTTTCACCTAAATTTCACCGAAAAAGAGCTGGTAGAAAGGGTATTGGTCGCTTTGCTACCCAACGCTTAGGCGAAAAATTAGTTATAACTACTCAGACAAAGGAGTCTACAACTGCTCTACGTGTGGTTATTGACTGGAGCCGATACGAAATTGATACGGATATTAACCTGATTGCCAATGATATATCGGAAGTTCCAAAAGAAAAACCCTGCGGTACAACCTTGACTATTGAGCCTATGCGAGAAAGATGGACATACGCAGAAATACAAAGAGTATTCAGGTATGTTTCAGATTTGTTACAGCCATCTTATTTGTCGGATAGGTCGAAAAATAGTAACGTAGTTTTTGGAGTACAGGATGAGGATTCTTTTTCAGTAGTTTGTCAAAAACAGGTGAATGATGAAATAGAGACTATTACCGATATTGACAAATCATTTTTTAATAAGTCTTTAGCAGTTTTTCAAGGATATATTGATAATAATGGGGATGGCTTCTGTACGGTTGATAGCAAAAGTTTAAAGATTAAACCTTTGGATAACCTGAGGGAAATTAGTGCTGGTCGCGACAAAAAAGAAGTGGAAAAATTTAAATATATAAAAAATGTTCACTTTAAAGCATATTATTACATATATAATAGAACAGAATATTACTCACATGATGGAATAGGAATTTCTTCAACTGAACTGAAGAAAGTTAATGACTTTTCACGAACATCTAGTGGAATTAGGCTTTACAGAAATGGGTTTAGAGTCCCCCCTTATGGTGAGATAGGAGATGATTGGTTAGGATTAGATGAAAAGGTAAATATGGCATCTCATTCGAGAAGAGTCCCCCTCTCAAACAGAAACTTATTTGGCTTTGTAGAACTAATTGATGTCGAGGGTAGTTTGTTCGAAGAAACATCAAGTCGTGAAGGGCTATTAAAAAATTTAGCATTTGAGGAGTTAACTGACTTTTTGGCAAAATCTTTTGAATCTTGCAGAAATATTGTTGAAAGTTCGATAGGCTTTTTAGAAAAAAAAGCAAAACGGGAACAGCAAAACTCTGAAGAAAAAACACAATCTGACGTCGAAGCTATTGAAGAATTTATTAATACTAATGCGGATACTGATAAACAATATGCTAACTCTCAAAGAGAAAAAGCACAGAGAGCCCTCGAAAACATAAAGCAAACTCTTGACAGACAGCTCGGCGAAACTGCTATGCTGCGCGTATTAGCGGGTATTGGCCTATCCATAGGCGAATTTGTTCACGAAATCAGGCAATTTAGCCCCATTTTTCAATCAGAAATGGCAGTACTATCTAAATATGCCAATACTGATGTGCTGAAAAACAGTGTAAATGGATTAGGTAAAAACTTTGAACAATTCCGAACGTTTGCTGCATATTTTGACGAAACTATACGAAAGAATGCAAAAAGGGAGTTAATGCCTATTGATATAAGAGATGTTGTTCAGGATTTTTTGAAGATAATTCAAAAAACAGCAGATAAAAATCAAGTTGAGATTTTAACACCTCAATATGATGGCTATGATCTGTTTACCTGCCCTATGCACCCTTCTGAATGGGCTTCAATTTTATTCAATCTTTATTCAAATGCCAATAAGGCAACCATAAAAGCAAGGGTAAAAGCGAAAATTTTGATACAGGCAAAAGATGAAAACAATAGAATAGTTTTTGAATTTTGTGACAATGGAACTGGAATACCAGACAGTGATAAAGAACGTATCTTTACGGCTTTCTTCACAACATCAACACCTGTCGGCCTCAATGCATCGCAAAATGAAGAAATGATTGGGTCAGGTTTAGGGTTGAAGATTGTATCTGACATTATAGAATCTTACGAAGGTGAAATTTTTGTATCAAACCCGCCTGATGGTTTCAATACCTGTATCAGGATTGAGTTACCTAAAGCAACTGAAGAACAAATTAAAGAACAAGTAAATGATGACTTATTTTCTGCTTGATGATAATACTGTTGAGCAAAGCGATAGTATTCTCAGAAAAATAAACCTATCGGATAATTTTAAAATTATTCCGATACAATTGATGTCATGGGAGAGTGATCTCATGAAGATCAAGGATATATTTCCAAAAGCAAATGGAATTATTTTAGATTGGAGATTGTATGAAGGACATCAACCGTCGGGAATCACATATAGTGCTGAATCTTTAGCTCAACATATCCGATTTTTGATCAATGACAAGCAACTTAAGCGAGATATTCCAGTCGTGCTTTGCTCTGCCAATCCAGATTTCACATCTTCCTATAATCGAGATGGAACCGGCCATGATCTTTTTCTAAGCGTTTACTCAAAAGATGATTTTTCAGGGGATAGCGAAAGAGTAGTTAGAGAACTAACTGCTTTGTCAGAGGCATTCCAACAAATTCAAAATCACAAATTATACTCTGAATCAGATTTACTTCAAACCCCATCACTGTTACACATCGATTCCAGACTCAAAGATGAGTTAAATGCTCTCATTAATAAGAAAATTCCACATAATCTTGTAAAATTCATAGTAGATGAGGTTGTTTTGACTCCTAGCGTATTGATTGAAGAAGATACACTGGCAGCAAGACTAGGGATTGACAAATTTGAATCATCCGATTGGATAATTTTACGAGATAATATCCTCAAATCGGGCTTCGCCTATAAAGGTGTATTATCTAAGGGTTGGCCGCGTTATTGGGCTGATGGACTTGTGAATTGGTGGAAAACAACTATCAATGAGAAGCATCCTCAATATTTTAGTGCGAATGAGCGGGTTGAAATGCTTAAAACGAAGACAAGGTTATCCAATTTGGTTGCTGCTAAAAAATTACCTTTTTGCCATAGTGATGAATTTTGGAGTATTTGTGAAGTAACTCGTAAGCCTATTGATCCCTCCGATGGGCTGCGTATTCAATCGAATACGCTAAGGGCATGGCAGGAGGAACGGTATTTGTCTTTATTTTCTATTTTGGAAGGTAAAAATAAGGTATTTAAGTTGAATCCTATCGAAAAAGATCGTTTTACTTATCTTAATAAACTGGCTCAAAAAAATGGCAAAAAGTGATATTGCTATTCAAATGAAAACTGAGTTAGAACAGTTACATTCACTACTTAAGTCCTACATTGGCAAGGACGAGAGAAATAATATAATTGATTTTGGCAACCTCCCAACAACTGCTGAAAAACTTACAGCACGTAAAGATGGTTATTGGATATTAGAAGAAACTGTTATTACTTTCAAAGATTTAGATTTGGGTAAGAATATCTGCCCTAGGGGCTACGAGATTTTTGAACAATCAGCATCGTTAAAAATAATTTCCCACATGAGTGGTATTCGCAATGTGCCTGATGATGGAAGCGAAGACCCTATCAGGCCTTTCTCAAGGGGGGATATTCATGTTCCGGGTTTTAGTCTTCAAGTAGTAATTACTATTGGAGATTCAAGTAGTCATATAGCAAAAGCATCGTGGCATTTTGATCGTCATCCCGATAAAAAGGACGATGGTAAATCCGAAGAAAATACAGATTTTGTCCATCCTCTTTATCACGTCCATTTTGGAGGTAAAGAAATAAATGAAGGCCAAATACAGTATGGAGAAGTGCTTATTTTAGAATCACCCAGACTGCTTCATCCGCCTATGGATATTGTTTTGGCTATTGACTTTGTATTGGGTAACTTTTATTCAAAAAGTTCAGGTAAAGTCAATGAACTTCGGGATAATCCGCAATACCAAAAAATCGTTACCAAGGCCAAAAACCGCTTTTGGAAGCCCTATTTTTTAGGTTTGGCAGCAAATTTTATTGGCTCAAATCAATATTGTTTTCAAGGGATTAATACTTTATGTGTGGATAAGACTTTCGCTCAAAACCTCCTCTATTATTCTAAAAAACATTAAAAAAAAGCCAGATATAAGAGTGCGGTGACGGTGTTTTTGGCACCATTGCATTTTCCCCCTTCCCATATTCCTTGTACCTTTGCCCCAAGTTCAATCCGTGCCACAAAGCACCTATAATTTCTGCACATGAATCCCAGCTTTTTATATCGTATCACCGGCTGCGCATTTGTAGCCGCATGTTTCCTTTTTGCCTGTTCACAAGATAAAGGCAGCACCAAAAGTACTTCATCGGCCCAAAATGGGCACCTGCGTATGGTGAAAATATTGGACAGCATCTATCGGAATGCCAACCCCATAGACTGCTATAACCTGAATGGCCGGCTGGCTGCCATGCACGGCAGCAGGATACCAAATGCTAAAACCCCTGAGGAAGGGGTAGGGCTACGTTATTCGTATGCAGAGCAATTGCTGTTTTCAGGCCAAACAGAAACCGCATTGTTGGAACTGGAGCAGGCCATGGCGCTATTCAACAATACTCTTTTGCCCAATACAAAGCCCTTTTTTGACTTATACGCCATTGCTAACCTGCGTTTGGGCGAGCAGCAAAACTGCGTGCAAAATCATACCTCAGCTTCCTGCATCATACCGATCCAGGGCGAAGGCATTCACAAGCTCCCGCAAGGATCCAGCAGGGCAATAACAGAATATACCCGTATCCTCAACCAATTCCCCGATGACCTTCAGGCGCGCTGGCTACTCAATGTGGCCTATATGACCTTAGGTAAATACCCGTCCGAGGTGCCGGCAAAATGGCTCATTCCGCCCTCCGTTTTTAAAGGCGATGCCGCATTCCATTTCAAGGATGTGGCCATTCCGCTGGGCCTTGACCTGCGGGGTGTTTCCGGAGGGGTCTGCATGGAAGATTTTGATGGTGATGACGACCTGGACCTATTTATTACCTCCTACCTCCTCAATGACCAAGCGCGCTATTTTGTCAACAACGGCGATGGCTCTTTTACGGAAAAAACCAAAGAGGCGAACCTGACGGGCATTGTCAGCGGACTGAATACCTTACATGCCGATTATGACAACGATGGCGACCGCGATGTGTTCATCCTTCGAGGGGGCTGGCTCACGGGCGGCACCCACCCCAACTCCCTGTTGCGCAACAACGGAGATGGCACCTTCACCGATGTGACCATAGAGGCAGGGCTGCTTTCTTTTCATCCCACACAAACGGGCGTATGGGCGGATTTTAACGCCGACGGCTGGCTTGATCTTTTTGTGGGAAATGAGCACAGTAGAAATCGGCCACACGCTTCCGAACTTTTTTTGAGCAATAAAAACGGCACCTTCACCAATGTAGCCAAACAAGCGGGCGTGGAAACCCTTGCTTTCGTAAAATCCGCAGTATCAGCAGATATCAACAATGATCAATTGCCCGATCTTTACCTCAGCTGCCTCAATGGCCCCAATGTGCTTTATATCAACAGAACAGGGGCGGATGGTATGCCTAAATTTGAAGAAGCAGCTGCCAAGGCTGGCGTCCAGAACCCTATTGCCAGTTTCCCGGCCTTCTTTTTTGATTATGACAATGATGGCTTTGAAGACCTTTTTGTGTCAGGATATGACTCCAAAAACCTCAACAATGCCGCCGGTCTGGCAGTAGCTGAATATATGGGCAAATTGCCCCCGGGCGATTACCTGCGCCTTTACCACAACAACGGAAACGAAACCTTCAGCGATGTAACCAAGGCCATGGGCCTCACTGGCAAAGTGGCTTTTTCCATGGGCCATAATTTTGGGGATTTGGACAATGATGGCTGGCTTGATTTTTACCTCGGCACAGGCACGCCCGATCTGGGCTCCATTGTGCCCAACCGCATGTTCCGCAACAACGGCGGCAAAAAATTTGACGAGGTGAGCATGGGCAATTTCTCCCACATCCAGAAAGGGCACGGTATTGCCTTTGGCGACCTTGATTTTGATGGCGATCAGGATATTTACACCGTCATGGGTGGGGCTTATGAAGGCGATCAGGCCAATAATTTGTTGTTTGAAAACCCCGGGAATGACCAAAACAAATGGCTTACCGTTTTTGCAGAAGGCAAAACCTGCAATCGCGATGCCTTCGGCTCCAAAATTGTTGTCACGGTAAAAACCACTAATGGAGCATTGCGAAAAATATTCAATAGCGTAGGCACAGGTGGCAGCTTCGGCGCTTCCAGCCTTCGGCAGGAAATTGGCCTCGGCGACGCACAAAGCATTGAATCTGTTGAAATTATATGGGCAAAACCCGCTGCGTCATCTACTGTTGTGCAAAATATTCAGCCCAATAGCATGATCGTCATTATGGAGGGCAACAACACGGCTGTGAACAAACAAAAAACGCCTTTCCGCATGACGGGAGCTGGTAGCGATGGGCATCATCACCATCATCATTGATTAGGGGTTGCCCTCCAGATCAGTGATAAAGCCCATAAAATCGCGTCTGTTTGTTTTTTTGACAAATTGGGAATCGGATTCCCAATTTGTCAAAAAAACAGGCCTCCACTTTTTCAACACCCTCACCAACAATACCCCGCAAAACGCTTATTTGGTGTATGGCGGAGCACAAAATTTAGACAGTCATACAGGCAATATCCGCAGCTGGAACAAACTGCCCAATTTTGGGGCTTGGTAATCCGAGACATAAATAATGTTGCCTATGGGTTATGGAAGCCCTTTCCAATTATACTAGGATTTAAGTGATTTTTAAAGATTTACAGACGTGAGTAGGCTCAAAACCACTTTGCGTTGACTATAACCCACTTCGAAGGATTTGCCGTTTTTTTAAAGTCGCTTACCTCCGCTTCAACACCAAACTATCCGCCGGGTATTGCGCCCGCAGGGAGTCCATTTGGGTTTGGGCCCAGGTGATGAGGGTGTTTTTCTGCGCATCAGAAAGTGCTGCATCACCGTGTACCCACAGGTATGAGCCCAAGGGCATGTGGCCTTCTTTGACCATTTCGATGACCTCCTCGAATTTATGGTTTTGGACAGCCAGCTTTCTGGTGGTGAACTGTGAAAAATTGAGGTGTTTTTTACCTTCGTTGACGTGTTGTGCGAGCCAGATGCCCACGGGTTGCACCTCGGCATACCAGGGATATACGGTATTGTTGCTATGGCAATCATCACAACTGGTTTTTAAGATGCTTCTCACCTCATCAGACATCGGATATTTGGTGCTGACGTGATGGGTTTGGTCATTGGTTTGGTTTTTCGCCGGGCGATACAATTGTAAAGCGACGAAAACAGCAAGCAGTGCGTAAAGAATTTTTCTAAACATGATGATGAGTGATGAGTGATGAGTTATGAGAGGGTTAGGGCATAAATAATTATAGCCAACACAAAGTGATTTTGAATACCCTCAACGATTCGCGTCTGTAAATCTTTAAAAATCAGGTAAATCAATCCCGGTAATCTTCAAAATCACTTAAACCCTGGTATAAATCGTTTGAAATTACGGCGAAAAGTATTGCACTTTCCCGAACTTCTTACATTTGGGGCTGTTTTAAGAACTTTATATTCAACAACAATATCTAAGTTATGTCATTCTCCCTTCCAAATCTACCCTACGATCCAACGGCGCTGGAGCCCCACGTTGATGCCCGCACCATGGAAATCCACCATGGTAAACACCATGCAGCCTACGTTAACAACCTGAATGCTGCCCTCCAGGGCACAGAGCATGAAGGCAAAAGCCTTGAGGAATTGATGGCCAATATCTCCAAATTACCTCCAGCAGTTCGCAACAATGGCGGTGGGCACTGGAACCACAGCATGTTCTGGGAAATCATGGCCCCCAATGCAGGGGGTGAGCCTGACGGTGACCTGGCCTCCAAGATCAACAAAAATTTCGGCTCTTTTGACGAAATGAAAAAACTGTTTGCTCAAGCGGCTACCACGCGCTTTGGCTCAGGCTGGGCCTGGCTATGTGTGGATGCCAATGATGACCTGTTTATCACTTCCACTCCCAACCAGGACAACCCGCTCATGGATGTAGCGGAGAAAAAAGGCATGCCCATCCTCGGCCTGGATGTGTGGGAACACGCTTATTACCTCCATTATCAAAACCGTCGTCCTGATTACATCGGTGCATGGTGGAATGTGGTCAACTGGACCGAAGTAGGCCGTCGTTACCGCAGTGCCGTGCGCAGCAACTAATTTTGGATCTCAAAATGCTGTTTTTGCTTTATGGAAGAACCATTGGATAAAAGCATAGAAGCCCAAGAAAAACCGGAGGAGCAAGCTCCTCCGGTTTTTTCTATGGCCAATGGCTATCCTCCACCACAAATGGTGCTGATTACCCAGCTTGTGCTGTGCACCCTGTTTGCCATAGCGGGTGGTGATTTGTTTATGCTAATCTCCTTAGTGGCAGGCTGGGATTCATCAGCTATTGAAAGTGGGCAGGTGGAGTTGCGCGGCCCCTTGCGTTTAATGCTGGGACTGGGGCATTTTTTCACCTTTGTTTTAGCAGGCTGGGGCACCCTGCGCCTTTTTTACAAAGGTCAAACGGCCTCCAATCCACATTGGATGGATTATTTGCAGGCACGACAATGGCCCGGTTTTGCCCTTTTGGCCTTAGGCGCCTTGCTAATGCTCACGGCCATGCCCTTAGTGCTTTACCTACACCAACTGAACAAGTTGTTGCCGCTCCCTGACGTATTGAAAGGCTTGGAAACCGGCAGTGAAGAAACCCTGAGAGCCTTGCTCATCATGGATACACCCTGGGAGTTTTTGGCCAATATGACCATTATTGCGCTGTTGCCGGGCTTGGGAGAGGAACTGATTTTTCGCGGGGTTTTACAAAAGCAGTTGATGCGCACCATGGCCTCACCATGGTGGGCTATCGTGGTATCAGCTGCCGTTTTCAGCGCCATTCACCTCCAGTTTGAGGGTTTTATCTCGCGCTGGCTGCTGGGTCTGCTGCTGGGTTGGCTGTACTGGTTTACGAGCAATTTTTGGGTTCCTGTAGTGGCACACTTTTTCAATAATGCCATTCAGGTAGCAGGCCAATACGCTTATCGCAATGATCTTTCGTCCCTTGATCTGGAGCAGGATGTAACCATTCCCTGGCAGTTTGCTGCCATTTCGGCCTTTTGTATGCTGGCCGTGATACGCCTGATTTGGCAAAAGGGCAAAAAGTATTACATCATTGAAAATGAATAAGATGCAAATATTTTGAGTCAAATCAAGCAGCTGATGGCTCAATTTGAAAAGTCTAAGTTACTTTTGCCGTCAAAACAGGAAGCATACAATCCCCGCGCAGCCTGAATCCCTGTAAATGCTCATCACACTAACCACTGACTTCGGAACAAAAGACTTTTTTGTTGGAGCCATCAAAGGGGCCATCCTCTCGCGCCTTCCCCAGGCCCGATTAGTTGACATTTCGCATGATATAGCGCCGTTTGATATTGTGCAGGGTGCCTTTGTGGTTCGCAATGTTTGGAAGGAGTTTCCGGCAGGAACTGTACACCTGATCGGGGTACATTGTGTGTACCAGCAGGAATTTCGTTTCGTGGCTGCACAAAAAGACGGACATTACTTCATAGCACCGGATAATGGCCTGCTCACCCTTGTTTTTGACGAATTGCCTCAATATGACCTGCGCAATCTTCCCGCGCCCTGTACGGAGCATTTTGCCGTAAAAAATATTTTTGCATCGGCAGTGGAGCACCTCGCTGCCGGAAACCCCTTTGAAACCTTGGGCGAATATGCCGCGCCAATTTTGCAACGCATTAATATTCAGCCAGTTATTACCCCAAACCAGATAAGAGGCACCATTGTGCATATTGATAATTTTGAGAATGCCATTGTCAATATACGTCGCGAGGTATTTGAAAAGGCGGCCAATGGGCGCCCCTTTGCCCTTTACTTCAAACGCAACGACCCCATTGTCAGCCTGAGTTCCAATTATTGTGATGTGGCGGTAGGCGAGCCTTTGTGCTTGTTCAACAGTGCGGGTTTTTTGGAAATAGCCATTAATCTGGGCAAAGCTGCCTCCCTGCTTGGCCTGAAAGTAGAAGATGTGGTGGAAATTGTATTTGAATGACGATTCGATTTTATGCCAATATTTGACCAATTTAGTCGTCAGACCATAAGGGGAAAATCAGGGCAAGTACAGCCGAACCCCGTTCGGCTCTCATTATAACAGGGTTCGACGATACAGGAACGCCCCGAATTATCACATTCCTCAAATTATCACATCATCACATTCCCCAAATTATCGCATTCTCCAAATTATCACATCATCACATTATATACATATCATACATGCCACTATCACGCCGCCAACTGCTCAAAACCCTGGGTGCCGCTACCGGTGCCGCCGTACTGGGATCTTTTACAGAAATGGATGAAACCATACGTATCCCGGACCTTATTGCGGAAAATCCACTGTATAAAAAACCGGAAAAGCCCATCACTGTGATCACCCTCGGGGCTGGTGCCAGAGGAAATGTGTATGGCAATTATGCCGTATCACACCCTGATGAGATGGATGTGGTAGGGGTGGCAGAGCCCATTCCGCTGCGCAATGAGCGGTACGCCCAAAAGCACAATATCGCTGCCGAAAACCGTTTCGTCACCTGGGAGCACGTTTTCCAGCGCCCCAAATTTGCAGATGCGGTGCTTATCACCACACCTGATCATTTGCATTATGGCCCCTGTATGGCAGCCCTCAAGGCTGGCTATGATGTATTGTTGGAAAAACCCATTTCACCTTCGGAAAAAGAATGCCGAGACATACTTGCGCTGTCCCAAAAAACGGGACGAATTGTTGCAGTTTGTCATGTGCTGCGGTATGCCCCTTATTTTGAAAAACTGCGGGAAATGATGCAAAGCGGGGCCATTGGAGAAATCATCAGCGTGCAACATATTGAACCTATAGAGCACATTCACATGAGCCACAGCTATGTGCGCGGCAATTGGCATGACCGCCACGCCACCACGCCAATCATTTTGGCCAAAAGCTGCCACGATCTGGATATTTTGCGTTGGCTCGTGGGCAAACCCTGCAAAAAAATAGTGGCCATGGGCGGCCTCAAGTGGTTCCGAAAAGAAAATGCACCCGCTGGCAGTACCCCACGTTGTATGGATGGCTGCGCGGTGGAAAGCAGCTGCCCTTATTCCGCCATGAAAATTTACTACCGCGAGCGTGGTTGGCTTTATGTCTTTGATATGCCCGAGGACAAGGACAAGCATGGTGACTATATTTTGGAAAAATTGCGTACCACCAATTACGGGCGTTGCGTGTATCAAATGGACAACAATCAAGAAGATCACTACATCGCGTCCATAGAATTTGAAGGGGGCACTACGGCTGCCTTTTCCATGGAAGCATTTACCTCATACAGTGGCCGGCGCACCCGCGTGATGGGCAGCATGGGCGATATTGTCGGGGACATGAATACCTTTACCCTAACCGATTTCCGCACCAAAAAAAATACCGTCATTGACAGCAGTTCGGGCGATGGCCATGGTGGCGGTGATTGGCGTTTGCTTCGCAATTGGCTGCAAGCCGTAGGGCAACACAAACCCGAGCTCCTCAGCTCTACCATCGAGGCCTCTATTGAAAGCCATATCATGGGCTTCAAGGCGGAAAAAAGCCGGAAATCAGGAAAAGTGGAAGCCATAAAGGTCTGAACAGTCTTCCTTACTTTATAAGCTGGCTAAATCGTTTGATCCGCCCCAAATAATGGGCCAGCACAATGCTGCCCCGGTAAATGCCCGTTCGATTTGCCGGGCCAACACCGTGTTGCTGAATCATACGTGCTACGGCCCGGCGCTTGCGCAGGGTTTCGCCGAATTGGCGATAAAGGCTAAAATGGCCGCGCAGTATGGCCAAAATAGCGCGAAACTGCCCCTTTGCGGCAAAACGTGCCGCCGCAACGCCATCCAAAACCAAACGCGCCGGGATGAGCCAGCAAAGTTTGGCGACTGACTCGTTTTTGATCAGGGTAAACAGGCTGTTGCGAAAATTGAGGTACACTTTGCGCGGGTTTTCGTATTCCAAGGTTCCGCCACCAAGATGATACACCACGGACTGGGGAATACACCACACGCCATAACCCGCCCTTTTGATGCGCCAGCAGAGGTCTATCTCTTCATTGTGGGCAAAATAATCACCGTCAAAGCCGCCAAACTGGTGGTACAAATCTGCACGGATAAAAAACGCCGCCCCCGCCGCCCAAAAACATTCCTGCGGGCTGTCATACTGACCATTATCCAGCTCCGAGTGGCTAAAAATGCGCCCCCTGCAAAAAGGATAACCCAAGTTGTCAATCCAGCCACCAGAGGCCCCTGCATATTCAAACCGGGCCTTGTCGCGCCAGGCCAATATCTTGGGTTGCGCAATGGCCATCTTTGGATCAGCGTGCATGGCAGCCAGCACAGGCTCCATCCAGCCCGGGGCGACCTCCACATCAGAGTTCAGGATAACGTATATACCTCCTGAAAAGGTGGACTTGATGCGTTGAAGGGCTTCGTTATAGCCCTGTGCAAAACCGTAGTTGCGATGCAGGTCAAGTACTTCTACCTGTGGATAATGCTGTTGCAAAAACGCAATGGAATCATCCGGTGAGCCATTGTCGGCTACAATCACCTTTGCTCCCGGGCTGTTGGCCAGTACTGAGGGCAGGTATTGTTCCAAATGCCGGCGAGTATTGTAGTTCAGGATAACGATACCCACTGGCGTATTTTCCTTTTTTAGCATGGCAAGGCTTTCGGTGATGGCATTTTTATCAGCAGTGATCTGCTCGCGCAATTCTTCGAGACTATCCAGCTTTTTGTCGGGCCGGATAAAATCAAGCAGCTCTACCGTCAATTGCTGGCCATAAAGATCACCCTCAAAGTTAAGCAAATTTACCTCAACCACGCGGCCTTTTGCTCCGGGAATGCTGGGCCGATGGCCGATGTAAAGCATTGCGTCATGCGTAGCCCCATCCTGTTTGACCCTTGCGGCATATATGCCATTGGGAGGAAGGATCTTATGCGCTGACGGGAGTGCTATGTTGGCGGTTGGGAAACCTATGGTGCGCCCCAGGTGATTGCCGTGAACCACCACACCGCTAATGGCAAAAGAGTGGCCAAGCAAGCGATTAGCCTGTTTTATATCACTGATTTCCAGCGCCTTGCGTATCTTGGAGGAACTTACAGCAATTTCATCCACTTGTTGGGCAGATATTTCCAGCACTTCGAAGGCATGTAGCGGTGCCGCTTTTTTTAAAAACTCAATATTGCCTACACGGCCCTGGCCAAAATGATGGTCATACCCGATGACAATTATTTTGGGATGAAATTTTTGGACCAAAAAATCCGATACATACTCGGCAGCGCTAAGCTGGGAAAAGGCCAGGTCAAAAGGCACTACCACCACATGGTCAATACCACAGCCCTCCAACAAGGCAATTTTTTCTTCTGTGGTAGTTATTAATTTAAAATGGGCATCATCAGGCTTCAACACCATGCGCGGGTGAGGATCAAATGTGATGACAATGCTCTCCGCAGCATGCTCAAGGGCCAGGGCCCTCAGCTTTTCCAATATACTTTTATGACCGCTGTGCAGGCCGTCAAAAGAGCCAATGGTAATGATGGTATTTTGAAAATCAGGTAGTTGTGATAAGTCGCGATGCGCCTGCATGATTAAAAAGCCTTTAAGGGAGGCAATGATAAATATGGGCAAAGGTAGAGAAAGTAGCAAGCTATGCAAGGTTTAGTTTGTGTACCCTGTATGTGCTGCCCAAATGGAGGTAAATAAAAAGTAAAACTTCATTGCTAACAGTTTCCTAACCCAATTGGTCATTCTGATCTACTGTTGTACCTTTGCGGCCTTTCCTGCCCAAGCATATCATAACTACATGAGCGATATTATAAAACACGAGTGCGGCATTGCCATGCTCCGTCTCTTGAAACCACTGGATTACTATCATCAAAAATACGGCACCTGCTTCTATGGTGTGCAGAAAATGCAGCTCCTGCTACAGAAAATGCGCAACAGAGGACAGGATGGCGCCGGAATCGCCACCATAAAACTCAATCCCGAACCTGGCACCCGGTACATCAGCCGAAAAAGGAGCAACGCCCCCAACTACTTAGCCGATCTTTTTGACATGGTGTGGTGGCGCCTGAACCAATACACGGAGGAACAGCGCAACAACCCGCAATGGATGAAAGCAAACGCCCCCTACATGGGCGAGATCCTTATGGGGCACCTGCGCTATGGCACACATGGCGACAACAGTATAGAACGGGTGCACCCCTTTCACCGCCAAAACAACTGGATCACCCGTAACCTGCTCATGGCTGGCAACTTTAACCTGACCAATGTGGATGAACTGTTCAGGGAATTGGTGGAATTGGGCCAACACCCAAAAGAAAAAAGCGACACAGTGACCATCATGGAAAAAATCGGACATTTCCTTGATGATGAAGTCCAACGCCTTTTTACCTGGTTCAAACCGGATGGCCACAGCAATCAGGACATGAGTCGTTTGATCATAGAAAACATTGATATACAACGCATTCTGCGCCGTGCCACAAAAAAATTTGACGGCGGTTATGTGCTTGGAGGGCTGCTTGGTCACGGTGACGGGTTTATGATCCGCGACCCCAACGGCATACGCCCGGCTTATTGGTACATGGATGATGAAGTGGCCGTAGCCGCCAGCGAGCGCCCGGCCATACAGTCCGTATTCAATGTTCGCTACGTCAATGTGCAGGAACTGCAACCTGGCCACGTCCTGATCATGCGCCAAAATGGTGAAGTGCTTGAAAAACCGTTTACAGAAAAACGCGAACGCAAGGCCTGCTCCTTTGAGCGCATCTATTTTAGCCGGGGCAATGACCGCGAAATATACCGCGAACGCAAAAAACTCGGCGAGCAATTGGCACAACCCGCCTTGGATGCCGTCAATTTTGACCTAAAAAACACCGTTTTCTCTTACATTCCCAATACCGCCGAGGCAGCCTATTACGGTTTTACGGAAGGTGTAGAGAACGCCCTTAACGACTGGAAGCAAGCTGAGATATTAAAAGCAGGCAAAAAACTCAGCCCCGAGCGCCTTCAGGAGATACTCTTGCTTCGCCCGCGTTTTGAAAAATTAGTGCATAAAGATGACAAACAGCGCACCTTCATAGCCGATACCAAAGCGCGGAACGACATGGTAGGGCACGTGTATGACGTCACCTATGGCATCTGCAATGACGGAGAAGATACGCTCGTGCTGCTTGATGACTCCATTGTGCGCGGTACTACCCTGCGCAATAGCATTGTGAGCATAACGGCCCGCCTGAGGCCCAAACGCATCATCATCCTCAGCAGCGCCCCCCAAATACGTTATCCTGACTGTTATGGCATTGACATGAGCAAAATGAAGGATTTTGTCGCTTTTCAGGCCTTGGTTGCGCTCCTCAAAAGAGACCAAAAGGAACATCTAATTCAAGAAACCTATGTTCGCTGTAAACAGTCGGAAAATGTGCCCGTGGAAATGGTCAAAAATGAAGTCATTGCATTGTATGATTTGTACGACTACGAGACCATAACCAGGCAAATAGCCGAAATCGTCACCCCAAAAGACCTGATCCCGCAATTAGATGTCATTTTTCAGCCCCTTGATGGCCTGCATAATGCCTGCCCTAACCATAGCGGCGACTGGTATTTTTCAGGGCATTACCCGACTCCTGGCGGTAACAGGGTGGCCAACCGCGCCTTTATGAATTTTGTGGAAAACAAGGATGAAAGAGCGTATTGAGGAAGGTGATGATTTAGGGAATGTGATAATTTGCCTGATATGATAATGCGTCAATTGCTTTTTTTCTGCTTATGCCTTGCACCGCTCGTGTTGCCCGCACAGCTTAACCTCGAAAAGATCGGGTATTTGTCCTTCGATGGCCGAACCCTTGCGGGCTGCAAACACCATGTGGACAGCAGCGGCGGCGAATGGGCACTGATAGGACATAGCCAGGGAATGAGCATCGTAGATTTACAAGACCCAACCCAACCCAAAGAGCGTTTTGTCGTGCCCGGCAAACCCAACAACTGGCGCGAAGTGCGCACATGGGGCGGCTTCGCTTATGTAGGTTCCGAGGCCGATAGCAGCGGTATTACCATTGTTGACCTGCGGCATCTTCCCGATACCATTTATTGGAAAAACTGGTTTGGCAACGGTGCCTTTGAAGGCAAAGTGCGGCGCAGCCATACCGTGCAGGCCGTGGATGGCTATCTCTATATCTTTGGTGGCGGCAACATAACAAGTGGCTGTGTCATCGCTGATCTTTCCGATCCCTGGACACCCAAAATAACAGGCCGATATTCCCTGCGCTATTGCCATGATGGCTTTATTCGCGGCGATACCCTCTGGACCAGTGAACTGGGCGACGGCTTTGCCGTGGTGGACATTAGAGACCGGCGTGACCCTCAATTTATCATAGCCCAACCTACCCCGGCAAAATTCAACCACAACACCGAACTCTCGCCTGATGGCCGCACCCTTTTTGCTGCCGACGAAATACCCAAGGCCCCACTCGCCTCGTTTGACGTAAGCGATCTGGCCAATATCCGTTTGCTTGACCAGTATTTTCCCAGCCAAAAGCCTGATTTTGAAGTCCATAATGTGCGTGTTTTAGGCAATTTTTTGGTCAACCCGTCCTATGGCGGCCAATTGACCATCGTGGATGCCCATCGCCCGGACAACCTGATCGAAACCGCCTGGTATGTCATGGGCAACTCTCTTGTCTGGGATGCTGATCCCTATCTGCCATCAGGTATTGTGTTTGCAACAGCCAAGCAGGAAGGCCTTTTTGTGTTCAAGCCATCCTACCAGCGCGCCTCTTACTTAGAAGGCACAATAAGTGATGCCGTCACAGGATTGCCCTTGAGCAGGGCATACATTGCCATACAAGATAGCATAGGCCAAGACAGTTCAAACACCTTTGGCCGCTACAAAACGGGCCTTTTAGGAACCGGTGCCTATGATGTGGTGGTAAACAAGTCAGGCTACAAACCTAAAAGGATAAGCAATGTACCATTGTCCGCCGGAGAAGTTACGGAACTCCATGTTGCCCTTGAACCACTTGCCAATGCTTCATCAAGCCTGAGCTTGCTCCAGGCCAAGGTATCACCAACTGTTTTTAGCGATCACTTAGACATCTTTTTTGCAGCAGAAAACCCGTATGATATGCTACAAATGTTTGATTTTCAAGGAAAAATGATTGTTCAAAAAAATATTTCTAACCAAAAAACCTTTACCCTTGACGGCTTGCAGCATTTACAGGCCGGGCCTTATCTGTTGAAGTTTTTAGGGCGGGACAATAATGGACAGATGAGGATCATCAAGCATTGAATGGTTGATGAGGGTTGACAACGCCTGATGGGCAAAACACTTTGTATTGGCTATATTTGGCTTAACAGGGCCTTAAATTGGGCCTCCATGGCCCGATATTGGGCCACGCTCAATCCCTCATTGCCATACCAGGCCTGCTCAAAACTGCGGGTAGCCCAACGAAAGGCATCGGCCAAATGATGATTGCGCATTTCGCGCTGATAATCCCGATTGGTTTTTTCTTTTGACCAATGTATGGCTTTTTTCTCAGATAAACCCTTGATAATCTGCAAGTAATAAAGCCTTATGGCCAAAGCGTAGTTCTGTTGGGCCAAGGCATCTTTCAAAAAACGATCCAAGGCCGTTTCGTGCAGGTATTGGTCCACATTGTCAGCGGTGATTTCGGTGCCATCAGAGGCAATTCGTTTGTTTTGAGGCTGTTGCAGCATCCGGAATATAGCATAGCCAATGCCCAATAATGCCAGGAATATGATAATGACTTGTACAATTTGCCCTAATCCGCTCCAGTTGATGTTTGTGCCACTATTTTGGTCTGAAGGTTGGGAGGAAGGGGGTAAAGGTGCTTTTTCTTCGTTTTTTTTCTCTTCAGCAACATCCTTGCTGTAATCTAAGTTTTGGGCAGCATCGGTCCATTTTTGGGCATCTATGGCCCTCAGCGGTACCGGCTCTGCGTATTCAATGTTGGAAGACAGTGGCTGCTGATCAGATGGTGCAGTACCTGATCCGGCCATTTCTTGCAAGGTATCTGAAGGCGCTTCAAGATTGTTGTTTTCTTGTGAAAACGCTGCAATCGCAGAACACAACAAGAACATTATGGTAAAAAAGGCTACTTTGATCTTGCACAGCATAAAAACGCTTCGTTGAGTTCACATTGAATAAATTATCACATTCCCCTATGTTTTTCGGCGGTATATTTCCAAAAAACGTTGTACCCGACTTTTATTGTCGCGATACACTTTGGCGCCGCGCGTGGCGGTCACGATGCTGCACGGGACATCCTTGGACACTTCACGCTGGGTCAAACCGCGATCCAGGGCATCAAAAATGCGCCAGCGTTCCAGCATAAGTTCGCGTTCGTGTTCTGTAAACATGAGTTCAATAAGTTCGTTGAACTCGGCTTCTGATTTTACGGATTGGAATAAGCGATAGAGCATGTAATAAGGTTTGATGAGGCTGTATCATAAGTATCAAAGGCATAAGCAGGCGGAATAAAATTCCGTTTTTTACTCATACGATGACTCGAGTCATCGTATGAGTAAAAAACGGAATTTTATTCTTTAGAGCATGTCTCTATTTTTGACTTATGATACAACATCATAAAGGTTTATTTCCGTTTTGAACTACCAGGTACCGGATATTTTTGGGCATAAGCACGGGCCTTGGGCACCAAAGACTTCAGTTTTTCACTGCGTTTGGCGGGGTCCGGGTGCGTGCTCATGAACTCTGGTGTACGACCACCGGCACCTGCGTTCATACGTTGCCAAAAAGGAGCTGCCTCGGCAGGGTTGTAACCAGCCATAGCCATCAGGTAAAGCCCAATTTCATCGGCTTCTGATTCGTGTTTGCGGCTAAATGGCAGCATGACGCCCACTTGCGCACCGGCACCCGCAGCCGTCATCAGCAAGCTTCGCGTGGCGGCAGGTTTTTGTTGCAGTGCGAGATCCAGAGAAGTCAGGCCCAATTGAGCTACTAAGCCCTGGCTCATACGCTCATTGCCATGATGTGAAAGGGCGTGGGCTATCTCATGGCCCATTACCACCGCAAGGGCATCTTCATTTTGGGTCACTTTAAGGATACCTGTATAAACCACAACCTTGCCACCTGGCATACAAAAGGCATTGACGGTGGGATCCTCCACAACATTGAATTCCCAGGCAAAATCCTTAAGCTCGCCCCCCTTGCCTTTGGAGCGGTAATAGACCTCCGTGGCTAAGCGAATATCATTGCCTACCCGCTTAACCAGCTCAACATTGCTGCCCGAGGCTACCGTTTTGTTCTGTGAGAGAAAAGAGCGGTATTCCGTAAAACTCATCTGGTTGAGTGTTGGTACCGGGATGAGATTCAGGCTTTTACGACCTGTAAATGCATTCTTGCTACATGCCCATACAATAGTGGCCAGTGCAAGCAGTAACAAACTTTTTTTCAACATAATAGTGAAATGTATGGTGAGAGGGTTCAATATTCCGAACGCATCGGAATCAATGCGTAAACGTACGAATATTCAGCAAGTTACGAAAACAGATGGAAAACATAATTTTTTTATACTTAATCTTATTTGGCAAAAACACCAATAAAACCCGCCTATATTTGGCAAAAACCCGCCGTTTCAAAAAAATATCAAAAAAACAGTCAAAAAAACCACCAAAACATTTGCAAGTTAAAAAAAATATCCCTTAACATTGCACTCAAGTAGTTTTTGTGTTTATTTGTTTGGGTTAGAATCCCTCGCTGTAATGGGCAGAGGGATTCTTTTTTGTGGAACAACATCCCCTACCTTTGGCGCGACATGAACAGCTGTTTAAATTGCAACCACCAATATGAGGGCAAGTTTTGCCCCGAGTGCGGCCAAAAAGCCGCTACCCAAAGACTTACCCTGCACCAGATTACCCACGATCTGCAACATGTACTCCTTCATTTGGACAAGGGCGTTTTAAAAAACATTCAGACGATCTGGAAGCCATCGTTGATCCTGGATTATATCGCCGGCAAGCGGGTCGGCTATTTTAATCCTATCGTTTTTTTGTTGTTTATATGTGGCATTGTGGCTTATGCTGAAATTGCCTACAAAGTACCCATAACCGTTGATGCAAAGCCCTTGGAGGGGAATGCCTATTCCTTAGGCTATAAAATTGGCAAAACTGTCGTTAGCATTTTTCGGGATTGGTCAAAATATTTTGAAGCGCTAATGGTCCTGCCCCTTGCATTTTGGTCCAACCAGTTTTTCAGGATCAATACAAGGTATAATCTTATAGAAAACATTTATATCCAGGCATTTATCGTATGCAATATGAACCTTATAGGGCTGCTTTTTTTCCCTGTTTTGCGGCATTACAGCTATGTTGTTTCGTTTAATGCTTTTTCCATTTTACTTGTTGTAATTTTCCAATTTATGGTATTCTCCCAGGAAACCAATTGGCTGCACAGAGCACTCAAGTCGCTAATAGTGGTGCTTTTAGCCTACGCAATCTATATTGTTGTGTTCGTAATTGCGGCATTTGCCGTAGTAAAAATCTGGTCCTTATGAGCCGAATCATGTCTGTTCTCTTTTGCCTGATGGTCGTGCAAGTCTTATCTGCGCAAGCCCTGAGATCTCCCCTCCAATACGTCAACCCCTTCATTGGCACAGGTGGGCATGGGCACACCTACCCGGGTGCAACAGCGCCTTTTGGCCTGGTACAGCTCAGCCCTGATACCCGCATCAATATGCTGGACTGGGATGGCTGCTCGGGCTATCATTACACTGATTCCATCCTGTATGGCTTTTCACACACCCACTTGAGCGGAACGGGGGTTGCTGATTACTGCGACATATTGTTCATGCCTTTTGTTGGCGGGGCACGGCTCGAACCAGAGGAATATGCCTCCACCTTCCAGAAAAACAAGGAACAGGCACAGGCAGGCTATTATCAGGTATTCTTGGATAAAAGCAGGATAAACTGTGAACTGACGGCAACAGAGCGCGTGGGGGTACACCGCTACACCTTTCCACCCAACCGCACCAAGGGAAGCATTCTGGTTGATCTGCGCCATCGGGATGAGGTGCTGGAGTCACAGATGGAAATTGTAAGCAGCCGCGAAATAGCGGGCTATCGGATCAGCAAAGCCTGGGCGAAAGAACAAAAGGTCTATTTTGTTGCGCGTTTCTCAAGACCCTTTTCCAGTAGTATCGTGTTGGATATGGCCAAAAATCCGCGCGAGGCAGCGCCCAAAGTAAACAGCACATCCATTGTGGGCATTTTTGATTTTGGCAACAGCGGCCCGGTGGTAGCCTCTGTTGGCATCTCTTTCAGCAGCATGGAAGAGGCCGCCAAAAACCTGGAGAATGAATGCCCGCATTATGATTTTGACAAAATAAAGGCCGAAACCCAAGAGAAATGGCAGCGCCAATTGTCCAAAATAGAAGTAGAGGGAGGCTCAGAAGCTGAAAAAACCAATTTTTACACGGCCCTGTACCATACCATGATCGTCCCCAATGAAAAAATGGCTCCAGGTAATGGAGGCTTTGGCTCCTATACCGTTTTTTCGCTTTGGGACACCTATCGGGCCTGCAACCCGCTGTACACCATCCTTGAACCAACCCGCACAAAAGGTTTTATCCAAACCTTTTTGGATCATTACAAGGCTTTCGGCAGGCTGCCCGTGTGGGAACTGGCCAACAATGAAACAGACTGTATGATTGGCAACCATGCCATTCCAGTCATCGCTGACGCCTATTTAAAGGGCATTAGGGACTTTGATGCCGACCTGGCCCTTGAAGCCATGATTAAAAGCGCCAATACCGATCTTTTTGGCTTAAAATGGTACAAGGAACTGGGCTACATCCCCGCCGACAAGGAATCGGAATCCGTATCCAAAACCCTTGAATACGCCTATGATGACTGGTGTATTGCCCAAATGGCCGAGCGAATGGGCAAAAACGACATAGCGGCGCAATACCGCCGCCGCGCTATGAATTTTTTCAATATTTATGACCCCGAAACGGGCTTTTTTCGCGCCAAAAGCAATGCCAGCTGGCAAAAACCTTTCAATCCCTATGAAGTAAACTTTCATTTCACGGAAGCCAATGCCTGGCAGTATGCCTTTTCTGCCCCGCAAGGGCTGGATGCCTTGCGCTACTTGGGGGCCTGGGATTTGAGCGCCCGTTTGGATGCCATTTTTTCGGCAAAAACCGAAACAAGCGGGCGCAACCAAGCCGACATCACGGGGCTGATCGGGCAATATGTACATGGCAATGAGCCAAGCCACCATATTGCCTACCTGTATAATTATTGCGGCAGACCAGACGAAACAGCCCGACTGATCCGCCAAATCATGTCTGAAATGTACCAGGATAAGCCTGATGGCCTCTGCGGCAATGAAGACTGTGGCCAGATGTCAGCCTGGTATGTACTCTCGGCCCTCGGGTTTTATCCCGTAACGCCGGGCAGTCCCGTTTACACTCTTGGCACGCCCTTGTTCACACGGGCGACAATTCATTTGGAAAACGGGAAAGATTTTATCATTACCGCGCCAAACAATTCACAATCAGCACTTTATGTCAAAGAAGCGCAATTACAGGGCAAAGCATTGGCACAACGGGAAATTACCCACAGCGACCTTGCACAGGGCGGAACGCTTCATTTTGTGATGAGCGAAAAGGCAAACCCCGCTCGCCCTGGCACTAACATATCCCCTGCTGCCTGGCCCTTAACCCCCATGCCTTTTGTCCAAAAAGGCGAACGCGTGTTCCGGGGCGAACAAGTCATAACTTTGGCCTCCTTGCGGCCCAATGCCACCATTTACTGCACTACACCCAATGGAGCCTCATTAGCTGATTCGCCCTATAAAGGCCCTATAAAAATCAAGGAAAGCACCCAATTGATCTTCCAGGCCGTTGCGGATGGCCAGGCCAGCGCCGTGGAAACGGCCTATTTTTTCAAAATACCCGATGGCCGGCGCGTAGAACGCTACAATTGTACTTACTCGACCCAATACACGGGGGGCGGTGATGACGCACTCATCAACGGCCTTCGCGGAAGTGCTGCCGATTTTCGCACCGGCGACTGGCAGGGTTTTGAGGGGCAGCATTTTGATGTGGTCATTGACCTTGGCAAGGCACAGGACATTAAGCAGGTCAGCACAGGTTTTTTGCAGGATGAAAATGCCTGGATTTTCTTCCCAACCCAGGTACAGGTGGAAATTTCCCTGGACGGCAAAAACTTCAGGTCTCTTGGCACCGCCGCCCGCCCCGACAAAACACCACAGGACAAGGGAATATGGCAACAAGACTTTGCGGTGTCATTTGCCAAAACCAAAGCGCGTTATGTGCGTGTAACGGGCAACTCCATGCTGAAATGCCCGGAAGGCCACAAAGGCCAGGGTTATGCCTGCTGGCTTTTTGCGGATGAGATAAGGGTGGAATAGGTCAGGGATGCTCCTGCTGTGGATAGGGTTGCTGTGCGTTGAAAATCAGTGGAAAACCTGCATGGAATGTGCTCTATAGGAAACAAACATACCCTGATCGCACTAAGAGCATGTCTGGGATTTTCTGCTTGAGTCAAAAACGAGAGATTTTTTCAGCATTTTTATCGTTTTTGAAGGAGTGTAGCGGGGCTACACGACTGAAAAAAGGGTGAAAATGCTGAAAAAAGAGCCGTTTGGGGCCAAGCGGGAAAATCCCAGACATGCTCTAAAACTTAGCCCTTTGGATCAGGAATATGCCAAGGCATAAAAACAATGCAACCATCAGCAGACCCATAGACAGGCCAAATGCCTCTGCCACAAACCCAATAAGAGGTGGGCCGGCCAGGAAGCCAACAAAACTAAAAGTAGCATAAGTGGCTAAGCCCACGGCAGGATTGACGCCGGGAAGACGCATGGAAGCCCCAAAAAGAACCGGAGCCGTGAGCGCACAACCGGCTCCTAACAGTGAAAAGCCAAACAAAACCGGCAACGTATGGGGGAATATAATAGCTAAAAGCAAGCCACTGACCGCCACGCAGCCCCCTATGGTCAGTACTTTTTTCTCTCCCAATCGAGGAATAATGCCATCACCACTAAAACGCGCCACAGTCATGGCGGCGGCATAGCAGCTAAGTCCCAAGGCAGATACTTCTTGCGAGCTGTGCACCTCCTGGCGAAGATATACACCAGCCCAGTCAAAGGCCAAGCCCTCTGCCATCATGCCAAAAACGCCAATGCAAATAAGCAACAGCAAATTGGCATCGGGCAGCACAAAACCTGTTTTTTCGGCTTCCTTGGGCGCAGAAATAGCCCTCAGATCAGGCCCTAAAAACCAGGCAACCGCACTTGCAAACAAGCTGATACCGAGCATGTGCTGGAACGTTGAAATGCCCGAAGCGATCAGGAAAGAGGCCAACAAGGCCGCTGTCATGCCCCCCAAACTCCACATCCCATGGCAGGTGGACATAATGCGCATACCATATTGTTGTTCTATCTGAGTGGCCGCGGAATTCATAGCTACATTGGCAAATGCACTGCTCATGCCCGCGAGCACTAAGCCTCCAAATAAAATCCATTGGTTGGCCGCAGAAGTGGGAATAAGGAAGGATATGGCCATAAAAACCAAACTGGCTCTACTGGCATTCGCTACGCCCATGGTGGCCGTTAGCCGGCCAGAAAAGGGGTTCATCAGCAACAAGCCGAGGGGTAAGCCAAAGAGCATGAGGCCCAATTGGGCATCACTAAGACCAAGTGCTTCCTTGACCATGGGGATACGGCTCAGCCAGGAAGCAAACAACATGCTTTCGGCCATAAAAACCAAACCCACAGCACGGGACTGTGGGTGGTAAAAATATTTAGCGAGACGGGTATTCAGATTAAGATTTTGTCACTAAAAACTATTTGCGCTTAGCGCGTTTCCTTCATTTTTTTACAATGGCCGTTGCGGCATTGCCGCTTTGGGACTGCAAACGTAGGACATAAACTCCAGATGGCAAAGTGGAAAGATCAAGATCAAACTGATTATCACCGTCAAGGATATCAAATGCGAACTGCTGAACAGCGGCACCTTGTGCATTAAGCAGCAAAATTTGAGCAGAATCTGCATGCTTGGCCTGAAAGCGCACCAAACAACGATCTGTTGTAGGATTGGGGCTTACTTTCAGTGCCGAGATCAATTCCCGCGCCGGCATTTTGGTATTTACTTTCAGGCTGCGGGAGCCATTGGCGAAAGCAACAGGCCAGTGGCGGCCAGCGATCAACTGAGTGGAGACCGTTCCTTGTGCTTTTATTTTTGAAGAAGCCAGGGCAATTTGGCGGATATTGGTTGTGCTGCCGTTGGGCCGCTCATAGTACAAAATATTGTCTGTGCGGTTGTAGTTTGGCCAGCCCAACCCTTGATTATCCGCTACAATTCTGTCATAATCCCCTGTTTCTATGTTTGCACCATATATATCATAGCCTGCTGGCGACGTTGACTCGTCAATAAAATCAAAGGAAATGATGTAAGGTGAATTTTTGGAAAATGCCGGGTTGCCGATACTGCTGTTCTCCGGAAGCCCATTGAACAGCTTGCTGATAAAGGGCTTATTGGCATCCGCAAATTTGCCATTTTCAAAAAACCTCAAAAAACCAATATCCCAATAGGCTAAAGCCTGTCCGTTGGGAAATTCGTTGTAGGCATCATACATGAGGTATTCCCCACTGTAGTCAAACTCAAAAACATCGGCATAGCGCACATCACCGGTGATCTGGCCTTGGGTATAGGTAGGGTTGTAGAGCCTGAAATTGCGTTGCACCGGAGGGTTTACGCCATAATCAATGATGGTGACAAAATTATCCTGATTATCCGTAGTGGCGGCGAGAAAACGCCCGTCTTTGGACAATGCCACACGGCGCCAAATGGGTTGGGGACTAATAATTTCAGCGGAGGTAACCTCTATGGAGCTGCCTACGTAATCCAAAAAGACATCAACGATGTGCCCATCGGCATCTACAAACACAAATTCGCGTCCATCATCCCGCATGCTTGGGCGACTTTGCAAGCCCTCTACATATAAATTGCCAAAAATGGTACCATTGGTGCCCGCAACCTGTATGTTCTGGTCATCATTGGTAGTGGCCAACAGCAATTCTTCACCCGGATTGGGGGCCAATTGGCCAAGGTAGTTAGTGGGTTGGCTTGAGCCTCCAATACCTACCGCTGTAAATGCAGCGGCAGCAGCATTGGCCACTGTACTGCCATAAAGGTCTTGAGCGGCCTGTATCACGGCAATGCGACAGTCCACAAATTTGCTGGATTTGACTAAATAATCGCGCAAAGCTTTGTAGTACACTTTTTCTGCACGGTCTTTACCAACGGCTGCATTGGATGCGAACAAATAAAAAGCATGGTTCGGAATGCCACTGTTGATGTGTACACCGCCATTGTCCTGACTGCCCTTATATTGCTCGTTCACATGTTTGGGCTGCCAAAAAGCGCCGTTGGTTGGATAGCCGTTGTGTGGGTCGGAGAGGCTGCGCAAAGCGCCGCTAAGGCTGGCACCGGGCTGCATCACATCTTCACCTATTTGCCAATCGTCATTGTCAATCATGGCACCAAAAACATCCGCAAAGGATTCATTTAAAGCACCACTTTCGTTTTGATACTCCAGATTGGCGGTTTTTTCAATAACACCGTGGCTCATCTCGTGGCCACCTACATCAAGGCCACGCGCCAGGGGGCGAAAGGTGGAGCCGCCATTGCCATACCACATGGCCGCGCCGTTCCAGAAGGCATTTTCCATAGCAGAACCATCATCGTCGGCTACATTGACAAAGGCAAGGATATTGCCCCTTACGCCATCAATAGAAAGGCGGCCATGTTTTTGCTCAAAATAATCGTAGCTCTTTATGCTGTTCCAATGTGCGCTTACGGCGCGAGGGTTGTTGAAGGATTTAGCGGTGGACGTTACAATAGTATAGGAGAAATTCTGATTGGCAGGTGAGGTGTTTTTGGCATCCAAAGTCACGATGGCGCCCGAGGGGTCACTCGGCATATTGGAGGCAGCCGGATCAAACATTTGCTTGCTTGCATCTTCCATGTAAAAGGAAGTAGGGCTTGATTCCCATATACCAAAACTGCGCGTAACGCCAAACAGATCGGCGCCGGTGCCCGTGGCTGGTGGCGGGTTAAACGGCGGAGGGGCGACATGGGGGGCTTCGTTTTCTGTTGGCTCGTTGTGGTGCGCATGTTTGGTACAGCGCCCGCCATCTATTTTGCAGGTATAGTCAAACGAGTGCAGGAGCGCACCCGTGTTGGCATCAATAAAGTAAACCTCACGGCGCAGCACGGTGGGATAAGCGGTTACCTGCCAGGCCAAAACGGCGGCATCATGCTTGCCATTGACATGATAAATCACCAAGCGAGGGTCATAGGGCTTGCCCCCAATGGCTTTGAGCTCTGCTGGCGTCCAAAATGTTTTGGCTTTAGGCTTTATCATGCCCATTACTGCCCCAATGGCTTCCGCCGCATTGAGCACCGGCGTAACGGATTGTATCTTTGGCGTAGGGAAATAGCGACCATTAAGTATATGGAAGGCCAATTGGCTTGAATGCGCAATCAACTCGGCTCCATACACAGGTACGCCATTGTAATATTGTTCAAGGCGGACATGGTAATTGCCCTGTTCATCCTGATGGCTTTTGGCAGGCAAAAACTCGGCAAGTGGCAGTTTAATGGCCTCAAGCTGAAGGCTGGCCAAATACCGCAGGGCTTGCTGTGCCTCGTTTGCATTGTCCTGATTAATGAATGATGCATCGGTTTTGCCGTAAAAGGCAATAGGCAGGCCCTGATCCCCCATTACCCTGCGCACAGCGCCACCATTGCCCTTAACAGGCAACATATAGGGTATAGGCTGGTAATTCAATTGGGGAAGCCCAAATGGCCGAACACCATCCGGTACGCTTACTGGCGCCTTTCGAATGATGCTGCGTTGCGCATCGTCATACGTTTTGCCGGAAGGTTCATAAGAGGGTTTTGAGTTCTGGGCAATTAGATTAAATGGTAACAGCAGGAGCACAAAATACGGTAAAAACAACCTCATGCCACAGAATGCTTGAATGGTGAAAACTTAGGATATTGCCGATATGCATCGGGCGACTTTTCAAAAAAGCGCACAAAAGTCGCTTTTAATTTTTCCAGTTCCTATACTATAAGGCAAAAAAAATGCCACACAACCGACATTTTTTTCACTTTTTTAATCTTGAAAATCAAGCATTTAGCAAACTTTAGTTAAAGAATGTCATTGGGGTGTTCATTTCGACAATTCGTCGAAAAAGACCCAAAAAAGCACAGAGAAAATTCGCTGGATATTTGCGCCGCATTATGGGGAAAATGCACCTTTGGCTCAAAAATTGGCACAAATTGAATCTCGGTTCGTATGGATTCCATAACTGGCCGAATCAGTCCTCACCAGTGTAAAAGATGGACATTTCCAGGCCCCTTCGATCGCACTCATGGATCAAAAAATGGGAACCTACCCGTTTATTACTTGAAAAAATTTACATTTACCCTAATTCCGGTAGAAACACCTCGGCCATCATACAGCGTGCACTGCCACCGCCATACGTTTCGATGGTGTGCAGGTCGGCGTATAAGAGTTTGGTATGCGCTTCTAAGGTTTTGACCTGTGCGGGCGTGAGCGAGTGGTAGGCTTGTGCGCTCATAACCAATATGGTTTCATTGGCGGTATTGCGTACCTGGAGCATATTGCCGGCAAAGGAGTTCATTTGGGCTAAGGAAATGTCCACGATTTCCTTTTTGGTTTTGGCAAAAATGTCTTCCAGCATTTTGCGCTCTGTGGCATCCGGCACGGCATCAAGGCATATCACCACAAAAGTCTCGCCCATGGCCATCATCACATTGGTGTGGTATATTTCCTGTCCGTTTGCGTCTGCTGCGTGAAAAATGACCGGCTGATATGCTATTTCTTTGCACAAATCCTCAAGTATAGGGCCATCCGTGCGTGGGCTGAGGCAGGCGTATGCAAGGCGATGCTGATGATCAAAAATGATGCTTCCCGTGCCTTCCAAAAAGCGGTTTAGTTTTTCGTGGTATTCGTAATTGATCCTTTTTTCCGACCTGAAGCCTTGCTGCAATACCTGTTCGATCACCAAACGGCGGCGTTCCCTGCGGCGGGTGGGCGCAAACATGGGATAGGTGATAACTTGCCCTTCCTGGTGAAATGTAACCCAGTTGTTGGGAAAAATGGCATCGGGCTTGACGGGCCTTGCCGAGTCTTTGGCGACGATGACCTGTACGCCCGCATCCTGTAATTGTTTTACAAAGGCATCAAACTCGCGCAGTGCATTGGCCTGCATTTGGGCAGGCGTCATGTTGTTGTCACGGCTCTGAAACGCGTTGTTTACGGCAGTTTCTTCATTGAAGGCAAAATTTTTGGGCCTAACCATTAAAATATGGGCGGTAGTCTGACGGCGCATGGGCAATTTCAGGTAAAAAAATTTGTGTTGCGCAAATGTAAACGGACCTTGGGCAAAAGACCTAACAAATGTAAGGGCTTTATTCTTCTTCTACCCATTCCATTTCAATTTGGCGTTTGCCCAGATCTACCGCAATGATGCGCACGCGCACGCGATCACCCATCTTAAAACTGCGCTTGTAGCGTCGTCCGGTGGCGCGCAGGTTGCCCTCTTCCAGCACATAGGTATCGTCCAACAGTTTAAACTCCACCAATCCTTCGGCTTTTGAGCCGGGCAGCTCCACAAAAAAACCGCGCTCTATCATACCGCTGATGATGCCTTCAAATACTTCCCCGATATGGCGGCGCATGTACTCGGTTTGTTTGTATTTGATGCTTTCACGCTCGGCATCGGCAGCTTTTCGCTCCTGATTGCTGATATGCTTGCACTGTGTTTCCAATTTTTCTTTATCTGCTTTGTCGCGACGGCCATCTAAGTTGCGCTCCAAAATACGATGGGCCAGTACGTCGGAATAGCGCCGGATGGGCGAGGTAAAGTGTGTGTAATGGCTATACCCAAGCCCATAGTGCCCGATATTGTTGGTGGAGTAAATGGCTTTGGCCATGGTGCGGATGGCCAAGGGTTCCAGCACCTTCAGGCGGTCATCCTTGCGAGCCTTTTTCATCAGTTCATTAAAGGACTGTGCAATTTGTTTTGGCGTATCTGTCTTCATCGGCACGCCCAATTCGGCAGCAAAACGCGAGAAATCAGCCACTTTTGAGGTATCTGGCAGGTCATGCACACGATAAATGAAAGGGCGCTCGGCCCCTGCGGGCGAGTTGTCGTCATTTTTGTCTTTCAGGGTTTTATCGGTGGGAACGGGATCCATGTAAAGGGCCACCTCTTTATTGGCCAGCAGCATATAGTCTTCTATGAGGAGGTGGGCGTCTTTGCGCTCCTTTACATACGCTTCCAATGGTGTGCCATCGGGTGCCAATTTGAAGCGCACCTCATCGGTTTCAAAACCGATGGCACCATTTTTCTCCCGCTCTTTGCGCATTTTTTTTGAAATGCGGTTCAGGGTTTCCAAGGCCCATTTCAATTCAGAGAAAATGACCAGCTGTGTTACACTTTCGGCAGGTTTGCCATCCAATATGGTTTGCGCCTCTTCATAGGTAAAGCGTTTGGCGGAGTGGATCACCGTTTTTCCAAACCAGCGCGATACCAATTTATCTTTTTCATCAAATACAAAAACAGCGGAAAAGGTCAGGCGATCCTGGTGCGGCACCAAAGAGCAGAGGTTGTTGCTCAGTTTTTCCGGCAACATAGGATTGCAGCGATCTACCAAATACACCGAGGTACTGCGCTGAAAGGCTTCTTTATCCATTTCGGAGCCGGGCTTTAGGTAGTGGGTCACATCCGCGATATGAACGCCTATTTCCAATTTTCCATCTTCCAAAAGCCTGATACTCAGCGCGTCATCAAAATCTTTGGCATCTTCGGGGTCAATGGTGAAGGTGAGAATATCCCTGAAATCTCGACGGCGTTCTATTTCCTGAGCAGGTATGGTATCGGGTATATTGGCAGCCTCTCGCAGCGCTTCCTCGGAGTGTTCCAGTTCAAAACCTGCGTTGATGAGGATTTTTTTCATTTCAAAGTCATTGCCCCCCACCTCGCCAAGGGTTTGGGTGACCTTGCCTTGCGGGGCCTGGCTTTTGCCTTCCTTCCAATCCGTCACGCGCACCACTACTTTGTCGCCGTCACGGGCATCGCCACAGGCTTCCAGGGGAACATAAATATCAACGGGCATATTGGGGTTATCAGGAAGGAAAAGGGCATATTTGCGGCTTTTACGCAGGGTACCGATAAAAAACTCATTGGCCCGTTTCAACACTTCCACGATCTGGCCTTCGGGTTTGCGCTGGGGCTGGCCTTTGCGGCGGTAAGGTGGCGCTGGAAAAAGCAGCACGCGCACGGAGTCGCCGTGCAAGGCGCCATTAACGTATTTTGCCGGCACGTACACGTCACTTTCCAGGAGCTCGCTGGTGATGTAGGCCGCGCCGGTTCGGGTCATATCCACTACCCCTTCTGCGAACTTGCGACCTTTTTCGGCACTTTGCGGCTTGTTGCGTTCGCGGGGCGTTTTGGGTTCCGCAAATTTTGCTGAAACGGCATGGGCTTTTTCTCGTGGGGCGGGCGTATCCGTGTCATCTTCCTTAGTCAGGCGGAGTAATGCGATACCAAATTTGTTCTCGGAAAATTCTGCTACAGACCCTGCCTCTACCAATTTTTGAAGGGCATGCTCCGTGGAATCGCGGTTGTTTTCCACCCCGAGCTGGTCTGTGATCTGGCGTGGTGCAAATTGTTTTTTGGGATGTGAGAGCAAAAATTTGAGGATCTCGATCTGCAATTGTTGGGCAGAGAGCTTTTTCGTTTTTATTTTTCGTTTCTTCATTGCGGTATAAACATCCAATTGGTGGAAAATTGTTCCCCTAAAACCGTACAGATGTTTTTAAATTGAGCTTTCGCGCCTCAAAAGTAGCAAACAACATTATACCGGGCTGAGTTTATTTTGTGCTGGACCGAAGTAACTGGAAGCAACACCATTTCCTGACCCCAAGTCACCGTAGTACACAGAGAAATCCGTGAAAATCTGTGTTGCCTGCATCTGTGTCATCTGTGTTCTAAATGCGTACACAGCAACACAGATCAAGGCAGATCATACAGGTCTCCGCTTCAAAACTCGGGATAAGCAAGAAAAATTGTGCCACCGAGGCAACCTCAAACCCTGTTTTTACGCCTTTAACGCTGCTTTTGACACCAACTATCTGCTGAATAAAAGGATGAATACTGCTTTTAGAACACCTGCCCTGCTGCTAACCTTTTTGTTGGTTATCGCCTCCGGCTGTGTCACCCAAAAGAAAAAAGGCGAGTCCGTGGGAGGATTCCGCCGTGCCTACCACAACCTGACCACCAAGTACAACTATTGGTTCAATGCCAATGAGCTGTTTCGCAACACGGTGAACAAAATGGATACCCAGTATGCGGACAATTACAATCAGGTGCTGGAAATATATCCCTACATGGCCGTTGACCCGCAATCCTCCAAAAGCGACCTGGACAATGTGGCCAAAAAAGCCGCCAATGGCATAGCCTATCATGAATTTGGCAATTGGAAAGATGACTGCTACCTGCTCATAGGGCAATCCCAATTTGTCAAGCGCGACTTTGAAACCGCCGAAACCACGTTTAAATATATTGAAGAAGAATATGCCCCTTCAAAAAAGAAACTCAAATTGGCCAAAGACAAAAAGAAAAAGGACGTAAAAAAGAAAAAATCAAGTAAAAAGAAAAAGAAAAAAGTCAGCAAAAAGAAGAAAAAGAAACAGGCTGCAAAAAAGAGAAAAGCCGCCGCAAAGGAAAAAGCCAAGTTGAAAAAAATGAGTGCCGAGGAAAAGGCTGCCTTGGCCAAAAAAGCAGAAGAAGACAAAAAGAAAGAAGAAGAAAAGAAACGCCTTGAGGAGGAGAAAAAGGCGCAACTGCCCACAGGCTCCAACCCCTATGACAAAGGCGTCCTCAGCCGTGAATCGGCTTATCCGGAAGCCATGATCTGGTATGGCCGAACCCTAATCGAGCGCGAAAAATATGAGGAAGCAGACTTTCTTTTCCGCGACCTGAATGAGGATCGCTGGTTTCCCAAACACCTGCGCGATGAACTTGCCACAGCAGAAGCCAGCCTGTGGATGAAACAAAAAAAATACGACCGCGCCATAGAACCCCTGAGCCGTGCCATTCAATTAACCAACAAGAAAAAACAGCGCGCGCGCTTAGCCTACATCCTGGCTCAATTGTATGACCTCTCCGGCCAAAGTGAGCAGGCCTATGCCGCATATCAAACCGTATTGGGCAGTCGCCCTCAGTTTACCATGGAGTTCAACGCCCGCTTGCGCCAAATACAGGCAGGCTGGGAAAATGGCAAAATTAGCAGCGCCGATGCCATTAAATCCCTGGAGCGTATGCTGCGCGAGGACAAAAATAAAGAATATCGGGACCGTATCTATTACACCTTAGCGGCCATCGCCCTAAAGGAAAACCGCAAATCGGATGCCATCGCGCTCTTGCGCAAGTCATTGGATGCCAATGCCGGAGATACGTATCAAAAATCAGAATCCTACCTGAAACTGGCTGATCTTTTCTTTGATAGCGAAGATTTTGTGCATGCCAAACTGTACTATGACAGTACCCTGAATGTACTGCCCCCAACGGATCCGCGCTACAAACGCGTAAGTGCCTATGCCACCAACCTGACCGATATCGCCCGCCACATTACCACCATCACCACCAATGACAGCATCATGCGCGTGTACAACATGAGCGATGCAGAACGGAAGGATCTGGCCAAAGCCATCCGAAAAAAACAGGAGGAAGAGAAAGAACGCTTAGAAGAACTGGAGCGCCAGAAAAACCCCACAGGCACAACCCAGGCCCCTACCAATATACCTGCCGGCGTAAAAGTTTCCTTCTACTTCTATAATGAGTCCTACCTGAAAAAAGGCCGTAAAGACTTCGGTAAAACCTGGGGCGACCGAAAATTGGAGGACAACTGGCGCCGAAGCAATCGCCAGCCTACCGGCGGGCCAGGCGAAGATGTTGCCACTACTGACCCCAACCAGGCCGGAGCAAGCGACGAAGAAGTGAAAAATATTTTTCAGGGCATACCCGCCAATGAAGGCGAAATGGCTGTGTTGCACGCCAACACCTACGAAGCCCTCTTCCAATTGGGCACTTTGTTCAGGGATAAACTCCAGAACAACCGGAAATGCAGCGGAACCCTGGAAGACATGCAAAAACGCTACCCCGATACCCTGAAACACGAGACAGAAGCCTGGTACTATTGCTATTTGGCCTTCAGCGACCTGGGCGATCAGGCAAGGGCCAAATATTACCTGGACAAACTGAATGAAAAATACCCGAACAGCAATTTCACCCGAGCGCTAACCGACCCCAATTTCGTGAATGCGGACAAGGCCCGCGAGCGCGAAATGAACAAGTATTACGAACAAACCTTCAATACCTTCCAAAAAGGCCAATACAAAGATGCCTTTGAGCGCTGTCAGGACGCCCCCAAAAAATACGGCTCCCAAAACCCGCTCATGCCCAAATTTGCGCTCCTGAGCGCCCTTTGTACCGGGAATTTGAAGGGAAATGAAGAATACTGCAAGGCGCTGAACGAAGTAATTGCGCGCTATCCGGAAAGTGCCGAAGCCACCCGCGCCAAGGAAATAGCGCGCCTTATATCCTGCAAAGGCTTTGAGGTGCCGACCGAAGCAGAAAAAAACAAAGCCGAAATTGACGAAAACTTCGTCATGGAAGATGATAAACTGCATTATGTCATCGTGGCCCTTAAAGGCAGCGACATCTCCTTAGAAAGTGTAAAGACCTCCGTTTCAGATTACAACCGCGAATACCACAAATTGGAAAACCTGCGCATTTCCAATATTTTCCTCGGCACGGATACCGATGCGCCTGTTGTGGTCGTGCGCAAATTTGACAGCCGTGAGCAGGCCATGAAGTACCTGAAAGAAGTAAAAGATAAAAAAGAATTCCTCGGCGAAAACAACAAAGTCAACTACAACAAGGAATTCTTTGCCATCACACAGGAAAACTACCGCAGGGTACTGAAGAACAAGACTTTAGACGGGTACAGGGAATTTTTTGAGGCGAATTATATGAAAAAATAAGGGGGCTGTGTTATTAGAACTGTCCATAACAAAGCATAAATTCAACTTATGACAAAACGTGTTCTAATTGTTGTCCTGTTTATTACCCTATATTGTTTGCAAGGTGCCCATGCTCAATCCTATCAACCCGACCGCCAATGGCGGGCATTCAAATTAGGATTTAACAACCATATTGAATTGCCCTTTTTGAATGGTTTTGAAGATGCCCTGCGCCGCTCGCCAGGTACATCGGGTATTTTGCCGGGTATTTTTAGCCCTGCCCTGGCATGGGGAAAAGGCCAAAACCGTTGGTGGGAAGTCAGCCTCCAAATGCTGGAAACTTCCACTAATACGGATTTTGAAGAAACTTTTAACGACAGCAAAATACCCGGGCGGCTAAATGTCCATTTTTATGCGGGAACATCTCTGGAACGCGTATATCGTTCCAAAATAAATCTGGGCAAAATACTGGTATTTTGGTCCTTCGGCATGCTACCACAGTACGGCAAACTCGCTTTCCGCTCTAAGGACGCAGCTGTGCTGGACTGGAAGGCCGATCATTGGCGCCTGGATTATTTTTTCGGCCCGCGCATCCTGTTCCTTGACCGCAAGTACTTTTTTATGGACTTTCAAACGTATGCCTTTGGGGGTTTTTCCTACACCAATACTATTTACGAAAACGTAAACGGCAGTAGCCCCGCAGACAAGGTCAGCAAAATAAGCGAGGTATCCTTCATTTGGCCTTTCCTTCAATTCCGGTTCAGTGCCGGCTATCGTTTTTGAGTCTTCCCATGATCTTCCCAAGATTATTTTTATCGTTCCTTAGCGGCCTAATTCACCCCTAAGGAATGATAAACAAAGGAAAATAGACAATTTTTAAATACCTACGAAAAAAGTCGTAGAAAAATTTGGATCTACGATTTTTTTCGTACTACCTTTGTCCCATCGGAAACGGAAGCGGCATTGTGCCGCATGAGCCGTTTCTGATCAGCCGCCATATACGCGGCTTTTTTTACACAAAACACTACGATAAAAATCGTACACCATGAACGAACAACAGATACCTACGCCTACGGATGCCGAATTGGAAATACTCCAGGTGCTTTGGGGCCAAAGCCCTGAATCCGTGCGCTATGTCAATACAAGCATCAATAATCGTCGTGCGGAAGGCGAGCAAGTGGGCTATACCACCACGCTCAAACAAATGCAACTGATGCTTGAAAAGGGCTTGCTGACACGCGACATTGTGGATCGCAACCACTTGTATGCGCCCGCCATGGCCCGAGAGCACACCCAAAAACAGGTAGTGCAGGAATTGGCGGATCTGGCTTTTGACGGCTCGGCATCCCTCCTCGCCATGCGTGCCTTGGGCAGTGGCAAAATGACGCTCGAGGAATTAGAGCAGATCAAGGCATTGATTAAGGAAATGGAGCAAAAGCCATAAGGGTCATCCATAAAACTATCCATCATGACTATTTTTTCTCCCGATACGGACTACGCGCTTGGCTGGATGGTACTGCATTCCATCTGGCAATTTACCCTCATTGCAGTATTGGCCGGGATATTGTTGTTTGTGCTACGCCATTCGCGGGCACAGTTCCGCTATCAAGTGTCCAATGCTGCCTTGTTGGGTTGTTTGCTCTGCGCATTGGGCACATTTACCTGGTATTCAAGCCATTATGACCTTAATAAAAAAGCCGTGATGGAAACATTGGCCGAATTCAAAGCCGATACCCTTGCCAAACCCTTAGATGCCCAGCCGTCCGTGTTGCAAGTCAGACCGGATTGGGCCTTGCCCCGGGAAAAAGAAAAAGACTTGCCAGCCACCATGCGCGATTATTTTGAGCTGCATTTGCCTTTGGTACTCATGCTATGGCTCATGGGGCTTGCGGTATTTATGTTTCGCTTGTTTGGCGGCATTTCGTATGCCTATTATTTGCGGCAACGCATGAATTTTACCCCTGATCCGTACTGGATCGAATTGTTCGAGGGCCTTTGCCAGAAGGCAGGGCTTCGTAAAAAAGTACAACTCTTAGAATCGGCGCTGGTCCGTTCGCCCTTGACCATCGGCTTCGTCAAACCCCTTATTTTGTTCCCCATCGGCATGATCAACCGACTTTCGGAGCAAGAGGTGGAAGCCATTTTGGCCCATGAACTGGCCCATATCATGCGCCACGACTATCTTTTTAATATCCTCCAAAGCCTTATGGAAGCACTTTTTTACTATCACCCTGCCGTCTGGTGGCTTTCCGCGCAGGTGCGCAATGAGCGGGAACATGCCTGTGACGACAGGGCCATTGCCCTTACCGGCAATAAACTCAACTATGCCAAAGCATTGGTGATGATGCAGGAAATGGCTTTTATGCCCTTAAGCCCTTCACTGGGTTTCGCCGGGACACACAAAAGCCAACTGCGTTCACGCGTGCTTCGGCTCTTTTCTCAACCTACATTTACATTTAACGCTATGGAAAAATGGATTACCACCGCACTCGTGGTTTGTTCGCTCATGGTGTTGGCTTTTGGCCAGCGCTTTCACAGTTTTACCCAACATTATACCGGTACCAAAACAGAAGCATTCGCGCCGCCACGCTCGGGTGTGTGGGAGGCCGATGTAAAAGGCGATAGCATTTACCTTTCCATCAGCCAGCGGCACCACGGAGGCCATTGGACGAATGGGGATGTCTATCACATCAGTGCATTTATCGGCCTGAATCCCCAAACGACCGAGGAAACCACGTTCCGACTTGAACGCCCCGCCGGTATTATGACCTTTAAAGGCAAATTCGATCAGGACGGCGGCTATGGACGATTTGAATTTGTGGCCAACGAGGCCTTCAAAAAAAGCCTTGAACAGAACAACATACAAGATGTGGACGAAGACCTGATGTTGCACTGCTTTTTTGCCGATTTTAAGCCCGATTATCTGGATTTTTTAAAGAAAAAAGGCTTTAAAAACATTGACAAAGACGAATTGACACAATTGGCCGTGTTCCGCTTGGATGAAAAAGCCGTAACCCAATATTTATCCCTAAGCGAAAAAATGGGCCGCAAAAACATGGACTTGGACGGATTGGTGCAGCTGCGGGTAGCCAATGTCAGCACAGCCCAAATAGAAGCTTATGCTAAAGCGGGCTACAAGGACATGGATCTCGAAATGGTGAGCAATTTTAGCCTGCACAATGTTGAACCCGAGTTTATCAGAGAGATGAATGAGGCCGGATTTGGCACCTTGGACAGCGATAATATGTTGAATGCCAAAATTCATGGTATTACGCCGGAATATGTTCAGGAATGCAAGCGCATGGATTTGGGCAATTTGGAATTTGACGATATCGTCTCCATGAAAATCCACCACATTACGCCGGACTTTGTCGCTGAATGCAGGGCGGCTTATGGCAAATTGGACCTGGACGAAATTTTATCCATAAAAATCCATCAAATCACACCATCGTTTTTTCAGCAGTGCAAGGACATGGGTTTTGCTGACCTTGATCTGGATCAGGCCATGACGATAAAAATACACAACATCACGCCGGAGTTCGTCAAGGAGTGCCGCACTGCCGGCTTTGGCGATCTGGATCTGGATCAGATCATGGCCATACGCATCCACAACATCACGCCGGAGTTTGTGCGCGAATGCAAGTCCTTGGGCTTGGGCAATCTGGAACTTGATGACATCATGTCCCTCAAAATCCACAACATACAAACTGATTTTGTAAAAAATCTGCGCGACGCGGGGTTTAAAGACCTGAACGCTGATGATGTCATCAGTGCAAAAATACACGACATCACCCCCAAATATATCCGCGAAGCCGCAGAAAAAGGCTTCAAATCGCCCTACCTTGAGGATTACATCAACATGAAAGTCCGTGGCGACAACTGGCGTCGGCGTTCAGAGTAAAGTTGATCTTTATAATCTAATCAGGGAAATCGTGGAAATCATGCGAATCATGGGTTAACTTTGCCCTGTCATGGATGCAGCCGAACTCATCAGAAAAGTCAGGAAGGTGGAGATCAAAACCCGCCGACTTACCCGCAACCTGTTTACCGGAGGCTATCACAGTGCCTTTAAAGGGCTGGGGATGTCTTTCAGCGAGGTGCGCCCCTACCAGTTTGGTGATGACGTGCGCAATATTGACTGGAACGTGACGGCCCGCAGCAATGAACCTTACATTAAGGTATATGAGGAAGAGCGCGAACTCACCCTTATGCTCTTGGTGGACATCAGCGGCTCCTCATTCTTTGGCAGCACCGGCCAGTGGAAACAGGAAATTTTGACGGAAATATGCGCCGTGCTGGCTTTTTCGGCCGCCGGCAACAATGACAAAGTGGGTTTGCTGTTGTTTGCGGACAAACCGCTCTTGTTTATCCCACCCAAAAAAGACAGGCAGCATACGCTGCGCATCATTCGGGAATTACTGAACGTTCAGCCTGCACAGCGGGGTACCAACCTCGCCGCTGCGCTCCAGTACGTTCGGAATGTGCTGAAAAAACGCAGCGTATGCTTTATTTTGTCCGATTTTATGGCCGAAAACTACGAACAGGCCCTGCGCATCACTGCTTCACGGCATGATTGCATTGGTATCCTCTGCTGGGACCCGCGCGAGCGCAGCCTGCCTGATGTCAACCTGCTCCAGGTACAGGATGCCGAAACCGGTGCCCGCCACTGGGTGGACACCACTGACCCCAATCTGCGCCGGGCTTATACCGCAGCGTTTGATGCCCGCCTGAACCGCACGGAATCCTACTTCCGCAAGGCTTCCGCAGATCTGCTCAGCCTTTGCAGTACGGATGCCTATACCACTGCTTTGATGGCTTTTTTTGCCCAAAGGGCGCATTTGCGGACGGGGGTGTCCAACCCGGGTGTATAGGGTCACAGATGAAACAGATTTTCAAACACAGATGGATGGAATCCCGATTTACTGGCCTCAAAACAACAACAGTGCAGCAGCCATGCTGCCAATGAGCAGCACCAAAAATGAAATCAAGTACAACACATGGAAAATCAACAATTTAAGCATGGTTTTCCAATGCGGCTGTTGGTAGAAGCGCTTAAAAGCAATGTAAAAGCCAAGCAGCAGCCACAACACATTAAGGAGGATAACTTGCTGGGGCAGATGACATACTTTTTTCAAGATCAGGCTAATGCTAAAGGTGATAAAAAGGCCCGCGTGCAAATGGAGCATCAAAACAAAATGCTCTACGTAGTAATGCCCGCTTCGGCGGTACAATAACTTCAGCCAGAAAGCCATCACAACGCTGAGTAACAAGAAGGTCCAGGACAGATTGCCAGCCCAATAGCGGTTGAATTCGTCTGGTTTGAGCGATACCGATACTGTTTGACGCAATACAAAGCGGTTCAGGATGCCTTCAACCTGATACAGTTGGATCAATGAATCAGATGAGATGTGAAGCAGATCGTTTGAGGAAAAACGCATGGATGAGCCATCCGAATTGGTGATCAGCATGAAGGAAATGCTATCTTTGGGGCCTATGCTCATGTCCTTTTCTACCCGCGCCAGCAAAGTGTCTATGGATTCTTGGGGCAATTGGCCTTGCAAGCCGACAGACAAGGAGTCCTTTTCGGCTTTCAGATCAGCCAACATATCCAATTTCCCTTTTACATACTCAGGATTGCCCGCCCCAAAAATCTCGAATATTCGGAAAGTAGAAGTTTTGCTTTTGTTGAATACTGAAACCAACAAAAAAACAACAAAAAGAGAAAGGAAAAACACCTGAAAGGGATGAAAATAACGCTTGTGCCGCCGATTGAAATACTCCATGGTCAGCTCGGCAGGAATCAGCAAGCGCCGCCCAGTGCGAAACAGTTTGTTATCCAGATGAAAGGTTGTTTCCCACAGGTGGCGCAACATCTCGGACAAGGACACCTTGCCCGTCGTCTGTTTCTGACCACACCCTGCACAAAACTTGGCCTTGGCAGAAATGGATTTTCCGCAGTTGGGGCAGGGTTGTTTGATTTTTTCCTCGACAGCTGTCTCGTTTTCGGGATGCATAATGAAGTGAAAGATGTAGGAATATGGGGCAAATGTTTAGTCAAAACAGTAAAGTTTCATCATCCGAACATCATGTTTTTTTTCAAAAAAGCGCCTTTGCCTCTTCTTTGTTCATCACCTTGCCCAATTCTTGTCCTGTTTTTCGCCCCCAAAACGCAATAGCCTCCAGCATAGGGATCATGGTTTGGCCAAACTCGGTGAGTTCATACTCCACACGAGGCGGCACTTCAGGATAGATGGTGCGGCTTACAATACCATCCTCCTCCAGCGCTTTAAGTTGTAGGCTGAGCATTTTTTCCGTAATATCGGGGATCAGTTTTTTGATTTCACTAAAGCGCTTTTTCCCTGTACGCAAGTACCACAGCACCACTGTTTTCCATTTACCGCCGATAAAACGCATGGATACATCCAGTGCACAGTGATGGATTTCGCCGTGCAACAGTATGACTTTTTCTTCGCCGTTGATAACCATTTTTGGGTTGATTAGACTTTTTGAAAATATTTTTCAAGATAATTTTTCCTAATGTATTGAAAATCAGGACCGGTTTCAAAAACAACAACTGCTGTTAAACTTGACAGTATATTGATTTTTTAAAGTTATGACCCTACCTTTGCTATACTTTTTACAGTAAAGTACAAAAGTAAAGTGAATTTATTAATGTAACACAAATTTTTTTAAACATGAAAATAGCAGTTTTTGGAACCGGCTCCGTCGGACAGGCACTGGCCAATCGTTTGGCTGGTTTGTCACACAACGTGACCATGGGCACCCGAAATGTAGATGCCACCTTGTCAAAAGAAAACAAAGGTGTTCAAGGTACGCCGACGGCGAGCGAGTTCCTGCAAGCCAACCCTGACATAAGGCTTAAGGCTTACGCCGATGCCGCAAAGGATGCCGAATTGATCGTTTTGGCCACCAAGGGCGACGGTGCGCAGGCAGCCTTGTCCGCAGCGGGCAACTTAGCGGGCAAAATCATATTGGACATCACCAATCCGCTCGATTTTAGCAAAGGTTTTCCGCCTACCCTTTTTGTGAGCAACGACAATTCATTGGGCGAAGTATTGCAACAGGCTTTCCCAACAGCCCATATCGTCAAAACCCTAAACACCATGTGGAACGGCCTGATGGTCAACCCTCGCATGATCGAGGAAGACCACACAGTATTCCTGAGCGGCAATGATGCTGCTGCCAAGGCAAGGGTAAAAGACCTTTTGCATTCTTTTGGCTGGCGCAACAGTGAGATATTGGACCTTGGCGATATCAGCACCGCACGCGGCACAGAAAGCATTCTGCCGATTTGGCTGCGTATTTATGGCGCTACGCAGAGCGGGGCTTTTAATTTTAAGATTGTGAAGGTGTAGGGCATCTGACCAATACGGTAAAGATTCCCCGGTAAAGCTGTCTGACGACCGCGAGCGGATCGTCTGAAATTCGTACTTTTGCCTAACAAATTAATAAAACAAAGCAACATTATGAAATTAGGTGCCTTTTCCATCAGTCTTGCCGTAAAGGACATTCAGAAGTCAAAAGAATTTTATGAAAATTTGGGCTTTAGCATCTTGGGTGGCAACATTACCCACAAATGGTTAATCCTGAAAAACGAAAAGTCAATTATTGGCTTGTTTGAAGGAATGTTTGATAAAAATGTCATCACCTTTAACCCTGGATGGGATGAAAATGCCCAAAACTTAGACGAATTTGATGATGTAAGGGCAATCCAGCAGCATCTTAAAAATTGTGGAATCCCATTGACAACAGAAGCCGATGAAAACACCAGTGGCCCGGCGCACATTACCTTGACGGATCCTGATGGAAATAACATACTTATTGATCAGCACAGGTAAGCCTTAGGCGATACCATTCCAACCTGGCACCTGGTAATGCGTCCGGGTTTGCGGTTCTTACCCGCCATAAATGAGCGTGCTGCTGTTGACTTTCCCGTTAGTGATTGAAGCCTTAATCGTGATTTTGAAATTGCTGACATAAAACTTTGAAATTGCAAGATATATTCATCGCTGACAGCACTGACTACATCTGCACGAATCTGATCCTTACATGAAATTAGAACTTTATCAAATTGATGCCTTTACAGACAAGGTATTCGGAGGGAACCCTGCTTGTGTTGTCCCGCTAAACGAATGGCTATCAGACGATCTTTTGCGCAAGATTGCACAGGAGAACGCCGTAGCCGAAACGGCCTTTTTTGTGGACAATGGCGATAAAATTCAGCTGCGGTGGTTTACACCTGAGATCGAAATGGACCTGTGTGGCCATGCTACACTTGCTGCGGCCCATTGCTTGAAAACAATACTCCATTATCCCCAAAAAAGCATAATATTTGAAACCTTGAGCGGCGATTTGATCGTGGAAGAGGATAACGGAATATATAAATTGGATTTCCCATCAAGAATGCCCGTGGCGGACACCCTTCCGCCCGAAATCGAAGATGCCCTGAACATCAAACCAGATGAGGTTTACAAATCACGCGACTATCTTCTGGTATACTCACAGGAACAGGATATAAAAAACCTCAAAATAGACAGGCATCGGTTTGACCAGATAAACCTTGACCCCGGCGGAGTGATAGTCACGGCAAAAGGCGAGGACTGTGACTTCGTATCCAGGTTTTTTACACCCCAGGCTTCTATTTTGGAAGACCCTGTTACCGGCTCCGCTCATTGTTCCTTAATCCCCTTTTGGGCCCGGAGATTGGGCAAAAAGACCCTTAAGGCACGCCAATTGTCCGATCGGGTCGGTCACCTTTATTGTGAGGATAAAGGAGGCAGGGTATGGATCAGCGGTGCTGCAAAAACCTACTCGACAGGACAGCTCTGGACGGAATAGTGTAAATCCAAAACGACGCCAACTTCGTAATTACACCAAAATCATATTATTGTGTTATGAACCGCTTATTCAAAATTCTCGCCTTTAGCCTTGCCGCTATTGCCCTGTTGGCCATTCTGGTGGCCACTTATTTTTACACTAAAGGCATCCCCACATACGCCTATGCCCCCACAGATGACATCCTGAACCTCAAGGTGCAGCCCGACAGCCTCCGCATCGCACGCGGTGCAAAAATTGCCAGCCTGCTCTGCAATGAATGCCACAAAGACGAGGCCACCGGCAAACTCACCGGACGCCCCATGCCCGATATCCCGGCTGAACTCGGCAAAGCTGGCTCTTACAACATTACACAGGATCCTGTACATGGTATTGGCGCGTGGACGGACGGCGAACTTTATTATTTCCTGCGAACGGGCATCCGAAAAGATGGCTCCTGGGCACCGCCCTTTATGCCAAAATTCCCGCTTATGGCCGATGAAGATGTGCAGAGTATCATCGCCTGGCTGCGCTCTGAAGACCCGCTCCTGGCTGCTGCGCCGCAGGAATACCCTCCCAATCAATACAATTTGCTCATTAAATTCCTGTCCAACGTGGCCATTTTCCCACCCCCGTTGCCTACTGCACCTATTGACATGCCGGACACCAGCAATACCCTCGCTCTCGGTAAATATGTAGCAGATGCCCTTTGCGCTTGCTATGCCTGTCACTCAGCCGATTTTACCAAACAAGACCCACTCCATCCCGAAAAAAGCCTCGGATTTTATGGCGGCGGCAATCCTATGCTCAATATGAAAGGTGAATTAGTGCCTTCGGCCAATATAACCACAGATAAAGAAACTGGCATAGGCTACTGGACCAAAGAACAATTCCGCGAAGCCGTCAAGTATGGGAAAAACCCAAAGGGAGGGCCGCTGCACTACCCTATGTTTCCGCATACTACCCTTAGTGATACAGAGGTGGACGCCATTTGGGCCTACTTGCAGACCATACCGCCCATCAAAAATGCCGTAGCGCGTTATCAGCCCAAAGAATAAGCCATTGGCCAACATCGGACTTGTTGGTGAAATAAAAGGCAACGATATCCATTTACACTTAGCTGCTGTACGTGGGAGCTTACGACTTCTAATTTTATCTAAAGCAATACAGAGAAAAGCGCCACAATTTGAATGTGTCGCTTTTTTTTGTACTACCTTTGCGTGCTTTTTTATAAAAATCAGGCTCTAACACGCATTAATATTTTTAAAATACTGAAAATCAGTACATTAAAACGAAGTCAATATTTTTGCGCAGCCCATTATTCTAGTCACATTCATGCTCTCTCTCTCCAATATTTATATCCAATACGGCAATCGTATTTTGCTTGACAGCGTCAATTTTGTCCTAAAACCCGGCGAGCGGGTCGGCCTGGTTGGGCGCAACGGCGCGGGCAAATCCACCCTGCTCAAGATCATTGCCGGCGAAATGTCGCCTCAGGAAGGTGATGTGGTATGCCCATCACACTTTACCCTTGGCTACCTGCACCAGGATATGCTTTTGCCCAAGGGCAAAACCGTCATTGAAGAAACCATGACCGCTTTTGCGGAGATCAACGCGCTGGAAAATGAACTGCATCGCATAGAGCAAGAACTGACCATACGTGACGATTACGAATCCGATGCTTATGCCAAACTAATTGAGCAAATGAGCGACGTAACCGAGCACCTCCACCACATGGGCAGCGCTACCACACAAGCAGATGCAGAAAAAGTGCTGGGCGGCCTTGGCTTTCAGCCCTCTGACATGAACCGCCTTACCGATGAATTTTCAGGAGGTTGGCAAATGCGGATTGAATTGGCCAAAATGCTGCTTCGCCGCCCCGACCTGCTTTTGCTGGACGAGCCGACAAACCACCTGGATATTGAAAGCATACTATGGCTCGAAAGCTGGCTTAACAACTATCCTGGAATGCTCATCGTTATCAGTCACGACCGCCGTTTTTTGGATAATGTAACCAACCGAACAGCAGAAATATCCTTGGGCAAGATACATGACTACAAGGCCCCGTACAGCAAATACGTGGAACTCAGCTCGGAGCGCCGCGAACAAATGCAAAATGCTTACGAAAACCAGCAACGCATCATCGCTGACCGCGAACGCACCATCAACCGTTTTATGGCTAAAGCCACCAAGACCAAAATGGCCCAAAGCATGCAAAAGCAATTGGACAAGATGGAGCGTATAGAAATAGATGACATGGATACCTCCACCATGCGCATCCGATTCCCGGATGCCCCTCGAAGTGGAGAAGTAACCGCCAAAGCAGAACGCGCCAGCAAGCGATATGGCAATTTAAGGGTATTGGAAAGTGTTGATTTTCAAATACTCAGAGGAGATCGGGTGGCTTTTGTCGGCCAAAATGGCCAGGGCAAAACTACCCTCGCCAAAATGCTCATAGGACAGGAACCCGCCACCGGCGGCAATATCTCTTTGGGACATAATGTCACCGTAGGATATTATGCCCAAAACCAGGCAGAAACCCTTGACCCCAAGATTACGCTGTTGGAAACCATGGAGCGCAACTCGCCCGAAGAAATGCGGACAAAACTCCGTGCCATCCTTGGGGCTTTTTTGTTTAGCGGACAGGATGTGGATAAAAAAGTGGCAGCGCTTAGCGGTGGTGAGCGCGCCCGCCTCGCGCTCGCCTGTATGTTGTTGCGGCCCTTCAACCTCCTCTTGCTTGACGAGCCGACCAACCACCTGGATATGCTGTCCAAAGATGTATTAAAACAAGCCCTGTTGGACTACAACGGCACCTTGCTTGTTGTGAGCCACGACCGCGAATTTCTCTCCGGCCTTACCAACAGAACCATTGAGTTCAGGGATGGCCATCTGAAAGAGTACCTCGGCGATATCAACTATTTTTTGGAAAAACGCCAATTGGACAATATGCGTGACGTGGAAAAATCCACCCCAAGCAGCAATAAAGGTGGTGGAGTTGCCCCCTCTGACAATGGAGTGCCCGTGCTCAGCGCTGATGAAAAGAAAAACCTGCATCGCTTGGTCCAAAAGCACGAAAAACGCATCAGTGAACTGGAACAGGAAATCAAACGCTATGAAAACAAAATGGTTGACCCTGAGTTTTTCAACAAACCCGGCTCTGATACGGAAATGAAAAAGTATGGCGATTTGAAAACAGAACTTGATGTTGTGTATAACGAATGGGAACGCGCCTTGGAACAACTCGGATAAATGTTGTTTGCGGCCTATTGATGGAATTCCAGACAAGCGCTAAAAGCTCTTGAGCACATCCCATGCAAACCGCAGAATAATACCGCTGACCACAACGATAAACACCTTGCGGATAAATGCGTTGCCCCGAAGCACGGCCATACGGCTGCCCAACCATGAACCTGCCACATTGCAGGCCATCATGGGCAGTGCCAAATGAAACAAGACGTATTTATGGGTAAGAAAATAAGAAAGCGAAAACACATCAGCCACTACATTGACCACTTTTGAAATAGCCGATGCCTGCAAAAAATTATAGCCGATGACACTGACAAAACCAAAAACCAGCAGGCTGCCCGTTCCAGGCCCCACAAAACCATTGTAAAATCCTAACACAGCCCCTATCCCCAAAGCCCAATAAGGAAGATTGTTGAGCGACACCTTAAACTGCTCCGCATGGCCAAAATCTTTTTTGCGATACGTGTACACCGCAATGGCCACAATGAGCAAGAGGATGATAGGTTTTAACACAGAAGTAGGCAAAAGGCTTTGCACCTTGGCGCCAAGATAGGACATAACAGCCGCGCCAAAACCGGCATAAAGAATGGTGTTCCAAGGCATTTTTACCGATTTGGCATAGTTCCATGCCGCCACCGAGGTGCCAACAGCAGAAGCCAGGCGATTGGTGCCAATAATATTCTGGACACTCAAATGTGGGTACAAAACAAAAAACGCCGGCACCTGAACCAAGCCGCCGCCACCCACAATACTGTCAATAAAGCCAGCCAAAAAAGCAAAAAAACATAACAATAAGAGCGTCATTTCTTCTTAGTTTCAGTAAAATATCGTTCAATGGCTAAATGGAGATCAACCATCATTTCCTCCGTAGCCTGGTATTGGGCAATGACCCGATAGCGCTCAAAAATGGTTTGGATGGTCCGCTCGCTTGCTCCGGATATCTTGCTCAGGCGCATGATGTAACTCGGATCCATGTGCACCAATCTGGTCACCCCATCAAGGTGGGCAACCAGATTATAACGGTAGCGCACATGCGTCAAAAACTGTTTCATGCGCTGTATGGAAATGCCATCATAGTTTTTTTCGCGGAAGTGAAGATTGGATATGATTTGGATAAATTCATAAGAGGTGTTTTCTTTTTTGGGCAACACCGGAATGATGCGCTGCCTACGCTTAGAGCGAAAAACAAACCAAAGTATCGCCAAAACCAGCAAAATATACCATGCCCATGCCAAAGCGGGTTGTTTCAGGATATAACTAAAAGGATGCTCGGCCTCTGGCGGCGGGCCTTGGGGGTTGTGGCTTCGGTTGCGGTTTCTGGCAACCAATTCCGGCACCCGGCTGTAGGCATCCCAATAAACGTCCCCTTCCGGCAGCCACGACAACAGGGCTTCTATATAGGGCCGTGTATCCGTGCGCAGCAAACTGTAATTAGAAAAAGCCAGGGGCTGTGTGTGCAACAAAAAACGGCCCTTCCCAAAAGGGAACATGGCATAGTTAACCAAAGAATCATCCAGGAGGCCTATCGGCTTTTGGGGCAGTTCATTACAAAAATACCTGGAAGGGATAAAATGCCATTTATAGGACTGTGGCTTGTTTTGTGATGCATAATGCAAATTGGCCAACACTTTACGGCCACTATCCACCACCATACTTGCCTGTACTTTTTCCTTGGTAAAATAGGCATAATCATTCCAGGAAACTTCCTCACACTCCTCATAATACAAGGAAAACATAAGGTCATAAGGCACTGTTTTGCTGGAAATAAAGGCCGTATGGCCTATAGCCACAAAATCCAACAATCGCTTGGTATCTAAGGAATCCATGTACAATCCTTCACCCACGAATACATAATTCAGTACCTGCGAGGAATCAAGCGGGAGCTCATCGGACAATTTTTTCTCTATACTGTGCAGCTGCTTGCCCTGAAAAAGTTGCGAAAAAAGATGAAAGGCAATCTGGGTACCGTAAGGCTCTTTATCCTTTTCACCGTAGGACTTATACGGCCATGATTCCGCCCAGTTAAACTTGTTGGGCCGGGAACTACCCAGCCATAAATAAAAGGCGGCACCCAGAAGAAGGCAGGCGATGACAATGATCCATATTTCCTTGCGCGTTGAGGGCATTTTTCTGCTTTTCACCAACAAAGATAGAAAGAGAATCTAACTTTGCAGCCATTGACAAAAACTCCAGACATGACCGACATCATTACATACAACCTTAATGGCATACGCGCTGCCACCTCTAAGGGCCTGTGGGACTGGGTAGCAACGCAAAACCCCGATATCCTCTGCGTTCAGGAATTAAAGGCCCAACTAAGCGACCTCACGCCATTTGACTGGGAATCAATGGGTTACCACGGGGCATTTCACGCGGCGGAGAAAAAAGGCTACAGCGGTGTGGGTGTTTTTTCAAAACAAAAACCAGATCGTGTAGTGCTTGGTTGTGGCATAGACAGCTATGATCGTGAAGGCCGCATCATAAGGGCAGATTTTGGTGATTGGTCCGTGCTCAGCTGTTACTTCCCCTCCGGCACTACCGGTGATATTCGCCAAAATGTGAAAATGGAATTTTTGGCTGATTTCTTTGAATGGATAGCCGCACTGAAACAAGAGCGGCCCAAACTTATCATCACCGGTGATTACAACATAGCCCATCAGGAATTGGACATCCACGATCCCAAGGGCAACAAAAAAACCTCGGGCTTTTTGCCTGAAGAACGGGCATGGATGGATCAATGGTTTGAGAGCGGCTTCACAGATGCCTTCCGTTACAAAAACCCAGATATGGTAGAGTACAGTTGGTGGAGCCTAAGGGCTGGTTCGCGCAGCAGAAACAAAGGCTGGCGCATTGATTATCAATCTGTTAGCAACAACTTGGCAGAAAAAATAAAGGATGCTCGCCAAATAAACGCTGCCATGCACTCGGATCACTGCCCGGTTTGGATGCGTATAGACTTATAAACATTTTCGGCTTGGGCAACATGGCGCTGGGAATGCCTTAGCATAATTTCAAACAAATCACCCAACAAAAACTGAAAATGAGGCCACCTGAAATGTTTGACACGGGCCTTGTTCAGGTCAATTTCCGTAGCCTGACGAACTAAGCGGAGCAGCAGTTCCGTATGTATCAGAAAGGTTTTCACTTCGTTGGGGCCAACGGAAAGGCGGGAAGGATCCATACTTTTGTAACTCCGAAGCGGCCTGGGGCTGCTTACCCTGTTCAAAGCCGACCGACCTATCCAATTGGATTTGCGGGTCTCGCCCGGGGGCCATTGCCTTGCCTTTGCCTTGTGCAAAGCCAACTCAATACGAGGCAAAAAATAAGCAAATTGGGCATTAAGATGCGCAAAGCACGCCGATACACTCCAGCCACCATCTACAGGCTGCAAATGATGAGCCTCAATAGGGGCCGCTGTAAATGCCGACCGTGTATGCTCAAGCAGCTGCTTTATTTCCTCCTCCAACTGTTCTAAATATGCTTGTTGCGACATAGGGCGGCAAATGTAAAACAGTTTCCAATGTCCGAGCGATTACTTTTTTTCATTGGCACTCTTGAGCATGTCTTCCACAGAGACCATTTTTTTGTGTTCCGTGTGTTTGAAATTTTTATTTGGGTTACCCATTTTGAGCAAACCCACAAACTGGCGCAGCACAAATTTTGGCACCTGCGCAACAGCATCCCAAACAGGCTTGGGTGCCTCATCCAATCGGAGCGTCCACAGTACATTCAAACCAAACACACAAATAGCACCTACCAGAATGGCCGTCCACAAAGGATTGACAAACAGACCTATAATGGCCAATATGCCCGCCAGCCCTACTTGGATGAACATAGGCAAGGCAATGGTAACCAAGCCAAAATACAAGCGATTCCAGTTAAAGGTAAACAGGCCATGCAACAGAAAGCCCGCTGAATTGGGCAGGTTCTGAAAATAGGAAAAGAGCCAGCGACTGCGCTGTGTTTCCACGGCCTTGGCACTTTCTACTTTTTCATCATACACAATGGCATTGCGGGCGTATGCTATTTTTTTGCCTTCCCGCAGCACAAAATTTTGAAGAATTTTGTCCTCCTGCATCATTTTTTTCCACATCTCCTTGCCCAGTTCTATTTCCGGGCTGGCCAAATAGGCCTTGTACAATGCCGTTTCTGTGGCCATACCCGAGCCGCTGATCACTGCCGAGCCGCCCAGCAGGTAAGGTACTTGCCGTTCGATATAGTTTTTGTAGTGCTCCCCCATGCTGTCCAAGGCGGCAAAGGTGGAATCAAGGTTTTTGGCCGTTCGCTGCCCCTGAATGCAAAGATGGCCGGCATTGGCATAGCGGTTTATTTCCTCCAAAAACTTGGGATGCGCAAGATTATCAGCATCAAACACAACGATATAATCATGATCCCGACGGAAGTTTTTGATGGCGTATATGATGCTCTTGGCCTTCAAGCGCAGGGCGTCACGGGGCCTAAGCGGCACAAAACGCTCATCCGCAATGCCAAAGTCAAAGCTGTCGCACTCATCGGCAACCAAATAAATGATATGGTTTTGATAGCGTTGTTTTAGCAGCGAGTCCACCAAAGGTCGCGCAATCTCAACATTTTTATAAGCCGTAATGATACAGCCATAGTCCAATGCCCTGCCACCAGCCGGGTGCAGGAGCGCATTGGATGGGGATGGTATGCCATTGCCGGGCGTCAGCCGTTCTTTGCCCAACCATTGTGACAAGACATTCATCACAAACGGATACAGCAGCTGCGCAGCAAGAAGGGCCGCCAACGCAGCATACGTGAAGTACAAAATGCTCATCTCAGAGTATGTATTGATTCAGACAAATTGCCAAAGGCAACCCGTCCATGATTTCCAAATCAACGAAAATTCCAGAAAACTCCCTTCAAAAACGCGGCCAAGTTTTTGTGCTCTCCTTTGATCAGGTATAAAAAAACGTTCTTTGGAAGGGTAAAACCAAACAAAAACAAGAAAAATAGCCCCAGGGTTAAGCCTTGGTGATGCCTGCGCATAAACCACACCCTGTTTCTATTGAGGTAATAGGTCTTTAATGCGCCGAGTTTTTGCACCGTAGCGCTTTCTTTATGGTAAATGCGCGCTCGAGGCTCTACCCATATCTCATAGCCTGCCTTTCTGATCCGTTCACACCAATCCAGCTCTTCATAATACAGAAAAAAATCCTCGTTCATCAGGCCTACCTCGTCTATCACCTTGCGGGGCAAAAGCATGGCAGCTCCATGGGCATAGGCCGTTGGCATGGGAGCCGCATATTGCCCTTTGTCCGGCTCATGGCTGCCAATGGTTTTGTTGCGGGCCGTGATGGGGTGCACTTGTGTCATGCCCGCATATTGGATCAGGTCACGGGTGGCCTGCGCTTCCGGGTAATAGCAGATCAAGGGGCTCACAGCGCCTGTTTTCGGGTGGCTGTGCAAGAGCGCCATGAGTTGCTCAACACTGCCGGGCGTAATTTCGGCATCATTGTTTATGAAAAACAAGTAGTCTCCCTTGGCCTGCCGAATCGCAAGGTTGTTACCCCCGGCGAAACCGAGATTCCTCTCGCTCCTGATGTAGCACAAATCAGGATACACCGCTTTGAGTGCCGCTTCGGGATCCTCAAAACTGGCGTTATCCACCACCCATACTTCCACATCATACAAATTGGCCTTTTGGATACTTTTCAAAAGGGCGCAGGTGTAATCAGTCTGGTTATAATTAACGGTGATGATACTCAGCATCACACATTCTCCTTTTGCACAAAAGCCGTAAACGTTTTGATGATGATGCGCAGATCACTCATGGAGCAATAATTTTCAGCGTATTGTACGTCCAGGGCTATGCGCTCTTCCGCACTCATGTTGGACTGTCCGCGTTTGGTCACCTGCCAAAGGCCGGTAATGCCTGCGGGGGCCATAAAGCGTTTGCTCCACTCGCTGCGGGTCAGGGTAGCCGCTTCGTACAGGGGCAAAGGCCGATTACCCACTATGGACATATCGCCTTTTAGCACATTGATGAGTTGTGGCAGTTCATCAATGCTATATTTTCGGATAAAACGCCCTACGCGCGTTACACGGGGATCATTGGCTATTTTTACAAAAACCGGAGCAAGCTCCTCATCACCATCATATTGGTTGAGGTGCTGTATCTGGTTCAACTGGGTGTCAGCGCCTACTCGCATGGACCTGAATTTCAAAAAATCAAATACCCGATACCCGGCACCCACCCGTTTTGAGCGATACACGATAGGGCCTTTTGATTCCAACCGTATGGCAATGACTACTGCCAGCCAGATCGGTGAAGTAAGCACAATACCAAACGAGGCTGCCAATACATCAAACATGCGCTTGCCCACAGGAACTGGAACGCCGTAGGCCTCTGCGCGTAGTTTACTTGTTGTCTCGCGCAACTTAGGCTTGTACTGGTTGAGAAACTCAAGTCTTTTTTCTAAGAGCACCCACTCTACCGGGATGGTATAGCAATCATCCACACCATTGTCAATTAAGGTAAGGCGATGCACGGAATCACCGGCATTGGCCAGCGCAATGACTGGTACATGGCACAGATCGGGGTGTTGTGCCAGTTGGTGCACCAGCGCAAAACGGTCTTCATAAAGCCATTGCAGGTTAATCAAAACCGCAAACGGCAATTGAAACGACTCCAGGCTGCGCACACGGTTTTCTAACCATTGCAGGGCCTGGAAAGGTTGGTTTACAACATCAAAGGCATAGGCCTCGTCGTCATAAGGGAAGTTCAAGATGTGGGCATCAAAATCGCCTGAGAAGCCGATAAAGAGCAACTCACGCGAGGCTACATCTGAACCTGTGGAGTAAACATTTTTTCGCATAGGCGGAAATCAGTTTGGGTTTCAGGCCCTGACTGCTCAAGGCCTTAAGGGTAAAAGCTTTGTTTTCGTACACTGTGTTCAGGGAAGTCTATTGGTGATGTGGATTAAATGTGATTGAAGCGCCAAAGGATCAAAAGGAGTACCAAAATAAGCGGTAACACCATTGGAGTGCAATTGGTGCTCCTCTGTTTGGGTATCCTTGCTCCCTATGGCTACAATGGGTATTGTTCCAAAAAAACCACTCACTTTGAGTGCATTCAAAAAAACACCACAATCCATATCGGTAATTTTCGTGCCAAAAATGATTACATCAGGAACAAAACCGCTTCCAAGCATACCTAAAGCTTCAATAGCAGTACTTGCTCCTCCGATTTCGAAATGTGGTTTTAAAAAAGTACCGATAAATTGCCGCTGGCCATCATGGCTCTCCAAAAGAAGCGCACGTTTGGCGGCTTTTTTCGCCCGCTTTCTTTTAATGCCCATTTTCATGAATGAAATACCAGATTAATTAGGGACATGCCCTAACGAGATATTCCAAAGATTAAGCCAAATGACCAAAATCTATTGGTCCCGTGTTTGTTCGTTTAGTGCAAAATTACGAAAAAAACTCCTTCAATTCAAAATTTGGTTACCCTTTTCAAATATTAAAAACAATGAATATTTAATTTATCATTTTTCTAATGTACAGATTATCAACTCTTTTGATCGGCATCTCTTTTAAAGGATCAATATGTTAATAAATCTTTGATTTTTTAACATAGCCTTAAATTACCCAAGTACTGGTATTTTGCTCAATATGTTTTTATTTGCAGCAGGCATGGCCCAATTTTAGCCTTTCTGACCCGATCTCAAAAAACTTCCTGCCCTTCGGGGGCGAAATGATTGTACTTTCGCGCCAAAAATCCATATTGATATGACGGATTTTATTGAGTTTTTATTCTGGCTTGGGTTTCTGATCGTATGCTACGCCTACGTAGGGTATGGCTTGGTATTGTACTTTTTGGTAAAAATCAAAAGGTCATTTAACCGACAAAAAAAAATGGCCCACAACCAGGAATGGCCTGAGGTGACATTTGTGGTTTGTGCATACAACGAGGAAGGATGGATGAGGAAAAAAATTGCCAATTCGCTGGCGCTGGACTATCCGCGCCATCTGCTGCACTTTTGTTTTGTTACCGACGGCTCTAATGATGCCAGCCCTGAATTGGTTCAACAATATCCCTATCCCCATGACGTACAATGGCAACTGCTGCACCAGCCGGAACGCAGGGGCAAAATAGCAGCCTTCCAACGAGCCATGGATGTAATCCAAACCCCCATTGTTATCAGTACCGATGCCAATACATTGGTCAATAAAGAGGCTGTCAAAAACTTAGTCCACCATTTTCATGACCCCGCCATTGGGGCAGTAGCCGGAGAAAAACGCATCGTGCTGGGCGAAAAAGATGCTGCCAATAGTGCGGGCGAAGGCATTTACTGGCGCTATGAAAGTGCACTCAAAAAGTGGGATGCCGAGCTCTGGACCGTGGTTGGGGCTGCCGGCGAATTGTTTGCCTTCCGCCGGGAAGCGTATGAGCATGTGCCTTTGGATACGATTGTGGAGGATTTTTACCTCACCATGCGCATCGCCCAAAAAGGCTGGCGCGTGCAATACGCCCCCGATGCCTATGCCGTGGAAAGCTCATCGGCGAGTGTACAGGAAGAACTGAAGCGCAAAATCCGCATTTCAGCCGGAGGATTGCAGGCCGTATGGCGCCTGTTGCCCCTGCTCAACATTTTCCGCTACGGCATCATCACGTTCCAATATGTGAGCCATCGGGTATTGCGATGGACTTTGGCGCCGCTTTTCCTGCCCATTCTGCTCCTAAGCAACCTCTACTTAGCCTACTGTGGCCACACCCTATACCAGGTTATTTTAGCGCTGCAATTGGGCTTTTATGGCGCAGCCCTCGCCGGCTGGCTCTTGGAGCAGCGCAAAATGAAGATCAAAGCCTTTTTTGTGCCGTATTATTTTTGTGTGATGAACTATGC
>CAZIKN010000013.1:6203-79419 GCA_964539805.1 uncultured Saprospiraceae bacterium | reverse complement strand
CGCCCTGTTCACTGATGAATTGTTTGAATGTAATGGAAGCAGGATAACCAAGCCTAAGGCCAATGGCAGACTTATATTCCTGTGCATTGGATTGGAGGATGCCAACAAGGCAAAAAAGCAGGATGAAGAACAATTTTTTCATTGCGTAAAAAATCAGTTTTTAAAATGAATGGATATTTAGTGCTTGACCCGATCGTAAAAATCTATGCAAGCGCTGGTTTCGGCACAAAACTATTAGAACCCCGAAATATGGGTGCTACTTTTTGATTCGGCGGAGTGTTAAAGTTTTTATACGGCGGCTTTTGCCTTAAAATCGGTTACAGGGAGGCAATGGCCTTTAAGCGCACTTTTTTGCCCCTTTCCGTCAACACGTAGTCTTCAAACAAGGTTTTTATGCCGGGCAAGTGCTCCGTTTCGGGGCGCTTGTGCGGAGTGATAAACACTACTACCGCAGTTGTTTGAAGCAGGTTCCAAAACAGGGGATAAAGGTCTTTCTCCGGGCAAAGATGAAGGGCAAAGGAACTGATGACCGAGGAAAAATACTGACCTTGCAGGGCACCCTTAATCACGTCCTTAAAGGAAAAACGAAGACAGGGCCTGGCCGTATTTTTTTCGTACAGTTCAAACGTGAAGGGATCACAACCTATGGTTTGGTGAAAGCCCATTTGTTGGAGCACTTGAGTGACCTCACCTCCGCCAGCGGCAAAATCAAGCACCGCCGAGCAGTCGAGGCGGTGCTGATTTTGCAGTATAAGTCGTTGTATTTCAATAAAATGAGGATTTTCGTATGCCTCCGCATGGTGCTGGTAATAAGCCTCTGCACCATGGGTTTCATACTGCTGTCTGATGGATGATTTGCCTGAGTTGGCTATTCGGGTTTTCAACCTTAGGCAAAGATCAAGTACATAATCGCCATGAGCGCCACCGTGGCAACGACCAAAACAATCATGAATTTACGGTTGTCCTCCTGATCAAGTTTTTCAAACTGATTCTTGGAGGGTTTGTGTTTGGTAGACATAAATAAACAGTTTAATAATCCATATCCTTATCATTCGGACAGGAAAGGTGAACAATTGAACAGACAAAAATAAATCTGTTCCCTGAATCTTTATATCTCTTACTCTAATTTTCCTAATTTTCTTTTTGGGCAGCGTTGGACAGCGCATCAAGGACCTGTTTTTGAAAGTATTGCGGGTGATGCTTGGAAAGGTGGGGTGCCGATCGGAAAGCCTGCTCAAACAGGTCGGGATCATAATCACGGAATTTGCGCCGCCAAAATCGGACGGTCACCCGCATGAGAAAACGGTCGAGTTGCGTCGCCCATGCGCCAGAAAGGGTGTATTCCAATATTTTTTTGCCTATGGATCGTTGGTGGGGAGGAGTTTTTTCCGTCGGTCTGGAAGCCATATTGGGAAACAGGCGCCATGCCCAGCCATTTTGATGACAAAAATCATGATACCACTCCTTGCCATACACAGGAATCAAGGTTACGGTCTCTACCGCTGTAAACAAGTTTTTATCCTCTATTTCGAGGTGATCTGTATCAACAAAATAGTTGATACAGAAGTATTTATGGGAATTAAAAAGAAAAATTTTTTTAAAACAAGCCAACAGGGTACGCGCAATCCACAAGCGTTCAGGTTTTGTGACGATAAAAAAATCAATATCGCTGTCGGGCTTCATGGCATGTTTGGATAGGGAGCCAGAAATAAACACGCCGCGCACAAAAGGGAAGGCACCTATAAACCGCCCCATCTGGTAGGCCAGGGGAAGCAAGTTATCAGCCCTTTGGTTGTATTCCTGGCGCTTCAGAACGCGATGAGGCAAAGAGCTGGAGGGGGGAGGATGAGACAACTGCTCAAAAGTTGCCTCATCCAAACGATATACTGAATCTTCAATGCTGTAGTAAGTCTTCCGCTCAGTGCCCTGCGGGCCAGGCACTGTGTGGCTTGCAACAATACCTTCCAATACCAGTGATTGCAGGGCGGCCTCTATTTCTGCGGGAGTGCTGGGCACGTCAAGGCAAAAAGCCCACACTTCCTCAGCAAGTAAGGGGTAGGAGAAAATGTCAAAATAGCACAATGCTTTTTCAACAGACGCTTTTAGAATCGTTTCTTTTTCGGGCCTTTTTTCTCCCATTTATCAAAAAATCGGTCTTCTTTGGAAGCCTTGACTTTTCGGTCGCTTGCATCATCCACGCGGAGGCGGCGGCCATTGATGGTAAATTCGCCAATACCATTGCGGATCACGGACACAAAACCTGCATCCACATCAAAGTGAAGGTATGAGCGGCTAAGGTCAATGTGGCCTATGCTTGTTGGCGGCACGTTGAAGGCTCGCGAAAGCAATTTGATAAAATCTTTTTTCGTGACGCCATCCATTTCCCCGACATTGACAAAAAGGCGGTGCATAGTACCGGCTGTGGCCACTTTTTGGGCTTTTGCGCGCTGGTCGTTTTTGGGGTAAATGTTAATATCCGGTGCATTTCGGTAATAAGCAAGGAAGCGGTTGAACTCCACACTGGCGAATCGCTTGATCAGTTCTTCCTTGCTAAGGTCTTCCAAATCTTGGTAAATTCGGCCCATAAAAGGCTCTATTTCAGCGTAATGTACCTCTTGGCTACGGATATTATTGATGATGTGGTAGAGCTGCTGCTCACAAACTTCTATGCCGGAAGGGATCATCTTTTTGGTAAAGACAGCCTTGGTGCGGCGCTCGATAAGGCGCAGTTTTTCCTCGTACTTAGAGGTAATGATGCTGATACTCACCCCGGTTTTACCTGCGCGTCCGGTGCGTCCGCTGCGGTGGGTATATACTTCAGGCTCGTCAGGCAAGCCGTAATTGATGACGTGACTAATGTTTTGCACGTCCAACCCGCGCGCGGCCACATCTGTGGCGATGAGCAGTTGGAGGTTGTTTTCGCGAAAGCGCTGCATCACGCGGTCGCGGTCAGCCTGTGCCAGGTCGCCATGCAGTGCGTCAGCATTATAACCATCGCGGATCATTTGCTCTGCCACTTCCTGGGTTTCTATTTTGGTGCGGCAGAAAATAAGGGCATAGATACCGGGCAGAGCATCCACCACACGCTTGAGGGTAGCGAAGCGATCATCGGCACGGCACACATAGTATTGGTGCTCGATGTTTTCGTTCATTTGATTTTTGCGTCCGATGGTGAGCTCTTGGGGCGCTTTCATGTAGTTGGCCGCAATAGCGCGCACCTCGGAGGGCATGGTTGCCGAAAAAAGCCAGATGGTTTCGCGGTCAGTGCAGGCGGCCAGGATAAAGTCAATGGCTTCTTTAAAGCCCATATTGAGCATTTCATCAGCCTCGTCCAGTACCACACGGGCCACTTGTTCCAAGCGTGCGGCCTTTCGGGTAATGAGGTCCATGAGTCGGCCTGGCGTGGCCACTACGATCTGGGCACCGTCCTTTATCTGGCGGATCTGTTGTTCTATGCTTGCACCGCCATATACGGCTACTACCTTGTACTGATGCGCGAATTGGGAGTAGTTTTCAAGATCACTGGCCACTTGGACGCACAGTTCGCGGGTTGGACAGATGACGAGGGCCTGAATGCCGCGTTCGCGGGGGTTAATGCGCTGGAGGAGCGGAAGGCCGAATGCGGCGGTTTTTCCGGTGCCGGTTTGGGCCAAAGCGATGATGTCCTGGTCTGATTGCAGCGCTACCGGGATCACTAATTCCTGAACAGGAGTTGGGGTTTCGAAGCCGAGGGCTTCAATGCCTTTGAGCAGTTCGTCTGCAAGGCCTAATTCTTTAAATGTCATGCGTGGTTGCGAAATTGTTCTTCCGCAAAATTGATAAAACGTTGAAAAAGCGCAATGTACGACGAATTTACGGGGCGCGTCGCATGTTTGCAAGATGTTATGTAAAATTTTACTTTAGCCTTTCGCCCAAAGGTTATACTTTAATATGCAGTAAATGGCCCGGAAGCCATCTTTGGCACCTATTTTTTTCCCTTCAGCATAGGAGCGTCCGTAATAGGATATGCCCACCTCGTAGATGCGAATATCCGGGATACGGCTGATTTTGGCGGTCACTTCAGGCTCAAACCCAAAGCGTTTTTCTTTGAGGTGAAGACTTTTTAACGTGTTGGCTTTGAACAGTTTATAGCAGGTTTCCATGTCCGTCAGGTTCAGGTTGGTGAACATGTTTGAAATAAAGGTCAGGAACTTATTCCCTATGCTATGCCAAAAAAACAGGATTCGATGGGGCCGCCCACCCATAAAACGCGAGCCGAACACCACATCAGCATAGCCATCCAAAATGGGGCGCAATAAAATATTGTATTCTGCCGGATCGTATTCTAAATCAGCGTCTTGAATAATGATAAAATCGCCTGTGGCATGTTGGATCCCGGTATGCAGTGCCGCGCCTTTACCCTGATTAACCTCATGTTTGCGGTATTGGATGTTCAACTCAGGGTTGGCGGCCATATAACGATGAATGGCCCCTTCGGTGTCATCCTTGGAGCAGTCGTTTGTAATAATAATTTCCTTTTTCAATCCTTGAATCAATTCAACCGATTTTACTTTGTCCAAAATACGGTGAATAGTGCGTTCCTCATTGTACGCGGGAATGACGATGGAAAGCGTTTGGCTCATAATGTAATGTTCATAAAAAGAGGCGCAAAGGTAGTCAAATGGATTTATAGTAGCGTTATTCGAGCAAAGATTGCTGCTGTTGTGGATTGTTGCATGGCTGTTTTATGGCTGTAAGGGAAGGACTCGAACCTTCACAGGGTAGTTAGCCGCGCTAAAGGCGCGGTTTATCCCAGATTCCCCACCCCCGAGACAGGAGGGCATGGCTGCCTGATTTCATCACCTCACATTGTTGTTGTGGATTGCACTTTGGTTTTTTTATGGCTGTAAGGGAAGGACTCGAACCTTCACAGGGTAGTTAGTCGCGCTAAAGGCGCGATTTGTCCCAGATTCCCCACCCCCGAGACAGGAGGGCATGGCTGCCTGATTTCATCACCTCACATTGTTGTTGTGGATTGCTGCACTGGCTGTTTAAATTGTTATTCCGCTTTCACGGATCATCCCCTTATGTTAAAGAACTTTGTTGTTTGGGTAGCACAACTACCGTATTTTGATGTCACAAAGGTAAAGCGATTGCTTGTTTTGTTGCAAATTTATTAATGAATATTTTAAAAAAATACAGTATCGTTAATAATTTAAACTAATAATTACCATTATGATAATTTATAAAATATGAACCTTTTAAAAATTGCCAACTTGAAAATGCAATTTTTGTGCGGAAACACGGCGTGGCGCTACCTTTGCCGGCATTTGCAATGGAACTATTATGGAAAAACTAAGCATGGAGGCCCTCAATCGCCTGACCGTAACGGAAATGAAGGAGCAGCGCAAGCAGCCGATTGTGCTGGTACTGGACAATGTGCGCTCCGGGCTTAATGTAGGCTCTATTTTCAGGACTGCCGATGCTTTCCTGGTATCAAAGATTGTATTGTGCGGGATAACAGCCCAGCCTCCGCACCGTGAGATACTAAAAACGGCATTGGGCAGTACGGAATCAGTGGATTGGGTTTATTATGAGGAGACAACGGTAGCCTTGCGCGACCTGATTGCCGAAGGTTATGCGGTGTGGGCCGTTGAACAAACCAGCCATAAGGTGTGGCTACATGATTTTTTACCCGACCCGGGTCAGCGATACGCCTTTATATTAGGCAATGAGGTGGATGGTGTGGATGAAACCGCGCTGGCACTGTGTCAGGGAGCCATTGAAATCCCGCAATTTGGTACCAAACATTCGCTGAATGTTGCAGTGGCAGCAGGCATTGTAGTGTGGGAGATGAGTCGCCCAAAAGGATCCCTTCAGGCCCATTGAAATAAATTCCAGACATACTCTTAACAAAATTGCCCTTATTTTTGCCCCTCGTATTCCAAAAAACTTACGCACCATGCAACATTTGGTTGATACACATGCCCACCTGTATTCCCCTAAATTTGACACCGACCGGCATGACATGATACAGCGGGCGATTGCCGCAGGTGTCACGCGCATGTATTTGCCCAATATTGATGCCGAGTCCATTGACCCCATGCTTGCCTTGGAAGCCGCTTTCCCGGAACATTGCTTTGCCATGATGGGCCTTCACCCCAGTTCCGTACAGCCGGACACTTATGAGCAGGAATTAGCCACAGTAGAACATTGGCTGGGTGAGCGCAAATGGGCGGGCATCGGCGAAACAGGTATTGACCTTTATTGGGATAAAAGCACGCTCGGGATCCAGAAAATTTCCTTTGCACGGCATATAGCATGGGCCAAGGAATTGAATTTGCCCATCATCATCCATTCACGGGAAAGCAACCGCGAGTGCTTGGATTTGGTCAGGGAAGGACAGGACGGGCGTTTACGCGGCATCTTTCACTGCTTTTCAGGCGGGCTTGAAGAGGCAAAGGAGATGATTGACCTTGGTTTTATGCTGGGTATAGGAGGAACCCTGACCTACCCAAAATCAAACCTGCCCGAAGTGCTGCGCGAAGTGCCCCTGGAACATATTGTACTGGAGACAGATGCCCCCTATCTGCCCCCGGTGCCCCACCGCGGCAAGCGCAATGAAAGCGCCTACATGCGCCATGTGGCCGATCTGCTCTCCGAAGTCAAGGTGCTGCCCATCAACCAGATCGCACGTGTCACCACGGCCAATGCGCTGAGGATGTTTGGGTAGCCGATGAATTTTATTTTGTTATCCGATCTAACAACTAAATTAATTTTTGAAAATCAATGACTTAGACTTTTCCGTTAGGTCATTGGCTTTTACTGTTTGTACGGTATTCGAATTCCCGTCATCTGCGGCATGGAGGCGAGCGTTAGCTTTGTGGGTTAGGCTTTCGCCGCCATGTGCGTCCATGCTTTTATAGTTTTAGGAGATGCTCTATTTCAGCGTCAATCTCTTTTAGCACTTCTTTGTTTGCAATTTCGCCATCAAGACTGAATACTATGAACACTTTCCCTCCGTATTCGTCTTCAAAATCTTGAAATCCTGCTTTCATTCTTTCAGAGACCGAGTAATTTCCAAAGTTTGATTTGGCTGTAACTGGTTTAATTTGGATGCCGAATGCCTTTTCGCCAATGTAGCCCAAATAATCAATGTCGCCTGCATGGTCAAGTTCTGACGGACTTTCCTCAAATCTTACTGAGGGGTATAATTTTGCCAAGCCGTCATTGACTACCGATTTTTCTCGAATATAGCCATCAAAAGTCCGATTTATGGTCAGATTGTGGATATAATCTATGCAATCTTGCAATGTCAAATTCCTGAATGCCTCTTGCCATTCAGGAATAACAACCTCAGTTATCTTCTCATGTAATCGAGTACCAAGTTCTTCCAAACTTTCTTTGGTGACTTTAAAGGTGTTTTTACCGTCTGTGTAGGCATTTTCAAAATACCAAGCCTCCCAATCTTCAATCGTTTTGGGCTGACATTGACGTATCAATGCCATGACGGCACCGACTTTATTTGGTCTTGAAAGTTGATAGGTTTAGCAAGCATAATTCAAGACCTTTTCCTTTTTGCCAAACTCCAAAGAATGTCTTTTATATTTCGCCATTTTACACTGGATTGTTTGGATTTTGGCTATTCCAAAGGTTTTCTAAATTAACGGCTCTATCTTGTATTTTATCTGCCCTTCCTTTTAAACTTTGAATACTATCCCTTGCTTCATCTACATTTGATACGATGTAATAACCTGTAGATGTACTTCCAATTAATTCGATTTGTGAATTAACCAAATCTCTAACAATTTGCCGGACTTGCTCTTGTGTTCTCCCTTGAAAGATTTGGTGACCTTGTGATACAAGTTGGGAAAAAATCTCATCAGCAGTAATTGCATTACTTTTGCCAACTGCTACTTGACGAAGGAGATTGATGATTGCTTGTTGCTCTGCTGTCATAAAAGTTGATTTAAAAGCTTATTAAATTTCTGTTTATGCTTAAAGTCAACAGAATTATCAACCAAGGCCAACCCTTCCTTTAAAAGGTGTGCGTTCAAAAAAGTCTTATTTTCAAGATAGAGATAAGCCATAAGGTTATTATTTTCATCGTGCTTGACCTCATCATATTTTAAGAACACTTTTTTACCTTTTGTTTTCTTTATAAGAAATTCAGCGGCACTACCATTCTTGTCATAGTCTTGTTTAATGCCGATTAAGCGAATGGTCAAATCATTATTTAATCTCACTAATTCAGGACTAATAACTTCTTTGACCGTAAAAAACTCTTCTCTTTTAGCATTTCCATTAGCATCAAGTTTAGACCCAAATTGAAGTTTTTTGACATCAATCTTTTTATCTAACTTATGAGTGTCCTTGAAAACGTAGGGTAATTCGTTGATTTTTGTTTCAAAGTTTAAATCTATCGGCGATTGTTTTACAAAATCTATTCTGGCATCATCAAACAAAGCATTATCATTTGCACCTAATTTTTGCTTGATGATTGGAATAAATTCGGGATTGATTTCGTATCCGCAGGAGTTGCGTCCAAGACTTTTTGCCACTAATGATGTCGTGCCACTTCCAAGAAATGGGTCAAGAATATTCTCTCCGGGAAATGAGAACATTTTTATAAGTCTTTTAGGCAATTCTTCTGGAAACATTGCCAAATGGCTGTCTTGCCTTGCTCCGCTTATGTACCAATGACCGTTAAAGTAAGTATTCCATTCCTCTGTTGTCATTGCCGAATTTTCCTTTTGTTCCGCCGTTGGTTTGGGGGCATTACCTTGCTTTTTAAAGAGAAGGATGTATTCAAAATCTAACTTTACAATGCCATTTCTAGGATGTGGAAAACTGCCCATTATGCTCGCACCTCCTGTGGTGTTCATCGTAGTTGTTTTTTGCCAAATGATAGAACCCATAAAATCGAAACCTATCATTTCACAAAACTTTATGATTTCGCTGTGAATAGGGATTATTTTATAGCGACCATAGTAAACTGAACGTGCAAATTGGTCACCAATATTGATACACAAACGGCAACCATTGTGAAGCACACGGAAACACTCTTTCCAAGTCAAATTCAGGTGATTGATATACGTTTCATAGTCATCGTGAAACCCTATTTGGTTTTCGGTACCGTAATCCTTCAACTGCCAATACGGCGGAGAGGTAACAACCAAGTGAATGCTCTCATCTTTGAGTTCACTCATTTGTCGGCTATCTCCGTTTATTATTTTGTGATAAGTTCCCTTCATAAAACTAAAATTTGGAGCAAAGATACTTTATTCTGACCTCTTTTTTGATATTTTTTGTTTTATTTTGTTGCGTGGAGCTAAGCTTCCCCGTCACCCCATCCTAATACCCCCAGTTGACGGAAAACCAATTTTGTCATCAGGATAAACCAACGATGAAATGATTTAATCGTTACTCTACCGAACGGTGAAGCAGGATTGCCGTCAACCCCATACGCTCTCTTTCACAGCCAACAGCAGGGGGCTGTAGGCTGCGCCAGCATGAAAGGCATAAGGCCTGACTGCGTTTTGCGATGTGTCCATGTGCCTTTGCCTTGACTACAGCAAAATATATGGCCTTTTCTCCCATCTGCTAATTTTATCCCTTGCTTTTCACAATTGATGTTTACATTCGCGACACAATCCGCTGAAGCGCTTGAAGCGCTAATCCTTAAAATCGCGACACAACATGCGCCTTTTATCTTTCATTTTATTCTTTTTATGCTCTTTTTCGGGCATTTTTGCACAAAGCCTTTGGACACCCGTTGCAGAAAGCAGCATCCAAAACAAGAGCAAACGCTACATTTTCCCAAAAAAATACCGCACCATGCACTTGGATTTGGCCCGCTTGCGTGCGGAGTTTCAATTCGTTCTATCCGAACAGGATGAGCCTGTTTACCTTGAATTGCCCCTGCCCGATGGCGGTGCTCTCAGCTTCCATGTATGGGAGGCGTCCGTCATGGAACCGGAATTGCAGGAACGCTACCCGCAAATTCGCTGCTTCACCGGACGATGCACAGATAATCCGCGCATCACCCTCAAATGTGACCTGACGCCCCAGGGCTTCCACGCCATGATCCATGTAGCGGAGGAACAAGTGGTTTTTATTGACCCTTATGCCATGGATAATCTGGATAATTATGTGATTTACAATAAAAAAGACTTTGTCGAGCAAGCCGGAGAACCAGCTCTTCATTGTGCGCAGGACGAAGCCGCGCACTTCGGAATGTCCGCCTTAAAACGGGATAAAAGGGCGAAAAAACAGGCTGATAAACCCGAGGCGGCAGGTGACTGCAGCTTGCGCCGCTATCGTTTGGCATTGGCCTGCACCGGGGAATACGCTACTTTTCACGGCGGAACAAAGGCCTTGGCCTTAGCCGCCATGAACACCACCATGAACCGCGTAAATGGCGTGTACGAGCGCGATTTGGCCATTACCATGAGCATTGTAGCCAAAAATGATACCCTGATTTTTTTGAATGGCAACAATGATCCCTACACCAATAACAATGAGTCGGCCATGCTGCCACAAAACGTAAGCACTTGTAACCAGCGCATCGGTTTTGCCAATTATGACATCGGGCACGTTTTCGGCACCGGAGGCGGTGGCATTGCAGGCTTGGGCGTGGTTTGCTCCGATAGCAAGGCCCGCGGTGCCACGGGCCGTGGCCAACCCATCGGTGATCCATTTGACATTGACTATGTAGCGCATGAAATAGGCCACCAGTTTGGTGCACAACATACCTTTAACGGTACGGAAGGCGCCTGCGACGGCAATTCAGAGCCAGGCAGCGAAATAGAACCCGGCAGCGGATCCACCATCATGTCCTACGCGGGCATTTGCGGCAGCCAAAATATACAAAACAATAGCCATGACTATTTTCACTTGCTCAGTTTATTGCAAATAGGCTTTTTCGTTACCCAAGGCAGTGGCAATAACTGTCCCGTAAAAACAAGCCTGAGCAACCAAAGACCCACAGTAGAGGCCGGATCCGACCGTTTCATCCCGCGTGGCACGCCTTTTACGTTGACCGCAACAGGGACTGACCCTGACGGCGATCCCCTAACCTATTGCTGGGAACAAATTGACCTCGGCCTTGCCCCCGTACCACCCAATTCCACCAGTACCACAGGAGCCCTTTTCCGCTCTTTCCCGCCCACGGCTTCCCCCTCGCGCACCTTCCCGCGCCTGAGCGACCTGCTGAACAATGTGAATCCGGTGTGGGAGGAACTGCCCGCAGTGGCCCGGCCTATGAATTTCGCCTGCACCGTACGCGACAATAAAGCTGGCGGAGCCTGCACGGATGAGGATGCGCTCACGCTCACCGTTGTCGGAAATGCGGGGCCATTCGTGGTCACACAGCCCAATACCAATGTCATCTGGACGGTGGGCGAAACCCGAACCGTCCTCTGGGATGTGGCCAAAACCGACCTCTCCCCCATCAATTGTGCTCGGGTACGCATCACCTTGTCCACCAATGGGGGGCAACTGTTTGACCGCGTGCTGGCAGAAAACGTGGCCAATGACGGATCAGCAGATATCATCGTACCGGATGCCGTGTCCAATACCTGTCGCGTGCGCGTGGAAGCCATCAACAATGTGTTTTTTGACCTTTCCAATGTCAATTTCCGCATTCAACAGGTAAGCGCACCCTCCTTTTTAATGACTACGCCTGACCTGGAACCCAAGCAGGCCTGCACAGGCGATACGCTCTCTATTCCATTGACTTTCAAAAAGTTATTGAACTTTAATGGTGTGGTGAAACTCAGCGCCAGCGGCATACCCACAGGAGTGCAGGCCGTTTTTACACCGGATAGCCTCACACCCGATGGCAATGCTACCCTACGGCTGTACAATTTTGCAGGAGTGGGCAATTTTACCCTGAACATTATAGCCGCATCGGGCAATATCCTGCGGAATATACTCCTCCCGGTGGAAGTATTGCCCGGCATACCCGAAACGGTACAAGAGGTCATCCGCCCGCTTGATGGCGAGAACGGTGTACCCGTTAGCGTGTTTTTAAAATGGCAGCGTGTACCCTTTGCCGCTGCTTACACCGTAGAACTGTCCCAACATCCCGCTTTCACCAACGGCGCTCTTTTATCCACCCAAACCGTCAGTGCAGATTCTGCCTTGGTGGTCAATTTGGCTGCCGGCAAAGTGTATTATTGGCGCGTAAAAGGCATAAATGACTGCGGATCAAGTACTTATAGTCCAATTTTTGCTTTCCAAACCGCCAACGGACTGTGCAACCAAAGTTTCAGCAGCAGCAATGTGCCCCTGGAAATCAGCGACTTCTCCTTGGACACCGTAACTTCAGTACTCAACATTACCGACACCCGCGACATACAGGATATTAATGTCCATGTAAAAATAGACCACTCATGGGTGGGCGATGTGGCTGGCCGCTTAATCGCTCCCGGAGGCACAAGCTACATCCTGTGGGATCGGCCAGGTGTGCCCGCTGATGAGTTCGGCTGTGGCGGTGCGGATATTGACCTCAATTTTGACGACGAAACCCTCAAAACAGCCGTAGATCTGGAACTGTTTTGTGATGAAAATACTTCGCCCTCGTTAAGGGGCAGCTTTCAGCCCATCCAGAGCCTTGTTGGGCAAAAAGGCAAAAAAGCAACGGGCAACTGGACATTGGTGCTCACTGATGCTTATGAGGAAGATGGCGGCGCCCTCACCGAATGGGGGCTTACATTTTGTTTTTCGCAGCCCAATATTTTGGCTAAATTATTGAAAAACAACACATTGGAATTATTAAAGGGCGAAACCAAAAACATAGGAAATGGCCTCTTGCAAATGGAAACATCCGGCACAGCCGCTCAAGGTGTTTTCACCCTGTTGTCCACGCCCAAACACGGCGACCTTACCCTGAACACCACGGTACTCCAAATAGGCGACACCTTTACACAGGCGGATATTGATGGCGGTAAATTGGCCTATACACACCATGCTACGGATACGGCCAAGACCGATCTTTTCCGTTTTGATGTGTACGACAACAACAATACTGCCTGGCTCCACAATGCTGTGTTTAACATCAACATCACCGTAAACAGCCTCATCGTCAGTGCAGAAATTGGGCAAGCAATAAAATGCAACAACGGCACGGATGGCAGCCTGAAAGCTACTGCCTCAGGTGGCAAGCCGCCCTACCAATACAGTCTGAACGGTGGGCAATTCCAAAACGATGATACTTTCTTTGGTCTCGCGGCGGGTACCTATACGGTGACGGTAAAAGATGCCGACGGACGGACTAAAGAAGCCGCTTCCGTATCTATCATCAATCCGCCCTTACTACAGGTAAACGCAACAGTGGTGCAAAATACCCTGACAGCCGCGGCTACGGGTGGCACTGGAACCATACAGTTCAGCCTGAACGGAGCGCCATTTCAAACCAATGGCAACTACACTAATTTGGCCAATGGCCCCTATACCCTCATTGCCCGTGATGCCAACGGCTGTACGGCATCCACTACAGCCACAATTGCCTTTAACACCTTGGTTATCAATGCAGAAACATTGCAAACCATAAAATGCCACAACAACAAGGACGGGATTATCAAGGCAAACGTAAGCGGAGGCAAAACGCCTTACCAATACAGCCTGAACGGCGGGACATTCCAAAGCAGCAACAGCTTTGGCGGCCTTGGCGCAGGTAACTACACCATAGTGGTAAAAGATGCCGACGGATTTACCCAAAGCGCAGCATCCATTACCCTAACCAATCCCGAATTGCTACAAATCACGGCCACGGTAAACCTGAATACCATTATTGCAAGTGCATCCGGGGGCACTGGCCTGATACAGTATAGCCTGAATGGCGGTATTTTTCAGTCAAGCGGCAGCTACAATAATTTAGCCAATGCCACTTACAGCATAATTGCCCGCGACGCCAATGGCTGTACCGCCTCCACCACCGCCACTATTGCCGTTAATACCTTGGTTGTCAATGCAGAAGTGATACAAACAGTTAAGTGCCACGATGGAAAAGACGGCAGCATCAAAGCTTTTTCGGCTGGTGGCAAAATACCTTATCAGTACAGCCTGAATGGCGGGAACTATCAAAGCAGCGACCTGTTTGGTGGGCTTGCCCCTGGCGTGTACACCGTGACCGTAAAGGATGCTGACGGCTTTACCCGGCAAGCCGCACCCATAAACCTGGGCAATCCGCCCTTACTGGAAGCGAGCGCTGCAGCAAGCCTTAATGTTATCACCGCCAGCGCTACAGGAGGCACTGGCAGCTTGCGCTACAGCCTGAACGGCGGAGCCTACCAATCAGGTAATAGTTTTACAAAATTGGAAAATGCCACTTATACCGTCACGGTGCAAGACGCCAACGGCTGCACGGCCACTGCTACGGCTACGGTAAATGTGCCCATACTTGGGGCCACGACCAGCACCGCAAAACCCATCAGCTGCTTTGGCGGCAATGACGGTTCGCTCAGTATTCAGCCCTCAGGTGGCGTACCACCTTATTATTATTCCCTGAATGGCGGGGCAGAAACCCGGGATAGTATTTTCAACAACCTGAATGTGGGACCACACAGCGTAACGGTGCGCGATGAAGCAGGCAAAATATTTACGATCAGCAACTTATCCATACAACAACCCGATGCCTATCTTATTACAATCACAGTAAGAGGCAATGACATCACGGTTATTTTTGTAGGCAATAACCCGCCCTACAGCTTTGAAACCAAGGGTCTTGGCAAACAAACAGAGGATCTGCCCAATGGCTCCTACACCTTAATAGCCACAGATGGTAGCGGTTGCTCACAGGAAATCGGGTATGTGGTGGACTATACCCCCGCTGATTTTGACATGATCGGGGAGCGCGCAAAACCTTGTGACCAAAACTATCGCGTGACCATAAACCCACAGGATGGTCTGCCGCCTTATCAGTATTCTGCCAATGGCACGGATTATCAAAAAGATTCGATATTCAATGATGTCCCTGCCGGAATCAAGACTTTTTACCTTAAAGACGATGCTGGCACCGTGCTCCAAAAAAACATAAACCTGCCGGACGTACCAGTGATAGAGGCTAATGCTCAGGTTAATGGTGATACCATTTTCGTTAACAAGGTGCAGGGACTTGGCTTGTTTACCTATAGTTTGGATAGTGTTAATTTCCAAACTTCTCCCGTCTTTCCCGATCTGGCCCCGGGTGTTTACCGCGTGTTTGTCCGGGATGCGCTGGGCTGTGTATTAGTCATTGAAAATGTAAAAGTGATCCTTGCCATTGTTGAGCCGGCTTCGGCTTGGGGCCTGAGGGTATCACCCAATCCGGGCAATGGCTTGTTCCGACTGTCTTTTGCCCAATCCCCCAAGACTTTATCTGTTCTGGTGCTGGATGCCCTGGGCCGCCAACTGCATGCCCTTCCGTACAGCCCTGCCGGCAATTCTTTTGACACGTACCTTGACCTGCGTTCTTTGCCATCCGGCACTTATTGGCTGCGCATATCGGATGGGACGAGTGTGGGCGGGGTCAGGGTGGTGAAGGAATAGCAGCTGAAGGTATCATTGTGGTTTTATCCTAGCTGAAATGTGGCTATCACCAAAGTACCCAAAAGCCCGTTCAAGGATTTGGCGATACACTAAAAGTAACTATACATTAGCCGCTGCAAACAACGCAAATCAACATGATCTCTACCTTTAACTCACTTAAGCCGTTTTATTACCCTTTTGCTGGCGCATGGGGCAGCTTGGTGCTGTCCCATGCGCCAGTGTTTTTTGGGGCGGGAGCGTGGGGTTTGCTGCGTTACAGCGCATCCGCAAAGTGGGGATTTTGTCCAACTAATTGCGGCAATCCAACCAATTTGGTTAGATTGCCGCAACTGGGTACTGGCGACAAAATGGTTTTGCCGTCAACTGGAGGTATTGGGCAGGGCAAACGCATCAAAATTGGCCATTAAACCTGTAATTTTAGCATTTTTTATTTGCAAATTCAAAAGATTCATAGATAAAAAATCTGTTTGTGCAGATCGAATTTAATGAATGAATAAATCATGATTTATGCCCAAAATAATATTCCGTTAAAAATAAATTTTATAAGAATATTATTTCTTAAAAACAATAAATTACTTTTAAATTTTGATGCGTTTGCCCTGGTCCTAAACCTGATTAAAGCCAATCCTGAAAAAATCAGTGTTAATAGAAAACGCAATAAATGTGCTATGTCAGATGCTTATCGTGAAAAAATGCTCGGATTTTGATGCGTTTGCCCTGGGGGTATTGGGGGAGTTGACGGGGAAGCGGAGTTAGCGGCTATAATTTGATGACAGTACTAACTTGAAACAATAACAATTAAAACAAAAAAAATGACAGAAAAAGAAAAAGAGAATTTACTCTACAAGGGTAAAAATATAATTCGTATTGACAAGGCAGACCTTGATAAACCAATTTTTAGAGTATTTAGTAAACGTTGGCTTATTGACGCATTGACGAAAAAAACAAACTCTTTGGTTAAACCTGCACTTTGGGACGACCCTTTTGAAAATTTCATTTTTAAATCTGTTGCACGAACTAAAGGCGGACTAAATGTTGGCTTTGACACAATTAGAGAAAATTATTATGGACAATGTTGGACGTTTAGCGAAGAAGAAAGCGATGCACTTTGGAGAATATACTCACCTAACAAAGACGGGTTTAGAGTAAGGACAACTATCAGAAAAATTTTTGACGCTTTCTACGATATAAAGCATCAGTGGGCAATGCTTTCTTTTTTCATCGGACGAATTGAATATGAAAGTGAAGCTGAAATCAAAAAATTCTTTGAAGACCCAGACAACCTTGAACAATTTATTTTTGACAAAACAGGTAACGGGCAAGTTGAAACATTGCTTATAAAGCGATTGGAATTTAAGCACGAGAATGAACTTCGTTTAATCTTTTCAGCACACAAAGACTGGTTTGACACGACACAAAAAAGTTATGAGTTTCCCATTGACATCAACCATCATTTTGAAGAAATACTCGCAGACCCAAGAATGGATGACCCAAAAAGTACAACAGACATCAACCCAACTTACTTTGCTGACAGTGTAAGAGAAATTAGAGCATTAGGTTACACAAACCCAATCACCAAATCTGAACTTTATAAAATTCCCAATCTTAACTTGCGACTTAACATTGACTAAACCAGTGACAGGACTTTTAAATAAAGTTTATGAAGACATTAAACAACACGACTTCGCGGTGAGAAGTATTACAGCCGCTAACATCGGCTTGCCGAAAATGCCGCCAGAAACATTTGTGCTAATTTTAAAGTGTCTGCAAGGCGGCACTTCGGCAAGCCCCGACCGTTCGGTGAAACAATTAATAAACAATGCGAATAATGGGTTAAAACGCCATTCGTAAGACATCGGAGCGGTCGAATATTCATTTTAGAATTGCTTTGTTCGACCTCTCCTATTTTACTTTGATAACAACCTTACCTTTGGCACGACCTGTTTCAACATAAGCCAATGCTTCGTTGGTTTGCTCAAAAGGAAAAACCTTATCAACAACGGGTTTTATCGCTCCGGACTCTATCAATTGAGTAACCTGCCCCAATTGCCCGCCTTCTGCCCGCATAAACAAGAATGAAAATTCCGCTTTTGCTTTTTTCGCTTTTTTCTTTGCTCCAAAACTCAACAGTTTTGTGATAAGCCCGAAATACCAGGGCAAGCCAATTGCTTTTGCAAATTCGGGAGTGGGTGGGCCGACCAAAGAGACAAGTTTTCCTCCCGGTTTTAGGATTCGCAGCGATTTGTCAAGGATTTCAGGGTCTTTATTGCTATGCAAAACCAAATCGTAATCTTTCAGTTTGGCTTCGAAATCTTCTGTTTTATAGTCAATCACAACGTCGGCACCAAGTTTTTTTACCCAATCCATATTTGCGGCACTTGTAGTCGTGGCAACGAATGCCCCCAGATGCTTGGCAAGTTGAACAGCAAATGTGCCGACGCCGCCCGAACCCGCCTGGACAAAAACTTTTTGCCCTTTTTTAAGATTTGCGATTTCGACCATTGCTTGCCATGCTGTCAATCCGACCAATGGAATGGAGGCGGCTTCCTCCATGGTGAGGTTTTTGGGTTTGAGTGCCGCATCATTTTCGTTGAAAGCAACGAATTCAGCAAAAGTACCGATGCTGTAATCGGCAGGTCTTGCATAGACTTCATCACCAACCTTGAACTTGCGGACATTTGCCCCAACTTGGGTCACCACGCCTGCCACGTCATGCCCCAGAGCAAAAGGCGGTTTATAGGGGATAAACAGTTTGAAATCGCCATTTTTAATAAGCGAGTCCAACAAGTTCACACCAGCCGCACTTACCTGCACCAGCACGTCATTAGGTTTGATTTTGGGTGTTGCAACTTCCATTTGTTGCAATTTTTCTTTTTTGCCGTAGCTATTTGCTATAAAGGCTTTCATATTTTTTAAAGTTTGGTTAAAAACGGAATGGCTTTTTTGAGAAATTCCTCGTGATATTGGAATATGCCGCTATGCCCAGGATTGGGGTAAATAACTGCTGGAATATCCTCTTCTTTGCCATAAAAACGATAGGCGAATTTTATACCCTTAGCCTCCACAAATTTAGTTGGGACAGTTGCGTAAGTATGGTTTTCGCCTTGTGCATTTGATGTTGCCATATTGAGAATCATTAAAATTGTCAGAAGAAATGTTTTTTTCATTTTAAGCGTTGTTTAATTGTTTAAGAATTGTTTTTTCCAACATTCCATAAGCGAAGTGTTGCAAGTTTATCAACACAGACAAACCTTTTCCAACCAAATTCCTGAATTTGGGTTTGTCTGTTTCAACCACTTTTAGCACTTTTTGGGCAACCATTGAAGCGTCTTCACCCTGTTCTACAATGAAATCTGCGTACTTCTCGCTTTTATTCCTCAATGAATTGTAGTCATCAATTCTATTCAAAGTTTTTGAGGCGTTTTCCATGATATTTGTCTTGAAAGAACCGGGTTCAATCATGGCAACACGAATATTAAATTCTGTTAGTTCATAACGCAATGCCTTGTAATACCCTTCCAAAGCATGTTTGGATGCCGCATAGTATGCAGTGCTTGGAAATGCAACAAGCCCTGTAATGGAGCCTATCGTTATTATTTTACCGGATTTTTGTTTCCTAAAATAGGGCAATACGGCATTTGTTACTTTAATGGTTCCCCAAAAATTAGTTTCAAATTGTTGTCTGCCCAACTCAATAGGGATTTCTTCTGCAATGCCATTCACCAAAAAGCCGGCATTGTTGATAAGAATATCCAATCTGTTTATTTCCTTAAATAGTCTTTCAGGAAGCGTGCTTATTGATTGTTCTGAATCAAGGTCCAATGCAATCACCTTGAAACGTACTTTTGACTGTACTTTTTCAGGATTGCGGCTGGTACCGATTACGGTGTATCCGCTATTGTGAAGTTTGTTTGCGATGAGAAGTCCAAACCCTGAGGATGCTCCTGTGACTAATATCGTTTGTGACATTTTTTTGATTTTAAAAAATTAACCCAATACCTTTGCTTGCAAATTGCAAGTGCAAATGTGTATTTATTTGCTTGCAAATTGCAAGTAAATAAGTAGGCCTTAACGAAATTTTAACAAAATGGAATTTATAAAAGCGGCTGGGAAAAGGTCGAATTGCCCGATTGGTTGCTCCCTTGATGTATGGGGAGACAAATGGACCTTATTGATTATCAGGGACTTAATGGAAGCAAATGGGTGTACTTATGGCGATTTTTTAAAATCGCCCGAAGGCATTGCCACCAATATTTTAGCGGCTCGATTGCAGGCGTTGGAGGAAAATCAACTTGTCGTAAAATTGGAGCATCCCGACAGCAAAGCAAAGGTTTTGTATAAATTGACCCAAAAAGGGATTGATTTGCTTCCCATTATGTTGGAAATAAATTTGTGGGCTGAAAAATATTTTGAGATTTCAGCAGACAGAGCAGCGATGTTGGAAGAAGTAAAAAAGGATAAGGTTGGGTTTATTAAGAAAAAGACGGAGGACTTAATTGCTTCAAATGAGTATTAGAAAATTTGAAAATCCGGAAAGGTATTTCTAAATACATATCAAATTAGATGTGAAAAAAATCGCAGAACATTAAAGGCTGAACGGCAAGCGAGAAATTGAGCCTTGCCGTTCGGTCCTGACGACTTGTCAGGATTGAACCAAGCCGTCGTCCCTTGCCCACGCAGGGAAGGCCGCGAGGCGATTTTTAGCAAAAAAGCGGCGTCCAAAGAGGCATTTCTCCCATTGGCGGTTGCGGCAGGAGTTGTAAGCAATCCGCAGCGTCCTGCAGCCATCGCAGGCATCAACATGGCCGCCCAAAATTGCCGTGCGGCATTGGGCCAGATCATCCAAGGCCTGGCGGACATGGCGGGCAAGCGGCGAGTCAGATCGTTCAAAACCTCGGAAAATTCCGGCCGGGAACACCGGAAGAGGCTGTATTATAAGTCAAAGATGGAGATGGACTAAAAAACAAAATTTTATTCCGCCTTGCTTTTGCCTTTGATACTTATGATACAGCCCCGATGTCCTTTTTTTAGCCATAAAACATGCATTTAATAATGATGAACTATGGCTCAAATGCCTTACATTTATAGGAGTTTTGGCCGAAGGCGTTGCCGGGAGGCTTCGTTGTCGCCTATGCCCCAAAACCCTACCCGAAAGGCCACCGCAGGACGGCACAGCGTCCACGCCTGCGTTCTATTAACTCCTCTCCCTACTCCACCTTTACCCTTATCCCTTTTGAATGGCTCGTAAACTCCGGCGCGTACATGCACTGCATGGTCGTGATGCCGTTGCTCATGTCGCCCTGATGGCTGACCACGAGCTGGTATTCAAAAACAAAGGTACCTTTGGGCAGGTATTCTATAAAAAAGTGGGTGGCAAGGTCTTTGGTGCTTTCGTAATAGCCCAAGCCGCCCTGCCAGCGGTAGCCGCTGAGCACATTGACAGGTTCAAAGCCGGCAGCGCGCATATCCTTGAGGTGCACAAATTCCATTTCCCGATCCACGCGGATCTCAATGCGCACTTTCACTTTGTCACCGCGTTTGAGCACATTGTTTTCCGTGATACGGGTCAAAATTGGGCCATTGGGTGAGTTTTCCTCCTTAAACAGTTCTTTTACGATGGTCAAAGGTGTTTTCTGGAAGGTTTTGATCTTATCCAGATCTTCAAAATATTGCCAATAGGCGCTTCCCCACACGATATTGCTGTTGGGGTTTTCCACCTTTACGTTGGCCCAGGAGCTTTTCACTTCCTTACCCGCCCAGCTTTGTTTAAAATAGCCTGTTCCGGCCTCGTATTCCGTTGGTTTGAGGGTTTTGCCGCCGAGCGTGACCTGTACGGCACTGCTGTTGTTCAACCAGCTTTTTTCCGGTGCAGCCCCTGAATCCAAGAGCAGGGCGTATATGGCCTCGGAAGTCGCCTTGGTGCTTTCCCAGCGGTTGGTTTGTTTGTTTTTCAGGAGCCAGATGCGCAGGTCCTCCACCGCACGGGCATCCTTGGCCACATCCTGAAATACCTCTATCATCAGGGCCTGGGTCTCGATGGGCAGCTGGTACCAGAAATACCCGCGATCATGGGGCCAATACATTCCGAGCTCTTCTTTGACTATGGCGCGCTCGCGAAGGCTGTTGGCGATCTTTTTAGCGGCATCCGTGCGGCCAGCTCCTTGCAGGCCCAAGGCCAGCAGGCCTTCCTGGTACAGCCCTTTGCCGAGCCAATATTTTTCGGCCTGACCTAAATAGTAGTTCAGGATGTTGTTGTCCAAAGTTGCATTGGCACCTTGCACCAAATTGCGGGCATACAGGTACTGGATGACCATGCTGTGCAGGTGGTCATCTTCAAATTTTGCGCGACCTTTTTGCACCTCGTATTCCAGATCGCGGTAGGCTTTTTCCACTTGAGCAGTACAATAACTGGCACTTTTTTGCCAAATATCTGCTGCTTTAGGGTCATTTTGAAGGTCAATGGCCCCCAAGCGAGCCAAATGGCCCAGTCCGCTGTAGATGTATTGTGTGATGTACCAGCTGGCATTCCCGCCCGGAAACCAGGAGAACCCTCCATCATCACCCTGGCGCTCACTGAGTGTGTTCAGGGCGCGCTCTCGCTCATTGGCCATGCGGTTGAGGTCAAAGAGCAGGGCAATGTTCTGTTTTTGTGCTGCTTCGTTCTGGGCATCCACTACCCAGGGCGTTTCTTCCAAAAGGGCATATTTTAGTTCCTGATTTTTGGATAAATTGGAGGCCAGGGCGTTGGGACTGTCTTTCCAGCGCTCAAAAACACGCCTGATCTGGGGCAGTTTTTGCGTGACGCTTTGGGCCAGGGTATTGGCATAAAAACGGCTGAAAACTTGCTCACTGCATTCATGCGGGTACTCCATGAGGTAAGGAAGCGCCTGTACAGCATACCACACGGGATTGCTGGTGAACTCAAGGGAAAAATTATGGCTGACCAAAGACGAGCCAGTGGGTGCATTTTTCAGGTTGTCAAAAACAAAATTTTTGGTCTGGTTACCGCGCAGCGACATGGGCAGCGTCTCGGTCACGAGCATACGGTTGGTCACCACAGGCAGGGTGCTTTCCTCGCCATCACGGAAATTATTGCCATCCGCAAAAATCTGCCAGGTCACGGCGCCTGTGTAGTTTTCGGGGACTTTCAGTTTCCAGGACAAAGGCGCGGATTGGCCGCTTTTCACTTCAAAAGGTATGGTTCTGTTGAGGCCGAACGCTTGCTCGACGGGTTGCAAGGTGTTGGCATCCAACAAGTTGAGCGTGGCCTTTCCCGTAATGGTTTTGGCGGACAGGTTGCTGACCTTGGCCCCGAACACAATATCGTCGCCTGCGCGCAGGAAGCGCGGGGCATTGGCCAAGATCATCAGTTCCTTTTGGGTCACCACCTCCCGGGTGCTTATGGCCTGCTGCAATGCTTTCGTGTGGGCAAAGGTGAGCAGTTTCCAACGGGTGAGGGCCTCGTTCATCTTGAATTTGAGTACCATATTACCGTCTTTATCCGTACGCACTTCTGGAAAGAAAAATACCGTTTCGTTCAAATTCCGGCGGATAGGGGCAGGTGGTGCGGCGTTTTTGCCAGCAGGAGTTTCTACGACAACAGGTGGAGTAAATCTAGCAGCAAAATCACCTTCAATTGATTCCGCTTTCATGGCTTTCAATTCCCCGCCAGCGGGCGCGGGCATGCTCATAACACGCGGCATATCACGCCTGACGACCTGCACTTTTTCCTCGTATGTTTCCGGGTCAAAGGTGACTACGGTATCCAAATACCTTTCATAATAACCCATGGACAGGAAATCAAACCAGTTGAGCGTGGGGAGTATGCGCTCTTGAATTTCGTAATTATTGCTGGATTCCGGGTAAATTTGCTCACCGTAACTGGCATTATAGGCATGGTAGTAAATGCCACAGCGGGCATATTGGCTCGGGAAACCGATACGGCCCCAGTCATGGGGCTTGAACTGATCCAAGGAGGCATCATACATAGCGGCCACCATCTCTGCGGCTACTTTTTCTTTTTTAGGGCCGCTTATTTTGAGGCGCCATTCTTCCTGATCGCCGGGCTGGAGTTTGTCACGGAAGCTTTCAAAACTGATGTTGAGCTCTTTGTTGCTCCAGGGTACCTGTATGGTATGGCTTCCGATGCTGTAGTATCGGTTGTTGCGTACGGCAAAGGCATGCACCACGATTCCTCCGCGATCTTCTTCAGTGATGGAGATAGGGACAAATTGCACAGGATTTGCACTTAGCCACACTTTGTCCTTCAGTTTGCCTTCCCGTTCAATAGCGAAGAAAATGGGTTGTGGGCCATCTTTTGCGCCCAGTTCCAATTGGGCTGTTTCGCCAGGTTCATATTGTGGCTTATCCGTCAACAATTTGGGTTCATAAAATTTTGAACCCGGGTCAATACTGTTATACACCCTTACAATACGTTGAATTTCAATCTTTTCCCCGTATTTATCCTGAGTTGTCAGGCGCATCAGGTAGTAGCCGGGACTGACTTTCCCATCATACAGGTTAAGGTTTTGGGTGCTATTGGTATTGAACTTTACGTTTCTGGTAAAATCCTGTCTATCCCATTTTTCAGGATTATCCTCATCTTGCCAGGCGAAATTGGGGAAAAGTTTGTCAAAATCGGCCTTTTTAATAACGGGCAGATCCGGCTTGTCCCAATAGCGTTTTAGGTAGTGCTGTTTGGGTTCCACCAATTTCTGAATGCTGATATCACCTGTTGCGGTCATTTTTTCACCGCTCCAATTGGTTGTTTTCAGGCCGATATTTTTCAGACTGTCCACATTGATTTCGGCGGGCAATTCCCAATCTACCTGGAGGGCCACATACCCGGCGCTTACACTTCGATCTCCGCTACGGGTTTCACCGTTGATGTCCGTGACATCCACGGTAACGCGGTAATCAAAAACGGGCTGGTCTTTTTTGGGTATGTTTTGGTCTGGTATGGCTTCAAAAGTGATGTTGAACTGTCCATTTTCATCTGTTGAGGCAGTCCCGTTGGTAATTTCGCGTTCTTCACTGGCGCGAGAAGGGCCTCTAAACCACCATCCATAATCCCAAAATGGATAACGCGCCATGCGCACTACACGATACTGCACTTTGGCACCGTCCACCACATTGCCCGCGTAGTTTTTTGCTTCTCCGTTTACGGTGATTTTATCCCCGATGCGGTATTCGCCCGTGATGGGTTTTATGCTTACTTCAAATTTAGGGCGTTTGTATTCTTCAACATTAAAATAGGCGCCACCATTAGCATTGTCGCAGCGGATGCTCATTTGTCCTGTCAGGCCTGAGGCTGGTGCGGTAAAGGCACCATTGAAGCTGCCATACTCATTGGTTCGCAGGCTAAGGCGGCCTTTTTCCTGTCCGTTGGCATCGTAAAAGATGGCGGTAGTGGCCTGGTTTTCAAGAATTTGAGGGCGGTTTTTGTCATCATTTTGAAACATGACCCCTTTGAAATAAACTGTTTGGCCAGGGCGATAAAGGGAGCGATCCGTAAAAAATTGCACCTGTGGTCTTCTTGAGCGGTCCTCGTAATAGCGGCCATGGGAGGCATTGCCCACCCAGAGGCTGTCCTCGCCCAAAGTGGCCAGCACTTGTACGTAGGTATTTTGAGGAATATCCGCTTTGGCAAAGCCTTTTGGATCGGTCGTGCTGCTTCCAATAAATTGATTGCGATGGCGGTTGTTGTCCCAGCGCTGGTTGAAGAAGTTGAGCTTTACCCCTGCAATGGGCGTACCTGTTTCGCGGTTGGCGACCACAAAATGGCTTAGGCTCTGCTCCGAGTAACCAGAAACCGATAAGTTGGACACGGCGAAGTCAGCAAAGCTGGCAAAGCCTTTAGCGCGATCAAATTGCTCGTTTTCACATACCATAACCCAATATTTGCCAAAAGGCAGGCCCTCAAGGCTCAGTTCAGTGCGGTGCTCTAAGCAATCACCGGGGTCTTGAACATCCCAACTGCGCTGTTGCACCATGAGCAGGCTTTGCAGTTTGTTCCAACGTTCATCATAATTGACATTATCCCAGAACTCAGGGTTAAAATTGGCATGCACTACACGTACATGTACGCGGCTCAGGTTTTTATAAGAAACAGAAATGAGTATAGGCCGATTAGGCAAATTCACTTCTTCTACTACAGCGTTCAGGTTTTTTTGGCGCAGCCGGTTGACCAGAGATTGGCAAAGCGAGGCTCCATAGGTATTGGGGTGCTGCTGTATGATTTTTGTCAGGTCTTTTAAGATTTGCTTATTGCGCTCGCCTGCTCCTTTGTCCTGATCATTGTAGCCGCTCCATACTTTGTCCATGTATAAACGGTACATGATTTCACCCGCCATTGGGTGATCCTTATGTTGCTCATACAGGGCTTTCAGGGTGTTTTCATAGCGTAGTTCTTTGTCGGGCAACACGGAATTATCATAAGCAAATCGAAGGCGGCTCAGGTCATACTGCAAATGTTTGGACCGTTTATCGCTCGCCTGGGTGGCGGCCAGCAGTCGTTGGTAGAGGCGAATGGTCATCCATTTGCCGGAGGAACTGTCCTTGCTCTCGAAGCGGGCATTGATAAAGGCATCGGCAGAGGCTAATGCAGCCTCTTGATCCAGCGCAAAGGCGTAGGTCGGCTCGGCAATAAAGCTGCGCTCATTGCTGTAATGGGATATGGCCCGATCGGCCAAAAATTCCCACAGGTTGCTGCGCAGCGGCGCTCCATTGATGCTATCGTTATGGCCACGTATGACCAACTCGCCCATATCGGTGAGCGGAATGGTCCGAAGCAAAGCTTCCTGGCTAATGGAGGCAGCGTAATAATCCAAGGATACCTGTTCAATTTGTGCTGCAGCAGCGGTTTGCAGGTCAATGGCCATGCCTTTGCGGTCGGCATCGGCAATCGGGGTTCTGTTGTTCAAAACCCAGCGATTTTGTTCCAAATACAAGGTATAACATTGCCCTATGATGCTTTGCAGGATGGCTTTTTCGGGCTGGCTGGCGTTTTGTTCTGCTTTTTCAAAATCACGGACAGCCTTTACGAAGCCATCCTCTTCAAGGGTAGCGGTGTATTTGCCTATATAGATGAGGCATTTAATGATTTGTGTGGTGTTTTTATCCTTTTGGGCGCGGGTATAAATGGCTTGGACTTTTTCTGCGGCGCTTTTGGGCAGCCCCTGTGCTTGGAGGCTGTCCACGATTTTCCAGTCGGCGCCGTAATTAGATGGGCCGGGCAAGGGAGTTATGGGCATATTTTGTTTTGTATTGTCCCGGATGGATGTGGTGGGTTGGTCTTTTTTTACGCCGGTTTTGCAGGCGATGAAAATAAAAAGAGCGAGAAAAACGAGGATCGGGGGGGTGTTTTTTAGTTTTTGCATGCTTGCAAGAATATGGTTAAAGGGCCTGACAAACCCTGCGTAAAATTATACAACTCAATGATTCTGGAAGGGGAAATATTGCATAAATTTCACATTTTGGTAACATTTTGCTTCAAAAAACAATTGGGTGGTGCTTTCGGCACCACCCAATTGAGCAAAAAAAACAAAAAATAAATCAAATCTTAAACCTCATCTCGACCGTACTTCCGCCGCGTTTGAAACGGCACTCATCGCTGAGTTCACGCATTAGGAAGAGGCCTCTGCCGCCGCATTTATCCAAACATTCCGGGCCGGTGGGGTCAGGGATCACTTGAGGATCAAAACCTGGGCCTTGGTCGGAGACGCTGATGGATAGTGCGTCTTTGTGGTGGCGAAGCGAAATAGAAACCCGTTTGTTATGGTCGCCTTGGTTGCCGTGCAAAATAGCATTGGTAACGGCTTCGGTAAGGCTGATGAGGATGTTGCCATGTACATCGGGTGACAAACTAAAACGCTGCGCTACGGTTTCTACAAATGGCTCTACTTCGGACACATTTTGAGGGTCGGAACTAAGGGTTAAATTTGTGTGTGAATCGCTCATTCTCAAAATCTGAATTAATAAATCTGACCACTTCGTCGGACTGTTTCGTTTTGTTTTGGATATTGAGGCGAACTAAAGCCGGGTTTGGGAGTGGATCTGACGGAGTCAATCAGAAGAACTCATGAATGGAATGGATTAACGACAAAAAATTACCTGTCGTGAGGGGTAAGGGATCAACCAAATGATTAAAGACGCTGCAATTTAATGGTATTTTAACACATCGCGCAAGGGGTAAGGACAAAAAGTTCCCTACATCTTGCATTATTTCGCCATTCGGACGAATTTCAAGCCCAAACGTCACTTTTATGAGCTGCTTGAATTGTTAAAGTTAAAACTCAGCGTTGCCCGGATAGCGTGGGAAAGCGATCACGTCGCGAATATTGGTCATACCTGTTATGAACAAGACCAAGCGTTCGAAGCCGAGGCCGAAGCCGGCATGAGGGCAAGAACCAAAGCGACGGGTATCCAAAAACCAGTACAGTTCTTTTTCCGGGATGTGCATTTCGTTCATACGGCGCACGAGTTTGTCATAGCGTTCTTCGCGTTGTGAGCCGCCCACAATTTCGCCGATGCCAGGAAACAGGATGTCCATGGCTGATACGGTTGGGCCGGGTACGCCTTCCTGCGGATCATCCTGGCGCATGTAAAATGCCTTTATTTCCGCCGGGTAATTGGTCAGGATAACGGGTTTTTTAAAGTGTTTTTCCACCAGATAACGCTCATGTTCGCTTTGCAGGTCGGTGCCCCAGCCTTCCACGGGGTATTGGAATTTGCCTTTTTTGTTGGGGGTAGAATTGCGTAGAATCTGTATGGCATCAGTGTAGGTGATGCGCTCAAATTGGTTTTCGGTGACGAAGCGAAGTTTTTCGGTCAGCGTCATTTCAGAGCGCTGATCCTGTGGCTTTTGTTTTTCTTCTTCTGTCAGGCGGTCTTCCAGTATTTTCAGGTCATCAGCACAATGCTCGAGGGCGTATGAGATGACATATTTTAGCATGGCTTCTGCCAGATCCATGTTGTCGTTCAGGTCATTGAAGGCTACTTCCGGCTCAATCATCCAGAACTCGGCCAAGTGGCGTGTGGTATTGGAGTTTTCGGCGCGGAAAGTGGGGCCAAAGGTATAGACCTGTCCCAGGGCGAGGGCTCCTAATTCTGCCTCCAATTGGCCTGAAACAGTGAGGTTTGTCGGGCGCTTAAAGAAATCCTGGCTGAAGTCAATATCGCCATTTTCGGTGCGGGGCAATTGATCCAAGGGCAGGGTTGTCACCTGGAACATTTCCCCTGCGCCTTCGGCATCACTGGCCGTTATAATGGGCGTGTGCAAATAGTAGAAGCCCTTGTCATTGAAGAACTTGTGAATAGCATAAGCCAAAGCGTGGCGCACGCGGAACACCGCGCCAAAGGTATTGGTGCGGAAGCGCAGGTGGGCATGTTCGCGCAAGAACTCAAGGCTTGTTTTTTTAGGCTGAATCGGGAATTCTTCCGGGTTGCAATCGCCGTATATCTCAATGTTGTCGGCCTTTAGTTCTACTTTCTGGCCTTTGCCCTGTGATTCCATTAAAACACCGGTGGCACCAATGGCGGCACCATACTTGAGGCGGTCCAAGAGGGCTGCATCTGTATGCTCAAAATCCACTACCACTTGAAGGGTTGAGGCCGTGGAGCCGTCATTCAAGGCGATGAACTGATTGTTGCGAAAAGCCTTTATCCAGCCTTTGACCAAAATGGTTTGACCGACGGGTTCGGTGCTCAAAATCTCCGAAATTTTCGTGCGTTGCATAGCGTGCTTAAACAGTTTTTCAAAAAGAGGCGCAAAAGTAACACAAAGTTCCCCAAAAGAATAACTTATCCTAAAAACAAAGTAGTTTATCAATGGCGCAGTTATACATTTACAGCTCTTTATTATTATTCCATGAACATTTTCAATCACACAAACATGAAAAAAAACATCAGGACATCAATCCCTACCTTGTTCTTCTTGGCCTTGTTTGCATTTTGCTGCACCAACTGCGGTAATGACAAGGATAAGGCATTCACCTTGAATGTACGAATGGAGGCCCCGGCAACAACTTTCAACCCTATTTTGCCGTCAGTAGGGTATTCGCGCTTTGTTGCCATGCGTCTTTTCCAGACTTTGGCGGATATTGACCCTCAGACTTTTGAGCTAAAGCCCCTTTTGTTACAGTCTATTCCAACGGAACGAACCGTGCAGGACGGGCAACACAAAGGTGAATATGCCTATGATTTTGAGATCAATCCGGCAGCGAAATGGGATAATGGATCCCCTATTACGGCTGCGGATGTTATTTTTTCCCTGAAATTGGTTTTTCATCCCGGCTTGCCTACACAGGTTTGGCAGGATTATTTTAAAACGGTATCTGCTTTTGAAACTGACGCTGCCAACAACCGGAAGTTTACGGTTTACCTCAAGGAATATTACATGTTGGGCTTGGAAAGTCTTTGTCAATTCCCGATTTACCCTGCTTACCACTATGATCCGCAGGGTAAATTGGCCAATATACCACTGAGCGACTTTTTGGATGTTTCTAAAAAAGATGCTTTAACTCAAAATGCTGATTTACAGGCTTTTGCAACAGCATTTTCCGACCCTAAATACAAGACCGACCCTGCTTTTATTTCAGCAAGCGGCCCCTATTTATTGGAAAGCACCAACGGCGAGGAAGGGGTTACCATCCGGCGCAAAAAAGACTGGTGGGGGGATAGCGACAAAAACGACAACCCTATGCTGAAAGCATATCCTGATCGTATTGTGTACAAAACCGTCAAGACAGAGCCAACTATAGAGAACATGCTCCGTAAGGATGAATTGGACATTGCCGTGGATGTGTCTCCCACCTACTTTAAAAAAATGGAAAAAGACCCTGAACTGAGCGCAAAATACGACTTCGTACAAACATGGGCCGCACGCTATTCCCGTATGATTTTCAACCTGAAAAATCCGGCCAAGCCCGAACTTACAGACCTCAGTGTACGCAAAGCCATAGCTCAAGTCATTGATTTTGATGAGATTAAAAATAATGTTTACCAAGGGATGGCCCAGCGAAGCCTGGGGCCTGTAAACCCTAACAAGTCATACTATGCCCGTGACATACAAGCACTGCCATTTAGTATTGATGCTGCAAAAAAAACCCTGACTGACGCTGGCTGGACGGACAGCAATAATGATGGCACGGTGGACAAAGTCATCAACGGGCAGCGCAGAGAACTGGTTTTAGATCTGTTGACCACATTGGATTTGGAAGTAAACAAGATGATTTCCAACCTCATAGCGCAAAGCGCGTTAAAAGCAGGCATCAAAATAAACCTGATCTCAAAAAACATACAGGAAATTTCAAAATTGACCCGAGAGGGCAATTTTGATCTGGCACTTATTGCCAGTGCTGTGCACCCGGGTTACCCCGAATTGTCACAAAATTACGGCGGATTCAACACCCCGGATAAAGGGGGCGATAATCGGGGTGGCTTTCAAAATCCGGCGTTTGATTCCCTGTTGATGAAAATCCGGGGCGAACGAGACCTCAAGCAGCGCGAACAGTACTATTTGGACATTCAGCGGTTGTTTTATAAAGAGATGCCGGAAATCGTATTGGTAAGCTCTGATTATCGTGTCGTTGTATCCAAAAAATTCAAGGCGGTACTGAGCAGTGCGCGTCCGGGCTACTATGAGTACCTGTTTCAATTAAAATAACCGTCTTGCGCCTCATGCTATGAAAACCCTGTTGTTCGAGGCACTTAGCACCCTTGACACTGCTGAACGGCGGGCGTTCGGACGTTTCGTACGCTCGCCGTTTTTTAATTTGAAGCCCCAATTGGCGGCCCTTTATGATTACTTAGCCGACTGCATAGCGCACAACACCCCGCCAGATGCTACAGAGGCCATTAAAAGGATAAAAAACAATACCCCCTCCACAAAGGTAGGCCGAAAACCTGTAGCCCCAAAGATGGAAAACGATGACACTGTACTCCGCTTAGCCAACTCGGGCCTTTTGGCCTTGTTGGAGCAGTTTTTTATGTATCAGGAAAAATTTTCGGATGCGGGAGCGGCCAAGATCAAACTCGCTGCTGCTTACCGAAAACGCAACTTAGCCAAACATTTTCAAATAACACTTCGCGAGGCTAAGGCCGACCGCGAAAAACAAGCCTGGCGGCATGGCAAGTATTATCAGGAACTAAACCAGATAGAATGGGAGCAGTACCAATGGGACTCCACGGCGGTACGAACGGAGGCCTTGAATATTCAGAATACCAGTGACCTTATGGATACGGCTTTTGTGATCCAAAAGCTGCGCTTAGCCTGTCTTGCCCTGAGCCATAAGGCAGTTTATCGGACCGATTATGATCTCGGGCTGCTCGACCACATGCTACAGGCCGTGGAAAACAGCCCCTTGGCCAAGGTGCCTGCCGTGGAGCTCTATCTTCTGTGCTATCGCCTGCTGCAAGGCTCGGATGCCGATGCCTCCTTTTCTTTGTTCAAAAAATGCCTGCTGGAATATGCCAACTTGTTCCCTGAGGATGAGCTCCGCACCCTTTATCTGCTGGCCATCAATTTTGGAATCAAAAAAATAAACGAGCGACGCCCGGGGTCACAACGGGATACGCTTGACCTCTATCAAAGTGCGCTGGAGCGCAAACTACTGCTGGAAAATGGCTATATCTCCCGATTCGCCTTTAGCAACATCGTGGGTATTGCGTTGCAATTGAAGGAATTAGCCTGGGCGGAACAGTTTGTACTGCATTACAAACCATTTTTGGAAAAACAATATCGCGAGTCCACCTCCGCATTTTGCCTGGCCAGGGTGGCCTACGCCCGACAGCGTTTTGGCGACGCCCTGTTGCAGCTGCAAAACACCAGTGACCGCGATGTGATGACCAGTTTGCAGGCCAAAACCCTGCAGCTCAAGATCTACTACGAAACCGGGGAATTTGAGGCATTGGAAAGCCATTTGACGGGCATGAAAACCTATATTAGGCGCAAAGCGGGCATTGGGTATCACCGTGACAACTATCTGCGCATAGTGGGATACGCCCAAAAACTGATGCATCTCAATTTTGCACAGCCCAAAACAGTGCGCAGCCTTCGCGAAAAAATAGAAGCGGAACAGGGGCTTACGGAAAAAGAATGGCTGCTTCAGCAATTAGGCTAAGAGCATGTCTGGGGCGCTCAATGTATGACATCGGCCAACAACATGGCTACTGCCCCCACTGTGTAACCCAAATAAAGATCCGAAGGTGTGTGTGCCCGCAAAGCCAAGCGGGAATACCCTACCAAACCGGCAAAGACAATCAATATGGCCAGTAATAAAAGTGGACTGATGAGCAAACTCTGGCTGGCGAACGGTATTTGCAGCGCCGCATCGGGCCATTGAAAACATAGCAGTATGCCACCCATGACCAAGCCACCCATGCCCACGGCATGTGCGCTGATTTTAGTGAAAATATTGATAAAAAAAGTAAGAAACAAGCCTATGGTGGCACCCAGCGAAAACATGGACAGCAAGGAAGGCAAGTGCGGTTCGGATAAAAAACTTTTATACACCCAAAGATAAAATATACCTGTCATGATATAAGGCCCTGTGCGGTCCTGCTTATCTTCCAATTGCCAGGATTTGACCATACCCAGCGGCTTCAGCAAGGCCACGCCAAAGGCAGGCAACACAAAAGTGCTGACAAAAACAGCCAGCAGCAGCACCTTCCCCTGGTGTTCCCAAGGCGAACTCAGGCCAAAGGCGAAAGGGTCAAGACACAGCATAAGCACCATACCAATCGTGATGGTGAGCATGGGATGGCCTACAATAGAGAGTATGCGAGGTATGATCACAGAACTTTGTGTATTTTTTTCATGCGGTCAAGGTCGCGCTTGTCCTCACGGGCCTTGATGGTTTGCCTTTTGTCATACGATTTTTTGCCGCCTGCCAGTTCGATGGTCAACTTGGCAAAGCCACGCTCGTTTATCGTCAGTTTGAAAGGGACAATGGTAAATCCTTTTTCCTTTACCCGGCGCTCCAATTTGCGCAGTTCGGGCTTGCGCAGGAGCAGTTTGCGCACCCTGCGTGGTTCGTGATTGTTATCTGTGCCCAATTCGTATTCGGCTATAAACATATTGCGGACATACAGTTCCCTGTTCTCAAACACGCAGTAGGCATCATTCAGGTTGACATTGCCAGCCCTGATGCTTTTGATTTCAGTGCCGGTCAGTACCAGTCCGGCTTCCAATTCCTGTACAAAATGATATTCGTAAGCCGCTCTACGATTCGTGATCTCCACCTTCGGCTTTTGTGTCTCCTTTGCCATAATGGGACAAAGGTAGGGGCTTAATCCTTTTTTTTATACTGGTGCAAACGATTTGAGCATAATAATCAATTTAACATTACTTTGCCTACTTTTGTAGGATGAACGCACCTAATCATATCATCCGTTGTTTGCTTGTTGATGATGAGCATTTTGCATTGGCCTTGCTTGAAAAATTTATTCAGGACACGCCGGGCCTCCTTATCGTGGACAAATGCAAAAGCCCTATTCGCGCCATAGAACTCCTGCAAAGCGAAACGATTGACCTGTTGTTTTTGGATATCCAAATGCCTATTTTGAGTGGCACTAATCTGTTAAAATCCATTACACGCAAGCCTGTCACTATTTTTACGACAGCTTATCCTCAGCATGCGGCGGAAGCATTTGAGCTGGATGCGGTGGACTACCTGGTCAAACCCTACTCTTTTGAGCGATTTGGGCAGGCCATTAACAAGGCTAAGGATGCGCTTCAATTGCGTCAAATAGCTGCTGGTGAGCAGTCCCCGGCTTTAGATGGCCATCTGACCGTCAAGTCAGACCGAAAATGGGTCAAAATCCCTTTTGCCGAAATACGTTACATAGAGGGCTGGAAAGAATATGTGAAAATATTCACCGACCATGAAAAAATAGTTACCTTGGAAGGACTCAACCATTTGGAAACCCTGCTTCCGGCCACGCATTTTTTGCGCACCCACAAATCATTTATCGTGGCGAAAAACCGTGTTCAAAAAATGGATGGCGAGCACTTAATATTGATTGGTGAGGCGATGGTGCCCGTGGCCCGGGCACGAAAAAAGGAGGTGATAGAAGCCCTTTTTGGTTCCTATACCAGGATTTAAGCGCTTTTTTAGATTTATAGACGCGAGTAAACTCAGAATCACTTTGCGTTGACTATAAAAAAACGGAGCCGCTCCGCTTTCGGAGCGACCCCATCCTTTCTGCTCATACACGAATGCTTCGCTAAGGTTCCCTCCGGGTGGTTCATACCCGGCCGTTTACAGAAAAACAAGGCAAAAACATTTTTTTATTCTCCAATGGCTACATCGGTTTTGTAGTAGTTAGGTGCCCAGAAGCGTCCCTGGGGCATGAAATATTTAGGGTGGGTAGCAAAAAACTCTTGATAAACCACAAGTTTGGTATTGGCCCTAAGGTCTAATTTGGCCATTCCTTCCAATCTCAGGGAGTTGATCACCACGGATCCTTTACTGATCACCGGGTAAGCTTGATTGCTGGTTATGTGATCGGATATGATCACGTTGGAAAATTCGTCGGGTACATCGCCGTTGGTCCAGTTTTTGGCGCAAAACCAATCGTTTTCATGACCGGGGGTATTGCCTTTCCAGTAGCTTGTCTTTTGTGCGGCACTTTGTTGGCTAAAAAAGCATATCAGGGTTATCAGGGCAAAAAATGATGCTGTATATTTCATGGGAATCAATTTTAATCTGTTCAAAACGTAAATGATGCCCATTTATCCCCTGTATGGAAGAAGGTTATCAGTGCGCCTCTGTATATTTTTTAAAATTGTCCAAAATAGCCTGCCAGCCTGCCTGTTGCATTTCTACTGCGTGTATGGTTTCGGCTTCGAACTGCTCTTCTACATGGGTTTGGCCACCCGACGCTGTGAAAACAACATTTACTTTTCGCCCGTCGCCTAATGTGTACACCAAACGTTGGTGCGGTTCTACAACATCATAAACGGCTTCAAAATCAAAGCTGAAGCTGCCATCTTTGGCAGCCATGGTAGCCAGTAAAGTACCGCCTACCCGAAGGTCATTGGAGGCCTTGGGGCAATGCCAATCATCAGAGGCGTGGTTCCATTGGGTGATGTGTTGGGGTTCGGTCCAGGATGCCCACACTTTTTCTATTGGGGCATTGATGGTTGCTTCTACGGTAATAATCATTTTTTCGCTCATGGAGGCTGCTTGATATAATTTGTTTAGGTCAATTTTTTTCATCTGAAGCATGCTGTGCATGACCCTGGTAGCCTTTGCTCTATCTGGGTCATTTAGCAATTCAATCAATTGGCGTGGTATAATCTGCCAGGATACCCCAAATTTGTCTTTTAGCCATGCGCATTGGCTCTCTTGACCTCCACCATAGGTCAATTTTTCCCAATAATAGTCCACTTCTTCCTGATTTTCGCAATCCACAACAAAGGAATTGCCTTCCGAAAAATCAAAATTATGCGGGATAATGCTGCTCATCCCGTTGAATATGTAGCCTAATATCTTGAACTGGGCGAACAGCAAAGCGCCCTCTGGCAGCTTGGGATTGCCGGGGTGAGGCATTTCCACCAGAACCTGCGAGGGCTCAAAAATTTGAGCATAGTGCTTCAAGGCGTTTTTAAGCAGGCCCATTTTTTCGTTGGCAAAAAGAAGGGAGGGCACTATTTTTTGGTCTGATTGGATGTCATCAATATCCAACTGCCAATTGACCCCAAATTTGTCGGCCACCCAGGCATATTTTTCAGACCAATCGTATTGGCCAAGTGGCATTAATACGGAGCCGCCATCCGAGAGCGCGTCATAAAGCTGTTGTATCTCCTCCTCCGTACCACAATAAACATAATATGAAATAGCAGGGTTGACCTTGAACTGTGGCCCGCCATTGAGTCCCATAAACTTCTGGCCGTACAACTCAAAATGGACCACCATAGGCGTGTCGCTCGTAATTTTCGCCTTTTTGAAAATGGAGCAGTACCACTCGGCAGCTGCGTTGGCCTGACCATCAAACCACAGACATGGGTATATTTTGTTCGTCATGATATTGTATTGTTTGCCATCGGGTTATCACCAGATCGCCTTGAAAAGTATACGAAGAAAGACTAATTTTCTGATAATGCCTTCACGATGTCCATCGCTTTTGGAAAAGTATTTGTGAAATAAGCGGCATACTCATCATGGGTATCCAGCAAAACAGTGAGCACCGTATGACTATTCTTTGGGGCAAGATGATACGCTTCATGCGCACCAGCCCAGGATGCGGACAGTTCTTCCACTCCGTTTTTTATTTCACCCAAATGTTCAAAAACCATTGTTTCATTGGGTACTAATTGGACTATTCGGCTGATCATGCCGTTGCCATCCGGACCTAAAAACTGCACTTTACTACCCAACTGCCAATCACTGACCGCATGAGAGCCTTCATAAAAAACAGTCGTCCATCTTCGGTAAGTTTCATCATCCCACAATATTCGCCATACTTTTTCACATGGCGCAGCAATTTCGATGGTAAAGGTTAATTTGTTCATTTTAATTATAAGCAAAAAGTTTTAAAATAAAGCTCAAAGATAAGCGAATTTAAAATAAAAAATGTTTTTTAGAAATTTTTTTTGAGGAATAAAATATTGATGGCATTGTTCAAAAGAGTGCAGTAAATGGGGCGGCCAATGCCTTGTAAGCGGGCGAATATTCAAATGGAGTTACCTTTGGGGTGATGAATATGGCATAAAGTATGCCTTTAACAAAGAAACCGCAAACTTTAAAGGCACGTTATATGAACATACATCATGGACAAATAAAGAATAACTTATACGACATCTATTAATATGTATTAACGTGAGTTCTGAGATAGGCAAATACCAAAAAAGAAAAAAGAAGAAGTGCGGGGTCGTAAGACCCTCGCACGGCACCCGGTATAGATTGGCGAGGGAAGCTCAGCAGTACTCACCGCTATGACCTGAGGAACATCCGCCTCCTTTGGAGTCGGATAAACCCGCCCCCCTTGGAGTCGGACAGGCCCGGGTCGGACAAGCCTGACCTTTGGAGGTCGGATAAACCCGCCGTGCGTGGGGTCTTACGACCCCGCACCTATATTGGATCTATTGCCATGCCGATTGCCTTCTTGAGCCAAGTAACTACTACAAGAGCTTTTCGCCGCTTTGTTTGCATAAATACCTTATTATCAAATAAATTAATTCAAAACTCACGTTAATATGCATTCCGCCCTCCTCCTCTTATCTTTTGCCACCTGCAAAGCACAACAGGCAATGTCCCGCACTGCAACCAATCTAATGTCGTACCGATCATAAAAACTATTCATGGACTTTATCCAAATCATCGCCTACGTCGGCACTTTTGTTTTTGCCATCACCGGGGCACTGAAAGCCCGAAAATATCAAATGGATGTTTTGGGGGCAGCGGTCATGGCCTTTGTGGCGGCCTATGGCGGCGGCACAGTTCGGGATATTTTGATCGGAATACGCCCTTTGGGCTGGATGAACGATTATTTAGCCTTGTTCTTAGTGGCTTTTGCGGTGACGGTGGTGTTTATGTTCAATAAAAAGGGGATCAAATTTCAGCGCACCATTTTTATTACGGATGCGATGGGTTTGGGCTTTTTTACGGCATTGGGCATTTTCAAAAGTTTGCAGGCGGGCGTCAACAGCGGCTATGCCATTATTATGGGCACCATCGGGGCTACCTTTGGCGGGCTTTTGACCGACATAATCAGCAATACGGTGCCGGATTTACTCAAAAAAGGGGAATTGTATGCAACGGCCTGTTTAATTGGCGGCACCATCCACATCCTGTTGTACAAACAGGATGTGGATGAAAAAACAAGCCTGATGGTCTGTGTACTGATGGTATTTTTGGTTCGTATCTTTTCTAAATGGAAACGGATTTCGTTGCCGGAGATTTAATAAAAAATCAATCCCTGATCACCTTTTGGCTTATGCTGTGCTGACCATCACTGAGCTGGATCAGGTACATACCGCTACGCAGGGTGTTAATGTCCATCATCACCTCAAAGTTTCCATTGGTATTGGTAGCAAAGGATGGAAGCAGTAGTACCAAACGGCCTTGGGCATCAAAAAGACGTATTTGCATATCGGATGTGGCCTGGGCCCACTGGCCACTCAATTGCAACAGATCATGGGTCGGGTTGGGGAAAACCTTTAGTTTGGCCTTATCCAAATCAAAATTTTGGGTAGCAACGATTACTTTATAAGGCGGCATGGATATTTTATCTACCCAGGCGGCATCGCTGCCGTCTTTGCCCAATTCGTCTTTTTCATATCTCCATTCCAGTTCATGCACTCCGGCTGTGACAGGGAAACGCACTTCAGCCCAGGGGAGAATACCTGACCAAGCTGCCATTTCTTTGCCATCTATGTAAAACAGCAGGTAATCGTAGTCTTGTTCGGAGCTGACACGTCGTTCAAAGCTGATTTCTCCATCTTTGGTAAAATCGAGGTTTAATCGCATGATTGAGTTTTCATTGTCCGAAATGGTGCCTGAGCGCGCGCAAAACTTACCTCCGTTGTTGGAGTTGGTTGTGATGATCCAGGGTTTGGCGCCTTTCAGCATCCAGGGGAAGGCCGTAAATGTTTTTGACTCAAATGTCTCTATCACGGGATTAATGATGGTTTGAAAACTGCTTTCGTCCTTGTATGCGCCGGCGCTCAGGGTATATTGGAACAAGGCTAATTCGTACTGAGGCGAATTGGCTGGAATGGTAACCAGAAACTGGGTTTCGGTAAGGGTGGCGCCAGGTAAGAGCTTGCCTATTTGGAAAGGAGCGCCTATTTGTACCCAAGGGAGATTACAGCGCAGATCACCAACCGCATCCGGGCTTAGGCTTTGTCCTGTATTGTAATTTTCAATGGTGACACGGGCGGATTCGCCACTTTCCAAAATACCATCGCCATCGCCTCCTGCGAGATCGTTGATTTTGTAGGCCCCAATGGTCATTTCCGGGGCATAAAGCCTGATAGCGATCTTGCCCTGATAAACTTTATTGTTGTCATAAGTGATTTTCAGGTCAAAGTTCACTTTCTCTTTATTGGGCGCAAAAGGGCTTACTTTAAACTCAAAAACATTGTTTCGCGTGGAATCCGTGTTGGCAGCGAGCTCGCCGTATGTTTCTGTTCCATCTATAACGGTAAGGTAAGGGCTATCGGCGCTAAGCTCTACTATGGCGTTAGCGGCTTGGGCATTGCCTACGTTGGATAATTTAAGGTGCATAAAAATACGCTCACCATAGTCGGCATTCTGGTTTTTGTTGCCTGTTGAATCGTTCAAAGTGTAGGCACTGTACACGACAAAAGGCCCATTTCCTGCTTTTATGGCAATGTTACCCTGATAAGGTATTCGGTTGCGATGGGTAGCCGTAAGGGTCAGTTCGCCCACTTCCGTCAAACCTGGAAATTGCAGTACGGTCTGCCCGTTTTCGATCACGCCTGAAGCAATAGCCTGCCCTTTCCAATACAGGCCAATAACTGCGCCCTCCACTGGCGAATTTACGACAAGGCTGTTTTCCCCGATGGTCATTTCGGCGGGGTGCGTGGCCGTAAGGGCTTGCGGCATTCTGGTGCGGGGCATCGTTGCCGGTTCGGCAAATGGGTTCCAAAAATCTGCCATAGCTTCGCCTGCCTGTGCGTAAGCGACGATCATTTTGGCATTGCCAAAGGCGAGCATGCTGGCAAAATCAGGGTTAAGGTTCTGTTGTTCAGATATTTCCATTAATTCATTCATGGCATCCTGGCCTTCCATGGGCGGTGCCCAGCTCTGGAAATCACTGCTAAAAAACCCGGCAATACCTCCCCAGGGGCTTCCTGTAATAAGGTCGCCAGCGCGCTGCCAAGCCTCACCAAGGCAATCGCCGCCCGAGTTGTTGGTAAAATTACCGGTACAGCAAGCCACCGCCAACAGGAAGGGGAATGCCTGATCGTTGCGCATTTTTTTTACTGCATCGGTGTTGAAATTACTGCTGACCAAGCCCTGCTCCCAGCCGTGGCCGGTGTAGTTGAACACGCCAATCCCACGGGTATTCATCACGTTTACTATATCCGAATTGACGGGATTGCCGGGTTTATCACTCGTTTCATCGCCGGGTGTTGGTGATATACTGGCGTGGTCGCCGTCATAAAATTCCCAAAATTTGGCATAGCCGCTTTGCAGCTGACGGGTTTTCCATTCATTGGCATGTTCAAAATCGGCCTGTTTGTCATCACCTATGCCTTCCCCTTCGTTGCTGGCTGCCCACACACCATGTTCGGCCCAATTGAAGCCACCATCAACCAGGGGTGTTTTTTCATAACGCAGGTTTCGGTTGATCATAATTTTCAATTGTTGGGTATTGGCTGCATGCCAGCGCCCTACCAGTATTTCCGGCAGGTGGTCATTGCCTTCCATATAGCCAAAGCAAGGATCACAGGCGTAATTGGTGCCACCGCTGTTGCGCATCTCGGGCGCAAAAGCGGCGTCATCTCCGACGATGAGCAGATAGGAAATACCTTCTTCTTCGTAATATTTTTTGATAAAATTGTAAAGGCCGGAAGGGTCAAGGGTATTAATTTCGGATTTCAAGACCAGGGTGGTATGCAGACCGGTTTGGCGTTTCCAGGTCAAAAAAGGCAGCAGATCATCTTCAAACTCATCCTTGGCAATGACCAGCATTTTTTCTGGTTCGGTAGGCCCTCCTCCCCTGGAGGCCACGGTTTGTTGCGCATTGATAAAAATTTGCTGGTACAGTAGTTCAAAACTGCGGCTCTTTTTCGGGCTGTTTGGGCTGGTGATTTCGTTTTGGCCGGGCGCCTCGGTACGGTACACGCGCAGGGTAATATTGGAGTACACGCGCATGGTCTTTTGCACGGGATTATACTGCACGGGATAAAACCAAAGGGCCTGGCCGCGCACATCCCGAAAAATAAAAGCTTGTTGTAAATCAGCGAGTTGTCCCGGAAAAAAGGCATCCTCTTTATACGTAGGGCCATACACAAAGGGAACAGTGGCAGGGTCAATATTCCGTTTGAAATTACCTTTGGATGGTGCAATTTCGATATTGGAAAAATCGCGGTATTGGGTAGCCAATATTTCAATGGCCATGCTGCCCGTATTGGGAATCATAAGGGCCGTGGCCAACTTTTGCAGATCCGGTTTCCCGGCGGCTAATAACGGGGTGCCGTCCTCAAAAACGGGCAAGATGGCCTCGCCTTTAGCTGTTGTGATTTTTTGGGTTTTGACCCCCATCAGGTCCAACTCCATGACGATTTCATGTGTGTTTTGTTCGATAACGCGCAGGTTGGTTTCGCCAGTGGCCTGGCCAACAACTACGGAAATAGATAGTGCAGAAAGCAAGAAAGCAATTAGGTTCTTCATTGAAAAGTGCTGATTGTAATAGTTTAAAAAAACAAAAGTAGGGCATCGAATCATTAATCCGTATCTTTTTTGGTCAATTGTCTCAAATTGGCGCAGTCAACATTGGACAAAAAGATAGGGCTGATAGCAAACGATATCAACCCTATCATACATCAACGTTATGCGTCTTTTGTTACATTACTGTTTTATAATACGTTGAGTAGCTACACGTTGCTTCAGGTCAATGATCCTGACCATGTACATGCCCGGTGTCAGTTTGCTCAAATCGAGATTGGTTTCACTGTTATTGACTCCTTCTTTGGTGACCATTTTGCGCCCGGTGATGTCCATCACCTCAATGCTACCTATCTGTCCATCTGAGAGGCGTATATCCAATTGGCCCAATGTTGGGTTGGGGCTAAGGGTCACGCCGTCTAATTTATGGATATTTTTAGCAGAAAGCACGCTGCCTGAGAAGAAAGAGCGCATGAAGGCGTCTTCGTTTTTGGCGATCAGGCTATCCCAGGGGGTGCAGTTTTCCATAATCCATGCAAAGAATTCCTCATCGGTAGCCAATGGTGGTGCGGCTAACCAGCAGGCCGGAATGTCAGCAGCAAAAGTGGAGTCACAATTGTCTGCAACGTAGTGAATAAACTGTTGGAAAGTTTGTACACCTGGCGGGATATTTTCCAAACATTCTGGCAGTTCAAACACCAGTGTATCCGTGGGCAAGGGGCAGTTTTCAAAGGCATAACATACCGCATCATGTACGCAGGCGAATGGGCCGGCATTGTTGAGGCAAGTGTATCCTTGAGCGATGAGGTCATTGATGGCCTGTGCCACGGATGCCGAGTCACATGGATCACCCCAAGTGGTGTCAATGGGTGGGCAGTTTTCCTCAACAAACTCAAATACGTCATCCACGCAGGCAAAAGGGCCTGCATTTTCCAAACATTCGACCCCCTGTGCGATCAACTCAGTTACCAATTGGCCAACTAAAACCGAATCGCAAGGATTACCCCAGGTGGTGTCTATAGGAGGGCAGTTGGTAAATGCATACTCCAGCACATCATTCACACAGGCAAAAGGGCCGGCATTTTGAAGGCAAGTTGAACCTTGGGCGATCAGTTGGGTGATCACCTGACCCACAGCGGCCGAATCACAGGGGTTGTGCCACAAGGTATCATTGGGCGGGCAGTTTTCAAAGGCATAATCCAACACATCATTTATACAGGCGAAGGGGCCTGCATTTTGAAGGCAGGAAAAGCCTTGGGCGATTAAATCGGAAATGGTCTGGTTCACAATGATGGGATCACAGGGGTCGCCCCAGGTAGTATCCAAACCGGGTGGGCAATTTTCAAAAGCATACTCGATCACATCACTCACACAGGCGAAGGGGCCGGCATTTTGAAGGCAGGTGGAGCCTTGCGCGATCAAGTCCTGCTTTACCTCATTGACCACTATCGGATCACATGGATTTTGCGCATTAATTCCTGTGGTACAGAAACTTAGGAGAAGGAACGAAAAGAATAACCAACGTTTTAGCATAATAAAAAAGTAGTTTTTGTGAAAAATGGTTGTGTTTATGCTGATCAGATGAAATTAGCATGCACCCCCCCTCATCTGTTCTACTTATTTTTTTTGCCTCCACGGTTTTGGACAATCCGCGACATTTGCTCCTGCAATCACATGCTATCCGGCAAGGCATCGTCGTTTCTTTGCCCTGAATTTTTTATATCATGAAAAACCGCCTTGACGAGTGTAGTGTGATCCAACGCCTGAACAGGGGCGATGAGCGTGCATTGGACGAGATTTTTGACACCTATTATGGCTATTTGTTCCACATCGCTTTTGCCATTTTGCGGCAAACGGATGTGGCCAAGGATTGTGTACAGGAGGTATTTGTGCGGATATGGCAAAAACGGGAAACCCTCGAGATATCATCCACCCTCAAAGGTTATCTGCAACGCGCTGTAGTCAATGAGTGCCTGGGCCTTATACGAAAGAAGCAGCCTTTCGATATACCGGACATGCATGTGCCGGACACAGTACCTTCTGCTCAGGAACATTTGGAAGCCGAAAATATGGAGCACCTGCTCAGCCTTGCCATTGAACGCTTGCCCGAACAGTGCAGGCTTATTTTTAGGATGAGCCGTATGGAAGAAATGAGCTATCGCGAAATAGCCGAAAGCCTTGACCTTAGCCCTAAGACCGTGGAAAATCAAATTGGCAAAGCCTTAAAGTCATTAAGGGCAGATTTAGGCCCCTGGCTGCCCCTGCTCTTGCCCACCATACCGCTGTTTTTATAAAAACGTCAGGGCAGAATAGGGGGAGGGCCTATCTTTTTTCATCTAATATCCGGCTGGCTTTCTTGTCCAGCGAATTCTTTTTCAATGTCCACTGAACATTATTATCACCTTATCTTTAAAAAACTAAACAAGGGGCTTGATCCTGATGAGGCTCAAAGTTTGGAGAATTGGCTATCCGATTCAGAAGAAAACCGCCGTGCAGCCGCAGAAATCCAATACATCATGGAGGCGGACAAAGCCATTGTTCCGCCTGTGGATGTCACAGAGGAGTTGGCCAAGCTGAAAACAAGGTTAAAAAAAGAAGAGCCCAACAGCAGGCAACCTGAGATGGAAGAGCCTGATGCTGTCCCCCGGATCACCTTTGTGCGCAAATGGTGGCTGGCGGCAGCCAGTGTCGCTGTTTTGGCCATTGCCCTTGTTTTTTTCAATAAGGATAAAACATCGGCCACGGAATGGGTGTCAATTGCATCAGCGGAACAGGGCAGCCAGCCCGTTCTATTGCCCGATGGGTCACAGGTGTGGCTTCATCAAAATACCATCCTATCGTTTGAAAAAGGATTTGCGGCAAGTGATGCCAGGCGCTTGAGGCTTCAGGGGGAAGCATTTTTTGAGGTACAAAAAAATGCGGCAAAACCCTTTGTTGTGGCGGCTGGAGCATGCACGATACAGGTGTTGGGCACATCTTTTGACATCAGGGCAAGGGAAACGGAAGAAGAGACCCTCGTGGCCGTAAAAACGGGAATGGTGCGCGTGAGCAGTGCCCAAAAAGAAGTGGAACTGAAACCCGGAGAAAAAGTAAGCTACAGCAAGCCTTCGGGGGAGTTCAGGTTGGCCAAAGAAGATGTTGTTCATGTGGCGCAATGGCGCGCTACAGATCTGGAATATCGCAATCTTGCATTGGGCAGGGCGCTACAGCAGTTGTCCCATCGCTTTGAGGTAAAGATACAGTTGAACAACCCGGATTTGTACAACTGCCCCTATTCCATTTATTTGCCCAAAGCGGATTTACAGGCAGTTATAACAAACGTAAAGGCTGTTTTCGGCGTAAACATTGTGCAAACAGCCAACGGTTACCAATTGGAGGGCGGGCAGTGCCCCCACTAAGAGCATGTCTTAAATCAGGGTACATATTGATACATGAACGATACATTTCAAACAGGCCATCCCTTGTGGCTTAATACATTTTATCATTGGGCCTTTACAGGTGTCCGAAGCTACCTGCCAGCATCCTCCATAAAAATCGGCACCTTTGTCCTTGTCATCCTGATCGCAGGCGCATCAAGGGCTTGCGCACAATCCGTTTTTTCACAACGTATTGATTTTGAGGCAAAAAATCTTAGTTTGCCTGAAGCATTGATTCAGTTGAGCAAAGCTTCAGGTATTGCCATTGGCTTCAGCGATGCGATGATGGGTTCTTCCTCGCGAGTGCAAATTGCCCTGAAAAACGAGCGCCTTTCAACCATTTTAAACAAAATTTTGGAAAACAGTGGCTTGGGTTGGCGTGAGTCCGGCGGACAAATTTTGTTGTACAGGCTTCCTCCGCCGGAGCAAATATTGTCCGGATTCATAGAGGATGCTACCAATGGCGAGCGAATAGTTGGTGCCTTGGTATCCGAGATCAATACTGGCCGATCCTCTACTACAAATGCCTATGGTTTTTTTAGCCTCCGAGTTCCCAAGGGCGCTCCCGTGTTTTTGGTCACCACCATGCTGGGCTTTCAATCGGCACGTACCATGCTTGCTGCCACAAACGTGCAAAAGCAATTGACCCTTGCCCTTCAGCCGATAGTGACCACCATGCAGGCCGTTGAGGTTTCTGGCGATTCCTTAGCAGAACAAAGCAAACCTTTGTTTATCCGAAAAGAGGAAAATATTGCCCGTCTGCCCATTTTTCAAATGCCTGCGCTCGGCGGCGAGGCGGATTTGATGCGTGCAGCAGCCTTCTTGCCGGGCATTGAGTCCAGTATTGACGGTTTGGGCGGCTGGAGTGTTCGCGGTGGTGAAACGGATCAGAATTTGGTCCTGATGGATGACGCTGTGGTCTTCAATCCGGTACACGGAATGGGGCTATTTTCCGCATTCAATCCCGATATCGTGCGCTCGGCCCGACTTTGGAAAGGTGATGCCCCCGCTCGACTTGGCGGTGGCGCCTCTTCGGCATGGGATGTACGCACCAAGGAAGGCAACATGCAACGGGTAGCCGGTGCGGCATCATTGGGCTGGCTTGCCGGGCGGATATCCCTTGAACTGCCCCTCAAAGAAAAGGGTGCCATGCTTTTTTCTGCGCGGCGAAGCCTCGCCGGGCCGGTCATCCAGCATTTCACCCAAAAACAGATTGAGCAGGAAAACTCAGCGGTAAATACCAATTTTTATTTTTCGGATCTCAATTGGAAAAGCAATTGGGTTTTTAACAACCGCAACCGCTTGTATATCAGCCTTTATAATGGGCATGATTCCTTTAGGGATGACAATAAGGACGACTTAATCTATTACCAGGATACCTTTGGCGTTTTCCCTCTCCCGTTCAGTTTAAAAATCAAATCCGAAAATCGCTGTCGCTGGAACAACCGCTTTGCCTCACTCCGCTGGAATCACCTTTTTTCAGACAACTTTTTTGCCAACACCACTTTTACCGCCAGCCGTTTTTTGATCAAATCAACAAGTACACAAAAAGTAGAACAATCCGGCTTTGCCGGGCCTCCGGAGTCAGAAGAACTCAGGTCCATTAGCCAAACCCAACTGTATGATTATTCCCTAAAATCGGATTGGGATTGGTACTACTCTGATAAATTGAACCTGAGGGGAGGCATTCAAGTCTCTTCCATGCGTATTCTCCCTTTTTATTATTTCGGATATGCCAATGCTCCTCTACCGAAATCGGTGGAGTACGATGAAAACGGAGACCTGACCTTTTCCGATGAAGTAGTCTATGAAAATGGTCTCTTGACTGCCGTTTATGGCGAATCAGAGTGGAGGCCCGGCCCGGCATGGCGTATCCGTACGGGCTTGCGCACGGATGTTTTCCACAACCGTGGCCAAACAAGGGTCATTCCTCAGCCCCGGATCAGTGTGGAAAAAAAATTGGCCCACGGCATGACCTTTATGGGCAGCTTGAACCGCAATGCACAAATGCTGCGTGCGGTATCGCCCAATGTAATCGAGTCCACTAATGATTTTTGGCTGATGGCAAACCCCAAACTCGCCCCGCAAAACAACTGGCAACTCACGAGCGGCCTCGGCTGGGAGGACAAAACCTGGTCCATTAGAGCAGAAGGCTATATCAAAAAACTGAACAATATCGAAGAATACACCATCAAGATGGATACCTTTTCCAGTGACACAATCTACTACTTTGATACCTTGACCTATCGGGGCGGGTTTCGCTCATGGGAAAGGGAAATAGCCTTGGGCCAAGGCAGGGCTATGGGCTTGGAACTGCTCTTGGAAAAAAAAATTGGCCGTACAAGGGGCTGGATATCCTGGACCCTCAGCCGTTCCCTGCGGCAGTTTGATGACCTGAATGAAAAACAATGGTTCCCCGCCCGATTGGATCGGCTCCAAAACCTGAAAATTGTAGTCATCCATCAGTTTGGCCCACACCTTTCGGTCTCTGCCAATTGGCAAATGGCCTCCGGTGATGCCATATCCTCCCTCTACGTTTCACCTCAAGGCCCCGGTCAAAAACGGCTGCTGGACTTTTACAAAATTGGCATTCAGGCAGACCGCTTAGGCTATGGTGATTATCGGCAAGCCTGCCAGCACCGATTGGATCTCGCCATCAATGGCCAATGGAAGAGCGGAAAACTTGCCCATCAACTTACCTTGGGTTGCTACAATGCATACGCACGCAGCAATACCTATTTTACGTTTTGGACGGTCACAGGAGACTGGAATGTTGATATAAGTCAGGAAAAAATTCGCGGTTTGCCATTCTTGCCGCACCTTAGCTGGAGTATAAGGTTTTGAATATGCACCTGTCATTCCCCCACCATCCCCTCACTGCCGACATTACCCTTGACGGCTCCAAAAGCATTAGCAATCGCGCTTTGATTGCGCTGGCGCTGGCCGGAGCCAAAGCCGAGGATTGGCTTACACAACTTTCTACTTCCAAAGACACGGTGACGCTGCAAAGCCTGTTAAACACAACATCGGACACTTATGACGCGGGCGATGCAGGCACCACCTTTCGTTTTCTTACCGCATTTTTAGCCATAAAACCCGGTCATCAGGTACTGACCGGCTCCGCCCGCATGCGCGAACGGCCCATAGGGGGCTTGGTCAATGCCCTGCGCGATATAGGCGCTGATATTGAATACCTTGACCAGGAAGGCTACCCGCCACTGCGCATCGGGCCGTGGAAAACACAACAAAGCTCGCGGACGAGCGTGCGCATCCACGCGGGCACCAGCAGCCAGTTTTTATCGGCCTTGTTGCTGATCGGCCCATATCTGCCCGGCGGCCTTGAGTTGCTGCCGGAAGGGGGCCTGGTCTCACGCCCTTATTTGGATATGACCTTGCACCTGATGCGGTATTTTGGCGCACAGGCCGAGTGGGTAGGGGGCAATATTCAAGTGGAACCAGGTCATTACGTACTCCGCCCTCTTCAAATAGAGGCCGATTGGTCCGCAGCCTCTTATTGGTATGCTATGGCTGCCCTGGCCGAGGCACCCAATGTACGCCTGCGCGGCCTGTTTACCAACAGTTGGCAGGGAGATTCCATATTGCCTAAAATGATGCAATCTTTTGGTATTCAAACTATTGAAGAGGAAAATACTTTGCTTTTACAACGCGATGATCGCCAATTAAAACCTTCTTTTGAATGGGATTTTTTGGAATGCCCGGACATTGCCCAAACGCTGGCCGTAGTATGCGCCGGGCGCGGCACCACAGGTCTTTTCAGCGGATTGGAAACCCTTAACATCAAGGAAACCGACCGCGTGGCCGCGCTAAAAACGGAATTGGCCAAAATCGGGGTTTCTTTTGCAAAACTGCCGCCGCATTTCTCCAAAAAAGCACCCGAAAAAACTTTTTTCATCTGTCAGGGAAAGGCTAATTGGGGCGATCAGCCACCGCGATTTGCCACTTATGGCGATCACCGTATGGCCATGGCTTTTGCGCCATTGGCACTACTCCATCCTATTGAAATAGAAAACCCGGATGTGGTGGCAAAGTCCTATCCGGCATTCTGGGACGACCTGCGCAAGACTGGTTTTGAAACAGTGTCGTGAGTAACCGTTTGCAACCTTGTAACCACAGGCACTACATTTGTTCCCTTTATAGAGTCAATTATGTCCCACATACCCTTTTTAAGACTTAAAAATCAGAAAATCACGCACACCGATCTCGCAACACCAGAGGCACTTGTGGCTTATTTGGGAGCCGTTCAGGCCCAGGACTACCCTATGTCCAAATGGGCCATTGGGCTTAGGGTGAAGGGGAGTACAGATGCGCATATAGAATCGGCTTTGGATGCAGGATCGCTGGTACGCACCCACGTTTTGCGCCCCACCTGGCATATTGTGTCTGGCCATGATGTCCGTTGGATGCTGGCACTCACAGCAAAGCACATCAAAGCAGCATCAGCCTCCAGGGATCGTGACCTGGGCATTGACTCAGCCCTTTATTCGCGTTGCAATGACCTCATTGTCAAAGCATTGGAGGGCGGGAAACATCTTACACGCGAAGCAGTGATGCAGGAATTGGGGAAAAATGGCATTGAAACCAATCCAAGCCGTGCGGTGCATTTTATGATGAATGCAGAAGTGGACGGTATCGTCTGTAATGGCAAAATGCAAGGAAGCACCCTGACCTATGCGCTCTTGGATGAAAAGGTGCCCAAAGGCCCCACGTACAGCCGAGAAGAATCCATCTCGATTTTGGCCCAGCGGTATTTTACCAGCCACGGGCCAGCTATGCTCCAGGATTTCCACTGGTGGTCAGGTCTGCCTATGCCCGATGCGCGAATGGGTTTGGAGAGCATAAAAAAGCAATTGCAATTTTTTGAAAGCGACGGCAAAACATATTGGTTCGCAGAGACTGGCCCTGCTGTGGCCGACGATTCCGTATTCTTTTTGCCAGCATTTGACGAATACACGGTAAGTTACAAAGACCGAGCGGCAGTTTTTGACCCACAGTGGCACAAGGAAGCCATCACTGTTAATGGCATATTTAAGCCGATTATCGTGGTGAACGGGCAGGTAAAGGGTATTTGGAAACGCACCATTCAAAAAAAACAAGTACTTGTGTCACCCATATTTTTTAATCCGAAAGACAAATTGCCTACTGAAGTGCTAAAACACGCTATCGTGCCATTTAGCGCATTCCTAAATACTCACTTGCATTTGCAATAATTGGATGTTTAAATGATGCGCCCCTAAACCACGCCCCTGTTGCGTAAGGTCCAAACAGAACGAAACAAACGCACCATAAAAACAATAATAGTCATGCAGGAGCCAGCCCCAAAAAAAAGCATTTCGAACCAGATATACTGCTCTACAGATCGCCGGTCCAGTGGAGGCAGGTGGCCCGTGATGGGATCCCAGGTTTTTTCTTCTATAAAATTCATAAACCCGTTCAGGCCGCTGATGTATATGAATAAAATGGGGAACATAAGTATGATCAGCACTACTTTTACCTCCTGCAAGTGCGCCAACCAAGTGTGCTGTAGCAGAAACACATACCGTGCAAGTGTCACCAAAGTAACGATAAAAATGATGTTCCAGACCTCAAAAGGCCAGACATACATGACCTGATAGATCGGGTGCAAAACAGCCCACACGATTAGGGCGGTCACGATCCACCAAACCAATTCCAAAAGGATAACAAGCGAAGTTCTTTTTTCCATAATCTGGCCCCAAAGGTCAATCAAAATATTGAAAGTTTAGCATGTACACATTGAATGGTAATCAGCCGGATGATTCAGCAAATCCGTGGCAAACCCTGAACGAGCAGATTCCCTACGAAAACAAGTGGATCAAAATCAGCCATCGGGAGGTGATCAACCCTTCGGGTGGAGCGGGTATTTATGGTGTGGTTCAGTTCAAAAACACCGCTATTGGCATTTTGCCCCTTGACCATGAAGGCTTTACCTGGTTGGTAGGGCAATACCGCTACACCCTGGGCCGCTACAGTTGGGAGATACCCGAGGGCGGCGGCCCCCAAGAGGAATCCCTGTTGGGAAGTGCTCAGCGCGAACTATTGGAGGAAACGGGCATGAGGGCTACTCGCTGGAGCCCGCTGCTCGAAATGCACCTTTCCAATTCGGTTTCGGACGAGTACGGGGTAGTCTTTCTTGCCCAGGACCTCAGCTTTGGCGAGGCACAGCCCGAGGAGACCGAAGACCTGCAAGTGAAGCGAGTGCCTTTTCAGGAGGCACTCGATATGGTCATGCGCGGTGATATCACGGATTCGCTTTCCGTGGCCGCCATATTAAAAGCCGAAATATGGCGGCTTGAAGGGAAATGGTAACGTTCCCTTCCTTACTTTTGCACCACATTAATAAAAGTACAATAAAAACATGCGTAGCAATCACGAAATTGATTACAAAATCTACGGAGAAGAAATGCAGTGCGTCGAGATTGAACTCGACCCTCAGGAAACCGTCATTGCCGAATCCGGCAGTTTCATGTTCATGGATGAAGGCATTGACATGGCCACCGTTTTTGGGGATGGCTCCGGCCAGCAACAGGGCTTTTTGGGCAAACTGATGTCCGCAGGCAAGCGCTTGCTCACGGGTGAGAGTTTGTTCATGACCACCTACACCAATCAGGGTTATGGCAAGCAGCGCGTCACCTTTGCGGCACCTTATGCAGGCAAAATTGTAGCCTTAGATCTTCAGCAGTTTTCCGGGAAAGTCATTTGCCAAAAGGACTCCTTCCTCTGCGCGGCCAAAGGCGTACAGGTAGGCATAGAATTTCAGCGCAAATTGGGCACCGGCCTTTTTGGTGGCGAGGGCTTTATCATGCAAAAATTGGAAGGTGACGGCATGGCCTTTGTGCATGCGGGCGGTTACATTCTGGAACGCGAATTGGGCGTGGGCGAAACCCTGCGCGTGGATACCGGCTGCATCGTTGCCTTTACCAACCGCGTGGATTATGACATACAATTTGTCCGCGGTATCAAAAACGCCGTGTTTGGCGGCGAGGGCCTGTTCTTTGCCGTACTCAGAGGCCCCGGCAAGGTTTGGCTTCAGTCGCTTCCCGTAAGCCGCCTGGCTGCCAAAATCTTGCAATATGGCAGCGTGGGAGGCCGCGAGCAAGGCAGTATTCTGGGTGGCCTGGGCAATATCCTTGATGGCGATTAAGCCCTTATCCATGCGTTTTTTTATTGAGCTCTCCTATCTTGGAACCCGGTATTGCGGCTGGCAGCGACAGCCCAATGCGCTTTCTGTGCAGGAGGTCATTGAGAACGCCTTGGGAACTATTTTGCGCGAAAAAATAGAGATTACGGGCTGTGGCCGTACGGATACTGGCGTCCACGCCCGTTATTATGTTGCCCATTTTGACTATCTCCACCCCTTACCGCCCACTTTCCTGCAAGGAATGAACAGCTTGCTCCCGCCGGACATCGCCCTGTACTCGGCAACGGCGGTTGCCGCTGATGCCCATGCGCGATTTGATGCTTATGAGCGCAGTTACGCCTATCATATCTCCTTGCGCAAAGCCCCCTTTGCCACCGAACTGGCTTGGTTTTACCCCTTGCACCACCAATTGGATCGGCAAAAAATGGCTGAAACGGCCGCCCTGCTGACCCGTTTTCATGCCTTTGCACCATTTTGTAAAAGCCATAGTGGCGTGGATGATTTTGACTGTACTCTTAAAACCGCTTACTGGGATTTTCAGCCCGAACAACATCAGTATGTTTTTCACATAAGCGCCAATCGTTTTCTGCGCGGCATGGTCCGCCTGATCGTGGGTGCCTGCGTCAATGTGGGCTCAGGCAAACTAAACCTCGAAGCGGTACAACACGCCCTTGAAACCCAAACAGCCCTAAAAAAAAACCTGAGCGTGCCACCCCAAGGCCTGTTTTTGACGGAGGTGAAATATCCGGAAAAAGTCTTTATGAGGGATGAGATGAGGGATGAGGGATGAGGGATGAGGGATGAGGGATGAGGGATGAGGGAAAATATGGTGTAAGGTGTATTAAAGTCTTTATTCTGTTCAAAAAATTTAGTTATACCCTCGCAGTTTCTGCGCTTGTCTGCGGAAAAATCCGCGCCATCTGCGGGAAAAAACAAACTTAACAGCGGGAAAAAACAAACTCAACAGCGGGAAAACCTGCGCCATCTGCGGGAAAAAACAAACTCAACAGCGGGAAAATCCGCGCCATCTGCGGGGAAAAACAAACTCATCTGCGGGAAAATCTGCGCCATCTGCGGGAAAAAACAAACTCAACAGCGGAAAAATCCGCGCCATCTGCGGGAAAAAACAAACTCAACAAAATTTTTTTTCGTCGCGATGTCCGATTTCCAGAAAGCCATTCGATATAAAGGAGAGTATTGATTGCTCGCGAAACATTTTTATCACCATTAAAATTTTAAGCAACATGGACAAGTACATGATGATTTTCCGCAACACCCCAACCAGCGAAGATGCCTACCAATCAATGTCACCGGAGGAAATGCAAGCCTCTTTGGAAGAATGGAACAACTGGATCGGAGGCATAGCCGCGCAAGGCAAACTGATCGCCTCCGATGCCTTGGAAGGCGGGGGTAAAATAGTAAGCGGGAGCCGAAAGGTAGTCAGTGATGGCCCTTATGTGGAAAGTAAGGAATTGGTGAGTGGTTATTTGCTGATGCATGCCGAAAACGAAGCAGAGGCCGTTGAACACTCTAAAGGATGCCCCATTTACAACATAGAAGGGTCCGTAGAAGTGCGCAAACTCATGGTGTTTGAAGCATAACATGGCTGCTGACGCCAACATTCCTCAAAGCATCGAGCATCTTTTCCGGCATGAGTCGGGGAAGATGCTTGCTGTTTTGGTTAAGCTTTTTGGGTTTCGGCAAGTAGAAATTGCCGAGGACATCGTACAGGATACCCTCTTAGCCGCTTTTGAAAGCTGGAAATTAGGCGGCATACCGGATCAGCCACGCGCCTGGCTCTACCGCACCGCCAAGAATAAGGCCATTGATTTTCTGCGGAGAGAACGCAATTTTAAGGATAATGTAGCCCCTGCCTATCTGCAAAGAGAACTTCGCGATGAAGTCCCAAAACAAAAATGGCTGGATCATTTTTTTGGGGATCAGGAAATTGAAGATGCCCAGTTGCGCATGATGTTTGCCTGCTGCGATGATACATTATCTGTTGAAAATCAATTAGCGCTGATGCTGCGCACCTTGTGCGGGTTGAGCGTACGCGAAATTGCTGTGGCGCTATTGCTTCCTGAAGACACGGTAGGCAAACGGCTATTGCGCACCAAAGAAAAACTGAAAGCACAAAACGCTACCCTTGAAGTGCCCATGGGTGCCGCCTTGGCCCCGCGGCTGGATGCCGTTCTGCAAGCCATTTACCTACTGTTCAGCGAAGGTTACAAATCCAACACCGAAAACAGCATTATCCGGCGCGAGCTATGCGATGACGCGCTTCGGCTGTGCCATATTCTGGCTCGGCACCCGGCCACCAATTTGCCCAAGACCCATGCGTTGCTTTCGCTGATCTGCTTTCAGGCTTCGCGTTTTGATGCCCGATTGGATCCGGAAGGCCGTATTATATTGCTCGAAAAACAGGATCGAGGGCGCTGGAACCAACCGCTCATTACCCTGGGCTATCAACATCTGGGAGCAGCTTCCTCAGGCAAACAACTCAGTGAGTACCATTTAGAAGCAGCCATCGCTTCCTATCATGCCTCGGCACCTGATTTTGAACAAACCAACTGGAAAGGCATCTTTTTTTGCTATGATTTGCTGTATAAAATCAATGCCTCACCTTTTGTAGCCCTCAACAGAGCCATCGCATTGGGTTATGCAGATGGGCCCAAGGCAGGCATAGCAGCCTTATTGAACATTTCCGAATTGCGGGAAAATCATAGCTGGCATTTGGCATTGGGCGATTTTTACCATAAAAACAAAGAAAAGGCAGCAGCAGAAACGGCTTACCGTGCGGCGTTGCAGCTGGCTCGCCTGCCTGCTGAACAAATTTTGATTCAGCAAAAAATTCAAGCCGTCCTACAAGATCTGTAAATGGGCAATTAGATTTGTTGCCATGCGCCATGCAAATTTTGTCATCTTAGCGTCAAAGCCTCATTCGGCTAAAAACAAGATCATGGTTTGTAATATTTTCGCACATCATTCTTTTGAGCGCCTTAGAATCAGGATATTAAATATTGGAATGTTTTGACCAATGTTTATCGCCCTTTGTCCGGCATCTAAAGCCCAAAACCTGAATTCACTAATTTTTTCCACAATTTCCCTTTCATCCGATGCGCTTAATTTTACTCGTATCCGCTTTCATTTTGGCGCAAAGCGCCACCCTTTCCGCAAAGGTTTATTACAAAGTCAAATTCCCCGATGACTTCACCGTGTTTGGCTGCGGTGCAAAAGCCGACACCATCTGGCCCGAAATCCAGAAAATCGGCAACTGCAACATTAACGTTGGGGTCTCCGTAAAAGATCAGGTTTTTTATGTGCCTGGCACCTCATGTGGCAAAATCCTGCGCACCTGGCGCATTATTTGGTGGTGTGATTACAACAAAAACACCTCTGTGCCCACCGTCATCCCCAACCCCGGCAACACTGATGTTGGCCCGATGGCAGAAGGCGCCGATGGCAACAAAGGCTTTTTGGAGTATGTACAGGTGATCAAGCTGTTGGACAACAAAGCCCCCGTGGTCATCAATTGCCCCGCCAATCCCCTGACGTTCTGCGACTACAGCACCAATGACCCCAACCAATATGGTAATGCCTGCGAAGGCCCCGTCAATTTAGAAGTAAAAGCCACTGACGCCTGCTCCAAAGCAAACCTCATGCTTTCCTATCGCCTTTTCCTTGATCTGGACGGCAATGGCAGCATGGAAAGCTTCCTGAGCAGTGCCGCCACCAATGCCTGGCCCATTGAGACCACCACACAGGGCGATACCCTCTGCGGCAAAATCAAGTTCCCCACAGGGCATGGCTTCCCCTACGGCAAGCACAAGATAGAGTGGATCGTCAACGACAACTGTGGCAACGAAACCCTGTGCAAATACGAATTTATCGTTAAAGATTGCAACCCGCCCACGGTGATCTGCCACCACGGTCTGAGCGTAAATATCATGCAAACGGGCATGATCACCATTTGGGCCACCGATTTTATCAAAGATTACTTCGACAATTGCACCCCGAAAAAAGACCTGAAGATCGGGATACAGAAAAAAGGGGCAGGCACCACCTTCCCCACTACCACCTCTGTGACCTTTGACTGCAAGGAAATCGGGACACAGGAAGTGGAGGTATGGGCCTTGGATGCCAATGGCCTCGGCGGCTACTGCACCACCTATATTATTGTACAGGATAATATGGGCATTTGCCCGCCACCCAATGCCCCAACAGGCTCCATCATGACCGCCCAAAAAATACCTTTGGCTGGCGCCAAAGTCTGGTTGAAGAAAGGCGCGGAATCCTGGTCTGTGGAAACGGATGAAAACGGTCAATATGCCTTTGCCCAGGGCTTGCCTGGCTGCAATGTATCCCTCTCTGCCGAGTTGGACAAATTGGATGCCACTGGCGTAAATGCCTTGGACATGGTATTGGCCGCAGCACATGCACAGGGCATCGCCAAACTCCCTACACCTTACCAGATTCTGGCTGCTGATGTAAACCATGATGGCAAACTGGATGCAGAAGACTGGAATGAAATGCTCCGACTCGTTTTAGCGCAACAGGCTGGTTTTCAAAGCCATAATTCCTGGATGTTCGTGCCTGAATCCCATAAATTCAATGCCTCCGGCAATCCGTTTGCCTCCGCCGTTCCTGAAAAAATTGACCTGAATTTCTTGAACTGCTATAAAAATTTGTCGCAAAACTTTGTAGCCATCAAGACCGGCGACGTGGATGAATCCGCCGACCTCACGGCCTTCCGCGGACCAGGCAACAGCCCTTATGTTTTCCTGGCACCCACCATGAAATGCCACCAGGGAAAAGAAATCCGTGTGCCTATCACCACGCCCATGCTGAATGATCTCGCTGCATTCCAGTTTACCCTGGACTATAGCGCAAAATCGCTTGAGTTGCTTCGTATTGAGTCGGGCATGTTGCCTGAAGAGTGGATCAATATACTGCCTGATGAGCATCTGATTACCGCAGCCTGGTACAATCCTGCGGCTCTTCATCCTGAATACAAAGGGGCTAACACACGCCAAACAGCATTCACCCTCGTGTTCAAAGTGTTGCAAAATGGCAGTTTAGAACGCCTTTTGAAAATGAGCGATGCCAAAACAAAAGCAGAAGGCTATTCCAATGATCAAGTGACCCAATTGGCCAAATTGGCCTTTGTGGCCAAAACAGGCGGAACAAGCAATGACGAGCATCTGAACCTGACCCTATACGCTCCAACGCCCAACCCGAGCGCTGAACAATTCCAGGCCTCATTTTTCCTGCCCGAGGCAGGTGAGGTGGTTTTCTCCCTCTCGGATGCCAACGGCCAGATCATCAAACGCGAAAGCGAACAGTATCCCGGTGGACTGCACACGCGCCAGATGGAGGCTTCCGGCCATCAGGGCCTGCTGTTCCTGCACGTCAGCAGTGCCAATGGTACGGCGGTGCAGCGTGTGCTGGTTGTAAAATAATAGACTTATTGCGGTGGGAGCGGCCGAGCTATGAAATTAGCATTTATTGGGGCTGATCCAGGCTTATTATTCCCGCCCGGACTGTCGGGCGGGAATAATAGCCGAAAAGCAGCATGAAAAGGTCAATTTCTGGCCGGATGGTCTCCCACCGCAATAAGTTTAAATAGTATCGGAAGGGTTTCCAAGCTTCCGATGTTAGTTACATTTTAAATGAAACCCCCACAAAATATCCCAATTCATAACGGGTTTGTGAAGGCAGGTCGCCGCCATCAGGGTCAAAAGTGTCGCCGATCTTGAAGCCTTTGGCCAAGCGCTTGACGGGGCCTGTGCTTAAGCCTGCGCTTATGATGATGCGCTGCTCACGGCCCAAGATCAGGCTGGGGCCGAGGTAAAAATTCAGGGCTGTAAGGTTGCCGCCACTAAGGGGTACGCCTGCGCCAAAGCTGCCCGCCAATTGGCAATTACTGCGGCCCTGGGCATAAAAATGCAACATAGAGGCAATAGCGGGCTGTATGATACTGGCACCATCACTTACAATCTGGTCGTTGCGCACACTGAATTCTTCCGCAGGTGTGAAAAAGCGCCCAAAATGAAAGCCTACCCCCGGGCTGATGCGCATGCCTCCCTGTGTTTGTATTTTCAAAGTCTTTATTTTGGCACCTAATTTTTTCCCCTGTGCAGTAGCCAACAAGCTATCCAATGGGGCAAAATGGGCAGTGATTTCCGTTTGGTGCTTGCCTAAGGAAATAGGCACGGAATAACTAAATGCCTGTGCCGCTATCTCCCGAAAATTCATTTGAAGGTTCAGGATGTCGGATACGCTCAGCCCTTTTTTGTCCGCGTTCATTCCTGATTGTACAAAAGTATTGACCTGTTGTTTGAAACGGGTGCCTTTTTGGCTCAAATCACCAAGGTCTATCACAAATTGATCCAGAGCCTCATTGTTCAAATCCAGATTGCCCATTTGCTCCACCACAGGGTTTAATTCCAGCAATTGATCCTCAAATTCGCCCATTTTGTCATCAAGCTCCAGCAATAGGCGATTCTTTTCGGCAAGGTGATTTTGCCATTCAAAAGCATCATTGATGGCCAGTGCAGCGGCGTTTTTTTCTGGGAAAATGAGGGATTGGTACTCCGAACAAATTTTTTGGATCAATGAAGGCCTTATTCGCGGATTGACCAAGAGTTGCGCTACATGCACATTGGCTATTTCTGCAACCTTTTCTGAGCGGTCCAATTGTTTTATTTCCTTGTAAATCAAGGCCATTTCACTTTGCAACTGCACCAATGCCGCTGTTTTTTGTTGTGCTTGTTCCAGTAACTGATCCGCTCCGCGCGAGTTGGAAAACAAGTCTTTTAATTTGATACTGGATTCACCTACCCGCAACAAGGGCAAGTCCATAAAATTAAGGCCCATACTGCTGTCCCGACCACCTAATATTCCCATTCCAGGTATCATCCCACTCAACAGTCCGGGGGTTTGGCCCATTATTCCGATACCAGAGCTGCCATCTGACTCATCGGTATTGCTCTGCTCTACGTTAACATCACCCGTGTAGAGATATGGGTTAAACTCCGTAAAATGCACCACAACAAAATCGCCCTTGCGAAACTTGGGTGTTTTTATCAGCTTCCCGTCTTTTCGGTACTCAATGCTGTCCGTAAACAGATTGTAATAAATATTCCAATCCTGGGCCACCAAACTATCGTGACCAAATGCGAAAAACGCGAAAAACAAGATAATAACTTTGTTTAACATGATATAGAGGTGGTGAAGGGTTGATACAGGTTAACAGGGTAGGTGTTTTACACCCATTTAAGTAATTATGAAGGCTACCGGGATTAGCCGATTTATAAAAATTTACGGACGCGAGATCAAAACCGCTTAGCATTGATTATACATGAAATCTATCAATTTACTATTCATTTTCTATCACATTATCACATTATCACATTATCACATTATCACATTATCACATTATCACATTATCATATTATCACATTCCCTAATCATTACTCCGGGTCAATCACAAAATTGAGGGTTTGAATGAGGACAGATCCGGTGCTCAGGTTAGTTGTTTTACCACTTCTTGCTCGTATATCCTCATTAAAAAAACTTTGTCCAAACAACTGCTCCAAGGGAGTACTGTCTCCTTTGGTAATGGAGCCCATTGAGGCGCTTATGGGGCGAAGATCAATGGGTTTATCCGTGGCAATCAGTTTGATCGTTTCAATACCTGCTGGCGGACTTACCTGATAATACTGCTGTGCCTGCCCAAAGGGAACTTCCACGAACTTGCCGGGAGCGACAAAAAACGTTGAGGCCTCCTCGTTTTCACCGGGCACTAAAGGATTGATTACATGATCAGGCTGGATATCCAAAAGCGTAAAATAAGCCCCTTTTCTCCCTTTGTTGCTGATTTTTATTTTAAAGGCGTCATTGTTTTGAAAATGTATGGTGCCCAATGCATCACGTTTTTGGTCAGCGGTGAGTCGTTTTTTTTCCGTCATCTTCACGGGATCAAGTTCAATGGGCAACAGTTCAAATTCCACCTGAATCACACTGCTTTGCGCCTCCATAGTCCGCAGGTATTTGGCTTGTGTGTAGGCCATGATCCGGCTCAGCAAGCGTTCAGCAGCCTTTTCGGCAGTGCCGTTGGCGGGAAATGACTCCAGCAGCTGATCGTTTTGCCCAATGACCTCTATGTTGTTGTTTTTGATCTGTATAAAAATTTCGGGTTCCGCATCTGTCATCAGCATGGGATAACGCGCTATTTTTTCTTGGAATGCTTGACAAATGGCATTGTTTTCAGGCAATTTCAGGCTCAACCCTACACGCAGCGCACCAAGGTTTTCTTCCAGCATAAAAACCCATGCGTTTTTGGCCGTTTCCTCTCCGAGCATTTTGTCCAATAACAAAACTGCCTCGGTAGGCGAGGAGTGCTTAACCGTCGCCTTGGTCAAAAGTGCCTGTGGCTTCGGTTCGCGGGTTTCGGGCGGATAAAGGCCCAATACAGCGCCCTCATGTATTCCTTGCAGCCAACCTGCATTTATGATAAGTGTTTCGGAGTCTTCCCAACGCAACACGCTGTAATGATGCGCCGGTGGCAGTATGCGCCCTCCCATCAGTTCCTGATCCAGATCACCTTCTGCCTGCGGCTGTTGGCGCGGTGCAATGGCATACATTTCTGTTTTGATGGCCTCAAAAAGCCCCCGATAGCTGGTGTTTGGTTTGGCCTGGGCCATTTTTTTGCTAAGCGCGTAGGTAAGCGATCCGATGTATTTGCCCTGCTCATCAAGCGTCTCGTAATTGAGCTGGTTGTGTGCCGCCCCAAAAAACGCTGCCAAAGGGGCCATCTCACGCACGCCATCAGGGGCAGTGAACTGAGGCGATGCGAAACCATCACCACTGCGCGTTGCCACGGCCTGGATGTGCTCAACCGAGGCCATTGGCTGATCCGTGCCGCGGGAGGGCGACATGCCGCGCGTGCCGGTACCAGAGTGGCAGGCATCCAATACCACCATCAAATGACCACTTGGGCCCAATTTTTTTCGCAGATCGGTAAAAAGGCGATTCAGGTCATCGTCACGGATCAGGTTTTCGCCCTGATATACCCCAGCTTTATAGCGCAAGGGAGAGTCATAGGGCACAATGGCTTCATCATAGCCATCTAATTCATCACCATTGTTATCGGCTACCTGTTGTCCATGTCCTGAAAATTGAAAATAAACAACATCCCCCTTTTGGATGCGGGGCAAAAATTGCTCTTCCCATACCCTCAAAATACCTTTTTGGGTAGCAGCACTATCCTTTAGGGTCAGGATGTTCTCTGCGCTAAATCCCTGGGTTTTGAGGGTTTCACCTATAAGTGCCAGATCGTTTTGCGCGTTTGTTTTTCTCCAGCCGCCATTGGCCGGGTAGTTGCCAATACCAATCAGCAAAGCATGCCGTTGGGTTTGTGCCAGTGCTTCACTCAAAAGCATGCACCATATTAAACCCGATAAAAAAAGCGTATTTTTAAGCCGCTTTTGCCTATTGAGTACCAATTTTGACATATCAAATGTGTTTACCCATATATCTGTGTTTTCAATATTGGTTATCAGGGGAATGCAAACTGATATTAATTAAAATGTCAGCCATAAAATTAAGTGTAATTATCAAAGTGCCATGTAATACTTTCGCTGCAAATTTTTTTCAACGGGTGATAACCTTCGCCCAAAACCTGTATTTATGAATGTAATCATGCAAAACGAAAGCGAAGAGATGCTTTTGGAAGCACTGAGAAGCAACAAGGCCAGCGCTTTTGAGGCCCTTTATAAAAAATATTACCGTATGGTGGTCAAGCAGGTCATTGAGTTTGATCGCCCTGCAGAAGAGGCAGAAGACCTGTTTCAGGAAATGTTGATCATATTGGTGCAAAAGTTAAGGGATGACAATTTTGTCCTCACTTCAAAACTCAGCACTTACATCTTCGGAATCGTGCGCAACTTACTGCTCAAGAGAAAAGGGAAGAAAAAGATGGATCTGAGCGAGGATGTAGAAGAGTACGGTCCGCTGGCAGATCAGGATGACATTCGGGAAAAAGAAACTTTGGATACACAACTCAATTTAGTGGTTGCCTGTCTGGAAGTCATTGAAGAAAGCTGCCGACAAGTCCTCTTTCTCTCTTTTTTTGAAAAAAGATCAGGCGCTGAAATCGCTCAACAGTTGGACTATACAGAGGCTTTCGTAAAAGTGAAAAAGCACCGCTGCCTCGAATACCTCCGAAAAGCGGTACTCAACAATCCTGGTTTCAGACAAAGTGTGGAAAGATAATAGGATAATGAATGGATAGATAGTATATATAGCTGACACAAAGTGGTTTTGAATCACTCGCGTCTGTAAATCTTTAAAAATCAGGTAAATCAATCCTGGTAATCTTCAAAATCACTTAAATTCTGGTATAGAAATAATCAACCCAAGAATCAGCCACCCGCCATAAATCACCACTCATGCAAGAAGAATACTTTGATACTATACACCGCTATCTTGACGGCACTATGAATGCCGCAGAAAAAGCCGCCTTTGAAGCTGATCTCAACAAAAATGCAGCATTGCGTCAGGCTGTTAAATTAGAGCAGTTTCTTATTGGGGGCATTGAAAAGAAAGCCGAGGATAATGTAAAAGCGACCATACAATCCGTGCACCAACAACTAAAAACCGAGGGATTCTTCCAAAGCTCCGATCAATCACCATCACTCATCATTAAACGTTCCAATGTTATGAAGAAAGTAATGGCTATCGCAGCGGCTCTTGTGGCCATTGCAGCAGTTGTTTGGCTGCTTAAACCCAATGCAGCAGTTACCCCTGATCAACTCTTTGCGCAATACCATCAGCCCCAACAAGAACGGGCCCGAACCAAACAAATAATTGCCCAGTTGGAATCCATGGGCTTTGCGGGCGAAGGAAGCACTGACAGCCTCAGGCAGGCACTTGTCCTTTACGAAAACGGGCAGTACAGCGAGGCCCTCAAACTACTGACTGCTTATCAGGAAAACCATAAAGAGGATATGTTGGCCCAATACTACATCGGCATGTCGCACATGAACGAAAGCAGATATGCCAAAGCCATTGAATGTTTACTGCCCGTTAGCAGGACGGATGCTTCTGATCTGAGAAATGATGCCCTCTGGAATATAGCCCTCTGCTACCTAAAAGTAGAAAATGGCTTAGAGGACGCCAAATCAACGTTTTTGAAAATCGAAAACGACTTAGACAACCCCAACCATCGGGCGGCCAAGGCCGTACGAGAGCAATTGTTGAAATAAAATCATGCCGATAAAATCATTTCTTTTAGCCCTTTTTTATAGCCTGTATCTGTGCGCCCCAAACAAGGCTGAAACCCCGCAGGCCGTGGCACAGGCCGTGTTGGATAAACTGTACCGCACCAATGGCAACTACAACATAAAAAAACCCAAACTGCGCATCAGTAAAGAAAACACCAAGGTCGCCGCCTACTACCCCTGGGACAATACCATAGTTATGGACCAAAAAGCCTATCAACTTTGCCGCGAATTGGGCCGTGACTCCCTTGCCGCTCTGGCTTATATCATCGGGCACGAATTAGTACACGCTTTTCAAGGTGAAATAAAAGGCAAAAGACTAAAAACCAATTTTTTAGCATACGACCGCTTGTACCGCGCTGAACTCCGATTGGAAAAAACAGCCGATATTCAAGGTATTTTTAATGCCTGGTTGGCTGGTTATGAGGTCATCCGCGCCGTACCCAATATTATTGATCGCGTATATAACTCTTATGACCTCAAAAACAAGCAGTTACAGGGCTATCCCTCCCTCGCCGAGCGCAAAATGTCGGGCCAGGAAGTGTTAGATATTGTAGGCAATTTGATCCACACCTTTGAAGCCTGTAACTACCTGTTGGCCGCAGGCGAAACCAACTTGGCCATCACAGGTTATGAGTATATCCTGCAATATTACCAGGGCATAGAAATATACAACAATTTGGGCCTGGCAGCCGCGCTAAACGCCCAACGTTTTTGGGATCCGGATACGGACAAATTTGTATATCCCTTTGAGGCGGATTGGTACAACAAACTCAGCTTGAATGCCAGTACCAGAGGCCAGGAGGTCATTGATCCGGTACAGGCTCCCTTGCGCGTCTATTTTTTGGAAAAAGCCATCAAATATTTTGGTGATGCCACCCGAATTGATCCCAATTTCACAGCGGCACACCTGAATACCGTGTGCGCCCTGAATATGTTGAACAGACCAGAGTCAGCCAAACGATATTATGATACCCATTTAGCCAAAACCCTTAAAAACAAACAAAAAAAGGCAAAACAGGAGGCGGAAATGATAGAAATTGCCCATGCCATAACTTTGGCACTTTGGTCAGGAGGAAGCAAAAAAACTGAGGCAACAGCCATTTTTGAGCGCATACGCACCAATGGCCAATTGTTGCCAGCCGCCTATGCCAAACTGAACCAAAACGTCATGAAAGGGGAATCCGATGACATTCCGACGAACAGCCTTCCCCTTCCCGAGACTTTCCGAGCCCTCATCGCCCGCATGGAACTGGGCAGGAGCTCCGATCTTAAAAACATACTGATGGATGAAAAAACCCGGGTCAAATTGGGGACTAAAGAAAGCCAGAACGCCAAAACAATGGTGTTCTCCAATGACCAAGGCAATCTGTTCAGCATGATACGCTTTGTCAATAAAAGCGCTGCGGATGCCTCCATTCTGGCCGATTGGAAAAACTTCTCCCAAGCGGTTTACCATAACGTTATCACCGCAAAAAACGGGTTTTACCTCAAATCAGAACGCGATCGCGCTATTTTGAAGGTAGATGAAAGAGGCAGGGTGCTTGAAATGGTAAAATATTATGTCCATTGAACTGGCCAATCGTATCTTGCAGCCCCCAATACCCCATCATTCATCACTCATCATTCATCACTCATCATTCATCACTCATCATTCATCACTCATGAAAGACTGGCCTCTTTGGGAAGTATTTATCCGCTCCAAGCAAGGACTAAACCACAAACATGTGGGCAGCCTGCATGCCTCGGATGCGCAAATGGCCCTTGAAAATGCCCGGGATGTGTATTGTCGCCGCAACGAAGGCATCAGCATCTGGGTCGTAGAATCCGCACATATCCACGCCTCCACCGAAGATCAGGAAGCATTTTTTGATCCGGCAAACGATAAAATTTATCGTCACCCTACGTTTTATCACCTGCCAGACGCCGTAAAACACATGTGAAAAACGAAGAAACGCCCTTTCTGCGCGGGCGCGGGGCACAGTTCAACCCCGCTTCGCCTTATGAAAAAACCATTCGCGACGAGCAGCCGCTGGATTGGGCCCTGGTGGCTTCTGATTGGGAAGAAGCAGACCTGAAAACGCAATACTTGGAAACCCACCCCAAAACCATCCTAAACAAAGTCGTCAGTGAAGACATCCCCTTGGCTTGGGGCATGAATCCATATCAAGGCTGTGAGCATGGTTGTATCTATTGTTATGCTCGCAATACCCATCCTTACTGGGGCTTCAGCGCCGGGCTTGATTTTGAACAAAAAATCCTGATCAAGCGCAACGCCGCCGACTTGCTGGAACAGGCCCTGAAAAAGAAAAACTGGGAAGCCACGCCCATCATGTTTGCAGGCAACACAGATGTTTATCAGCCCGCCGAACGCCAATTCCGCATCACCCGCGCCTGCCTGGAAGTTTTTCTGAAATACCGCCACCCGGTAAGCCTTATCACCAAAAACAGTCTTATTTTGCGGGATTTGGACCTGTTGCGGGCTTTGGCTGCCGACCAATTGGTACACGTGGCCATTAGCATCACCACCTTGCAGGAGGAGTTGCGCCAATTTTTGGAGCCGCGCACCGCCACCGTAAAGCAGCGCCTCAAAACCGTGGAAACGCTGAGTGAAGCAGGCATACCCGTTTTTGTAATGATGGCCCCCATCATCCCGGGACTCAACGAACATGAAATATTTGAATTGGTAAAAGCCGTGTCCGAACGCGGTGCATTAGGCGTGGGCCATACCCTTGTTCGCCTCAATGGCGATGTGGCCGCTATTTTTGAAGATTGGCTGCGCAAAACCATGCCCGACCGCGCCGAAAAAGTGCTAAACAAAATCCGGGAAACCCATGGCGGCCATCTTCATGACCATCGCCCGGGCACGCGTATGCGCGGTGAAGGCAAAATAGCCGAGATCATACACGCACAATTCCGTTTGGCCAAGGATAAATACCTGCAAGGGCGTAAAATGCCCGCTTACAACCTTGATCTGCACCAAAAGCACAAATCGCCCCAGTTGAGTTTGTGGTGAGCTGATGTGTTGATTTGACTTTTTGTTGATTTGTTGATTTGAGGCGAAGCGTACACGCTACGCGGGTCAAATCAACAATAAGGAGCGGATCGTCCGACCAAGCCACCCAGATTGTCGGACGATCCGCTCGCGGTCGTCAGACAACTTTACATGCAAGCAAGTTTTGTTCTGAGTTCCTCATTACACAACTGCTTGCATGGCTTTTTTATTCACACGATAAAATGTTACCGACTATGTACAAAAAAGTCTTTATACGTGCTATTTTTTTGTTTTTTTTCAATCAAATGAATGCCCAGTTTCCTTATGTCAATCAACGTACTTCTTTGGGCTATTTATCAACAGTTTTTACTGGGATTTTTCCTACAGATAGCTGCATTTACCTCAAAGGTGAAATGATAAATGATAAATTTGAGGATGGAATTTTTTGGGCAAAGGCTGATTCAAGTGGAGATATCTATCATTTAGAAGAAATACTGACACCCAATAAAGAGATTGATGCGTTCTCAAGCAAAATCCTGCTCAACAATCATGGAAATTTTGTTTTTGGTGGAATAGCAAAAGATAGCCTTAGAAAAGGGTTTATTATTGAGCTTGATTCGGATGGGCAAATCCTTAGATATAAAGAGTTTTTGAGTCCACTATATCCTGCCCACCCTTTTATCTATGTTTCCTCTGTACAGCTATTATCTAATGGTGAGTATGCTGTATCCGGCAACCTTACCAATGTGACCAAGGAAAATACCTTGTTTGCCAAGCTTGATGCAGATTTTAATATGAAATTGTCAAAAGCTTACGGAACTACTCAATTGTACGAGACAAACTATTCTATGGCAGTTGACACCAAAAACAATATATTGCTCGGAGGCTGGGAGAGTAGGCAATCTATAGAAAAAGACATTATATCCCGCAAACAGATCATTCAGTTGGACAGTACGGGCGAAAACGCGCTACAATACATCAAATGGCCCGAAGAAGACCTGCCCAAGTGGCGGGGCTGGTCCGTATATGATATGCTCATAGAACCTGACGGCAGTATCATAGGCGCATCGGCCATTACGGAAGAAATACCCATGAGCAACCCAATGTATGCGGACTTGTGGAATTATCCAACTGTTTTTAAACTAAACCCTGATTATTCATTAGCCTGGGAAACGCGTATTCACTTTGGCGACTTAACTTCTACAGGTCAAAATGTTCGTATGGTGAGGGCTAACGATGGCGGTGGATATGTGGCAGCGGGAGAGATAGGGGTAAGTTGGATCGGTTTTTTGGGTCTGATCACTAAAGTTGACAAAGAGGGTAAGATAGTATGGAAGCGTACCCTCTCTTTTTATTCGGACACAACAGCTAATGGTTATTTCCACACCACACACGACTTCGCCGCCGCCCCCAACAGCGGCTACTGGCTCTGTGGCGAGATCACCCGTAACGTGCCCAACGAGCCACTACAACAGGGCTGGCTCGTCCGCGTGGACGACTATGGCTGCCTCAGCCCGGGCTGTCATCTGGTGGGCACGGAGTATACGCCCACATTGGAGGACAACATCACGGTGTATCCCAATCCGGCCTCGGAGTACATCGTGGTGCACCATGCCGGCCATGAGTTCTTAAAAGGCCGCTTCCGCATTGTGGATATGCAGGGCCGCACGATACAGGACTGGGCCGCTGTAGTAAATGACATGAGCACTGTTTTTGATGTAAGCAGTTATCCGTCAGGCAATTATGTGCTTCAATACAGCGAAGGCGGGCAGGTGATGGTGGCAAGGCAATTTGTGGTGAGCAGGTGATTATTTTGTTGATTTGACTTTTTGTTGATTTGTTGATTTGACCCTCGTAGCGTGTACGCTTCGCCTCAAATCAACAAATCAACAAAAAGTCAAATCAACAACAAAGCATCACCCCTCCACTTCGCCCCTAATCCAAAGCGTTTCGCCTTTTTTCTGGCGATCAAAAAACACCTTGATTTTTTTGCGGAAGGCACCGGACTTATAGGCATCGTACTCGATGGAGATTTGGCCTGTTTCGCCGGGCAGGATAGCATCTTGTGTCCATTCGGCGGCGGTGCAGCCGCAGGTAGTACGCACGGTTTCGATGCTGATGGGGGCGGAATCGGTGTTTTTAAAAGTAAAAACGAATAGTACGGGTTTGCCCCGTGGTATTTCCCCAAAATCATGGTCTTGTTCTGTTTGCCAGGCGATGAGGCTGTCCCCGTCAGCGTATATCTCCATGGGGCCGTGTTGTTGTCCGCTTGGGGCGACAGGGTTGCCGACAAAAAGTAGTAAAAAGAGTAAGGTGTTGATCACGGTAAGAACAATGTGCTAATTGGCTAATGTGCTACCTAATCCTTCAGCAATTGCCGATACAGTGAATAGAGGGCAGCGAGCATAAAAAAGACGGTCAAAAAGACCGTCCATGTGGGGCGAGCAACCGCTAAGCTGGCATCAAGCCAGCGGCCTATGTACATACCAGCGATACAGGCACCCAGCAATTGGAAAGCCATGCCGCCGTATTTGGCGGTGGCTTTAATTGCGGACATCCGCTTTTCCTGTGGCGACTTCTCGGGCTGCATTACCGGATTGGTTGGATTTGAGGTCAACGTTTTTGGCAACGCCATTCGCACCGGCAACTTCCATGTGGCAGGCCACGTTGAATTTTGCCCCGCTTTGCACCAATAATTTGTTGGTGGTGATTTCGCCATCTACTTCGGCGGTTTCGCGCACGTTGAGCAGGTCGCTTACTTGCAATATGCCTTTGAAGCGGCCTTCAATCACGGCGTTCTGGCATTTGATCTCGCCATCCACGAAACCGGAGGGGCCAATAATTATTTTTGCCTGACAGTTTATTTTTCCTTTATGTGTGCCGTCTATCCGCAGATCGTTTTCACAGCGAAGGGAACCTTCCACGGAAGTACCCTTGACTAAGGCATTGATAGCGCCGGATGTGGAACCGGGTGTGGCGCTGGTTTTTTTGGGCTCTTCTGCACTTTTGCTATTTCCAAACATAACTTTTTCGGTTTTGTAATGTAATTGACCGTATTAACGAAAGATACAGTCATTTCATTTTGAATGACTTAAATAAAAAAATGGGTTTTGAGGCCGTGCAAATTTCAACAAAAACCGGATTTTTCCCAAGTTTTGACCATTTTTATTCCAAGCACCAAGAAAAAAGCCCTCTCGCCGACGAGGCAAGAGGGCTTTTTTTTGTTATCGCCTTTTGGGCAGATAGTATATTGCTTAGAAATTCGGGCAATAAACGCCACGGCGTTCCGGGCCGCAGATTTTGTACAGCAGGGAGAACTCAAAAGAGCCATTGCCGTTGGAGGCCGTACGCAGCGATGAAGTGTTCACGTCATAGCTGAAACCGAGGGTAAACTGCTCATAATCAAAGCGTGTGCTTACGATAAGGGCATCCATCAGCTTGGTTTGTTCCAATTTATTGGCTACACGTGCCCAGAGGCCAAACTGGAAGGCTTGGTTGTAGCGGCGGCTGTTGCCGAGCAGGAACTTGAACGAGGTACCAGCGTTCAACTGGAAAGATGGGCCTTGCAGGAAAGTCACTACGCCTGGCAAAAGACCAAAGCGGCGTGAGGTCATAAATTCACCACCCGCATGGAAGGTGAACTTGCTGTAAAGCGGAATGTTGGCATCCTCGAACGACTGATTTGCGCGATTCAAGTGGCTTACCGCACCACCAAAATAGAAATTGGTGTACTGGTCAATAACACTAAACCACAAAGCGCCCGCCGAGAGGTCAACAAATAGGAAGTTCGGGTCTGTAATGGGTTCGCCCGGCAAATTGCCATTGAAACGACCATTGTCGTTCTGGCTGGGCCACTGGAGGTTGGCACTGTTGATGCTGCGTTGGCTCACACCGAAGTCTGCTCCCAATACCAAATAGTGGGCTTTGCGGCGATAGCCACCCATTTTTTTGGCATAAGAACCCGAAAGGCGAGCCTGTAGGGTTGCGAACTCGGATGCACCGGCTTTGTCGCCCCAAAGGGTACCGCCTGCACCGAAGTAATCATATCGGCCGACCGGGATTTTTTGGTCATAAGAGGCCGAGTACGTGTTGTACGCGTTGTTCTTAAGGATTGAAGACCACTGATTGCGGTAGTTGGCCACAAGGCGGTGGTTACAATTCATGACGCCCGTCATTGCTGGATTGAGGTTCAGCGGGCTCATGTAGAACTGAGAAAAATGAATGTCCTGCGCAAACGTCGCTGAAGCCAACAACAGCATGAGGGACAACGACAACAGGTGTAGAGTAGTTTTTTTCATAGACAGACAACGGCTATGTGTGTTTGGTGTTAAAAAAACAGCGTGTAAGTAAATTTGTACAAGTGCGCGAAGGTAGGATTTTTCCTTTTACAAAATTTCCTTTTCGCCCAATCTTTTCGCAGTCAGCCTGCAAATTTTAACTTTTACCACTTGAAAACGTCGGATTGACCAATACAATTCATGGTGAAGAGGCTTTAACTTTTAAAAACGCTGCACGGGCTTTTACGCAAAACATCGTTTCTTTGCGCCATTATGAAGAAGGGACAACTCGTTACGTTATTGATCCTGCTGGTTTTGTTGGTGGATCAGGCCAGTAAGTTTTACATCAAACTCAATTTTCACTACAACCAGGATGTGCCGATGTTTGGCTTGGATTGGGCCAAATTGCATTTTGTGGAAAATGAAGGCATGGCCTTTGGCATTACCTTCGGCTGGGATTATGGCAAACTCGCACTCAGCGTATTCCGCATCATTCTGGTGGGAGGCCTTATCTGGTACCTGCGCGCACTTTTAACCATGAAAGCACCCATGGGCTTTGTCTATTGTATAGGTCTGATCACGGCTGGGGCATTGGGCAATATCATTGACAGTGCGCTGTACGGCATGATCTTTTCCGAAAGCCCCTACCATGATGACATCACGGCTGAATTGGTGGGCTTAGGCAACGGCTATGCCAGCGAAATGCCATTGGGTGGCTTCCTGTATGGCAAAGTAGTGGATATGCTTTATTTCCCCATCACTTATATCCCGGTGCCGGAGGCTATACCTTATATAGGTGGCGAACGCTACCTGTTCTTCAGTCCGATATTCAATGTGGCAGATGCTGCCATCACCTGTGGGGTGCTGGCCATTGTTTTGTTTCAGCGCCGCTTTTTTAAGGATGCCATGCTAACAGAAGAACAAGCGGCTGCCCCCAAAAATGAAGTGCAAGCCATTCAGGAACAAATAGAGGCGGCAGAAAACAGCGAAAGTACCAACGCAAGTGCCGTGGCTGACGATGTGCCTACACAAGAAGAAACGGAGATCGGCCACCAACCCTCGTCTGACAACAACGCGGACCATGAGCCCAACAGCAATGCCGCTCCCCCACAATGAGCAATCTCCATCACTTACTTCAGGCATATAGCAAGCACCCTGCCTTGCCAAAAATTGCCCAAGCCTTTGAAAATCGGCAAATTGCTCCCCGGATACAACTTAAAGGCCTGCTCGGAGCGCAGGAATCTTTTGTGCTGGCAGCCTGCTATAACCAGCTAAGGGCCTCTGATGGCAAACCGTACCACCACCTGTTTGTCGCCAATGGCAAAGAAGAAGCTGCCTATCGCCAAAATGACCTTTCCGCTATCTTGGGTGAAGAACGGGCCCTCTTCTTTCCCGATTCCTTTAAACGGCCAGCGTTTTTTGATGAACTTAACCCGACCCAAGCCCTGCAAAGAAGTGAAGTGGTCAATTTACTGAGCAGTGATGGCCCTGCTCGCATTGTAGTGAGCTATCCTGAAGCGCTTTTTGAAAAAGTGGTTTCCCCTCATGTACTGGACCAAAGCCGCATCAAGATCAACCAAAACGAAGACTTGGACACGGATTTCCTGATTGATGTATTGGTGGAATATGGTTTTGTCCGCACTGATTTTGTGTACGAACCTGGCCAGTTCTCCATTCGGGGAGGCATAATTGATATTTTTTCATTTGGCAATGAATTACCCTATCGCATAGAACTCTTTGACACCACCGTGGAAAGCATACGCGAATTTGATCCGCTCACCCAATTGAGCAAGCGGACACTGGCTCATATCAGCCTTGTACCCAACCTCAACACGCGCTTCCGTCAGGAGCAAAAGGTATCTTTGTTCCAAGTGCTGCCCGCCAATACCCTCATCTGGATCCGTGATTACCAATACCTGCTGGATCGCCTGCTGTTTTGTTTTGAAAAAGCGGAGCAATTTTCAGAGAAAATGGTCACGCTGGAAGATGTCGCTATCCGTGAACTGTTCCGGGACAGGGCTTTTTTGTACCCTAATCACGTGGTGGAGGATATTGCGGATAAAGGGGTTATAATGTTGGTTTGACTTTTTGTTGATTTGTTGATTTGATTTGTTGTTGATTTGATTTGTTGTTGATTTGACTTTTTGTTGATTTGACTTTTTGTTGATTTGACTTTTTGTTGATTTGACTTTTTGTTGA
>CAZIKN010000013.1:0-6103 GCA_964539805.1 uncultured Saprospiraceae bacterium | reverse complement strand
TTTGTTGATTTGATGCGAAGCGTACACTCGGTACACTCTACGTATCAAATCAACAAATCAACATTAGGTCAAATCAACATTCAAAACGTCAAATCAACATTAGGTCAAATCAACATTCAAAACGTCAAATCAACAGCAATAAAACCCAAATAAAGGGCTGAACAAACAAATAACTGTCGAAACGATCCAAGAGACCGCCGTGACCGGGCAACAAGGTGCCGGAATCCTTTACCCCTACGCTGCGCTTGAGCATACTTTCCACCAGATCGCCCAAAGTACCCATGATGCCTACCACTACCCCTATGCCAAGCCATTGTGCTGTGGTGTATTCATCAATAAAAGAAGACAACAAAAAGGCCATTAGCACCGTAAATACCAAGCCTCCAATAGTCCCTTCCCAGGTTTTTTTAGGGGAAATGCGGGGGAAAAACTTGTTTTTCCCCAGTTTTGAACCCACAAAGTAGGCCATCGTGTCATTGGTCCATACCAACCACATAATGCCAAAAACGCGGTGCGGGCCGTAATCGCCCGTCCAAAATGCCGTTTCGATCAGCAGGGTCATGGGAATGCCAACATAAAATAATCCCAATAAATATGTGCCAATGTTGGGAAAGGGGCGCGTGGATTCCGTAAACAGCTCAAAGATGAACAATAAGAAAATCAATAAAACTTCAATGCCCATGATAAAGGCAATGGCTCTTTCTTTGTCAACGATAAACGAATCACAAAACTCATCCTGGGTCGTTGGCATGGACTGAAGCGGTATATATGCATACAGAACAAAAGGCAGTACACCCAGCAATACCGTAAACAAACGCCGGAGCTTAAAAAACTTTTCATCGGGCGAAAAAAGCAGCCCGGAAAGCTCCCAGAGCGAACCCGCTGTCACAATAAAAAACAGGCAAAAAAAAGGGTATTTGCCGCCATAAACACCGGCCAACATGGCCGAAGCAAAAAAGATCGCAGTAATAATACGTTGTCGCATAAATAAGAGGGGTTGTCCGCTGGGCCTAAAGCATCCATTACGCCTTTACGGCTTGCCTAAATAAGTCATCTAAGCGGCAAAAATGCGAAAAAACTACCGCTCCCGCGTTATGCACCGCCGTTTTTACCCTATTTGGGGCAAATGGTATGGAAATTGTAAAGGTAGTTCTGAATTATGATGTACAACGAACCCATGAAATTTTTGAACGTATTGGTAGCAGATGATCAGCCTATCTTTATTGAGGGCATGCAGTCCATTTTGAACAAGCCCGGGCAGCCATTTGCCTGCGCTGTGCGCGGCGTGGCCCGAACGGGAACACAGTTGCAGGATCTGATGCGCCAATCACCCGCCGATCTGGTGTTTTTGGATCTGGGCTTGGGCGAGCCGGATGGCTTAGCCATTTTGCCCAACCTGAAAAAAGGCTTTTCTGCCACGCGCTTCTTGGTCATCACCCTACAGGATGATCCGCGTTTGGTCAAAGCCGCCTTTCGGGCCGGGGCTGATGGCTATATGCTCAAAACCAGCACGGAGGACGAACTGTATCAGGCCATAGAGACCATAATTGAGGGCAATACATACGTAGGACGAGGGGTTCCCATTGCCAAAGAAAACAATGGCGCCGCGGTTAAGACCTCACCAGACAAGAGTTTTGCCAAAAAATTCGGGCTTACGCGCCGTGAAATCGAGATCATGCGCCATATCGGGCAGGCCCAAAACAACAAACAGATCGGCGAAAAACTCTTTATCAGCGACCAGACAGTCAGTGTACACCGAAAAAATATCATGCGCAAATTAGGCGTAAACAGCACGGCCAACCTCATCAAATTGGCATACGAGTACAATCTTGTTTAAGAGACAAAGTCATCGGATGCAGTCGGCAAATCTTTGAAAATCAGGCAAGTAACGATAAAATAATCCTGATAATCTTAAAAACAACTTAAATTCATAGTATAAAGGCAACGCGCCATCCCGATTATAAATCATCAGGATGGCGCGTTTTTTATTGGCTGTTAAGAGGCTATTCGGCGCCCAAAGTTTATGCGCTTTGCTTCTTCTTTGCGTCAGCGTATTTTTTCAACTTCGGACGGCTGTTTCCGTGTGAACCACGGATAATTTTGCCTTTTTTTGTTCTTGGATCACCTTTGCCCATTTTGACAAGTACTATTTTTGTGAAAAATTTTTGAAAAGAGGGGCAAAGGTAATAAAAAACTACATTTTGTGCTACAAAGTAGGAAAAAACCTTCCCAATCGCTTTAATACACTAAATTCGCATTTTTTATGAAACACTTTTTTATGAAAAAATTACCTCTATTTGCCCTGTTACTTTGCGCAGGACTTACACTTTCAGCCCAGCAACGCTTCAAAGCAGCCATTATAGCGGGCGTTACAGCCTCCCAAATCAATGGTGACCTCTCGGCTGGTTACAACAAATTGGGCCTGCAGGGCGGCTTGCGGGGCATTACGCGCCTAAAGGGTCGCTCAGAGGCCAGTATTGAGTTTTTGTTTGCCCAGCGGGGCGCCCAAACAGAACTGCGCCGTGATCAGAACAACCCGTTTACCTTTTCTCATACCCTGAACTACCTTGAAATACCACTTCAATGGCATTACAAAGACTGGCTGATAGAAGAGGATGACGAGCGCGACAACTGGTACCGCACCTCTTTTAATATTGGCTTTTCCTATGCGCGCTTCCTCAGTGCCAGTTCATCCGGTATCGCTGCGGGTATCCGCCCGGTTCTGGATCGTGATTTGCTGAACAAAGGCGACATCAGTTTTTTGCTCGGGGCCAATTTTATGGCCACGCGACATATTGGTTTTACCTTCCGATATGTGCGCTCCTTTACCAAAATGTATGACCCTGCCGACTATGATCCGGCACCATATTCCCGTCCGCTGATTGGCCATTGCTTATACATACAAAGTTTTTACCAGTTTTAAACTCCTTTAAGACAAGGACTTATAGCATGAAAATATATTTGTTCATCGCGCTAATACTTTTGTCGGCGCTAAGTGGAAGGGGGCAACAAACGGCTGATAGCACGCTGCCGCGCAACAGTATTTTTCAGTACTTTGAACGGGAGCAGATCACGGAGCTTACCCTTGAGGTAGATGTAATGCGTTTGTTGCGCAACAAAATGGACGACAAAACCTGGCATCCTGCCGTGCTACTTTACAAAGACAAAAACCAGGCGCAAAAAGTGGTGAACATAGAAGTCCGTCCCAAAGGCCATGCTCGGCGCAAAATCTGTGATATCCCTCCTTTGAAAATCCGCTTTAACCAGGAATTTTTAACCAACGAGGGATTGTCCACAGAAATCAATATCTTAGAGTCCGTATTGATCTGCAAGGAAGAAGATGATTACGAGCAATTTGTTATACGGGAGTACGCTGTTTACCGCCTCTACAACTTATTGACAGCGCATAGCCTGCGCGCGCACCTGCTGAAATTGGAACTAAAAAAAGACAGGAATAAAAGTGCCTTTCTGTCAAATTTTGCCTTTTTTATTGAGCCTGAGCGTGACCTGGCCAATCGTTTGCAGGGCCGAAAATTAGAGCCGCGCATCCTGAGTTCCGATGCTATAGAAAAAAAGAATTTGGATCTTGTATCCATGTTTGAGTTTATGATCGGCAATACAGACTGGGCTATCAAAAACCGCCACAACCTCAATACCTTGTTGCTTGGTGGTGATTCCCTCCTCACCGCAGTCCCCTATGATTTTGATTACGCCGGTATCGTAAACACGCCTTATGCCGTGCCGGGTCGCAACATGAATATTCCAAGCGTCAGGACACGATACTTCATGGGCCCTTGCCGAGAGGAAGCACAATGGATGCCCACTTTTGCCCTTTTTGAAGCCCAAAAAGAAGAAATTTTAAAGTTTTGTGCGGATTTTCCTCACTTTGATCGTACATCACGCGAGTATGTTACGGGCTATATCAACGACTTCTATGAACTGATCAAAGACGCCAAAAAGCGGCAAGACAAAATATATGAGCATTGTGGGCCGGATTATATGCGGTAAAAAATTAGCCCTCATTGTTTCGTTTTGTTCAGTAGTTTGTCAAAATCGCTTTCATAGTTGCGGTCTTGTATTGCCCTGAATTTTTCAAATTCGCCCTCGGCCTTTAGTTTGGCTTCGAGCATACTGAACTTGCCTTTGTCCTGAAGAATGGGGTAATTGGACAATTCCAAAAAGCCATCCAAGAATTTGGCCCATTGCTGCATATTGAAGGCCATGCCGCGTTGGGCGTTGTTTTCTGCCAAGTCCAAATAGGCCGACACCAATCGGTTCAACTCGGCAATGTGCTGTTGCGACAGGTAGTTCTTGGCCACTGTCACGTCGCTTTTTTGAATTTTTCCGTCAGGGGCATCTTTCCAGGTCGTGAGGCCCATGTAAAGTTTGGCAGCATCGGCTTCGGCGTAAATGATTTCGGCTGCGGTACGGCCCGTTATGGCCCAGTGCAGTTTGTTTTGTACTGCGGCAAAAAAGTCTTTGGTCTGTTGGCTGCTTTTGTCGTAATCGGTGCTGAGGGCGTACAGATCGGTTATTTTTTGGTAAAAACGCCGCTCGCTGGCGCGTATCTCGCGGATGCGCTCCAAGAGTTCATCAAAATAGTCCTGCCCCAGGTGTTTGCCCTGTTTGAGCCGCTCATCGTCCAGTACAAAACCTTTGATAATGAATTCGTTGAGGGTTTGGGTGGCCCATTTCCTGAAATCGGTGGCCTGCACGGAGTTAACGCGGTAGCCAACGGACAAAATGGCCTCAAGCCGATAGAATTGCGTTTGGTAGGTCTTGCCGTCGTCAGCAGTATGTGCAAAAATTGCACATACTGAATCCGCTTCCAATTCACCGGATTCAAAAATATGTCGAATATGTTTGGTAATTACGGAACGATCTACGCCAAACAGCAGTGCCATCGCTTTCTGCGACAGCCAAAACGTACCCTCGTCGAAATGGACTGTTACCTGCCGGTCGGCGGCAGCACTGAATAAAAGGATGTTTTTTACTGGTTTCATCACGCAAATTAGAATGTTGCTTCGTCAATACAATCTATGTTTGATGTTGACACAAAATGAATAGGATAGGTGTAACCTATGAAAACAGATGAAGTCTCACTTCGGCCTACCGCACCAAAATTTTCCCCGATGACTCCCTTTCCTCATCAAAATAAACTTCATAAAAGTAACTGCCGGGGCTTAGGCGGTGTTGAAACATATACTCCTGCGCCTCATTGAGGTCAGGAGAAGTGATGGCCTCTGTAACGAGTCTTCCGTTGTTGTCGTAGAGCCGTATGCGCACTTTTGTTCCGTATATCGCATAATACCGGACAAACACTTGCCCGTAATTGGGATTGGGGAATACCTTGGTCGTGAAGTATTTGCTGTATTTATATTTGCCGATGTACAGTGTCTGCATGGCGCCATCCATCCATGTGATACGTTTTTTCAAAAAATCTTTCAAATAATTGACATGCTCGGGATAGGTGCCGCAACAGAAAACATTGGGCCAAACCCATTGGTTAAGGTAGGGCCAGCGCTCAAAATTGCGCGCCTGTGCCGGCTCTACCACCTTGATCAGGGAATCCAGGACAAACTGTATGGAAGCGTCGGAGAGGGGGCCTTTGCGGAGCTCGCGCCAGCGGTCGCGGATTTGGCGCCGATAATTGAGGTCATCCCACATTCGGGGCCACCAAAAGGGAATGACCCATTGGTCTGTGCCGCAGTATTGGTTGAAATCCATGACCCAGCCATCCGGATTGGCTCCCTGACAATAGTTTACATTGCCATAAGCAATATTAAAATCCCATACCGGGCCAGCCACCAAGCGGGGGTTTTTGCTGTCCCGATCTTTGTGAAGGTAAGTGCTTATGCGATAGGCATCAATATTTTTGGCCATTTCATTGATCAGGGTAAAATCAATAAAAGATTGGACATCCAAGTAATTGGGATAACCGTTCAGGCTGTCAGCAAACTGGTTGGAGGTCATGGCAGCCTCAAAATTAGTGACCCAATTGCGGATATAGCTCTTTTGTTCCGGGCTGATGTCTTCGGGCTTGGGATAATGATACTGGTAATAAGTACTCTGGTTACCGCCGGGGAGGGGTTTGTAGGGTGAC